>CATKYJ010000001.1 GCA_949840885.1 uncultured Acetatifactor sp.
CAAAATAACACCGATCTTTGCCGTTGCTTATAGTATACGGCCAGAAAATAACAATTGCAAACCCAGACTTGCCCAAAAGGTTTCATTTATGGTGGTGTCAAGTGTGCAGGACATGGGAGTTTAGTTAGGTACTACTAACCTCTCATTTTGTGCAAAATGCAAGATACAAGAAAATGCTTTTCCGCATTCCGACAGCACAGACTTGAAAATCCCCCCCGAAAATGTTAGGATAAACTGACAGGCAATCTACAGACCGGGGCCTGCCTGGTCGTCTCAGAAAGGAGCAATGTCATAAATGAGCTATATTCAACACAAATCCGAAGAATCCCTGGAAGACTATCTGGAAACCATATTTGTTCTGAGCAGACGCCTTTCCGCCGTGCGTTCCATTGATGTGGCCAATGAGATGGCTTTTTCCAAACCCAGCGTGAGCGTTGCCATGAAAAACCTGCGCAGCCGGGGTTACATCACCGTCAGGGAAGACGGGTACATCACCCTGACCGCCATCGGAAAAGAGATTGCCGAAAGCGTCTATGAACGCCACACCCTGCTGCGGGACTGGCTGATTCATCTGGGCGTAAATCCGGAAACTGCAGCCAGGGATGCCTGCAGGATGGAGCACGACATCACCCCTGAAAGTTATGAGGCCATGAAAGGATGCATCCTGTCCCTTATGGGAAAAGACTGACTGGCATAATTCCCCGGGTCACGACATATCTATTATAAAGAAAAAGTGACAAGACAACATACAAGGGGAAATAGGGATGAGTGCAAAGACTAAAATCGTCGTACTTCACATGAAAGAGCTGATTTATACCGCAATCTTCGCCGCTTTGGGCATCCTGTTCATCGTCCTGCTGGCCATGATGTTTTTGCCTGGCAAGGACAAGGAAAAAGACAGGGAGCCTAAGATGGAGGACACCTCCGGCTCAGAGCCGGCCATGGCGGAAGTCTCCTCCCTCTACATACCCGGCATCTACACAACGCAGCTGGTGCTGGGCAATGAGTCCATTGATGTGGAAGTAATCGTGGATAAGGACTCCATCACCTCCATACGTCTGGTGAACCTGGACGATGCCGTGGCCACCGTGTATCCGCTGCTGCAGCCCGCCATGGACTCCATCTGTGAGCAGGTCTATGAGAGCCAGTCGCTGGAATCCGTCACATATACCGCTGAGAGCAAGTACACCTCCCTGGTGCTGTTAGAGGCCATCCAGGCTTCTCTGGATAAGGCCGCTGCGCAGCCGAAAGCTGCCGGAACCGAGGGCGAGTAAGTCCGAACCGCCCCCGGGATCCCACAAAAAAGCGTACTTAAAAAAGGGCTGTCATCTCCGACAGCCCTTTTTTTGAGCCAATCTGCGATCCGCATGGATTCCTGCGATCCTTTCGGGCACCCATCCGTCCGGTGCAGCATGTTCCAGCCGTCTATGGTCACAGTGTCCACAGGTTCCTTTCGGATGCCCGTCCGTCCGGCATGTTCCGCCATACATCGCACCACTCTGCACCATGTACCACAGATTCCTGTGCCTCGCCGCACACAGAATCAAAAGGCCGCATCCTGCCCTCAGCCTACTTACCGGCTCTGCTCAGTATCACTGTTACTACGCTCCGTCCGGGCACCGTCACTGGTCCCTGCTTCCACTCCTCCTCCAAAACGCATTCCAGATCATGCGCGTCCGAGGTTTCGTAATAAGCGATTCTCTCGTACCCCTGGCATCCCTCCAGGACAAATTCCTGGCTTGACGTCCCCTCATTGACAAATACCATCACCAGTTCCTCCTCACCGGCCTCATTGATCCCGGTGAAAGCCGTGGGCAGAAGCTTCTCCAGATCTCTGGAATCCCCCTCTATATCCACCCGCACATACCCCGGGCGCACATATCTGCTATAGTTGCCGAAGCTCCAAAGCCGCTTCAGGGCCCGGAATTTCTGGCTTTTCTCGTCAATATAGATCAGTCCGTCCCGATAGCCCCCGGGAGCCACGGCCACCCAGTTCTGCCAGGACACCACGCTTAGGATCCGCAGGTCCTCCGCTATCTCCTGAGACAGATGTATGGCCGAATCCATGGTCACGTCCGAACCGTTTACCATCTCGCACCATTCGCTGGCGCGCAGCTTTACCTCCGGATGGTACACTTTCATATAGTTGCGGAAGCTCTCCTTGTCCACCGCCTCCGACCAGTAGGAATGGTTGTCAATGGTGTCAAAATGGGCAGCCAGGCGCTGGTTTTTAAGCAGGCTCTCCGTATAGTCAATGGCCTGTCCTTTCCACTCGCCGCTCTCCGGCCCGGACAGCTTTACCCCTGCTAAGCTCTCTCTGCTCTCCAGCTCGTCCAGAAAAGCCAGGTACACCTCCGTGGTCTGTTCCGGCTCGTAATGGGCGCCCTCCTGGCCTCCCATCCACTCCCACTGGGGCTCATTGATGGGAGAGATGAATTTCACCGGGATCCCCTCCGCCACAAAATGCTCCGCCACATCCATCACATAAGCGGCAAAAGCCTGGTAGTTCTCCGGGGACAGGTTACTCTTCATCCCCTTGTCCAAATGGGCCAGCCCATTGTCCGTGAGCCGCTCCAGGGGAGAGTTGCAGAAAAGCACCACCTCCTCCACGCCCAGTTCCGTGGCTTTTTCCAGAAACCACACGGCATTGGCGTCCTTTGTGAAATCATAGACTCCCGGCGCTGTCTCAAAACTCTGCGCCCGCCTGTGGATATCGGAATAAGTGCCTTTGCGGCTCTCTGCGGAGCCGGCTCCCAAGTTGTAGCGATAGCAGGTGAGCCCTATCCCCGCTTCCCTGTCGAAGAGAAGCGTGGCGATTTGCTCCCTGGTGCTTACACCGCTGTCATCAACACACTTCTCAAAACCTCCCACATACTGGCTCCACCATGCGCCGCTGGTTCCGAAACTCTCCATGGTCTGGTATGTGGTGCCTGTATCCACTTTCATCCTGTCATACTGTGACATATCAATGCCCTCCTCTGTGGACTGCCCGGATTCCGGCTGCCCGGATGTTTCGTCCGCAGCTCCCGGGGCTCCTGTCTTAGTTCCCGTCCCGGGCTTTTCGCTCTCTCCGCCTACTGCGTTCTCTCCGGATACAGCCTCCCCGTCCTGCGCTTTTTCATCCGGCGACTGTCCGCATCCTGCAAGCAGGCTGCAAGCCAGTCCCAGCACTATCCATGTCTTCCATCTTTTTCTCATTTTATCCCCCAATCTCTGTGCCGCTTTACAAAAACAGGTTTTGATTGTATGCCGCCAATTCATGACTCTTATCGCTGGTGAGTCGGGTGTCAGCATAAATGCCGTATTGCCTTATGTAATCCGCACATATGAAAAGGCGGGCGGCGTTACAGTAGATACGCGCCGCCCGAGCCCTGCAAAAATACCGCAAAAACATCCGAAAGAAAACTGCCTGCCGAACCGTTTTTATCCCACCAGTCCGGAATTCTCCATATTCTCCACCAGCTTCCTCTGCCCGATGAGGTACACGATCAGCAGCGGGATCAGGAACACTAAAACGCCCGCCTGCTTCACCGCGTCAAAGGCCATGTCGGTCACCGACGGCACATCGTACCAGGTGGTTAAGGACCTCAGGATCGTGTCCTTATTCGCCTGGATAAAGGTGGACGAGAGCAAAGTGCTCATGTAGTTCCCGTCCGGGTTGAAGTAGTTGGTGTAGTACGTGTCCCCATAGTTCCACACAAAGGAGAGGATGGCCACCGTGGAGATGATGGGCACCGCGTTGGGCAGCATGATCCGGAAGTAGGTCCTGTAGAACCCGCAGCCGTCCATCAGGGAGGCCTCCTCCAGCTCCTTGGGGATGTTCTTGAAGAACTGGCTGAACAGGAAGATGAACAGGCTCTGGCTCACCCCGAAGCCGAAGACGGCAAGGAGCACCAGGACGATCGGGTTGTTGATCAGGTTCACCTCCCCGGCCGCCGTGAACAGGTTCATGATCCCCAGCACGTCGAAGTGCACGAAGGAGATGTACTGGGCTAACAGCAGGGACTGCCTGGGCAGCAAAAACACCAAAATCACCATGCCGAACACCAGGCCCCTGCCCCAGAACTTCACCCGCGCCAGGGAGTATCCCACCATGGCCGAGAAGAACAGCTGCAGCAGCATGATCCCCACGGAGTACAGGATGGAGCCCAGCATGGTCCAGATGCCCTGGGGCATCACCAGCCGCACAGCGGCCTTGAAGCTGACTGTGGAGAACTCCTCCGGTATCCAGATCACGTTGGGGTTCCCCAGGTCCTCCATGGCGGAAAGGACAGTGGGGACCAGGCCCACGATGGGGTACACGATGGTGAAGCACAGGCCCAGGATCAGCACGATGGTGAAGAACTGCACGATGCGCTTCTTGGACTTCTTTTGGAACAGGTACAGCGCCAGGCTGGCGTCCACTTCCGTGTATTTTTTATTTTTCATTCTTCTTTACCGCCTTTCTCAACAGCAGCGCGGCGATGGCCAGCACCAGGATCACGTTGAAGATATAGACCACCGACAGCGCCGACCCCACCCCGATCTTGCCCTGGGTGAACGCGAACGAGTAGGCCTCCTCCGCTATGGAGGACTTTAGGAACAGGTCCACGATGGTGTACACCACCACGAAGAAAGTGATGTTCATGATGGAGGGGATGGTCACTTTCCAGAACGTCTCGTAGGCCGTGGCGCCCTCGATCTTTGCCACCTCGTAGAGGCTTGGGCTGATGGACTGCAGCGCCGTCAGGTACACCAGCGTCTGGACTCCGGCCTGGGAGATCAGCTCAAAGATGTTCTCCACGTAGTTCATGATGGGGTAGAGCACCCGCATGGGCACGTTCAGCGTCCGCACCAGGAAGATGGTCACATAGCTGCCCGCTAACAGGCTGCTTCCCGAATCCAGCCCCTCGGCAGAGCCGGTGGTGATGGTCAGCATGTCCATGACCACGTCCAGCCCCAGGATGATGGGCAGGAAAAACAATAGCCGCACGATGGCCCTGCCCTTGAAGTTCTGGTTCGCCAGAAGCGCCATGAACAGGCTGAAGATCACGATCAGGGGGAGGCTTAAGAGCACCGTGGAGTTCTCCTCCGTGAACAGCCGCATCATGGGCTCGCTGCCCGTGGTCACTTCGGTCTGGAACAGGTCGATGTAGTTCTGGATCCCCGACCATTCAAAAGTCATTCCGCCCTGGTCCCCCACTCCCACTTTGTTCAGGGAGTAGTAGACCGTGTTCACCAGGGGCACCAGGAAGAATGCCACAAAGCCGATCAGAAAGGGGCTGACAAAGACCAGCCCGTGGATCTTGCGCATGGTCTGATAGGGTATCTTTTTGCCTTTTTTATTCATCTACTTCCCCTCCTTTATCAGGTAATCTTCCGCCGGCAGGGTGCTTCCGTCCGGAAGTTCCACGTCATACAGGTTGTAGTTTACATAGACTGTCCTGCCGCCGGCGTATTCCGTGCGGCACACTCCCTCCGCCAGCACCTCATGCCCCGTTATCTCGCTGGTGCCGATCCGGCCGCGCAGGGCGGCGCATTCCTCATACACTGCTTTCAGCTTCTCCTCCAGCACCTCGTACTGTGCCGAATACAGGTAGCTGAAGTCTGAGTTTTTCAGCACGTCCACGTTCTTCCAGGTGAGGATGAACTTGGGGTACGCCCCCAGCTCTGCCGCCTGCAGGACGAAATAGGCGGGGTTCCTGCTGGACAGGTTCACGTCCTCCGTGGTGTAGTCGATGAGCCCGTTCATCACCAGCTGCTTGAAAGGGATGGTGAATGCAAAGGTGGCGTAGTCGCTGCTCTCCCTGGATATGTCCGCCGCCACGTCGCCGTAGCCGATCTTGTCTATATGGGGGTTCTCCAGGGACAGGCTCTTGGTCCCGGACAGCTTTCCCAGGTTCTCCTCCAGCACCCGGTCTCCCTGCTCCCCGCTGACATAGCCCCGGTAGCGGTAGTCCGCGTAGTACATGCCGGCCATGTCCGACACCGCCAGCGCCTCGTACTGCCCCGCTTTCTTCAGGAAAGCGTCCGTCACCGCGCCTAAGCAACCGGGGGTCAGCATCTGGTAGGAGTCATGGACCGTGCCGTCGCTCAGGGTGCTGTTGGGTATCCCCAGCACCGGCTGGTAGCGGGCGATTTCCACTGCCTCGTTGTCATAGCCCCTCAGGGCATGCATGGACGCCCGGTAGCCGTTTCCGTCCTGCCAGACCCGGGTCAGGGCTGTCTGCAGGTACAGCGGTATCCCCTGTTCCCCGGCAGCGGCAAGGACTTTGTCCAGGTCGGATCTGCTGCCGTTTTGTCCCGCCAGGTCCGCCCCCCGGTTCAGCTCATTGTTCCAGCCTCCGTTAAAGGCCCCGTCGTACTGGAGCATGTAGTCGATCCCGTCCAGGCTTTCCATCAGCTGGGCCAGTTCCTTGTAGGTGGTCATGGAGCGGGCGCTTTTGTAGGGGATGCCCGCGAACCGGGAAGTGATGTTCACGCCGCCCACCACCTCCAGGTACAGCTTCGCCGCCCCGTCCCCGTAGGCTTTCTGGAGCCCCTCCGTCTCCGCCAGATAGTCCTGGTATCCCTTTGCAAGGTCGAAGTAGGAGGTTCCCGCGCCGTAGAACCGGTACCTTATGGTCAGGTCCAGGTCCTGCATGCCGGCGTTCACCAGGTAGGTGCCGCTGGAGGAGCTGTACTCCCCGTTGATCTTCACCCTTTTGTACTGGGCGATCTCGAAAGCGTTGTAGGCCTTGTTGTACTTGGCGCTGTCCGCCCCGGGGCTGGCCAGCTTCACGTTCAGCTGGGCCGTCCTGGCCCCCTCCTCCGCGATGGCAAGAAAGCCTTTCTGGGCATTGTCCCTGGGGCCGTAGAGCATCCCGAACAGGGGCATGTAGAGCTCCTCGCCGTATTCCGGCATGTAGTAGTAGTCGCTGAAGAAGTCGTTGTCATAGTAGAGCCTTTTGTAGTCAGGCACGTTGGCTATGTAGGAGTTGAACGCCACCAGCGCCCCGCTCCCGTCGGGCACCAGGATGTAGCCCTCCTCGTACTCTTCTACCGTGGTGGCCCCGAAATTGGGCAGCAGGGACAGGCTCTGGGGCGTGTAGTAGGGGTTCTTGGAGACGATGCTGCCCGTGGGCACATGGGCCACCAGGTCCCCCTTTTCGTCCAGGCTCAGCTCCACGGACAGGTCGAATTCCGCGGGCTCCGTAAAGGTCACCGTGAACCCGAAAGCCTCCGCGTCCTCCAGCAGCATGTCCGTGTCATACCCCACCAGGGAGGCGGCCTGGATCATCTGGTTGGTGGCGCTGACCGGGGGGTTGCCGGTGTAGGCCACCGCATAGCAGTCCTCTGTCAGGCTCTTTTTGAACACCAGGGACAGGGTGGTCAGGTACCTTTCCCCTGTGGCTTCGTCCAGGGTGCCGTCCCCCACCAGGCCCTTTATGCCCTCCACAAAGGTCTGCTCATAGACCTCGGTGCGCATCTTCTTGGGCAGGAACTCGTAGAAGCGGTTGGACTCCCCCTCGTTTAGGTTCACGTTAAACCGGACGCCGCTGTCTGTCTGGTACAGCTCATAGCTGGACAGCGCCGTGGCGTTGTCGTAGGAGTTCCACTCGTAGAGGTTGTTGTCCTCCCCCAGGTAGGCCAGGGAGAACAGCGCCATCTCGGTTCCGGCGCTTCCTTTGGCCGCGGTGCTGTAGAGGGTTTTCCCTTTTTCGTCCTTTACCTCCGCCACCATGGTGTCCGTGTCCACCCACAGCTGCCTGCCGCCTTTTTCCGCCACCTGGACTTTGCCGGCCTCTTTCCCTATGGGCTGCCCCTCCAGGGGCTGTCTGGACTGGGTGGGCTGCGGGCTGCTGTTTTTCAGCGTCCACGCCGGTATGCTGGCAGCCACGTAGATCAGGGCTGCCGCCGCCAGGACCGTCAGGACGATCCGGCCGATGGTATGCTTATTATAAAATTTCTTCAGGAAAGCGAACGCCCTCCCGAAAAAGCTTTTGATTGCCGCCATATCTTTTCCTCCTAATTCCAGTTCCGTCTCTCCGCTCCAGCGCCATACAGGGGAGAATTTTCATCTGCAAGGAGCGCATCTGAATATTCTCCCGGTGCTTCCCGCTCCGAGACTGTCAAAACCGCTCCTAATTCCAGTTCCGTCTCTCCGCTCCGAGACTGTCAAAAATCGCTGCGCGATGGCTCTGAAAGGGAAAGTCCTTACAGCCGCCTGAAGAATTCCTGCCCTACCGAGATGACGAAGAACACCATCTGCTCGATGAGGGTGAAGATCAGGATCCCCAGGAACATGATGATGGCTGCCGCCACAAAGGTCAGCACGATGGCGATGAGGTTCTTGCCGAAGCCGTACTCGTGGATCACGCACAGCCCCGCCAGCAGCATGAACAGGGTCCACACCGTGCCGATGCCCGTGACCACGTACACGATCATGGCCTCCTCCAGGATGATGAAGTTGCTCACCACCACCTGGAACAGGAGGGCGCAGATAAAGGGCACCAGGGAGTAGGAGACCACTTTCAGGATGTCTCCCATGCCTCCTTTTCCGTTTAACAGGGTGGTCACGGACCAGTTGCTGACGATGAACAGCAGCAGGCCCAAAACCCAGGTCAGGAAGATGGAGAGGCTGTTCATGGACTCCACTTCGTTCTCATTGATGACAAACCCGGTATACTGGTAGCTGACACACTGTAAGATGCCGAACAGCGCCAGGAGCAGGGCCGCCAGGACCACGCTCCCCCTGCCCCGGAACCGGATCTCATAGAACGCGTCAAAGGGATGGAAAAGGGACTGCTTTAAGTAACTGAGTTTCTCTCTTACTGCTTCTTTCATTCTACCGCCCTCCCCCTGCGACTGTTCAAGCGCTTCATGGCAGCTTTCTGCTTCTCTTTGCTCTGTTTGTGGTAGCGGATCTCGGATCCCACCACTGCGGCCACCAGGAGCACGAACAGCAGCATGATGATCAGGAAATGGTCCTCCATCCACAGCGCCCGGTAGCCGTTGTAGGCCTTGGAGTAAAAGGTCCTGTTGTTTCCCATCTTGAAATAGTACATGGCCGTCTCGTACTCGTCTTTCATCAGGTAGTTCTTGCCGATGCCGCTGTAGGCCGCCTCATAGTTGGCGTTCAGGTCCAGCGCTTTCCGGAAAGACCCCAGGGCCTCGTCCCACCTGCCGAAGTAGTAGCTCTCGTTCCCCTCCAGCACCGCCTGGCCGAAAGCCGTGGGCGCAAGGATGTAGATGCAGCCCAGCATGGTGTCCGATATTACCAGCTTGTCGCCAAGCCAGGCCAGGCTGGTGGGGTTCTTGAACTCACCCTTAAGGTTCCCCATGGCTCCGAAAGCGTTCAGCAGCTCCCCGTCGAAGTTGTAGAGGAAGATGCGCCCTTTGTTCTTGTCAAGCAGGGCATAGGTGCCGTAGTCCGTCACGGCGATGTCCACGAACTGGCTGCCCGGGTCGTCGGAATTCATGCTCCAGATGTCCCCTTTCACCAGGGTGTTGCCCTCCTCCCGGAGCACGTTCTTGCCCTTGGAGTTGAGCCGGAACACCATGTCCTCCGCGGACAGGTCATAGGTCACTGCCATGACAAAGCCCTCCCCGTCCAGGGTGATGTTGTTGAAAGAGGGGGCGTAGGTCTTTGTCATCTTCTCTTTCTGCTGGTCGCTGGCCAGGGACTTCCAGAAGTAGTCCGCCAGGCTCACCCTGGGGGTGTTCACGCCGTAGTACCCGGAGAACGCCCCGTCCTTGGTCAGCTCCAGGATCCCCTCGTAGCTGGACTGCACCACAACATAGATGCGGTCCGCGAAGTCCACCGCCAGCTTGGAGGGCTTGAACTGGGTCACTCCCGCAAGCTCCTCCGGCTCCCCTATGATCCGCACCAGACCGTAGTTGTCCAGGTCCAGCACCACGATACGCTGGTTCCCGGTGTCCGCTATGTAGATCTCCCTGTTCTTTTCATGGATGAAGATGCCCTCCGGGGCGGTGAGCATGATCTGGCTGCCGTCCTCCGCCAGGGCGATCTTGTTGTCCTGGGTCCGGACCAGCTTGGTGGAGTACAGGAACCCCCCGTCCGGGCCGAACACGTTCATGCGGCTCTCCGCGGTGTCTATTGCGAAGATCCGTCCGTCTTCGCTTGTGCACACGTCGTCCACGCCGGACATGGCGATCCCCCCGGCGTCCGCGGCTGTGATAGTCCTCTCCAGCCTGAACATGGCCGGGCTCTCCTTGGCGTTGCCGTAATAGTCATAGGTGTAGCCGTCGTACACGTAGCTGGTCCCGTCCGAGGCCTGCGCCGTGGCCGGCGCAAGCGCCATGCCCAGGGCCGCCGCCAGGGACAGGCTGATTTTCAGGGCCCTTTTCAGGCCCTTTCTCAGGCTTGTGTCTCTTAGGTTTCTATCTCTTAGGCTCTTTTCTTTTAAGCTTCCATCTCTCAAAAATCTCCCCATTGCTTCCCCCCTTATCCCTTGATGCCCGAGGTGGCCATGGTCTCGATGACATTGCTCTGGGAGAACACGAACACGCCTATGGGCACGATCAGCATCAAAAGCGACACCGCGGAGGCCACGCCGGTCCTGGAGATCCCCCCGCTGACCAGCTGGGAGAGCACGTAGCTTAAGGGCTTGAGCTCCTCGGAGTAGATGAACACTCCTCCCGTGGTTCCCCACATCTGCTGGAACGACAGGATCACCAGCGTGATCCAGGCAGGCTTGCACAGCGGCATCACCACTTTCCAGAACGTCTGGAACTCCGTGGCCCCGTCGATCTTGGCGGCCTCCAGCATGTCGTCCGGCACCTGGACCATGAAGTTCTTCATCAGGTACAGGCCCAAAGTCCCGCCCACCGCAGGCAGGATCACCGCCCAGTAGGTGTCCACGATCCCCAAAGCGCTCATGATCAGGTAGTTGGGGATGGCCGTCACGGATGTGCTGAACATCAAAGCATACACGATCAGGCTGCCCATGAGCTTGGAGCCGGGGAACTCATACTTGGCAAGCGGGTAGGCCGCCATGGCCCCCAGCAACACCGTTCCGAATGTCCCCAGACCCGTGATCACCAGGGTGTTGAACATGTACCTGGAAAGGGGCACGGTGAAGTCCTCGATGATGGTCCCCAGGTCGAAGAAGTTGCCCAAAGTGGGGTTCTCCACCGTCAGCTTCGGCGGGTACATGAAGATCTCCGAAAAGGGCTTGAACGCGCTGGTCAGGGTGTACACCAGCGGGAACAGGCTGAATATCCCGAAAAAGGCCAGGATTACAAACAGGATGAAGTCTCCTCCCAGGCTGCGGTTGCGCCTTTTGAACTTTCTCCTGTAGTACTTGTTCTTGATATATGCTATCGCTTTCATCCTCTCACCCCCCTATCCCAGCTTCCTTAGCAGCTTCTGCACGATGATGTTGCAGAACAGCATGATAAAGAACAGAATCACCGCTATGGTGCAGGCGTATCCCAGTTCATAGCGCAGGTTGCCGAAGTCGTGCAGGTGGGTCAGGATGGTATGTCCCGAGTAGCTCACGGAGGGGAACCCAACCAGGTCGATGGACAGCTGGGAAACCGACAGGGAGCTGGTGATCTGCATCACGGCGCCGAACATGAGCTGGGGCTTCATGGAGGGCAGGATGATGTACCAAAGCTCCTGCCAGCGGTTCTTGATGCCCTCCACGCTGCCCGCCTCCAGCTGGGATTTGTCCAGGTTCTGGAAGCCTGCTATGAACGTCAGGAAGCTAACGCCCAGGCTCAGCCACAGCTGCACGATGATCAGGATGGGCATGATGTACTCTTTCTTCACCAGCCAGGTCACCGCCTCCTGGATGACGCCCAGCTTCATCAGCCAGGCGTTGACCCATCCGTAGGAGTCCGAGGAAAGCAGCAGCTTCCACACCAGGTAGGCGTTGCCGGAGATGGAGGGCGCGTAGAACACCAGCGTCATGACGGCCCTGGGGATCCGGGGCAGGTCGTTCACCATCCACGCGAACAGGAAGCACATCAGGTAGCTCACGGGCCCCGTGATGATGGCGAAGAACAGGGTGTTCTTGATGGCCGTCAGGAAGATGGGGTCGTGCACTATGAGCTTCACGTAGTTGTCCAGCCCGGCGAACTCCGGCGCTTTCACCATGTTGAAGTTGGTGAAGCTTAAGAAGATGGCCACCAGCACCGGCAGCAGGGTGAACACGATGAAGATCAGCGCAAAGGGCGCGATCATAAGGTACTTGTATTTATGTTTCTTCCAGACCAGTGAAATGGGCTCGCGCTTAGCGCTCATCCTGATCCCTCCTCTCTTCTGCCAGGGAGATTCCGTCTCCCTCCCCCGAAGTGTCCGCCTCCCGGGGCTCTATGGTGGACAAGTGCAGTTCTTTCCGTTTTCTGGTCAGTTCCTCGTTGATGTCCTTGATGTTCAGGTACAGGGTCTCCCTGGGGTTGGCATTGTCCGCCACGGTGTCGTTGAAAGCGTACTGCACCATGCGGGTGGTCATGTAGTTGCCCGGCACTGCCGGGAGTCCCGCGGTGTGCCCGAACTGGCCAAGGAGGCTCTCCAGCTCTGCGTTGCTCCAGGGGAGCTGCTTTAATACCTCCGGGTCCGCCGCCGCGTACCTGGCGCTGGTCCCCATCAGGGACTCCAGGGAGTTGGCAAAGCTTAGCTGGGTCTCCGTGCCGGTCCACCATTTCACGAACTCCCAGGAGTCCTCCGGATCCCTGCTGGCGGACATGATCACCGACTGCACGGTGTCCACCACGAAAGTGTTGTCTATGGAGCCGTCTTCCTGCTCCACACCGGGGATGGGATGGAAGCTCCACTGTCCCTTGATCTCCGGCGCGAAGATCTCCAGGGCGTTGAACAGGGTGTAGTTGATGATGCCCACGGGCACCTCCCCTGTCCGGAACCGGTTGGCGAAGTCCAGCTGCACGTCCAGCCCGTAGCTGACGTAGAAGTCCGTGTAGTCCTTGAAAGCTTCCGTGGCCTCGTCGGAGTTCAGGCCGCTCTCTATGCCGTAGTCGTTCCCCTCTCCCCGGTACACGTCCCCTCCGTTCTGCATCACCATGGACTGGTACAGGTGCATGTTATAGTCGATGGAGGTGCCGATGAGGGAGTTCTCCGTCTGCTGCACGTTGGGGATGTAGAGATTGTAGTTATTCTTCTGCAGATCCGGGATCATCTCCAGGAGCCGTGTCCAGGTGGCGGGGGCCTCAAGCCCCAGCTCCTCCAGGATGTCGTCCCTGGTGAAGAGCATCATGAATGTGGCCTGCTCCGGGATGCCGTAAGTTCCCCCCTGGAAAGAGGCTGTGTCCAGCGTGCTCTGGTAGAACCGCTCGGTGACCTCCTCAAAACCGTCCATCTTTGACAGGTCCAGCACCGCCTCCCGCATGGCGAAGTCCTGCATAGTGGTCTGGCCAAGGCCTATGACCACGTCCGGCCCGTTTCCTGCCAGGGCCGCCCGCAGCACCACGTCCACCGGGATCAGCTGCAGGTTCACGGAGATGCCGGTCTGGGGTGTAAAGGTCTCGTCCACCATGTTTTGGATCATCTGGGCATGCTCCTTGCCGTAGGAGGCCAGCCACACCTTGATGGAGTCCGAGCCCCCCGTCTCCTCGCTGATCTGGCTGTTTTTCACGAAGAAAGTGGAAAAGAACCGCACCGTGCCGTTCTTGACCCCTGCAAGGAAAGAGTCCCGGGCCTTGGGAAGCTTTGCCCCGGGGGCCGACAGCGCCAGGTAGTCCACCTCCAGCGGCATGTCCGCCACGTTCACCAGCCAGGTGCCCAGGGCGGAGATGTTCCCTTTCAGCTGCCCCAGCTCCTCCGTGACGCTCTCCGGATCCTCTGCCAGGCCCTCTGCCTCCACTGCCATCTTCTCCAGCAGTGTGGTGTTCTCTCCCTTTTCGCCGGTGATGGCTACGATCCTGTCTACGGTATCCCGCAGGATCTTTCCCTGCTCCTCCATGGAGTCGGCGAAGCCCGGGATGTTCTTTGCGATCTCATAGTCGATGAACTTGCTGGGGGACTGGCCTGTGAGCTGGACCACCTCCAGGTACAGACGGTTCAGCACCTCCATGCTCTCCTCCACCTGGGTGATGATGCCGCCCATGGGGCCCATCACGTCCTCAAAAGTGATGGTGTTGGTCCCGGCTTTCAGGTAGAAAAGGTAGGGCTCGCCGTTTTCATCGGCCAGCGTGTAGTTGTTCATCCCGCTCTGGAACGCAAAGCCTATGGACAGCATCTCCTCATAGGGCACCACGCCGTTGACATAGAGGCGCCTGTAGCTGGTGACCCCACGGTTCCTGTTCTGTCTGGCTTTCAGGGTCAGCTCGTACAGGCCCTCTTTCTCCACCTCCACCACCCAGGTGAGGGAGTCGCCGGGCTTGGACCAGTCCGAAGCACCTATGGTGTTGTACAGGATATGGTAGGGATGGTAGGGCTCTAAGTTACTGTCGGAATAGTTCTTCTGAATGTTGATGGCGGAGGAGCTCTTCACGATCTCTTTTGTGATGCCCTCCCTGCGCTCCGCCTGGCCTTTGAGGGTCTCTCCGTCGTAGACTGCGTACTTGCTCTTCAGCTCCCCGATGGCCTCCTCATAGGAGGGGATGGGGGCCTGGGCACAGAATGTCAGGGAGGTGTACTCCAGGGGCTCTTTGATCACCTCAAAGGAGATGGTGTGGGGCCCTGCCTCCAGATAGAAGACAAGCGGGGCGTTGTTGCGTCTCTGGTAGTCCTCCACGAACCACTCCTGGGGGCTGTACAGTTCCAGGCTCTCAGGGCGGATCTCATTGTCGTTCTTTACCCCGATCTCCCCGTCCGTCCAGTATCTGCTGACCACCACCTGGGACAGCGCCTCATAGGGGATCTCCCCGTCTATGGCGATCTTCCTCTGGATGTCCGACGTGGTGCCCGGAAGCGGGATGTAGCCCAGTTTCAGGTTGTAGAAGCCGCTCTTCCCCACCTTGAAACTCCACCGGATCCATCCGCTGTCCTCCGTCACGATTCCCTGCTCCCCCGCATAGGCCACCATGTCCGGGGACGTCTCGTAGTCCTCCAGATCCACCTCTATGGCCTCCTGGGACAGCGTCCCATCGTAACCGGCCTCGGACAGGTATGCCTGGTAGCTCTCCTCATAGGAGGCCTCCCCCCACTGGGGCACGGCATTTGGCTCCCCGGCAGCGCTGTTTCCCAGCATCACTGCCGCCAGGAACACCACTGCAAGGCCCGCAGCGATGCAGACGGATATTTTTAAGATCTTGCCAGATTTCATATGCCTACCTCTCTCGATGCTTTTTCCTGTTACATATAGCTTTGCTGCTTTCCCCATGTCCTTTTGCAGGTCTGTATGCAGACAAAAGGAGCAGGAAAACGTACTCCGCTTCCTGCCCCTTGTGCGTCTTTGCCCGTAAACAGAACTATTCTGCTTTCTTGTTCCCCGGGGAAACGCCCCATGTTGCCGCTGTCCGCGGCAGACGTTTTCCTATTGTGCCGCAGCTACGGTCACGTTCAGGGTGACGGTGCCCTCGTTGCCCACATAGTCGGTTACGGTGAGGACTACCTCATAGGTACCGGGCGTGGTAGTGTCTAACTGGGACAGGTCTGCCGTCACGTTGCCGCTCACGTCCAGTCCGTCCGCATCCACTGCAGACTCCAGATAGTCTTTCCAGTTAATGCCGGAAGTCTCGGTGTTCAGGGCGATCTCCGGAAGCTCTTCCTTTGCCGTGGCAGTGGGAGCCGTAGTGTTGTCCCCATTGTACACGATTACTTTTGCCTTGCTCTCTTTCTCGTTGCCGGAGCTGTCGGAGACCTTGAGCACCAGGGCATCTTTATATTCTCCGGGTGTAGTCAGATCCAGTTCCTCGCTGACAGTAATCATATCTGCAGTGACTGCTATGGGACCGTCCACGGAGTCCTCCACCTCAAAGCTGGTGGTCCAGTCAATCCCTGCCGCATCCGTGCCTGCCGCCAGGATTGCATCCGTTGTGGTTACGTTGGGCGCCTGGTTGTCATGCACTTCATCGGTCTGCAGGATTGCCGCAATGTTGTCCGTCTTGTTGGTCAGATCGGTGAGGTTGGCCTTGATGGCAACGTCATAGGAACTCATGCCTTCCAAGCCATAGAGGGATTTGCCCAGGATAGCCTCCCAGTTCTGATCCCACAGGCCCATCATATGGGCAAAGTTGGTATTCATGTGCTCTTTGATGTAGATAAAGGTATCGATCAGATCCTGTCCGTAGGTCTCGTGGAATACGTCCACCCCATAGTTCTGCAGATCTTCCACTGCCCTGGCCGCCTGGTATTCGGACACTTTCTCTACATTACCGTATGTCTTATAATAGGTCTGCCAGTAAAGGATAAAGGACTTGATGGCCAGCTCCGTGCGCTCCGGGCTGACACCTTTCAGAATTGCCACGCTGTTGCCGCCGTTGGTGCTCTGCATATACTCAGGGCTGTCCGCATCCAGGCGATCCGGTCTGGGCCAGGGAACGATGGCAATGCTCTCGCCGCGGGCCGCACAGTCGGATCCCGCTGCGCCCACCTGCCAGTTGGGGCAGTCAGTAAATACGGTTCCGCCTTTCTTGAAATCTTCACCGCCCCGGCACCATTCCGGCGTAAAGCCGTCATCATAAGTATCGCACTCTGTCAGGAGTTTTGCATCCATCAGCTTCTTGATGAATTCCACGCCGTCAATGGCCTCCTGGGAATCCGCCGTCACCTGGCCGTCCGAATAGATGCCGCCGCCGTTGGCATGGATGGCAGCCAGCGCCGCATAGCGGTGGTCTGTCTCATATGCCTGCACGAAGTCGTAGACGCAGCCGTCAGCCGATTCCACATTGGCATAATAGGCGTTTATCTTGGTGAGGTAATCCTCGAATGTGCTCCAGGTCCACTTTCCCTCTTTGAAAAGATCCATGGGATAGATGGTGTTTCCGTCCGCGTCTTTCAGGGCGTCCACTTTCTCCAGCATGGTCAGGTTCACGATCAGGGGGAAGTAGGTCATGGCTCCCATTTCATTGTTCAGCAGATAATGGCCGCCGAACATGGCATCCTTTAAGAGCCAGGAAGATTCCTCGTCCTGGAACAGGTCAGCATAGGCGCTTAAGTCCTGCAGGACGTTCTGGGATAAAATGTCAGGTTCTGAGCCTCCCCACAAAAGCGCAAGGTCGCAGATGGGATCGCCTGCCAGAACGCTGGTCATCAGATCTGATTTCACATCGTTGGGATACTGCAAAAATTCAAATTCCACATTGTATGTATCCTTGATTGCCTGGGCCGCTGCCTGGTGAGCCTGACGCATGGACTCCTCCATGGTATACTCCCCGGTCACCTCATCGGTGAAGTTGGGATCCAGGTCCCTGACCCAGTGGGTGCCGAATTTCAGTACAACGGTCTCCGCCGGCTTCTCGTCATTCCCGGACTCCTCCTCCTGGGAATCTGCCCCCCCGGACTCCTGCGAGGACTCCTGGGAAACGGACTCGCTGCCCGATTCGGACGCGGGCGAACTGTCCTGTGAACTTTCCTGAGGCGCATCCCCGCCGCAGGCTGCCAGCGACAGCATCATGGCTGCGCTCAGCAGAATGGATAATGCTTTCTTCTTCATGAATATCCTCCTTTTTTAGAGTTTTCCTCCTCTACAACTATCTTCGCGAGGCATTCTGCAGGGAGAATTTCCGAAAGACTTCCTATTCTCCTTATGCACCAATGCCTTTTGAAACCCATTTCACGTTTACTATTTTAGTCGCTTAGCTAATACTTGTCAATAGAAAATTTGTAATTTTGCATATAATCAATAGGTGTTACTATCCTTATTATCCATATTGCACATTTTCCGTTGCGAATCCTTTCGGCTTTCTGCCCCCATCACCCGGCCCGGAATTCTGATTTTGTGCCTTTGAAGTACTATTTCGTTTCTTTCTGCATCCTTTTATGGTTTTCATCCTGTTTTTCATTCATTTCAAGAAACCGTTTTCAGAACTTGTTTCCGTCCTCTGTAAGGGGCGATATGGCAGTCTGGCTCCAAAACATCCGGCCGAATCAGACAGCCTCCGGCCGGCACGCCCATCGGCTCCGGCCGGCATATCGGACGTCAGGGCGCAAAAAAACCGCCCGGCCGGGCGGTTCCCCATATTGCTGCGGATATGTAGCTATACTGCGCTGTTCTTCGCTGTCCCGGTGCTCTCCCGAACCACCAGGTCCGGGGTCTGCAGCTGAATCCTGGGAATGCTCTTGCCGGCAATGGCGGCCAGAGCGGTCCCCACCAGTTTCCCGGCGAACTCTTCGTAGCGGTAGTCTATGCTTGTCATTCTGGGCGTCAAAAGCTGCGCCACCTCCGTATTGTCATAGCTTATGACAGAAATGTCGTCCGGCACCCGGCAACCGTGCTCTATGATGCTGCGCGCCACCCCGGCGGCAGCATAGTCATTGATGGCGATCACTGCAGTGGGCATCCGGCTGCACTGAAACAGTTCATTCATCTCTTCGTATCCGGTCTTGTAGTCATATCCGCCTGTCCTGATATACTCCTCATGGTAGTCCAGATGGTAGTTTTTCAGAATCTGCCTGTACCGCTGAAGCTTCTCAAAGGTGGAAAGCACGTCCATGCGGCCTCCCACCAGAGCCACCCGCTTATGTCCTAAGTCGATCAAATGTTCCATGGCCAGATCCATGGCTTTCATGGCATCGATCTGCACCTGGTAACACATGGTTCCGTCCAGCTTGCCCGTGACCACCAGGGGAATGCTGTTGGTAATCAGGTTCACCCGCTCTGCATACTCCACATCGCTGGCCAGGTCGTCCGCCTTGCCTCCCAACTGGATGATGGCTCCCACACGCTGCTCATAGAGCATCTCCAGCTGCTCCTCTTCCCGCTCTTTCTCCCCCAGAGAATTGCACAGCAGGACTCTGTATCCCGCTTTCCTGGCTTCGGTTTCACAGGCCACGAAAATATTGGCATAGTAGACATTCCGCACATCGGCGGCAATGATACCTATGACCTTGTTCTTCGGGTCCGTCAGCCCCCTGGCCATGGCATTGGGCTTAAAATTGTATTTGTCAATGAGCTGCTGTACTTTTTCTTTCTTTTCAGGCCGGACATTGGCGTTGTTGGTCAGCACCCGGGATACAGTGGCTACGGAGACTCCTGCCTCACTGGCAATGTCGTAGATCGTGATGACTTTGTTTTCGCCTGACTTTCGATTTTCCATCTGTTTTTACTACCTTTCTGTCAAATTTCCGGCCATCCCCGCAAACCATACTGCCCCGTCCCGCCCCAAGAATCCATCAAATCAGCCAGACCGGCATACACGGACGGCGGCCATGCACATGAAAGCCGCAGACTATCCTCCTGCACTAAAATCTAATTTTATTTTAGCCATTATCAGCCCGACTGTCAATCCGCATAAATTCCACGGCTAGAAAATTGATGCGTTTATCCTAGCCAAGAAAGCCGCCCAAATCAAAATTTATTGCAATTCATCCCTCCGTATGTTATCATAAAATCACTTCAGAAAATCTATTTTTGCTTCTAACGGAAACCATGGTTCCAGGCGTTTTGCCCGGAGTAACCCATTCATGATCGAAGAGATCAGGACAATTTTTATGCCCCTGACGAAGCGAAAGGAATGGTAAATACGCTATGAAAAAAGACTTACATTGTAAATATAGCATTTTAGACAAAGATGTATGCAGCGAACACAAAGTTGGCAGAATTAACATCTGCTCTTCCGTGGTTCTTCATAATCACGATGGATATGAAATCATTCTGTTTTTAGGCGGAAAAGATGTAAGTTATTTTGTAGAATCTGACGGAAAAGTATTAGAGCGGGGCGACTTGATTTTTATCAGCCCCTTTGCCTTTCATGGCCTCAAGCTAATTGATGTATCCAGCTATGAACGAGCCGTGATACATATACGGCCGCCCTACCTTCAGTCACTCAGTGATAAGAATATTGATTTATCTCTCTGTTTTCACAAGATGCCCGCCAAGCGCCTGAATGTCATTCACTTAAGCGAACCGGAAATCCAGCGCTTTGTGTCCATTGCCGATGCCCTGGAAAAAACCATATCCACCCGCAGTTATGGACATACCATTCTGGAAAAGGCTTACCTGTCTGAACTGATGGTGATGGCAAACCAATGTGCGGAGACATTTCACACACAGCTCTATTCCAATATTATGCCCTCGGTTGTGAAAAAAACGTTTGAATTCGTAGACGAGAATATCACTTCCGACATTACAGTGGAAAGTCTTGCCGTACACTTTCATCACAACAGCGATTATCTGAGCCGGGCTTTCAAAGCCACAACAGGCTTATCCCTGAAGCACTATATAACGGCAAAAAAGATCGCTCTTGCCCAGCAGTACCTCTGTCAAGGTACCCCCCCTAGCGATGTCTGCTTCATGATTGGCTATAATAATTACTCCAGCTTCTCCCGCCGTTTTTCCGCACAAGTGGGTCTGTCGCCCAAACAATATCAGCAAAACAGCCAGCTTTCAAGTCTTTGAACGCAGGACTGCACCGGCATGAAAGGGATGGTTCCAGGCCTTAGCGGAGAACGCCAGGCCTGGAATATCCCCTTGCAAATCAGCTGTAATTTCCTATGGTAAACCGCTCTTCTTTAAAGTTTTCCACAGAAGTTTTTTTCTCATAAAAGTGAATGGCATTGTCCAAGATATCCTTAAATGTATAGCCCAAATCTTCCTTTTCAATGGGAAGCTTTACCGTTCTGCCGTGGAAGCCCGCCATATAGATCGCGGTGATTACCTCCACTGTCCTCCTGCCGTCGATACCCGTGATCAGCGGGCGGCTGCCCGTTTCCAGGGCAGTGAGTACATCGTCGATCTCCCCTGTATGCCCCTCATAGGCAAGATCCGGAAGCTCTTCATAAAATTTCTGAATTTTCGAGATAAGCTCCGCATTTCCTTCCGCCTTTGGAAAACCGTTCTGCTGGGTCACTTCCGCATTGATCCCCCAGGGGGCAGAGATTCCGGCATCCGCGCACTGCAGAGAGATTCCCTGCTTCTCCCCATGGTGCACCACGGAACTGGTTACCTGGGCCAGACTTCCGTCCCCGTAGCGCAGGCATGCAAGAGACAGATCTTCCACCTCGGCATTGTCATGCATGACATTGGTCAGCATGGCTGTCACGGATTCCGGAAGCTTTCCCTCCAGCCAGTTCAGCATGTCAATGTGATGCACCGCATGGTTCAGCGTGGGGCCGCCCCCTTCCTTTTCCCAGGTTCCCCGCCACCAGAGATCGTAATAGCAATGTCCCCGCCACCAGAGGGATTCCACCTGGGCCATGCAGATTTTTCCTGCCAGGCCGCTGTCCACCACCTTTTTCAGCTTATAAATGGAATTCCGGAAACGATTCTGCGCGATACATGCCATGGTCACTTTGTTCCTCGCTTCCGCTTCCAGCATTTGGTCGCACTCTGCCAGGCAGGTTGCCATGGGCTTCTCCACCACGATATTACATCCTGCATTCATGCAGTTGACTGCAATTTCACAATGCACATAGGGCGGCGTACAGATATGTACCAGGTCAATTTCAACATCCGAGCCCAGCATGGCGCAGTGATCGTCAAAGACCCTGCAGTCCAGCCCGTATTGTTTTTTCATTGCCTCCGCTTTATCCGGATAAATGTCACACAGCGCTACAATCTTACATCTGTCCGGAAAGGTCAAAAGGCCTGCCACATGCGCATTGGCAATATTTCCGGTTCCCACAATGGCTACTCGAATCATACACTGTCCTCTTTCCCCACCTCCAGCCGGTGGAATAAACTGACTGTCATGCCGCTATTTCACGCGCACTGCCTGGAGCTGGGCCCTGACGCAAAGCTCCGCGGCCTTGAAAGCATGCTCCTGGGTCATGGCATTTTCCGTGCGGTGGATACAGTCCAAAATCAGCTGCCCGAAAAATGGATAGCCCACTTTCCCGGTAACCTCAAAGTGCTGCTCTCCATCCTGGTTTACCAGAAATACATGATTGCCGGTTCCGTCATTGCAGCCTACATTCACATATTTGCGAAGTTCGATATACCCTTTGGTCCCCAGAATGAAAGTCCGCCCGTCCCCCCAGGTAGAAAGTCCGTCCGGCGTAAACCAGTCCACACGGAAATGCTGCGTGGTATTGTTGTCCCCCACCAGAACGGCATCCCCGAAATCTTCCAGCTCCGGGAAATCCGGATGTCCATAGTTCCCCACTTGGCTGTATTTTACCTCCGCGTCCTTTACGCCGCAGTAAAACAGAAACTGTTCGATCTGGTGGCTGCCGATATCACATAAAATGCCGCCATACTTCTCTTTTTGGAAGAACCATTCCGGTCTGCCCTTAGGGTCCCCCACCCTGTGGGGGCCAAAGCCGTCGATATGGATCGGCGTCCCGATTGCGCCGCTTTCAATCAGCTGGCCTGCATACACTGCCGCCTCCACATGAATGCGCTCGCTGTAGTAAACCATGTACTTTCTGCCGGTGCGCCGCACCATGTCCTTTGCCGCCGCCAGCTGTTCCAATGTGGTCAGCGGCGCCTTATCCGTGAAATAGTCTTTTCCGGCCGCCATGACTCTGAGCCCTAATGCGCATCTTTCGCTGGTGACCGCAGCCCCGCAGACCAGTTTTACCTCCGGGTCGTCCAGGACTTCGCTCTCGGAACCTGCCGCCTTGGCCTCCGGAAATGCTTTTATAAAGTTTTTGACTTTCTCCGGATCCGGGTCATACACCCACTTCACCGTTGCGCCCGCTTCCACCAGACCGTTGCACATCCCATAGATGTGCCCGTGATCCAATGCCACGGCCGCAATGGGAAATTCTCCTGCCGCCACCACCGGTGCGGGTTTTCCTTTGGGCGCATAATTCATTCCGTCTTTTTTCTGCTCCATATCCTACCTCGTTTCCATATGCTTTTCCCTATATTACCACTCTTTCCATGATTTGCCAAATTAGATAGAAAGAAGAAGCTGCCGGCTTTTGTCAGCAGCCTCTTCTGTTCAGTTACAATACAGATTCCGATCCTTATTCAGCCATGGGATAAGATCCGCGGTAAGCGCCCTCTTTATAGGCTTCCCGCTGTTCATCGATAATCTGCTGGCCGCCTGAGGTAAGCAGGGCATTCATATACTCATCCCACTTTGCGTCAAACTCTTCCGGCTTACAGGTTACGGTCTGTACCAGCAATTCGGCCTCTTTGGAGATTACGGTTGTGCCGTAGTCAACCCGGGCCTGGATGGTGCGCGTAAAGCTGATGGGCTCATAGCCAAAGGTATTGGAGATTTCAAGCGAATGGGCAACTTCATCCGTATACCCGGGATAGGCATTGGCGGAAGCGGCAAAATTCAGTTCGTCAGAACCATAGTAAAATCCGTTACAGATAGGTGCGCCGTCGGTAGCATGCAGCTTGTAAGCATCCTCTGTGTCATCCACATTCTTCAGATCGGTAGGGATTCCGTTCTCGTCCACTGTGGTATAGTTATGTCCCTCTTCGCCATTCTGCAGAGCAAAGAGACTCTCGGGCTGGCACATCCAGTTGAGGTATTTCAAAGCGGCAATGGCTGTCTCTTCCGGTACGGAAGCCGGTATGAAGATATACTGGCCCGCGGCAGTATAGGTCTCATGAGGCTTGTCTTCGCTGTCAGGCTTAAAAGCGTCACAGGCAATATAGGATGCCCCTTCTACATTTTTCTCCAAGTCAATCTGGAAAGAATCTTCCATACGCCATGCAGCGTCCCAGTTGCCCATCCAGAATCCGTCATAGCCGTTTACGCGGTCAGACTTGGTCTGGTCGCTGTTCTCGATGCCGAAGTAATCCGTCACCAGGCCCTCGTTGAAGAATTTGTTCATCCAGCGAATGGCTTCCTTTGCGCCGGGCAGCAGGTAATGGAAATCATGATGGGCAACCCAGTCCTCTTCCGTCACCTGAGAGTAGTCGATAAAAGCATCCATCTGGTAAATCCAGCCGTAGAAAGGATCTGCGGAATATAAGTCGGACGCGTAAGGAATGGTCTTCTCTCCGCCCAGATTCTGCTCCTTGGCGGCTTTCAGGTACTCATACAGCTCGTCAACGTTGGTGGGAACCTCCATATTCAGCTTTTCCAGCCAGTCCTTGCGGATATAGTTTACCTGGGTAGCTACGATGATACGGCGGGCAGGCAGCGCAAACTGCTCCTTTCCATTGCCCACGTCAAACTGACCATACTCAAGCACGTTATCACCCAGGAACGCTTTCAGATCCGGTGCATACTCATCCAGCATGCCGTCCAGTGCATAAATACCGCCCATGTCCACATACTGCTGTACCAAATCTCCGCCATAGGTCATGCAGATGTCAGGCGCGGTGCCGCCGGCCAGCTGGGTATTCAGAATCGTACCCTCCTCCCAGCGGGATACAGGCACCCATTCCACCTTGATGTGATTGGGATCGCCGAAGTTCTCCTGGATGTAATGAAGCTGCCAGCAGTCTTCCACATTGAAGCCGGCGATGGAGCGGTCATACATCTCCACACGCAGTGTTATCCACTCATCATTGTTTTCCGCAGGGGGAGTGGACTCCTCATTGCTATCGGATTGGGCGGCAGAGCTTTCTGTCTTGTCTGCTGCGGAGGAAGAACCTCCCTTGTCGTCTGATCCGGAGCCACAGCCCGCAAACATGCTCACGCACATGCCAAAGGCCAGTGCAAGAGATAGAACCTTTTGAAACTTTTTCATACATTTCTCTCCTTTTCTTTATATTTGAACGGTTATCCCGCCCAATACAATGTTACCGGGAATTTATCCCTTGACAGCGCCCATGGTCACGCCCTTGACGAAATACCGCTGTACAAACGGGTAAACCAGCAGAATCGGCAGTGTGGCAAAAATAATGGTTGCGGATTCAATGGATTCGGACAGGCTGGATGCCATTTCATTGGCATTGCCCTCCATCACTGTCACTTCAATGGCCTGAGCGCCTTTAATGAGGTTATACAGCTTTAACTGCAAGGGCTGCAGATTGCGGGAGGTTATGTAATACAGAGCGTCGGAAAAGGAATTCCAGCGGCCCACCGCATAAAATAATGATAATGTGGCCAGAGAGGAATAGCTCAATGGCAAATATACCCGCAGCAGAATCTGAAAATCGTTGGCGCCGTCAATAAATGCGGCTTCGCTCAGTTCATAAGGCAAACTGGAGAAAAAGTTTTTCATAATGATGACATTGAATGTGGAGATCAGTCCCGGCAGGATTAACGCCCACATATTGTCCAGCAGCCCCAGATCTTTGATATTTAAGTAAATCGGGATGGTGCCCCCCGAAAAATACATGGTGAATACAATGAACATGGTGAAAAATTTGCGTCCTTTCAGGCGTTTCATAGTCAGCGGAAACGCGATGAGAACCGTGAGGACCATGGACAGCACCGTGTAAATGACAGTCAGCTCAATGGTGTAGAACAGGCTGTGCCACATGGATTTATCCCCTACAATCGCCTCATATGCCTTCGTGGAAAACTCCACCGGCCAAAAGGATACGGCCCCCCGCAGAATCGCCGATTTCGAGGACAGGGAGATGGCAATTACATTGATAAAAGGCAGTGTACAGATCAAGACGAAAATTACCATGATCACGGAAAGCACATATTGCCCGGTTGTGGTTTTCGGCTTTTCCATTTTAAAAGATGTATTTCCTTTGCCTCGCATACCCTTTCCCCCTTTCCTACCAGATACCCTGCTCGTCAAACAGACGAGAGACCGAATTGGCAACCGTAATCAGTATCAGACCCACCACAGACTGGAACAGACCGATGGCCGTGGCACGGGCGAACTGATTGTTCTGAATACCGGCGCGATACACGAAAGTAGAAATAACGTCGCAGGTATCCTGCACCAATGTATTTCCTATGATAAAAGGACGGTCAAAGCCAATGGACATCATGCGCCCGATATTCATTACCAGCAGTACCACAATGGTGGACCGGATGCCCGGAAGCGTCACATGCCAGATCTGCTGGAGCTTGTTGGCGCCGTCAATCTGGGCCGCCTCGAACAGCGTGGTATCCAGGCCGGTAATGGCTGCCAGATACAGGATGGTGCCCCAGCCCATGCCCTGCCACACGCCCACCAGCACATAGGTGAATGTCCACCATGCGCCGTTGGTCAGGAAAGGCACATTGCTTTCAACCAGCCCCCACTTCAGCAGCAAGGCGTTGATGGCGCCGGAAGTAGGTGCGAAAATTTCCAATACCATACCGCCGATGATAACCCAGGACAGGAAATGCGGCAGGTACAAAAGTGTCTGGGAGACTTTCTTCAGCTTCAGCATCCGCATCTCATTCAGCAAAATGGCAAGAATGATGGGAACCGGAAATCCGAACAGCAAATCCAGGAAATTGAGCCACAGGGTATTGCGAAGCGCAATGCCAAAGTCACGCATGCCGAACACAAATTCGAAGTTCTCCAGACCGATAAATTTGCTGCCCTTAATGCCGGTAAAAATATTGTACTTCTGGAAAGCAATAATCAGTCCCGCCATGGGCTTATAGCAGAAAATCACATACCAGAGAATCGGAACTGCCAGCATGGCATACAATCGCCAGTCACGCCGGAGCCAGTAGAGCCCCTTTTTTCGTTTTGTTCCTTTCGATGACGCCTGCTTAACCATACAATACCCTCCTGTTCTTTCAATCTCTTTTTGGGTTCAAAATCCTCACCGCTCCGCTATCTGAAAGGGTCAGATTCTGTCTCAACAACCCAAGACTTCTTTCTCTCTAACTGTATCAGCAGACGGCGTATCTCTGGTACACAAAAAACTATATCTTTTTTGCAAAATCCGACTTTATGTTTAAAAAAGTTAAATTATGAGAGCAAAAAAGGACAATTTATACAAAAGATAAATTGTCCCAAATCTTTTTGCCGTCCGAATCTCCAGGTTCCGCATGACTTTCCCCTGCTTCCTTGTGCATAGGGCATCAAGTCCTCTATTCCTGCCTTTTGATTACCGGTACTTCCGTCATTCTCAGTTTTGCACAGCCGTAAGGGTAGAGCTCTATGGTTTCCTTTTCTCCCAAAGGCAGGACGGAGGCGGGGTGTTTTGCGCATACCGTCTCAAAACCGTCCTCGTAGTCCCAGTTTATCCTTTGGACTTTTGTTTTTATGGTCACCGGCGGGTTGTCCGAAGCAAAGGGAACTTCACCCACAGGATGCCTTGTGATCTCAAAGCCGTCCCCCGCATATCCGTACTGCCACTCGGATGTCCCCACATATTCATAGTCGCAGTAGGGGAACTTCCTCTCCACGCCGTCCCTTGTATATTCATGCATTCTCTTCTCATAGGCGATGGGGACGGAAAATACCAAAGAGCCGCATTTTACACTGTTCAGCTGGTTCGGCCTCTCAGCCATTTCTACCCTTATGTCATAAGAGATCCCAATCTCCGTGTCCGTATCCGCGTCAAACGTAAAGTCCAGCTCCCCCGTATTGTCTGCGGGAGCGCCGTTTACTTTTACGTCCCGGGCAAAGGAGGGAATCCGCACCCGTAAGCGGAAAGGCTTCCTGGCCTGAACCCTGTAGCGGAACTCATTTTCAAAGGGATAGTTTGTGTGCAGCGTAACAGTCAGCGCATCTGTCCGAAGCTCGCCGGGAATGGGGACTGCGCTCAGAACCGTGTCGTCCCGGTAAAGGAAAGCCGACAGGGCAAGCTTGGGCCATGCCTGGCCAAAATTAGCGGTACAGCAGCCATAGTTGGGCTCCAGCCCAAACAGATGGGCCTCGCTGCCGTTGGTGCGGAACAGGGAGCGCCCCGGGAACTTCCGGCAGGCAATCTGATTGCTCATCTGCACATACTGGTGCGCCCACATGTCATCCGAAAAGGTCGCCGGCAGCGCGTTAAAGGCAAGCAGCTCCAGCCGCTCCGCCCATACCCTGTCCCCGGTACAGGCGTATAACAGCTCATAAGAATACATCTGCTCCGCCACGGCGCACAGCTCCGTGCCCTGTATGGGGCTAAGTCCGGACAGGCATTCGTCCCCGGTAAACAGCCCCACCGGCGTGCCGTTGCAGCGCTCCAGAACGTCATGCAAATCCTCTGCCTGATTCGTGTAGGGTTGTCCCAGCAGCTCGCAGGAAACCGCTTCCGATTTCAGCATCATGGCCATGTTGACGATGTGGGTGTCAAAAGTCCACTGGTTCAGGGGGCGCTTCCACAGTTCGGTTTTTTCGGTGTAGTCGGCGCCCTGTTCTTTCAGCAGCTCTCCAAGCCTGGGAATCCAGTCTTCCCGATAGCGTTCATACAGGAAGTTAAGGGCGATAAAGCATTCAAACCATCTGTACTTTCCCCATTCGAACAGCTTTATGCTGCCCTCTGACAGCAGGGTGTAGTAATTTTTCAGAAGCTTATAGAGCACCTCCGGAATCCTCTCGTCCCCGCTGCATTCATAGTACACGGTCAGTACTTTGGATATCAGCTGCACGGCCCATGTGTCATATTGGGGGATCTGCTCCGGGGTACAGGGACAGATCCATCCGTCCGGTTTTTGCGCCCCAATGATTGCATCGATGTATTTCTTTGCAGTCTTTATCATTTCCTCGTCTTCAAGCAGGTAGGCCAGCGGAACAAAGCCGTCCAGCCAGTACGGCACCCGCTCCCAGCCTTCCGCGTCCCCTCCAATCCATGCGCTGTCCCTCACGTCCCTCCAGACCCGGTGCAGATTGCCTCCCAGGCCTTGGGCCTGTATCGTTAGCTGCTTCTTAATCCATCCCTTTGGCTTTAGCTGCCCAGGGGTGTAAAAATGCCATTTTTTCATGTGCGCCTCCTCGTATAATAAGTTTGTAGCCCATTGTACGTTCTATGATATGCCATCCTGTGCCGGCACTTCTGCCGCGGAATGCGCTCCGCAAATACCACGGGCCCTGTAATCATGATTATATCACATGCAAATTTGCAAAAAATGGATTATATTGCAAAATATATTGCATATATCACAATTCCTGTTATACTGGACAATGTACAGGGTGTTGCAAATGACATAAATGGGATTTGGGATTTATGTATTCGGCATTTATGCTTTTGGCATTTATGCATTTGGCATTTATGCATTTGGGATTTATGCATTCGGTATTTATGCATTTGGCATCTATGCATTTGGTATTTATACATTCGGCATTCCCTGCCCAAAATCTGGAATTGTATTATGATCAGGCTGCAAGGCAGAGGAGACAAATGTGCATCTTTGGCAGGAAGAGGCCTCAGATCGCCGATAAGCGAATGGCGATGGTATCAATTGCCGGAAAGGAAATTTGCAGATGGACGGAATCGACTTAAACAAATCCATGAAATACCGATGCTCCTCTCTGAGATTCTTTGAGCCGGGCGAGCACCATGTGACCAGATTCTGCAGGGACGACGTACTGCTGCTGGTATATGAGGGCGTGCTGCGTTTTTCCGAGGACGGAACCGAATATGAGATACATCCCGGAGAATACTACATTCAGAGGAAGAACACTTCCCAGGCAGGAAAGCATGCCAGCGATACTCCGAAATATTTCTATGTCCATTTCTGGGCAGACTGGACAGACGGGGGCAAATCCCTGCCATACCGCGGAACTTTTCAATATCCTGCAGTGAAATCCCTGATAGAAGAGCTGGACAGGCTGGCATACGGCAGCTCTACCCTGACAGAACAGACTGCGAAATTTCTGGAGCTTCTTGTGGTCCTCTATGGCCAGAATGCTGAAATTACCGTGGCCGACCAAATTGCCGCAAGCATCTCCCGAAAGTATTTCCAGGAAATCTCCCTGGACATGCTTGCAGAGGAATTTCATTTCAGCAGGAACCATATCATCAATCTCTTTAAGGAAAAGTACCGCATGACGCCTTTCCAGTATGTCAATGCGCTGAGAATCAAACGGGCGGAACAGCTCCTGGAACTGACCTCCAAGTCAATCGAGGAGGTGGCTTTCGCATGCGGCTTCCAGCAATACTCCCAGTTCTATAAGGTGTTTAAGAGCGCTCATCATATGTCTCCCGCTGCATATAGAAAGGTGAAACGGGGGAGACAGGTTCCGGAAATACATCCGGCCGATCCGGAATGCCTGAGAAATTAATCTCCCGGTCTTCGGGCAGGGCCTGCCTTGTGCCGCAGAGCCCCCTCTCTGAGGCGGAAAGGTATTTTGCAGCATCCTGCGCAAAGCGTGTTCAGCCACATAGGGATGCTCAAAGTCTTTTTCAATGCCTTATCGCTGTACTGCCTTGCATATTCGTTCATATCCACCAGCACCATATTGACAAATGCTCTGTCGGCGGCAGATTCCATTTCCAGATCTTTCAGGACAGCTACAAGGTAGATTTCGTGAAAAAACATGGCATTCGATTATCTGTTCTTTTTCCGGATCGTTGCAAGCAGTCTTGAGCAGGAAAGGAGTAAATCAGCTCATTCGTCATCCAATTTCTTTATAAATGCGGCTGCCGCCAAAATCAATCCGCCCGCTTTTAACAACGATCCCATTCCCAAACTGCTCTCAGAAGACCTTTCCATGCGCTTTTCAGCGTTTTGTACTTGTTGCGTCCTTTGCAGTTCTATTTGTTCTCTTTGAAGCCTTTCCATCCTCTTTTTATATTGATCATCTTCATATAAATTGATAGCCTGCGAAATATTCATCGCCCTCTGATTGTAAAGCACTTCATAGATATATTCAATTGCATTTTCACTGCAATATTTTTCTGGAATAAGGTCAAAATCATATGTCTTAGTGATAAAAAGCACCTCATTCTTAATTTGGGCAAGCTCTTCGGTCTTTTGTTGTATTAACTTAGAAACAGCGTCTTGCTCCTTATTCCTTCTAAATCGCATAATATAAAACAAAATTACAGAAGCAATAACGCCTAGAACAAACATCTCTACTCCGGCTCCAATCGCTGACAACACTCCTGTAACAATGAGCAAATATATGGGAGCATTGTAGGACTTGACCTTTCCGCTGATTGAAGCCAGTCTCTTTTGTTCTGTCTCCAAATTGCTGATCTGTATTGAGAGGAGCTCCTGCGTCCCCTTTTTATTCCGCAGATCCGTAAGTGCCCCGCTTAACACCTTTACCTTGTTTGCAAGATTTCGACACTCTTCCGACTGCCTCTCGTATATGCCGCGTTCAAAAGCATATCCCATTTTATAGATGTCTTCGGAATCAGGCTTTGCTTTCTCGGATTCACTATCTATCAGAAAACGGCAGCCGCAATAAATACATGTTACATAAGTTGATTCTGGGTCAATCTCAAGTGTGCCATTACATTTGGGACATTCAAGTGCCGTTAATTTCATCTTCCTTATTCTCCATTTGCTTTAAAGCCATTTCATTTATGGCAATATAAATTAAAAAGGTTATACCTGCAGAGCCGAAAGGGATGCTGTGATTCTTTCGGACTCACAGCATCTCCGGGAGTTCATCCTTTTTCATTCCGCTACTTCGAGAAGCTTTTTGCTGATGCGGGCCTGGATATCAATGTAATATGAGAGTTCCGCAGTATTCAGGTCTCCATCCTCCCATGCTTCAAAGTCCCGCGTCATGTCGGCATACTTGAGCATATAGTCGGCATAATCTGTCAACAGGCTCAAATCTGTCCCGTCTGATTCGGAATATTTTTTCATAAAGTCACAGTATTCCATCATATATTCTTCATAACTGTCCATTGCTTCCTTAAATGCAGGACGCATGCCATCCACCAATTCTTCATCTATACCCGGGTCTATACTTTCTGTATCCTGAGATGCATCATCTCTTTGATCATTATTTGAAGATTCTTCCCCAAGTTCTTCTGCGCTTGATGATTCCTCTTCCTGCTCTAATTGTTCAGCAGGAGCACTGGCTTTGCTATCCTCTTTTAAGGCCTGCTTCATATCTGGCTCACTGCTTTTCTCATTCTGGCCAGAGGGCGCCTCATCTGAAAGATGAAAAGCCGTTTTGCCTCCGCAAGCGGACATGGAAACCAAGCATAGTCCGAACAGTAATGCAATTACTCTCTTTTTCATAAATCATGCTCCTTCTCTTTATTTACTTAATTTTGCTATCAGCTCATTCATGTCTTCAATGGTTGCATTAAGTCTTTTCTGCTCTTCCTTTCGTTTTACCACCTGCCTTTCCAAAGCCTCCCTGACAACGCAATCTGGTGCATCAATTAGATTTTTGATTTCCTTGATTTGAAAACCGAATTGCTGGTATCGCTTTATTTCCTTTATACGATTTTGCTCGGCTTTGCCATAAAGCAGATAACCATACTTGTTTTTTCGGGCTGGTGAAACCAGGTTGGCAGCCTCATATCCCTGCACTGCCCGCCGTGTGACTCCCAGCTCGTTACAAATTTCCTGTAAAGTTTTTAAGTCGCTCATATTATCTCCTTTTAGCCTAAAACTGCACACAGCGTGCAGTCAAAGACTTTTTTAGTCAGCAATCTGATATCTGCTGCTTTTATAGGAGATGTTTTTTTCGCGAACGCAAAGCACGCGAATTACTCTATCAAACTACCACATTTCAAAGGTAGTATAAGCAAATCTATTTTAACACATTCCCAAAATTTTGGGAATACTGTAATTCAGAAAACAAATGTAAAATTTATAGTGAGGTGATATCGGTGATAACGTTCAATCCATTGTGGAAAACCCTGAAAGAAAAGAAAATAAGCCAGTATGACCTTTTAAATAAATTTAACATGAGCAGGGGCATGCTTGACAATCTAAAGCATAACAGAAGCATCACGCTTAATACCCTGAATGACCTCTGTAATATGCTGGACTGCGATATTGCAGATATCATTGAATATAAAGGAGATTAGCGCTACTTCAAATATTCGCAGGAAAGCTTCTAATTTGTTTGTCTACTGTTTTATTAGCTTAAAACTGCACGCAGCGTGCAGTCAAGGACTTTTTTAGAAAAAATGAAAGGCTATACAAAATCCTGCCATGGATATAATGAAGATTTTGAAGCCTCACTGGACGAAGCGCAAAAATGGGCAAAGTCTGTTGGGTATGATGAAAGCGATGTTGATGATATCGTTAAATCGGTTAGAAAGAAGAAACGAGAATAAGAATTGTAATAGATACAAATGTCTTGATTTCTGGTGTATTTTTTGGTGGTCCCAATTCGTCTTTTTTGACAAAAATTTCAGAGGAGAGGCAGTGACTTGCATGCGTTTCTGCCTTTCCTCTGATTTTGTTGGACTATCTATTTCCCGACAGCCCCTTTTGTAATCAGAACTGTTTTAAAATATCGTGATGGCCCACATCTACCAGGATAATCATTTTGTCGCCTTCATAATACCAGATAATGCGGATGTCCATGTTGACGCTGCACTCGAACAGGTCTGTGGTGCCCTGAATCCGCTTGGTGCGCAGCGACGGGTGGGAAGGATCCTGCGCCAGGAGCTCCAGCTTATTTTTTAGCTGTTTCTTTTCCTGGACGGTCAGCCCTTTAAAATGCTTCTGGAAACGTGACGTAAAGGTAAATTCGTATGCCATCAGTCTGCCTCCAATTTATCAAACAGAGCGTCCACGCTGTCAAAAACGGGCTGCTCCCCGGAGGCAAGTCTTGCCTTTACACCGTTGATTTCCTCTTTCAGGTCATTCAGATATTTTTGGGGATAGACAGCAACCGGCACAAGGCAGATGGAGCCGTCCTTTTCAAAGATGTCCAGTTTGTCGCCTTCCGACAAGCCAAGCTTTACAATAATTTCCTTTGGAATTGTGATCTGTGCCTTCTGGCGAAGTTCAGCAAGCAAAATATCAGCTCCTTTCTGTGTTTGGACCCTTGCTTGGGGGCATATAGGTCTTCCGTCAGCGTCATATTGGGGATGTGGAAATCACGGACAAAGTCGTAGTCATCCGTTTCCAAGCCCCTCCGCCTCGGCCAGCCAGAGCCTCGCGCTGGCGTCCGAGGGCATCCGCAGATCCCCTCTGGGAGACAGAGCCACGCTTCCCACTTTCGGCCCGTCCGGCAGACAGGAGCGCTTGAACTGCTGGGAGAAGAACCTCCTGTAAAAGGTCTTCAGCCACTTCAGGATAGTCACGTCTTCATACAGCCCCTTGAACGCCAGCTTCGCCACCCGGTACACCTTGGCCGGGGAGTAGCCGCAGCGCAGCATATAGTACAGGAAGAAGTCGTGCAGCTCATAAGGCCCCACCAAGTCCTCCGTCCTCTGGGAGATCGCCCCGTCCACAGGCGGCAGAAGCTCCGGGCTCACCGGCGTGTCCAGCACGTCCAGCAGCACATCAGCCAACGCTTTGTCGCCACAGGTGTCCGCGCAATACTGCACCAGATGCCGCACCAGGGTCTTGGGCACGCCCGCGTTCACCCCGTACATGGACATGTGATCCCCGTTGTAGGTGGCCCAGCCCAGGGCCAGCTCCGACATGTCCCCGGTTCCGATCACAAGGCCTCCCTGGCGGTTTGCAATGTCCATCAGCACCTGGGTCCGCTCCCTGGCCTGGCCGTTCTCATAGGTCACGTCATGGTTGGCCATGTCCTGGCCGATGTCCCCAAAATGCACCGTCACCGCCTCTTTGATGTCCACCTCCTCCAGCGTAGCCCCCAGTGTCCGGGCCAGCAGGCAGGCGTTCTCATAGGTCCTGTCCGTGGTGCCGAAGCAGGGCATGGTCACCGCCAGGATGCCCTTTCTGTCCAGCCCCAGCAGGTCAAAGGCGCGCACGGTGACCAGCAGCGCCAGGGTGGAGTCCAGCCCGCCGGAAATGCCCAGCACCGCTGTCTTCAGCCCCGTATGCTCATACCGCTTCTTCAGGCCAAAGGACTGGATGGACAAAATCTCCTCGCAGCGTCTCTTTCGCTTCTCCTCGTCCCCAGGCACGAAAGGCATGGGCCCGAAGCTGCGGTCCAGCTTTGTCTCTGTAACTTCCAGCCGGAAAGGCACTTTCACATAAGCGGCCTCCGGCTCCTTGCCGAAAGTCCCCATGCGCCGCCTGTCCGCCAGGAGCTTCCGGACATCAATGTCGCCGTAGAGGGTCTCACAGGTAAACTTCTTCACCTGAGCCAGAATCGTGCCGTTCTCCGCGATCAGGTTGTGCCCGCCGAACACCAAATCCTGGGTGGACTCCCCCTCCCCTGCGGAGGTGTATACATAGCCGCAAAGCAGCCTTGCGCTTACGGATTTCACCAGAAGCTCCCGGTACTCGTCCTTGCCGATGGTCTCGTTGGAAGCGGAGAGATTGGCGATGACCGTGGCGCCTTTCAGGGCATGGTTCACCGCCGGGGCGTCCGCCACCCAGAGATCCTCGCATATCTCACAGCCCACGGTAAGCCCCTGGACAGTCTCGCAGGAAAACAGGATATTGGTGCCAAAGGGAACCGTTCTGCCCTGGAAAACAAAGGGAACCGGTTCCGAGTTTCCCTCGGAAAAGTGCCGCCCCTCGTAGAATTCCGCGTAAGAGGGGATATTGGCCTTGGGCACCATGCCGAGAATCTCCCCGTTCCAGAGCACGGCGGCCACATTGTAGAGCCTGCCCTCCCGCTCCAGGGGCAGCCCCACCATCACCAGCGCGTCCTTTCCCCGGGTGCACTCCGCAATACGAAGCAGCTGCGCCGCGGCCCCGCGCAGCAGAATCTCCTGCAGAAATAAGTCCCCGCAGGTATAGCCCGTGATGCACAGCTCCGGGAACACAATGATTTTCGCGCCTTTCCCCCAGGCTTCTTCCAGCCTCTCGCAGATTACGCCCGCGTTGTATACCGGGTCGGCTACTTTGATCTTCGGCGTCACCGCCGCCACCTTGATAAAACCCTGCTCCATGCCATCCTCTCTTTCCTGTGCGGTTTTACGTTTTCCCTTTCCGCCCCATATCCTCCCGGCTCCTGCCGTCCCTGTCTAGGGCCGCCTGCTTTTTTGGTAGATGCTTTTCAACTCTTCCACACTGAACTGATAACCGGTATTGCAGAAGTGGCAGTTCACCTCCACCTCCTGCCCCTCGTCTATCATTTCCTTGATTTCTTTCTTCCCCAGGCTGATCAGCACTTTCTCCGTCCGCTCCTTGCTGCAGTTGCAGGAAAAGGCCACAGGGCAGGTGTCCGTCACCTGGCAGTCAAGCCCCTCCAAAATCCGCTCCAGCATCCGTTCCGGCGTATTCCCGGCATCCAGCATGGCGGTCACGGAGGTAATCCCGCTCAGATTCCGCTCCAGTCTGTCGACCACAGCGTCCTCCGCAAAGGGCATCAGCTGTACGATGAAGCCCCCGGCCTGCCTGACCGTATTGTCCCGCGCCATGAGCACTCCCAGGCCCACGGAGGAGGGCACCTGCTCGGAGGAGGCGAAATAATAAGTCAAATCCTCCGCGATCTCGCCGGTCTGCAGTAAAGTCTGCCCCACATAGGGCTCCTTTAAACCCATATCCTTTATGACGGAAAGCGTCCCGCTCCCCACAGCCCCTGCCACATCCAGCTTGCCCTTGTCGTTGGCGGGAAGAATCACGTCCGGCACATTGGCATAGCCCTTTACCCCTCCTTTAGAATCCGCCGTCACCAATAGCCCCTGCACCGGGCCGTCCCCCTTGATCTGCAGAGTGACCAGGTCCTCCTGGCCTTTCTGCATGCTGCCCATCATAACCCCGGCGCTGAGGAGCCGCCCCAGGGCCGCCGTGACTACGGGGCTTGTATCATGAGCCCGTCTCGCGGTCTCCACCACTTCTCTCGCGGTACAGGCAAAGGCCCGAATCTGGGCCCCTGCGGCTGTGGCGCGCACCATATAATCTGACATTTCGCACCTCTTTTCATCTTAACTGCACGGAATCTCGCGGCCGCCCGGCCCCTTTGTCTGCCGGAAGCCTGATTTTGCCCGCTTAGATTCCGAGCTTTCACTCTCCTGCAGCCGGAAGCGCTTTCCCGCATCTGGCTACCAGGTATATCCTCTCGCTCTTTGGCCCGACGGCTTCCCCGGTGTCCGCGTCCATGGCCTCCACCACAGTCATGCCGGCCTGTTCGATCAGTGCCCGCATCTGTTCCTCGAAATATCCTCTCTGATAATGGGTCTCCCGGAATCTGCGGAACATCCCGCTCTCCTCCCGGACGAATACAGTCAGGTCGTACTCATTGATACCCTCGTCCCCATCGTAGGAGTTGTCCCAGATAAAGCTGCAGTCCTCCCGGTTCTCCGCGATGGTGGCGTCCCCGATGACCTCCCTGTACTTATAATCCGTGTTGAAATCAAACAGAAAGATTCCCCCGGGATACAGATAATTATTCACCAGAGAGAATATGTCCAGCAGCTGTGCCTCCTCCAAAATATAGTTCACGGAATCACATACGCTGATCACAGTGCCCACGGTGCTGTACAGATCCAGCTCCCGCATATCCTGCTGCAGGTAAAGGATCTCCGAACCGCTCTTCTCTTTCTTCTCCATGGCCGCGTTCAGCATACTGTCGGAAACGTCCACCCCAATCATGTCATAGCCCTTTGCGTACAGCAGCTCCGTCAGGGTACCGGTGCCGCAGCCTAAGTCAACCACCAGATTCCGCTCGGACTCCAGAAGTCCCTCCGTGTCCCGCTCCGGCTTCGACACGCCGTATTTTTGTATCAGTCTGTCTATGCGCTCCGCCCACTGCTCATAAGGAACATTATCCATAAAACGGTCATAGACGTCTGCAAAATCCCGGTAGATGTTCAAGCTTATCTCCCCCTGTTCTGTATGTCAAGTCTGTCTTCCAATGCTTTTACGAAAATCCCCTGCACTTACAGATAGTCATCCGACCATTCCATATTTTCCCCGTCCCCGGTATCGCCGCTGTTCCCGGAATCCGCCGGTTCGTCCGCAGGCGGCGGGGCAACGGGCGGCGGCGTAGCCGGCGTTGTGGGACCTGGATTTGAGGGGCCGGGGTTGGCGGGCTGCGATGTTCCCCCGCCTGGATTTCCTCCGCCGGTGTCTGCCGGATTCGGATCAGTCTCGGGCACGTCCGCAGGGGCCTGCGGCGGGGTCTGGGGGCGCTGCGGCGGCTTCGGCGTTTCCTTTACGCCCACGGACAATGTCCCCGAAGCATCCTGGTCGGCCCGGGCCTGACGCTCCGCCGCTTTCTCCTGGCGCAGCTGCTCGTCAAACACCTGAAACGCCTCCGCTGCCAGGCAGAATCTGTCTTCTCTCTCCAGCTCCTCCACAGATGCCGCCTCATGCCAAAGCCTGCCGTCAAACCACTGCACCTGATTGTCCTCTATCCGCACCCGTATTGTGTCAGACGCCACATATCCCATTGACTCCGGGCTGATTTCTTCTCTCTCCTCCGCCTGGCTTTCCTCTGCGGTCTGCTCTTCTGCGGGCTGTTTGGGCGGTCTGCCGGTATCCCGGACCGTACCCGCCAGAAACCCTGCGGCAAATATGGCGCCTCCGGTCACGGCCATCATTACATACTGCTTTTTCTTCATCCTTATCTCTCCTCGATATCCGCCCGGTTCTCCGGACCTGTGAACTGTTCTATGTCTACCCGGAAACAGTAACTATTTTTTCTCGACAGAATCGATGATTCCCTGCACATATCGATACCCGCTGCTGCCGGGCTTGAACTCTCCCTTGGCCTGCACCTGCTTCGCCACGGTGTACACACTTTTGTATACCGGCGGGCCGTATATGATCAGCTCCTGTCCGCCGCATTCCAGCACCGCGTATGCCCGGAAAGAGATATCCTTTGCGTACATGTTTGGGGCCAGATTGATCAGGACCGAGGTAAAGCGGTTCCGTCCCGCCACTGTCTCGAACACCTTGTCGTATACTTTGCCGTTTTCCGTCCAGTAGGCTCTTCCGCCCCCTACCTTTGTCCCGTCCTTTACAAAAGGATATTTCTCCCTGTTCTCATTGGTGATGAATAAGGTTCCGTACTCTTTTAATCTGCAGCCGTCCACATTTCCCGCTATCAGCCGCTGCTTTAAGTCCCTGTCGATTCCGGATTTGAAGCGGATTCCCGCCGGACTCTGCACCCGGATGGAGAAGCCATGGTAGCTCAACAGGTTCTGAAGTCCCGGCATGGGGACGGCCTTACAGACCTCCCCCTCCCATGACAGCTTCCACACATACATCCCCACCGGGATATTCCTGCTGTCATAGGAATACATCACAGCCGTCCGCCCGGACGTATCCGGAAGCTTCAGCCGGTAATCGCTCCCGCTTGCAGCAGCCGTGTATTCCACCCCGTCGATATAGATATGGCTGTCGGTATACCCCGCCGGAGGCGTCAGGGTCAACAGACGGGGCTCCTCTGCCGCAGGGGGATTCACCGGAGGCTTTTCCTCCCCGTCCCCGCCGGGCGGCGTCACGTCTCCCCCCGATATGACTTTCCTGCGTATGACCAGGTTGGTGGTATTCTGAGCCCGGGTGGCAATATAGAGATTGGAGCCGTAACTGCATATCCCCACATAGTCCGACCCTGTTCCCAGGTTGTCGGCAATCATCTGGAAAGAGGCCCCCGTTCCCTGGAGAAGCTTTGTCTTCCTGAGGCCGGTGTCATAATAGGCCAGACAGACCTGATTTCCCACCATGGCCATGGACGCCGCATTAAATTCTTTCATGTCCGCAATCGTATGGTTCGTCCAGCCGCTCCCGTCGAACACTGCCATGACGCCGCTTGTCTTGCCGTATTCCCCGCCGCCGGCAAAGGCGTAGATAGATCTGCCCTGCCGGGCGATCTGATGCATATTGGTATGCTGGACGGACAGCGTATCCACCGTGCTCCATGCGCCGCCGCTGTACTTCTGAATCTTGGTAGCGCCGCCTTTCGCGTCCGCGTAAATCATATAAAACCCGCCCTCATACGCCAGCATGGCCGGATTGCTGAAATCCCCTGCCGTCAGGCTGTCGTTCACCAGGCTGTTGGTCTTCAGATCGTAGATCTTCCATATTCCGCTGTCCTCGTAGGCCCCATAGAGACTGCTGCCGTCCACCGCGAACTGCATATATTTGGCATTGGACACATTATGCCGGGCCACCTGCTTCCAGGAGCCGTTCTCCAGCTTACAGTACACAGGCTGGCCGGACTGGTCCTGATAGGAGAGATATAATTCCCCGCCGCACACGGCCAGCGCCACGGTGGACGCCCAGGAAACCGGACTGATCTTCGTCCCCACCTGCTGCCATGCAGCCCCGTCCCATCGCTTCACGCATATCTGCTTACTGCTGCTGCCCGGAATCTCCTCCAGAAACCCGGCATAGAGAGTCCCGGAAGCCGGGTCGGTGCAGACAAAGGGATCCCCGATACACTGATTGCTGACCACATCCCCCATGTTCTCCCAGGATATGGCGTCCTTGTAGTCCGCAAAAGTCACCGTAAAGGTCAGCTGCTTCTGGTCATCGGACAACTTGAGATTACTGATCTGTATTCCGCTGTTGCTTCCGTCGGAATAGTACAGCGTATTCTTCGTAAAGTCCGCATTCAAATCCGTGCTGCCGTAGGATGTCTTCCCGGAAGTCCCGTCTAGGGCGGCGCCGTAGACCAGGTTGAATCCATTGGCCCCTCTGTCCCTGGCCGCTTCCGGATCCGTCACATCCGGGCGGTACACATATATGTAATTCTTTCCCTCGCTGTTGGTCAGGCTGTAGACCTTGGTGTCAACCCGGTACATCAAAAGACCGCTGGCGGGAATCCTCTGTTCAAAAGCTCCCGTTGTGAAAGTATTCTTTTTCCGGTATTCCAGACAGATGAACTCTGTGCCGGACAGGGGCGTCCGCAGGGCAAACACCTTGGTGCCGCCGCTCTCCGAGGCTGCCGTCAGGGTATAGGTGCCGCTCTGGGTAATGTTTCCCATGGTAATCCATCCCTGCCTGGCCCGCAGATAGGACAGCGGATACTGCAGAAACGGGCTCACCGAGGCCATCACGTCCCATATTCCCACCGGCTCGCCGTTTGCGTCATTTCTGCGGTAGAGATCGGGCAGTCCCAGCGTGTGCAGGAACTCATGGGCTATCACCCCCTGCTCCGAGTACACATGTCCCGGCGCCGCGTCCTGGGGAAGCAGTCTTCCGGAGGGAATGATATTATAGTCAAACACACGCAGGCCGTTGATGGTCTTTGACCCGGCATATGTGGAATGAAATGCCGTCTCGCTGCCGCCTATGGTATCCCCCTGCAGGATAATGGTCAGATTGTCGATCACATTGCTCTTCTGGTTGTCCAGCTTGTGGGCATTGGTGTCCAGTTTGATGTCGCCCCTGGCTGCCGCGTCCATCACTTCCTCCACCAGATCGCTGCCCCCGTAGCTGTTTCGGGACAGGGTCAATGTCTGTACGCCGGTTTTGTTGGTCCGCTCCTGGGGGAAATAGTTCGTCACCTCCACGCTGCCTTCCGTCACTGCCCGGATATAGCTGCTGAAAGAATTATTGTGGCCCCCTGCGCCGTTGCCCTCGTCGTACATCTTCCTGATCCGCTGCCAGTTGGACCACATTTGTCCCGTGCCGTCCACCGTGGAGGCATTGAAGATGTCGCTGGCATCATTGTTATGCTTTACAAATATGACTACATTGGTTATGTTCTTCGTGCCCGAGGCAGCTTCCGCCTCCCCGTGGGGCAGGAAAGGCAGGGGAACCGATACCGCCAGCACCGCGGTCAGCAGCGCTGCCAGAATCCGGGCCCATATTTTGTTCTTTTTTCCTGTTCCTCCCATTTCCTACCTCCATTCCGTATACTCCGGAAGCCCTAAGGAGACGGCGTCCAGGCGAAAAGCACCGGGGTCGGCGTTCTCCTGGTACAGATAGGATTTCCCGTCTCCGGTATACGCATAAACCACGCCTCCCGCCTCCGCCACTTTTGCGTACTGCTCCTCTGCGGTAGTGCCGTCGTCGTTCAGCTTCCCTGTGTAGGTCACTCCCTGGTACTCAATGCTTATCTGTTCCACACAGACACCCTCCCGGAGAGTGCCCGTGTAGCTGCGGGTCACATTTCCCTCCCCGTCGCTGTGAAGCACGGTCACGGCTCCGCTGTAGGCGCTTTCCATTAAGACAGTCTCTCCCAGCACGGCACCGTGCTCGTCTCCCCGGTAAAAGCAAAACCGCCCCTCCGCGCCCAGCCATGTGATCTCCGCCCAGGCGCCGTCCGCCGCTATCTGCAGCAGGTCCTCCCCCTGGCGGTAGCGGGTTTTTGTCTCAACTCCCAGCATTCCGTCCTGGAGAATCCTCCGCCAATCGTCCCGGGCCGTCAACTCCCGCAGCGCCGCCGTGTCATGCAGGTCAAGCGCCTCCATGATCTGCCGGGCCAATTCGGCCATCTCCTGGTTTTCACCGTTCTCCTCCACCACGATAGCGCTTACCTGCAGCGCTGTCTCCCTGGAGGGGTACAGACGCAGCGCCTTGGACAGAATATCCCTCTGCAGCGCCGTCTCCCCCATGTGGGCATACAGCTGAGCCAAGGCCTCATAGTCCGCCTCCTGGAAGACATCCATGTAGAATAGCTGCTCGTAATACTCCCGCTTCAGCGCCTCCTCTCCCTGGCCAAGCTGCCCGATGGCCTGCCGCAGCTCCTCCTCCGTCTCCGGCGGGGCCGGCTCCGGTTCCGGGGTCTCCACGGGTGTTGTATTCTCTTGTTCCGGTGCAGTCTCTGCCTGCCCACAGGATGTGAAAAGCAGGAAAAGAATCAAAAAAATGCAGATCTGTACAGGTTTTTTCTTCATTAGAATTGTTCTCCTTTTTAAAGTCCCTGGGCCGCGCGCACAGGACTTGCGTCAGATAATGTACGCGTCGGCAGTCTATATATCGACATTTTTCCGATTCCCCTTAGCGTATGCTTGCGCCGCACTAGAACACCATCCCCAGCGCGCCGAACAGTCCGGCGCTGGCCAGTCCCATGATAATGCCCGCAAGCACCACGCCGAAAAGCACCGCGATCACGCTGGACTTGAAGTCCATATCCAGCAGACTGGCCGCCAGGGTTCCCGTCCATGCCCCGGTTCCGGGCAGCGGAATCCCCACGAAGAGCAGCAGCGCCACAAAAAGCCCCTTGCCCGCCTTTTCTTTCAGCTTCTCCCCGCCTTTATGTCCCTTTTCCAGGCAGAATGTGAAGAATTTACCAATAACCGGTTTGTCCGCCCCCCATTCCAAAACTTTCCTCGCGAACAGGAAAATAATGGGAACCGGAAGCATATTCCCCAGAATACAGACCACATAACTGGGCAGCACCGGCAAATCCATACCCAGGGCAATGGGCACCGCCGCCCTCAGCTCAATCAAAGGAACCATGGAAACAAAAAACACAAACAGATATTTCTTCAGCATAATGATCTCCATTCTTCTATTTTTTCTTTTTATACTTCTTCTAATGTTATCCGAAACTTTCCGGCCCCATCCCTGTCCTCACCCCCGGGCAGCCGTATAATCTCTCAAAAATGCCACCAGCCGGTCCATCTCCCGGTCCGTTCCCACCGTGATGCGCAGGAAATCAGAGATCCGCGGCTTGTTCCAGTAGCGCACATAGATGTCCGCTTCCCGCAGGGCCCGGAAGATCTCCCCGGCGGGAATGGTCTCGTGGGAGGCGAAGATGAAATTGGCTTTGGAATCCGGAAATGTAAATCCCAGCTCCTTAAGCTCTCCCTTGACACGCTCTCTGGTGGCAATGATTTTACCGGTGACAGCCCTGAAATAGGCATCGTCCCGCACCGCCTCCGCCCCCAGTATCTGGGAGGGCAGATTCATGGTATAAGAGTTAAAGGAGAACTTCACGTCATTCAGATATCCGATCAGCTTCTCGCTGCCCACGCACAGGCCGATGCGCAGTCCGGCCATGGCACGGGATTTTGAAAAGGTCTGCACCACCAGGAGATTGTCGTACTTCTCCGTCAGCGGCAGCGCGCTGATGCCTCCGAAATCGATATAGGCCTCATCCACAATGACTACGGAGTCCCGGTTGGCGCCAATGATCTCCTCCACTGTCTCAAGGCTCTCCAGAAGCCCCGTGGGCGCGTTGGGATTGGGAAAGATCACGCCGCCGTTTGGCTGTCTGTAGTCCTCGGGCCGGATATGCCAGTCCTCGTCCAGGGCACAGGTCCGGTAGGGAATCCCGTGCAGATTCGCCCACACATCATAAAAGGAATAGGTCACGTCCGGAAACAGGATGGGCTTTCCGCCGTTGAAAAAGGTCATGAAAGCCATGGAGAGCACGTCATCGGACCCCACCCCCACAAATACCTGTTTCGGGCTCACATGATAGTATTCTGCCAATGCGTCCGTCAGCACCCCGGTATCCGGATCCGGGTACAGCCGCAGCGCCTCATAGTCCATCTGCGCAAGCGCCCGCTGCACCCCCGGCGCAGGGGGGTAGGGGCACTCGTTGGTGTTCAGCTTGATCATGCCCGGTTTGTTTGGCTGCTCTCCCGCCACATAGGGCACTGCCTTTCGTACATTTTCTTCCCAGCTCATATTTTTATCCTTTCTTCCATATCCGTTCCGGACTGCTTAGGACGTACCGCCCGCGACGGCGTCCCTGGCAGACGTACCTCCCTTTCCGGCGGCGTCCCCGGTGGCGTACTCTCTTTCCGGCCGTGTCATCCCCGGCCGTCCATGTCGTCCCCGGCGGCACTGACCGCCGGCTCTTTCTCGGCGCCGGGTCCGCGCCCGGAAGATTCCCGAAGCGACAACTCCTCCCGGTAGATGTCCGCCTGCTCGGGACACTCCAGGGCGTCATAGCAGCGGACCAGCCCCTCCAGGCTCTCCCGGCCCCCGGACCTCAGGGCCAATATGGGCCGGGTCTCGTATACGGCATTGTAGTACCATATAGCCGCCTCCTCCCAGTCACAGATCTCCTCGTAAAAATGCCCCATCTCGCAGCAGATCTCCGAACAGGCCTCCTCCGCAATGACCTTGGAAGTATATTTGAAGAAATTCACCGTATCTTTCGCCAGCCTGGCCGCCTTTGCCACCACGCAGCAGGCCTGGGTCATCTCCTCGCCGTCCCGGCCGTTGTCTGCGGCCGCCTCCATAAAGGTCCCCGCCGCCTCCAGGAAGTCCTCCTTGTCCCCGGCCAGCATCAGCTCCCTGGCGTAAAGCCCCAAAAGCCGTTTCGACAGCCTGTACCCCGCCTCCCAATGCCTGTGGAAATTGGCCAGGTCCCGCTTGGCATGGCTGGACTGGGGCAGATGAGTAATGACGATATCGCTGTCATACACCACGGGCTCCAGCCGTATTGTCTCATGGATGGGGGCCTCCCAGACGAAATCCCGCTTTCTCTTGAAGAGCTTGGGACGATATTCCTCGTCGTAATTGTACACCGTATTGAACTGGAGCTGATTGGCATACTTCATCTGTACGATCTCAATCTCCGACAGCAATGTCTCTTTCAGGCGCCGGAACCGCTCCCTGTTCTCCGGGGACAGCACCTCATCCGCGTCCGCAGAATATATATATTCCTGGGTGGCTTTGGAAAACACAAAATTCCTGGCCGCGCTGAAATCGTCAATCCAGGGAAAATCATAGACCCGCTCCGTATACCGCCGGGCGATCTCCTTGGTGGCGTCCGTGGAACCGGTGTCCGCTATGACGATCTCATCCACCAGGTCGGCCACGCTGTCTAAGCATCGCTCCAATATCTTCTCTTCATTTTTTACAATCATACACAGGGAAATCGTAATCATCTGATCCCTCCCTAAAACTACCGGCTTCTGCCCAAGTCTCCGGCATCCGCCTGATCTGTCAGTGTCAATAAGATCATACCAAAAACGGCGCGGAGGCACAACCACTATTTCCAAAATATAAAAATGAAAACAGTCCGTGAAAAGCAGTTGAGATTTCCCGCCGGATATGGTACAATATTTTCATTCTAGGCACGAAACGGCCCACAGGCCTTAATTTTAAAGAAATCTGACAGGAGGATTTGCATCATGTTCATTGTATTAGGCGGAGGTTTGCTGATCATCATCATTGCGGTTGTCATATCCGTGGTCTCCAGCGTGGTATCCGCGGTGGCGGCGGATGTGGATGACGCGGAGGATTGATTCCGTATCCTTTTCGGTATGATTCGCGGACAGGCATCACGCAAAAACGGCTTGTGACTCCTCTGCGCAAAAGCGCAGGGCCTCACAAGCCTTATTTATTTCCGACAGCAGCGATTTCGCCGGACTCAAATCCCGCGGCCCAATGTGTCTCACCGGCGCAGACCGCCCTTTCCCCGGAAGAATTCTACAGGACGTCTCCAGACAGGAGTCCGGCCGGGGATATAGCAGGGCGGGAGCTTTCGCCCCCGCCCCTGATGCAAGACTTTACGCGAACGGATTCTCCGTAGGATACAGCACGCCCTTGGGCTGGTTGTAATTCAGATCCTCCACCGGCACGCCGATGTACTTGAACACCTCGTACAGAGCCTTTCCGAAATGGCCGAAAGCAACTGCGCCGTGATGAGGGTAATTCTTCTCGATCAGCACATGGCGGTAGAAACGCCCCATCTCCGGGATGGCGAACACGCCGATGCCGCCAAAGGACTTGGTGGCCACGGGGAGCACCTCGCCCTGGGCGATGTAAGCCCGCAGCTTGTTGTCCGCAGTGGACTGCAGGCGGTAGAACGTGATGTCTCCGGGGATGATATCGCCCTCCAGCGTCCCCTGGGTCACTTCCTCGGGCAGGGTCCTGGCCATGATCATCTGGTACTTCATGCTGCAGGAAGACAGCTTCTTGGTATTGGTATTGCCGCAGTGGAAGCCCATGAATGTATCGCAATGGGTGTAGGTAAATTTGCCCTGGATGGCATCCTCGTACATGTCATCGGGCACGGTATTGTTGATGTCAAGCAGGGTCACGGCGTCCTCGCTGACGCAGGTGCCGATGAACTCGCTAAGGCAGCCGTAGATGTCCACCTCGCAGGACACGGGGATCCCCATGCCGGTGAGACGGCTGTTCACATAGCAGGGCACGAAGCCGAACTGGGTCTGGAATGCGGGCCAGCATTTTCCGGCGATGGCCACGTACTCGCGGTATCCCTTGTGGGCCTCAACCCAGTCAAGCAGCGTCAACTCGTACTGGGCCAGCTTGGGCAGGATCTCGGGCTTCTTGTTGCCTGCGCCCAGCTCCTCTTCCATCTCCTTTACCTTGGCGGGAATTCTCTCGTCCCCCTCGTGCTTCTTAAATGCCTCGAAGAGATCCAGCTCGGAGTTCTCCTCGATCTCCACGCCCAGGTTGTACAGCTGCTTGATGGGCGCGTTGCAGGCCAGGAAGTTCAGGGGCCTGGGGCCGAAAGAGATAATCTTTAAGCTGCTCAGTCCCACGATGGCTCTTGCGATGGGGATGAACTCATGGATCCTGTCGGCGCACTCGGCCGCGGTGCCCACGGGGTTCTCGGGGATGTAGGCTTTCACGTTGCGAAGCTTTAAGTTGTAGCTGGCGTTGAGCATGCCGCAGTAGGCGTCGCCCCTGCCGCCCACCAGGTCGTTCTGGCTCTCCTCGGCAGCCGCTATGTACATGGCAGGGCCGTCGAAATGCTTGGCCAAAAGGGTCTCCGAAATCTCGGGGCCGAAGTTTCCAAGGTATACGCACAGGGCGTTACAGCCGTTCTTCTTGATATCCTCCAGGGCCTGCACCATGTGGATCTCACTCTCCACGATACAGACGGGGCACTCGTAGACGGCGTCCGTGCCGTACTTGGCGGTATAGGCCTCCATCAGTGCCTTTCTTCTGTTCACGGACAGGCTCTCGGGGAAGCAGTCGCGGCTTACGGCCACGACGCCGATTTTAACTTGCGGCAAATTGTTCATGTGAATACTCCTCCTTCTATAATTGGTAATCGCAATTGATGATTGCATGTACTTAAATTATAACTGTTTTGCTCCTGTTTTTCCATAGCTTTTGCAAAATTTCCGGCTTATTTTGTCTCATTTCTCTCATGCTGTTTTCTTTTGCTCTGTTTTCTCCTTTCTGGCGTTTTTCTTGTCTGCTTTTCTTGTCTGCTTTTCTTGTCTGCTTTCCCTTACGCTATTTTCGCTCGTTCAGGTACAGCTGCACCCGTCGGTTGATGACTGCGGCCACATCCTCCGCACGCTTGCCCGTTTTAAAGTAATCGGCGGCCTCCTCGATGATGATGTCGATGACGGGGCTGGTCCGGATAGGCTGGGGCCTTGCGGTCTCTATCTTCTCCCTGAATTCCGTCAGCCTCTCTTCTGTAATCTCCGTGCCCCAGTACACCGGTACGTCCACTCCGTTTACCCTCTTTATATAGGTTTCCTGCTCAATGAACTTCTCGATACAGGACTCGTAAGCTTTCCTGTGTACCGGATACTCAAAGGCGGAAGAACCCCTGTCCCCGAACTGGGCTTCCTCGCTGATCAGGAACCGGATGAATTCCCATGCCCCTTCCTTTTTCGTGGAATTGGCATTGACGGACAGGACGTTTCCGTTTGAGCAGGCAGGATAGCAGCCCTCGTCAGACAGGACTCCCAACCCCACTTTTCCCTCCTGTGCCAGCTCTGCCTCTGTCTTGAAATAACCCACATTATACAACAGTCTGTCTACCGTAATGGGCTCCAGATTGCTCCTGCCGTCATCGCCATACCTTTTGGCCGCTTCCAGCAGCTTGTAAAACAGGGGGGTATCGAAATCGCAGCTGCCGCTCTCCCAGTCCAGCATACCCCAGAGGCTGTCGGTTCCCTCAAAAAAGTATCTAAGCACCTGGGCGGAATCATACGCCTCATGGTAGTATCCCCCTCCCTCCCAGGCAAGCAGCGCGTCCGCAAGCGTCTCTATATCCGGCGCCTGGGCACTCCCCAGCACCTCCTGTGATATGGCGTATTCCCATATAGACCACCTGGGGCTGACTCCGTAGATCTTCTCTCCCTGCCGCAGGACGGAAAAAGCCAGGGGGAAATAATCCTCCTCAGAAATCCCGGAGGCTTCCATATAGGGATTCAGCTCCTCCAGGACTCCTTTCTCCTGCATTCCTTCCATATAATCATACATAAGGCCGCTCTGGATGATATCCGGCCCTTTGCCGGAGCCGATCTGGATGCTGGTCAGCCGGGCGAAATCATCCCTATCATTCTCCAGCCCGCAGTCTTCCACCACCACATGGTATTTATCGTTCTCGCTGTTGAACCGAACCACCTTGTTTCCAAACCATGTATCATAAAAGCTTCCCCGGACAACGATGGGAATCCTTTCCACTTTCTCCATCCTCAGCGTCTCCAGAAGCCCTCCCGTGCCATTGGGTTCGCTCCACAAAAGCGCAACCGCGCCGTCCTCAGCCACCTGAAAATCCCGCAGTTCCATGTCTCCGTGCCATCCGTAGGAGATTCCGATAAAATACAGCACAGGCAGCAGGCTCCCATCCGCCATGTCCATCTTTGCAATCATGCGGCTGCTCTCACTGCCGTAGCCCGTCACCGCAGGAAAGCTGCCGGCCGTACCCAGATAGATTCCATATCTCCAGGACGCAAGCTCCCTCAGGGACTCTTTTCTAAGCTCTCCGGTGTCCGGGTCCACCTCCGCCACTTTCCATTTTCCGAACATCCTGTCCTCATTCCTATCATCCAACAGCACATATATCCTGCCGTCCTGGGTCTGGCACAGACCTGCTATAAAGGTTTGCGGCTCTGTGGCGGCGCTATAGAGGATCTCACCGGAGGAGAGCACCTTTACAAGCTTGCTCTGGCTTCGACTGTATACATTGTACTCATCCGCCGTATAGACCTCTCCGTAACAGTAGCAGTTCCCGTCCCGGTCCATATACCACTGATAAGGGTGCATGGAATCTACATATTCCAGGGAAAAGTCTTTCACCAGAAGCTCCCTGCTGTTGTCCTTTCCGCACAGCCAGATGTCTGCCCTTTCGCCTACCTCCGCCCAGAACTGCACGGGCTCCCCCTGCACGAAACGGGTGCCCACAGGAAGCCATGTGGTTCCGTCCTCGGTTCTGGGCCTCCCCTGCATCTCGTTTACCGGCACCATTTCCTTTAAGTCATTGTCAAAAAGCACTTCCGATTCCACCGCCACATCCATGTACTCCGTGCGCTCTGTGATATCGCTCAGATCCTCCATTCCCGGCGCGATTCCCCGCCAGACGTCATCCTCTGCTTTTGTCTGGGTTTTCGGTTCTTCTTTCTCCCCTGCCTTTTCTTCTGTTTTCGTCTCTTCTTTCTGATCTGCCTGCCCCTTTTGATCCGCCCCGCAGGCGGCCAAACAGGCACAGAGCGCAAAAAGGATAAGAGCCGCGGACAGCATCTTCCCTTTTATCCCTGTATTCTTCCATATTTTCATATATGCCTCCCGTCCTCTGCGTCAGCGCCGTTCCTTGCGGCGCCTGTAACAGAAAATATATCTGTTTCTCTTACAACAGTTTAACACATTGGGACTTTGATTTCACTATCTTTTATAAAAATGCGCTGGCGAAAGCTGGCAGGTATTTCTCCCTGTATACGGACAATACTATGGCTGAACCATAAAACCGAATTTTTGATTTGAATACCCGCCCCTCGGGCAGAAAGGATAAATATGGAAAACAAAACAAATGACACAAGACTCACCGCCGCTCTGGCTAAGAACACGCTGGATGAGATTCCCCAGCCCAAGTCAGATGCAAAGGAGATTGTAGGCTTAGTGAAGCACAGCGGCAAGATCGACGGCTACCAGCTCTCCGACGGCTCTACCGTCTCTAAGGAGGAGGGCGTGCAGATGGCAAAGTCCGGGGACATCAAGGGCGTGGGCGTGGCCCACAGGGGAGATACGGAATACCTAAAATCCATCCCGGACGGCTCCGACGACAACAATCTGGGAAGTCTGCCCTCCGTCTCAGGCTGACCTGGCCTGTGCCGGAATTTTTTCTCTTGACAGTTCCCCAGCGTCATCTTGTATGATACCCTTATAGGTTCGGCGGCCGCGCCGGGCAGGAACGTAAAAAAGCTGACGCAAAAGGAGAAAGAGGTTGCGCATCCTGCTGTTTCAATACCCGCGCTTTTCGCTGCGCAGACTCCGGGAGATCATGACTTTCCAAAACATGGAGCCGCAGCTGACAGAACAGAAAAAACTGCTGCTGTGCAGGAAGCAGCAGTTAGCGGTAATCTCCGCCATCGAGATCACGGAAAACAGCCGGGAAAGCGGACTCAGCCTGTCATTTCTTGTCCACATTGCACAAAAGTATCGTAAAGTCAGCATATAAAGTCATCTTGTAAACAGCTGACAGGCAATCTATAATAGAAACATGATAGTAGGATTCCCGCACCGGTTCCGTGTACATACCATGACGACAGGGTTCGCCCGGCGGTTCCGTGTGCAGCTGCGAAAAACGAAAGGAGACGCAAACATGAAATTTCAGAACGGATGCTGGTTATTAAAAGAGGGCTTTGCAAGCTTCTCTCCCCAGCAGATTTATGACAGCCGGATTGCAGAAGACGAAGTAGTAATCTGTGCGCCTACTGCCGTGGTAAACGGCCGGGGAAACACCATAGACGGCATCAACCTCACCCTGCGGATCACCGCCCCCGCCCCCGAGGTCATCCGGGTACAGGCCTGGCACCACAAGGGCGGCCTGAAGAAAGGCCCTGCCTTTGAATTGGCCGAGCCCTGCGGACAGGCTTTGACGGTAGAGGAGACCGATGAGACGCTCACCGTAAAAAGCGGGCATCTAAGCCTAGTTCTGGGCAAGCGCCCCTGGTCCATGCGCTATGAGCGGGACGGGGAGCTTTTGACCAAAAGCGCCGGCAGGGATTTTGCCTTTCTCAAGGAGAACTGGACGGGCATGGCCTATGACAAGGGCCAGGGCACCTATATGCGCCAGCAATTGGGCCTGTCCGTAAACGAGCAGATCTACGGCCTGGGGGAGCGGTTCGGCGCTTTTGTGAAAAACGGCCAGTCCGTGTCCGTGTGGAACCAGGACGGCGGCACCAGCACCGAACAGTCCTACAAGAACATCCCTTTCTACCTGTCCAGCAGAGGGTACGGCGTCTTCGTCAACCATCCGGAGCAGGTGGACTTTGAGGTGGGCACAGAGCAGGTCAACAAGGTGGGATTCTCCGTGGCCGGGGAAATGCTGGATTATTATCTCTTAAACGGCCCCTCCATGAAAGAGGTGCTGGAGCGGTATACGGATCTCACCGGAAAACCCGCCCTGCCCGCGCCCTGGACTTTCGGCCTGTGGCTGTCCACCTCCTTTACCACAGATTACGACGAGGCCACCGTCATGAGCTTTATCGACGGGATGCTGGAGCGGGGAATTCCGCTGTCCGTATTCCACTTTGACTGCTGCTGGATGAAAGAATTCCACTGGACGGATTTTATCTGGGACGAGGCAGTGTTCCCGGATCCGGAGGGGATGCTTGGCAGGATTCATGATAAAGGGATCAAAGTCTGCGTCTGGATCAATCCTTACATCGGACAGGAATCGGCTCTGTTCGACCAGGGAATGGAAAAGGGATACTTCATTAAGCGGCCTGACGGCAGCGTATGGCAGTGGGATATGTGGCAGTCCGGCATGGCTGTGGTGGACTTCACCAACCCTGAGGCAGTGCGCTGGTATCAGCAGGGCCTGGAGAAGCTCCTGGACATGGGCGTGGACTGCTTCAAGACCGACTTCGGCGAGCGGATTCCCACGGATGTGGTCTACCACGACGGCTCGGATCCCATGAAGATGCACAATTTCTACACTTATTTATACAATCAGGCCGTATTTGATATTCTGGCCAGAAAGCGCGGCAGCAAAGAAGCGGTGCTCTTCGCCCGCTCCGCCACCGCCGGAGGCCAGAAGTTCCCGGTGCACTGGGGCGGCGACTGCTGGTCCGATTACGAGTCCATGGAGCAGAGCCTCCGGGGCGGACTGTCTTTGACAAGCTCGGGCTTCGGCTTCTGGAGCCATGACATCGGCGGCTTCGAGAGCAAGTCCACGCCGGATGTGTACAAGCGCTGGTGCGCTTTCGGACTGCTCTCCACCCATTCCAGGCTCCACGGCTCCTCCTCTTACAGAGTGCCCTGGCTCTATGACGAGGAGAGCGTGGACGTGGTAAGGTTCTTCACCAGACTGAAAGCCTCCCTGATGCCTTATCTGTACCGGTGTGCTTACGAGACCTCCCGGACAGGCATACCCATGATGCGGAGTATGGCGCTGGAATTCACCGATGACAGAAACTGCTCTTACCTGGCCAACCAGTATATGCTGGGAGATTCCCTGCTGGTGGCCCCTGTTTTAAATGAAGAGGGCATAGCGGAATATTACCTGCCGGATGGCGTCTGGACCAATTTCCTCACAGGAGAAACAAGGCAGGGCGGTCGGTGGTACCGGGAGAAGCACGATTATCTCAGCATTCCGCTGTATGTGCGGGAAAACAGCGTCATTGCCCTGGGCGCAAAGGATGACGGTCCCGTGTATGACTATGCCGACGGAGTCATATTCCGGGTCTATGAGGTGGCAGACGGCGGAAAGGCAGAGACTGTGGTGTACAGCGGGGACGCCCTGCTGGAGACGGAGATTTCCGTAGAACACGCCGAAGAGACTTATACCGTGACTTTCCATGGCGAAAAGCCGTGTACTGTGGTACTGGCAGGCACCGGGCAGCCCAAGTGCGTGCAGGGAGCCCCCTGTCATGTACAGGGCAAAGACGCGGTACTCTCCTTTGAGAAGAGCGGCACTGCCACTGTCTCTTTTTGATTCTAACCGCAGCAGAGCCCTGTATCAGACCGCAATCCGGCTGATACAGGGCTCTGGCCCGTCCGAATCCACAAAAGCCCTGCGTCAGTCAGTATTGCGGCTGACGCAGGCTTTGTTCTCTTATATTCCTTTTCGGCAGCGCTTTATGCCTCTGTTAAATGCCTGCAGATATCTGCTGCCTCTTGCCGAAATCAGTTCCGTAAGTCTGTTCCGATTCCTGCGCAGGCCGCGGGGAAGCGCCCTTTCGTCACTGCCTGTATACAATTCGCCGCACCGTCTCCTCCGACAGATGATACTCCGCCGCAAGTTCCGGAATTCCTTTCTTCTCCCGGCGGAATTTACTGCGAATCTCGCTGTTTCGCTGAACATAGAAAGTCTTTGCCCCCGAATCCTCGCCCCATTTTTTACGTTCGGCAGCTTTTGGAATATAGACCAACTCCCCGGAGGAATATCTCTGTATTTCCTTGAGCAGCTCGTCGGGAAAAATTTCCGAAGCTTTCCTATATTTCACTTGTCATCCCCCATTTATGCATTTGCGTCCAAAAAGGCGGCGACAGATGTATATTCATTTATTTTTGCGCCGTTTTCCGTTATGATGCGGCGTATGGCCTGTTCCGTTATATCACAGCGCAGTTCCAGGTGTATCAGCGCATCAGGGTCAAAGGAGTCCAGGATATTGAACTCCTCCAGGCAGAATTCCTCTGCCGCCACAAGCAATTCATCCTGCAGGTAGCAGGCGTCCCGGTAGGCTTCCTCCACTTTGTTTACTCTGCAGAAAAAACGGATCCTGCGCCAGGTCAGGCTTAATTCCTGATACCAGTCGGCCAGATTTTGGTAATTGATCTCCCTGGCTGCATCCACTGCGGCAGGCTTTCTGGCCAGCACAAATTTTTCCGTAGTCCCGATCAGCCCATGTGTGACTTCCCGTATCTGCCTTACATCCCCGCAGGTCAGAAGACAGCGCCCGTATTCAAAGAAAGAATCCGGCACACTCTCCAGCTCCGGGCAGTGGTAAATCCTGCTCTCGGTGCTGCTGTTATAGGCCTGTCTTTCGCTGAACAGCGCCGAATCCGCAAAGCTGTGATTCATAAATGCCACAGCCGCGGACAGGTAGTGCTGAATGAAGCCTGCCTGGGAGCGGGCCCGGTAAGTTTTCTCCTCAAACGCAAGGCTCCGGTAAAGGTCCTTTGCGCTGTCAAGGCGTTCCAGGGCTTTGCCATAGACGAATACCGGATTCGCCAGGTTATCCTCCAATTTCCGCTGCAGGGCCAGGAACCTGTCCGCGTCCTCTTTCGATCTGGCATAGAGAATTTCCGCCTTAGCCAGCACCAAGGTCATCTCATCAAGTTCCGCGGATTTTTCCAGCCTCTCCCATGACCTGGGGTACAGATCATGCCCGATGCCGTCAATGATAAAGGTCTGCGCCAGTCCGTTTCCCCTTTCAGTGCAGGGAACATAGTAGTCGAAAACTTCCCCATGGCCGTCCCCATGGGTCGCATGTCCCTTTACGGCTATCAGCAGCGCGATGTCGTCCTTATATTCCTTTTCTATCCTGCCGATCACCCATTTTGTCAGTAGATTGTCATGTTCCATCATTATTCCCATCCTTTCCGGTTTTGCTGCCAGCCGGTCTGTTGCAAAAGTTTTTTGTTGATTGGATAAGACGTCTTATGCTGTTATCATAGCAGGAAAACGGTCGGAAAAAAAGTGGCGAGAATTTATTAATTCATATACATTTTCTTGCCGACAGCATTTTGCCTGTCGGCACATAAGGGAACGCAATGCTAGCAGCTTCCAATTCGTATCAATTCAGAAATATATTGAGGAGTAAAACTTAAATATCTATGGGACAATTCACATGGTATAGAAATGCTACGTCTTCCTTTGCTAGTATCTTTCATAATTCTTAAAACCGGGCAGTACAAATTACATTCCGCTTCAAATGAGTGGTCATCCGCTATAATGCGTACATAAGGTTCATCCCAAATCGTATCATCTGCAAACCACCAGTACACTTTTTTATCCACAATAATTTTTCGTTTTCCTTTTTTATTAACACCCATAACATCACCACCTATACAGGTAAAAATAGTAATTGAGCCCTCTACAGCGCACACTCCAGCTGGCAGTCATAGGGCTCCGCCTCCACATGGCCGGGATGGTACACCTGTGCCTCCACGCAGCCCATGGCCTTGTAGAAAGCCTGGCTCTCCACCGCGGAATGGGCGGAAATGTACAGTTTCCGCCCGCCGTGGGCCCTGGCCCATTCCTTTGCCGCCGCGAACAGCGCCCGGCCCACGCCCCGGCCACGCATGTCGCAGGATACATGGATGCTGGACAGATCCAGATAACCCTGCTCTCCCCCGAAAGGCGCTGCCTCCACAGAGACAAAGCCTTTCAGGGCGTCGTCACAGAAAGCGGCGTATACAAAGCCGCCGGCAGCAAGGGTGTTTTTCAGGCATGCCACCAGTTCCTCATAGTCCGCCTCTGACCAGTCGTCCACGAATGGATCGTCCTTTATAACCCACTCCCCGTTTACCCGCCGCCAGCATTTTCCTACTTCCTGTCTGCGGATGAACTGGCGAAACAGTTCCCGCGTGATCTCCTCTTTCCTTAGATTCCTGTATGCTATTCTGTCTGTGCCGGTCATTTTTCTCAATCCTTTCTCTGCTCGCATCTCCTCTTGTTTATCCGGATTTGCAAAGGCTATTACCTTATTTTATCTTATTTTATCTTATTTGGTCAGATTTGCAATAGCCTATGCCATATAAACTATCCGGGTGTGGCCATATGTTCTCCTCCCGCAAAAATATTTCGTGAGCATATGGGTGTGAATATGCATATTTTTATGTATATTTATTTGAAATATGCAAAGAAACAGATTTATCTCTCTTTTTTAACAAAATCCATTGACAATTTATGCATTAAGTGCTAGTATCTGTCCATTGACTCCATCCAGGGAGCCGATAAATACATTTTGGGAGGATATTTATTATGAAGAAATGGATTGCGTTATTATTGGTTTCAGCCATGGTTCTGTCCGTAGCGGCCTGCGGCAGCACGCCGGGGGAGAGCAGCAAGGGCGAAGATGCCCCCCCTGCTTCTGATACAAAGAGTTTTACCACTGCCGTAGAGGGCAAACTCACTATGGCCACAAACGCAACTTTCCCGCCTTATGAGTATCTGGAGGGGAACGAAATCACCGGAATCGATGCGGAGATCGCCGCAGCCATCGCAGAAAAGCTTGGCCTGGAGCTGCAGATCGATGACATGGAGTTCGACTCCATCACGGAAGCCATCAAGAGCGGCAAGGCTGACATCGGCCTGGCCGGCATGACCGTTACCCCTGACCGTCAGGAGGAGGTGGACTTCACCGTCAGCTATGCCACCGGTGTACAGGTAGTCATCGTTACCCAGGACAGTGCCATCGCCAGCGTGGACGACCTGTTCGCAGAGGGCGCAAGCCATGTGGTAGGCGTACAGCGAAACACCACAGGCGACATCTATACCACTGATGATATCGAAAAAGAGGGGCTTGGCACCATCGACCGTTACGGCAAGGGCGCCGAAGCCGTACAGGCTTTAAAGACCGGCAAGGTGGACTGCGTGGTCATCGACAACGAGCCCGCCAAGGCTTTCGTGGCCGAGGTGGAGGGGCTGAAAATCCTGGAGACCGAGTATGTCACCGAGGATTACGCGGCTGCCATGAGCAAGGACAATAAGGCGCTGTATGATGCCGTCAATGCAGCTCTGGAAGAGTTGATTGCCGACGGTACTGTCAAAGGCATTGTTGACAAATATATCACTGCGGAATAACACGCAATTTTGCGAAAGCAGATACGGCCCTGACGGCCTGTTAAAAGGAGAATAAGCTATGAGACCATCCGCTTCCCAGTCCTGGCCTTTAGAGGCGCCGGACTGGATACTGAACGGCCCTGAGTGGCTGAACGACCTGGGATACGATTTTTACAAGAGCTTCGTCTTCGACAACCGGTATCAGATGTACATAAAGGGGCTGGGCAACACCCTGCTGCTGACCTTGCTTGCCCTGCTCATCGGCGTGGCCTTAGGCGTAGTCATCTCCCTGATCCGAGTCTCCTGGGACAAGAACCATACCGAGATGCAAGGGCCTGGAAAATTTTTCCTGGGCTTCTTCAACGCCCTGGCCAAGGTCTACCTGACAGTCATCCGGGGCACGCCAGCGGTGGTCCAGCTAATGATCATGTACTTTGTCATCTTCGCCTCCAGCCGCAACAAGGTCATGGTGGCGGCGCTGTCTTTCGGCATCAATTCCGGGGCCTATGTGGCGGAGATCATCCGGGGAGGCATCATGTCCATCGACACAGGACAGATGGAGGCGGGCAGGAGTTTGGGCTTCGGCTATGTGGCCACCATGCGCTATATCATCCTGCCTCAGGCTTTCAAGGCAGTGCTCCCCACTTTGGCCAATGAGTTCATTGTGCTGTTAAAGGAGACTGCGGTGGCAGGCTATGTAGGCCTCACGGACGTGACCTATGCGGGCAACATCATAGGCGGCAACTGTTACGACTATCTGTTCCCGCTATTGATGTCCGCTCTGATCTATCTGATACTGGTAATGTTCTTCACTTTCCTGGTAGGGAAGCTGGAAAGGAGGCTTAGGAGCAGTGAGCGCTGATATCATACAGGCAATGGATTTGCAGAAGCATTTTGACGGCGGCGACATCAAAGCCCTGAACGGCGTGAACGCCTCGGTCAAAAAAGGCGAGGTGGTCGTAGTCATCGGCCCTTCCGGCTCCGGAAAGTCCACATTCCTGCGCTGTCTGAACCTCCTGGAGGTGCCCACAGGCGGAAAGGTCCTTTTCGAGGGCGTGGACATTACGGACAAGAAAGCCGATATCAATCTCCACAGGCAGAAAATGGGCATGGTGTTCCAGCATTTCAACTTATTTCCCCATATGACCATCCTGCGGAACATGACTCTGGCTCCCATGAAGCTGTTGAAGAAGTCCCAGGCTGACGCAGAGGCCAAGGCGAAAGCCCTGCTGGAACGGGTAGGGCTCTCTGACCGGGCAAATGCCTATCCCAGCCAGCTGTCCGGCGGCCAGAAGCAGCGAATCGCCATCGTCCGCGCCCTGTGCATGGATCCGGAGGTCATGCTCTTCGACGAGCCTACTTCCGCCTTGGATCCGGAAATGGTGGGTGAGGTGCTGGAGGTCATGAAAGAGCTGGCCAAAGAGGGCATGACCATGGTGGTGGTCACCCACGAGATGGGCTTTGCCAGGGAAATGGCCGACAGAGTCATCTTCATGGCGGAGGGGAAAATCGTGGAGGAGGGCACACCGGAGGAGATCTTCATGGCTCCGAAACAGCCCCGTACCCGGGATTTTCTGGCGAAAGTGTTATAAACAGGATGCCGTACACCCCCTGTTCAATGGGAGTGTACGGCATCCTGATTTTTATAGCGGTGCACCTTTGAACCGGGCGGCACCTCACCCTTTTCAGATCCCATATCTCTCATACAGCATATCCCGGAAGCCCTTGTCCTGTATGGCGCGCTCAGGATCCTTGAACTTTTTGTTCTTTCATCAGTGCCGAATAAAGCCGGCTCGGTCGTTCCTCGCCCTCTTCCCTACCCTCTTTCAAGCTTTCTTCCCGGCTTTCCTCCCTCATTGTCTCCACAGTTCCTCATCAAATTCCGTCAGCAGCATAAGCTTCACCTCCGACTTCTTTTTCAGCAGATACTCTTTCAGTACGCTTTCCCTGATGCACCTGTCGACCTGCGGTTTTCACTCTTCACACTTTCCCTGTTTCATTCCCAATTTTAGATTATATTCAACGCATACAAAATAGCCCAGAACCATACTCAAAAATACTATACAATTAAAAATCACAAGAATCTTTGATGAAGCCCATTCCAGATTCTTTATAACGAAATAGACAATTAGATACACAAAATTATACACAATTGAGTAAATCAAAAACTTGCGCATATAGTCGCAAGCTAATTTTTGAGCATAATCCCAGATTCTTTTTGATTTTCTAGATGTTATTGTATTATAGCCCGTACCGTATCCATAACTGCTGGGATGCTTAAAGCATATATACATACCAAGAAACAGTACTGATAAAAATACAGTTGGTAAAAAAGAATACATTCTCTTCGCCTCTCACATTCGTGCAATTCAATATATGTTGCTGTAAACTATATAACTAGCAATTCCACCATCGGGATATGAACTAGCCCATGACTTTTGAATCGCATCATATGTTGCATCTTCTTTATCTACAAGTATGTAGAGATCCCTTACTGAATCATCTGAATCGCCATCTTTTATATGGATTTCATAGTGATTCAGATATTTATATTCTCCGTATGTTCCCTCGCTGGTATTAACACAAAAGAAAGAGCCTTCGCTTGTACTACAAACAGAAAATGTATTGTCATTCATACTGGATGAACTAAATATGGACGTCAACCGTTTATGTGCGATATATATGCAAAAATACCGATAAATATTTTTTAAAAAGCTGCTTTAAAAGTGTTTTAAAAAGTTTCGTGAAACCGCCCTCTTCTTATTGAAATAGGCTTTTGTGTCTGCTATAATAAGGTGAGCAAGAATTACTTGGCAATATGCGGAGGAGAAGTAATGAAAAAAATATTAGCAATCTTATTTTTGGTTTTTGGCTTTTTGGAAATTATCATATTAAGTATAATTTCGACATTTGATAATGTCGAATATCACCGAAATCATTTCATAGCATTTATGTCTCATTATGGTCTGTGGGCATTTTTCATTGGAGCATGGATTATGGTATGTTTAGGCATATTATTTTTGGTTCTTAACGATAGGAAAAAATAGAGGGCAGAAAATACTGCCCTCATTAATAAGACTATTTTAAATAATAGGTGCAGTTGTTGGCGGTAAAGGAGTTGGCGCATATAAATCACGAGCCGTATTCTCCCTTGACCATGCTTCTGTTGTTTCAAGAATTTTTATGTTTTCTTCTCCCTCCTGGTCTTCATACCATACATTTTCATAGACACCTGATCCTGTAGGTATTATTGTTGTGATTTTAATTCTTCCATAATATATATCTTTCCAAAATGCTATGTATGGTCTCCAATTTATGGTGTTCCAGGGCTCACAAAAGGCACTTTCATTAACGGTTGTTGTATACGTTGTGGTGGTTTCAGCACTGAATGAACCTATGTATTTTTCTATCTCTTTACTGCCCTTATAACCTAATGTTGTACTAACATCCTTTGTTTCAGTATATCCTTTAGTTATACCCACCCCAGAACGATAAGCATCAATTCCAATCCACGAAGTAGCATAAGCACACCACTTCTGTCTCTCTTTTTTGTAAGGCGTAATTTGCCACTCTGGATGATCATAAATCCCATACATTGGTGCAATTCCCTGCTTAAAGTCATCACTATTATAGTAAGAAACTATTTGCTCTATTTCTTTACTATCGAGGGGTGTGTTTTCTTCTAGCGCCTTAGCAAATTCTACTTCCGTCATTTCTGCTATGTCTTCTACAGAAAACAGGAGGTGATCGTTTATTTCAGGTTCTTCCATCGAAAATGGCTGAGGTGAGTCATAGTAATATACCTCACCCATAGGTACCGTAACAACATCCGCTTCTTTTGCAAAAGCAGTAGCGGATAATCCCATAGCCATGATAGCAGATACAGTAAGGCACAATAGATTCTTAAAATGTTTGTTTCTCATAAAAGAACTCTCCTTTCACTTTACTTCTTGGTCTTCGGCTCTTCAAGTTCCATATTACGCTGCATTTGAAGCCATTTATTTCTGTCTCTATAATTTTGCCTTTCCTATTAGCAAAGACATTCCCACAACAAAAAAACCTATCGTTATCACCGTAATCAATTCCTCCCGCTTGAATGCCAGTGCTATCACAAACAACGTACTTTCCAGCAATAATACCATCCTCGTCCGCTTTCGATAGATCCGATATTCCACCTGATCTAAACGTTTATTTTCATTTTCAACAGGTGCCAGCAAGAATATGATTGCGAAGAAAAACACTGTAACCAATATGTAGCCTAACTCTGGCCATTCAATCTGAACGAAACAGATAACTGACACGAATAAAATTGCCGATGAATACAACAGGCATCTGCCTTTTGTCTCTGCATGGTATCCTCCGGCATTCTTTCTTAAGGGGAATATCAGCAACCATAACCAAAAGCTACCCCGCAGGAAACCAAAGCAATATCCTATCAGCAGCGTTATGAACATTCCCAGCAGACTGCTCCCAAGGTTTTCCAGTCCATACTCCACGACCTCTACTTCTTCCGATGATATGATCCTGTCTCTCAGGAGAATTCCTGCCAGCTTTTTTCCAATCCTCAAAACTTCCGCAAAGCTTTGACTTTCTCGGATTCCTTGGGCTGATAACCCAGACATGAACATGCAGTATTGGCCTCAATGCTTGCAGATTTCTTAGCGATTGTTGCAATTACATGTTCAACTTTTCTTTTGGCTTTCTCCATTTTCATTGCTTTCAACCTCCTTTCTGAAAGCAGTTTAGCACAAAAAATCAAATCGTGCCGTTTCTTGTACTAATTTGGCTATGTTCATGTAATAATTGGGATTCAGTTTTTATCTTCGGTCAGATACAAGAGCAAAATAACTCGAAACAAATCGCCATCAGGACATACTTCCATCATCCCATTATATTTGTGCACGATTTTTCTTACATTCTCCAGGCCGATACCATGACTTTCCTTTACTCTTTTCGTTGTAAGAAATTTTCCCTGATATTTTTCCAGTTTCCCGTCATAGCTGTTTTCAATCTGTATTCTCAGAAAGCCTTGATGCAATTCAATCTCTATATCCAGTCTTTTCTCTTCTGTCTGCTTTGCCGCCTCGATGCTGTTCTCCAGCAGATTCCCCAGGATCACATTGATGTCAAAAGAATTGTTCACTGTTTTTGGAAGCTGTACTTTTACATTTACATTGCACTGTTCTTCCTTTGCCCTGTAAAGCATATAGTTCATTACACTGTCAATTTCGATATTTCCGGAAGCCACAATCTCATTTGGGTTGGTTATAAATTCCTGCATATCATCAATATATTCTTCAATCGCTCTGTTCTCACCTCTTGCCGCCAGTATCTTCAACTCATTCATATGGTGTTTCATATCGTGACGCAATGCTTTTACCTTTTCTTCACCTTGCAGCATTACATCCAGTTGGTTCGCATATCCCTTAATCTCCTGCCGCAATGTTCCGTTTTCATATTGATGGAATAAAGTTTCTGACAGAATATTATATAGATAAAAAGTAAAAAAATTAACCACAATAAGTCCGATGCTCACTATCACGATTCCTGTTCTTGTGCAGCTTTCCGTATAGGCTATCGCACAAATCATCCCAATGCTGCACAGCGGCAGTAAAATAAGCGATATGTTCTGTATATTCTCTGTCTTTCGCCGGGCATCCACAATTTTTTCCGTAATCTGCTCGCAGACCAGCACCAGAAATACATCCAGCACTTCATAAATCTGATCGAACCCCATACCGTCCTTATAATCTACAAAGGGGAGGATAGCTGCCATACTGCATCCCATGTTAATTATGTAAACCGAAGCGGTCACGAATAAAATCATCTTCAGCGCTTTTGTGTATGTCAGGGCAATCAGCCCAATTCCAAGCAGATTACAGGCAACATTAACCCACATCGTATGAAAGGCCAGGTAAGCTGCCGTATTGACTACGAAAAAGCCTCCATATGCCAACACATGCCTCATCCGATTGCTGCCCTTTTCATTTTTACACCCCCATGCCCGCCTCCGGCGGGCACTAATTTCAATATTTGGAAATTCATTTCCAAACTTCTGGCCCTGCAAAAATATGTGCATAAATCTGCTAATTATGTAAATCCTAAACAGGTTTGTACTAACACAAATAATGAAATCCGTCATGATAACCCCTTTAATAACCTCTCTCTTACCTGTTTTCGATATGCTTTGCTGATTGGCAGTATCGTGTTATTATCCATCTCCACTGTTTCATAGGCATACCTTGCTACATGAGCCTGGTTTATCACATATGAGTGGTGAATCGCAAAAAACTCTTTGGACAGTCTCTTCTCCAAGCCCCTGATTCCGCCATAAAACTCTTTCTCATCACCCACTGTCACTATTTTTACCTTCCGTCCTTTGCTCTCAAAATACAGAATATTGCCATATGAAATATAGTAATAGTCCCTGCCGTTTTGGAAGCCAAATTTTTCTGAATTCCTCTTAAGCAATTTCGCTGCCAGTTCCAGGGAATCTTCTATCTGCTGCACGGCGATTGGCTTGACCAGGAAATCTAGGGGTTGAGTCCTAAATAATTTTTGCGCATATGCAGAATGCCCTGAGATATAAATGATCTGCATCCCCCTGTCTTCCATCTTGTTTCGGATAAAGCCGCCTACCTCTATTCCCGTCAGCTTGACGAGCTCTATGTCAAGAAACAGTATGTCAAGATGGCCTCCCTGTTCAAGATATTGGCATAGTTCTTCTCCTGCGTACCATACCTGGACATCTATCCTTAGCTTTTTCTTCTCTGCATACTGCATTATCATTTCCTCAATTGATGCACAAGTGTTTTTTCCATCATCGCATATTCCAATATTATACATACTACGCCCTCGTATTATTTCTTTTCCAAAATCATACATGATTTGTGCCTATATTTCAACCCCTTTCCTTTCTGCCATCAGAAAATCAGCCGGGGATTTCTCCCCGGCTAACAATCTGTGTATTTTCATCTGGTTTTTAAACAACAGCCTCTATCAAAGTCTTTCCGCCGATAGCAATCTCCCGGACGCCAATCTGCTTCTTTTTATTGAAATTGAAGCTGACCATATATCCCTTATCCTTGTGATAGTTATCCAGATAGCCGATGAGTTGCTTTTCACCGCGTCTGTTATACTCCTCTCCGCGCCACACTTTCATTTCTATCACATATTGCTCCCCGCGATAATCCACGATTACATCTGTCCTGCGCAGATCCCGCGTTCTGGACTCCACATAATAGTTGCCCGTGCCATTGATGATCGGTCTTAAATAGAGCAGGAAATACTTTCTTCCTTCCTCTTCCACAAACCTCTCTCCCTTGTCACTGTACAGTTCATGAAAATGCAGCACAAATTTTTCCAGAATCCGTCTCATATTCAGATAACCGTCCACAATAAACTGACTTTTATCCTGCAGAGAAGCCTTGTATATATCCAAACTCTGCATTTCGGCCAGAGAGAGATAATAATTATATAAACGCGTTTCAAACAAGCGGTTCGAGATGACTGCCATGCCATCCTGGTTGCGGATAAACCCATACATAAAAGCAGTATCGGTTGAAGGGTCGTCTGCATTATAAACAATGCTTTTTCCAGTAAAGAGCAGGGAACGCAGCATGGTATTCAGAACCGGGTAAGCTGTCAGCTTTCCGATCAACGACTCAAACAGCGTATTCTTCTCTGACAGGATCATCCGCACTGCCTTATGGAAGCCGTCCTCCGTCCACGCCCTGGTTTTTGTACCGTCTTCAGGCATTCCGGTACTTTGTGCTCCGCTCACTTCCTCGTCCATCAATTTACATAATCGTGATACAAGAAAGGGATATCCTGAAGTGTACTCATAAATCAGTCCCGCCATCTTTCCGGTATCCATGCCCGTCTGCCAATCAGCCTCGTATTCTTCCAACATTCCGGCTATTTCTTTCTGAGAAAAACTCATATCAACCTTAAAATCCGCCGCAATATTCCACGGGCTGTTCACCTTATGTTCCTCTTCCGGCCGAATTTTCATTCTCAGATTCTTCACATCACACACCCCTGCCAAAATCACCGCCCGGAATGTAGGTTGTCGAGTACGCCTGATATAATATGCCCGCAGCTGCGCAAGAAAGTCCAGAAAGACCTGGTTGTTCGTTGCACTGTCCACCTCATCGATCATCAATACCATGGGACGGTCGGAAACAGCGCAAATGTCGCTGAGTTCTTCGAACAGCTCCATCAATGCAAATCCATTTCCCTCTTCCTCCAGTCTTCTCTCCAAATGAACAGCCGCCTTACGGAACGCTTCGTCCTGCCTGTCCCCATCCCGCTGCAGAGCGCGCAGAAAAGATTTTGCAAATGCTGCCGCAAACACACAGCCATTTTGAAACTTCGTATCGTCAAATGTCTGGAAGTCCAGCGAAACCACACGGTAATCCCTTTGCAGATACTGCTCCAAAGCCATCAGCAAAGTGGACTTCCCATATTGCCTTGCCCTGTTTATCGAAAAGTATTTCCCCGCATCTATCAGATCTTTTATCTCCCGCAGGCGATCATCAAGCCTGACCATGTAATGTTCTTCCGGTATACATACAGCAGTCACATTAAATGTCTTCGCCATCTTCATCGCCCTTTCCTCTGCCCCTCTGCCGTCCCGGGCAGCCCTTGGCCGGGGCTGCCCGCAATACTTCTCTCCCGGGACTTCGCCTCCTGTCAAAACAGCGGCTTGCAGGCCGGGTAAATCCGCTTGAACTGCTGATAACGCTCCTCGTACTTTGCCACCAATTCCGGATCCGGCTCCACGGTCTCCACCACTTTGACTACCTTTGCGGCAATCTCCTCCACGCTTGCGTACTCGCCGCAGGCCACCGCCGCCAGCATGGCGCCGCCCATGGACGGACCCTCTTCGCTTTCCGGCACCTCCACTTTCAGGTTCAGCACATTGGCGATGATCTTCTTCCACAGCGGGCTCTTCGCGCCGCCTCCGCAGATCTTGGTACTGGTAAGCTTTATCCCCAGGGATTTCGCCACCTCCAGGGAATCCCGCAGGGCAAATGCCACGCCCTCCAGCACGGCCTGGGTCATGTCCGCTCTGGTCGTATCCATGCTCATGCCGATGAAGACAGCCCTGGCATCCGGATTGTTGTGGGGGGAGCGCTCTCCCATGAGATAGGGCAGGAAATACACATGGTTCTCTCCCAGTTTTTCAATGTTCTGCTGCTCGGCCGCGTAATCTTTGGTTCCGATGATTTCGTCCATCCACCATTTGTTGCAGCTGGCCGCGCTGAGCATGCAGCCCATGAGATGGTAGCTGCCGTCCGCATGGGCAAAGGAGTGCAGCGCATTGTACTTGTCCACGCCGAACTGCTTGGAGGAAATGAAGACTGTGCCGCTGGTACCCAAAGAGATGTTGCACATTCCGTCCCCCACCGTGCCCGTTCCAACGGCTGCCGCCGCATTGTCCCCGGCTCCCGCCGCCACCTTTACCGAGGAGCTGATGCCAAGCTCCTCCGCCGCCTCGGGCAGCACAGTGCCTACGGTCTCATAGCTCTCATAGCATTTCGCAAGCTGGGAGACCTGGATGCCGCAGATGTCGCACATCTCCTGAGACCATCCGCGGTTCTTCACATCGAACAGCAGCATTCCCGAGGCATCGGACACGTCCGTACAGTGCACACCCGTCAGCTTGTAGGCAATGTAATCTTTCGGCAGCATGATTTTGGATATCCGCGCAAAGTTCTCCGGCTCATTGTTCTTCACCCAGAGGATCTTGGGGGCAGTAAAGCCCGCAAAGGCAATATTGGCCGTGTACTCCGACAGCTTCTCTTTGCCGATCACGTTGTTTAAGTATTCCGTCTCTTTCCCTGTGCGGCCATCGTTCCAGAGGATGGCGGGACGGATGACATTGTCGTCTTTATCCAAGATCACCAGGCCGTGCATCTGGCCGCCGAAGCTGATGCCAGCCACCTGGGACTTGTCCACGTCCCGGATCAGTTCCTTGATACCAAGGACAGTCTGTTCATACCAGTCTTCCGGCTTCTGCTCTGACCAGCCGGGGTGGGGAAAGTATAAGGGGTACTCTTTCGATATGATATTGACAATCTTCCCCTCACTGTCCATGAGCAGCAGCTTCACAGCCGATGTGCCCAAATCTATTCCTATATAAAGCATATAATTCCCTCCTGCATCACATAAAAATTCACTCTTACGCCTATTCCAGTCTCCGCCAACGCGAATCAACGCCAGGCCTTACTTTCTGTCATGCCGCCTGCAGCAGCCCACTGAACGACTCTCATTCCCTTGCCCCCTTGGAGTTGCCGACGGGAACGCAGGCTGCCTGGAATTACTTCCCGGCATCTTGGCTTCAGTCCTCGGTCAGACGCAGATTCTTCCGCCGGAAAACCTATTGCTGAAGCATCTGCCGGATACCTGCCCTCAGTCTTCGTTCAGGCACAGGTTCTTGCCCTTAAGCCCCAGGAAGCTCCCCTGGTCCAGGCCGCCTTCCGCGTGGCCGATGAGCCATTTGTTTACCGCAGTCATCAGGGCGTCCTCATCGGAGACACCGGCACCGCTCTTGGTCTCCTCCACCTTTTTATGTTTTTCCTTTAAAGGATAATTGGTCCCCTTGGGCAGTACGATGGCTACCTGGAAGCCGCCCTCGTCCACATGGCAGGGCGCATAGTGCAGCGAGGTAGCATAGACTTCCACTGCCGTCCCCGCCGGCACCAAAAACGCCTCCACCTTGGAAGTGTCATAAGTAAAATCCGCCTCCACGTCGGCCCGCAGCCCCAGCATCAGCACCGCGTCCGTTGCCGCCACATTAATTTCGGAATCCCTGTGGTACTCCAGGGCGTTCAGCTTCGTATTGTGTCCATTGCAGTATCCGATCTGAATGGGCATCTCGCCGTAAGCCACCCTGGAAAGTTCCTGCATCACGGGCAGCGCCTCCAACGCATTCACGGAGGGCTCATAGACCACGTCCGCCGGAAGCGGCGTCTTCTTCAGTTCCTCCACCAAATCGGTGAAATCAATATTATCCACCACTCTGCCGTATTTTCTGAATGCCTCGTCTGTCACTTTTAAAATCCTCATACCTGTCTTCATACCTCCTATTCTGCATTTTCTGATACTGTTCTGCATTTCCTGCTGTTTTGCATTTTCTGCTGTTCTGCATTTCCTGCCGTCCTGCATTTCCTGCCGTTCTGCATTTCCTGCTGTTCTGCATTTCCTGCCGTCCTGCATTTCCTGCCGCTCTGCATTTTCTGCTGCCTCCGTCCACCAGGCCCCGGAACCAAATCCCGGCCGGTAAAGGCAGTCTCTTCTCTCTTACAACTCCATCTCCTCAGACCAAGACGCCGCCTTTTGGCAAAAGCGTCTTCGGCCTGCCTTGCTGCCGCAGACCCCCGCTGCCTCAGACTCCCACAGCCTCCATCCAGGCTCTCGCAATGATTTCATGGCCTGCTGCCGTGGGATGGACGCCGTCGCCGCTCCAGCGGGAAGCCGGGAATTTCTTCTGGGCCTCATCGAACACCTGCTGCAGGTCCACATAGTCCGTACCGAATTCTTCCGCCAGCCTGCGTGTGGCCTCCCTGCGCGCTCTCACCTCACCGGAGAAAGTCTCCCAGGCCGGATCCGTGGCCTCACCGTGAATGACATACGCTCCCATCAGCACAATCCTGGTATCCGGCAGCGCCGCTTTTGTCTCCCGCAGCAGGATCCGGTACACCTCTTCGAAAAGCGGCGTATCCACCCCGTTGCACTCTCCCAGCTCATGCCACACGTCATTGACGCCGATGAGAATCGTCAGCACGTCCGGCTTCAGATTCAGGCAGTCTTTTTTCCATCTGGCCAGCAAATCCACCACCCGATTGCCGCTGATGCCACAGTTCATTACCTCGCAGTCGCCGTCCCTAGCCATTAAATCCGCCTCCAGCAGACGGGGATACCCGCATCCCGTGGCATAGGGATTGGCGTAATCTCCTCTGCCGCAGTCGGTGATGGAGTCGCCCTGAAACAGATATCTCATAATCGTATTCCTTCCTTTCGCAGAGTCATAGAGTCCTTTCTTTCTATCTTACACCACTCTTTGGAAGATTTCCACAGAAATTTTGTTCATATATCAAAACTCTTTACACAAAAAGGCTATCCTCCGCTTTCCCGGAGAATAGCCCTGGCAGACACTCCAACCCTCAGTTCAAAATAAAGTACGCATAGATCTCATACTGATCGTAATCTCCCGTCCCCCGGAAGTCCATGACTTTCTTCCGGATCCGGTACTCCCCCGGCGTCAGCTCTCCGTAGAGCCATTCCCAGCTCAGTTCCCGCCTTGTGGTGTCGTTTGTAAAAATCGTATATGCGATATCGTGGAATCCGTAATCACCCTCCACCACAATGGGCGCTTCCTCCCATTTGCCGTCCTTTTTTACCTCAATGGAAAAATCGTCCCCGTCCTGCAGCTGTCCGGTGGGCGCTTCCTTGTCGTACTGATTGTAGCAGAGCATGGCCCCTGAGGGAGAGATGCCCTCCAGAGAAAGATACAGGCCTATCCGCTCATTTTCCGATTCTGTCTCATAGACGTAAGCGCCGCCCTCCCGCATGTCCGGATCAAAGGCCAAAGTGTCCAGGATCTCCATCACCGCCTCTTCCTTGCCCTCCCACCATTCCTCCACGGAACCGGTCATGGCCACCACGCCTTTCACGGGCTCTTTCCAGCAGATGAAGTCCCAGTATTCGTGACCATCGTAGGTGCCTTTCCAGGCCGGATGTCCGGCCACTGTCACTTCCTCCTCTTCAAGTCCGGTGCCGCATACCCCGAAAGACTGCCAGTAGGCAACCTCCACGAATCCGAAGTCCGTATCCTCCGGCGCAAAACAAATCCCATAGTCGCCCATGAGCAGGCTGTCGCTGTCCATGGGGCACAGTTCAACTTTCCATCCGGCAGGCAGGGTCAGGGAGATGGAGCCGAAAGGACCTTTTTGGGTTACCGTGGTATCTGTAGCTGCCTCGCCGGCCGGAGCAGTTTTTCCTCCGTTTCCGGTGCCGGATGTCTCTTTGTCCGATGCCTCCGGCGCATTCCCCGGGATTTTGAAGACGCTTCCGCCAGCATCCTGCGAGGCATTCTCGCTGTCCCCCTCTTTCGTACCCTCCTCTTTTTCCGCGCCTTTCCCGCTATTTTGCACGCTGTCTGCGCCTTTCATGCCGTTCTCATCCGAAACGCCTGCGCCGTTTTCTCCTGCTTCCTTCGGCGCTTCCTCTGTCCCGCCCTCATTCCCTGCGGCGGTACCCGCAGTCTTTCCGCAGCCGCTAAGGGTCGTTCCCATTACCAGCGCACATCCTATCAGAGTCAATAATCTTTTCCTCATTCTTCCGAATCTCCTTTCCCAGAGTGTCTCTTACTATATAGACGAAAGAATGGCAGGAAAGTTCTCGTCCTCATGGCCTTAAAGCGCGTCAAAGTTCAGCAAATTTCTCAAGCGCTTCTGCCCTGCTACCCCCTGAACCGATTCAGGCAGGCATACAGCTCCTGGATCCTGGGCTTCGCCAGCCCGCAGGGCACGAAAGACCCGGCAAAAGGCTTCCAGTTCTGCTTCTCCCAAGCGTCCCAGATGGTCTCCACGGTCTGGCGCACGGTTTTCTTCCCGTCCATGACCTGCTCCAGGCCGTACCGCAGCAGGTGGGCCAGGGCATTGACCTGCTCGGAGTCCAAAAGCTGCTCCAGGTAGCGCACATTGACCTCTTCCCTGTCCATGGAAAAGGACTCCAGACCATAGGATTTGGTCTTCATGTGTTCATGGCGTCCGTCGCCGCCCCGGTCGCCGCGGCCCCCGCTGCGTCCGCGTCCATGCTCGTCTCCGGCCCCATGTCCTCCTGCATCCGGGCCGTAGCCGGCTCCCTGTCCCCAGCGGTTCGCGTTTCCGTATGCCTGTCCGTCTCCTCCGTCATATCTGCGTTCTTCGGCCACATCATATCCGCCTTTCCTGCCGCGGCCTCTGCCTCCTCCATTCTCCTGCGTGCCGGCATCGCCCTCTGCGGAGCCTGCGCCGTAGCCGATATTCCTGGTCTGGAGCTCCTTTCCGTCCCAGCCTCTCCCGCGGCCTTTCTGGGCTTTCCGGAAAGCCGGAAGCACCCGCTTTTCAAATGCAGGCAGCCCAAAGCCCGGGGCCTGCACTCTGGGCGCGGTATGTCCCTGGCACAGAGTTTTTACCCGCTCCGTAATGTCCACAGGACGATAACAGTCCATCATCAGGATATTGTCCGCCATATAGAAGAACGCCCCGGAGCTTCCCGCCACCAGAATGGTGGAAATCCCGGCTTTCCCGTACAGGTCCCCTGCCCGCTCCAAAAACGGGGTAATGGGCTCCTTGTCCCGGCTGATGACCTGCTGCATGAATTCGTCCCGCACCATGAAATTGGTGGCGGAGGTGTCCTCGTCTATGAGAAAAAGCCTGGCGCCCGCCTCGATTCCCTCCACCACGGCCGCGGCCTGTGAGGTGGAGCCGCTGGCATCCTCGGTGGTAAATTTCGTGGTGTCCTTTTTATTGGGCAGATCGTTGATAAACAGGGAAATGTCCACATTCCGGATGGATCTGCCGTCCTCGGCCCGCAGCTTTAACGCCGTGTCGTCCGTGATGACAAATTCCCGTCCGTCTCCCTCTATATGATCGTACACGCCCATCTGGATGGCCTCCAGCAGAGTGGACTTACCGTGATACCCGCCGCCCACGATCAGCGTAATGCCCTCGGGAATGGCCATGCCCGTAATCTCTCCTCTGTGGGGCAAAGTAAAGGTCCTCTCCATGGAAGCCGGGGAGGTAAATGGTACGCTGTCCGCCATGGGGAGGTCGGATATGCCGCTTTTCCTGGGAAGCACGGAGCCGTTGGCCACGAACGCCACCAGCTTCTCTTCCTTTAAGAGATGCCGTAGCGCATCCTGATCCTCTGCCAGATGCACTACCCGCTCCACCTTTTTTGCATCCAGCCTGGCATAGAACAGGCTGCTCTCCACGCAGCGGGGCAGGAAGTCGAAGAGGATCTTGTCCAGCTCCCCGGCGTTGATGGTCCGCCCAAAGGCCGGAAAGCCCACATGGAACCGCACCGTCAGGCCGCTGTCCGTAATCTCGCAGGCGCTGCGCTCCAGCACTGCCTGTCCGCAGCGGCTGACGGAAAGCAGGCCGCTTTTCCCCGAGCCCTTGGCCTTGAAATTGTACTGCTCGAACTGCCTGCCCACCTGCCGCACCAAAAAGTCCTGGAGGGCGATGCGGGAGCAGTCCTTGGCATAAAAAGCCGCCGGGAATTTTGCCAGCCCGTGGGGAATCTCCACATGGAGGCTGGAGGGGGATGCGAAAGGGTCTCCCTGTACATGGTCGATGACCAGCGTATATCGGTCGAATTTCCACGCGCCCGCAAGGGATTTGTAGGCCGGATAGCTCTTATGATCCACGGAGCGCAGTAATGTTCTTAACTCGTTTTGTGTCTTCATTGTTGTATTGTTCCTCTCTGCTGCAGACAATAGAATTCCTGCTTTTAGAAGATTCTATTGTAATGAATATAGCTTCCTTGTTCCGCTCTTTATTTTAATATAAAAAAAAATCTGCGTCAATGTCTATTGGGGCTTGACAGCTATTACTTCCGCCTTGTCCGCACTGAAAAGCTTCCGCACGAATTTGAAAAACGTATGACAGAATGCGCCATAATGTCCGCTGTCCTTGTACCGGATTGAGCTGTTTGGGCCGGGGAAAGAGAGATGAAGGCGATGGTATGGTAGAAAAAATTTTAAAAGTTAAAAAATATCAAAAATAATTCCGGGGATATTGCATGCCAAATCCGCATATGCTATAATAGTCCTGTCAACGATGACTGCATTAGGTATAAATCACACAAAAAGAACGAATCCCCGAAAGTATGTGGGTACTTTCGGGGATTCTTCTTCTTTTTTACGGAGAAGTAAACCGATTGGGCCGGGTTACCGACTACTTATCTCCATCCAGCCACTTGCACACAAAGTAAGCAACTATGCCTGCCAACACAGAGATAAGGAATGCCTGCATTAGATCCATAAATCACACCCCCTTCCTGTCACCAGTATCAGGGCGGTAACAAGAAGAGCATACCATATTTCACCATATTTTGCATTGGACGGATAGTCCAAAATCCCTTATATCTCCAGCTCCCGGACCCGCCTACGCAGAGGCAGTACCATGGCCGGCGGAACCGAAAGCTCATCCACTCCCATTGCCAGAAAGTCGTCCGTCAGCTCCAAATCCGCCGCCAGTTCCCCGCAGATGCCCACCCGCTTTCCATATTTACGGGCATTTTCCACTGCCATCCGGATCAGGCGCAAAACAGCCTCATGACGAGGATCATAAAGATCCGCCAGCTTCCCGTTCTGTCTGTCAACGGCCAGGGTGTACTGGGTCAGGTCATTGGTTCCGATGCTGAAAAAATCCGCTTTCTGCGCCAGCCTGTCGCTGATCATTACCGCCGCAGGCGTCTCTATCATGATACCCTGCCCGGGAATCCGGAAAGCAGTCCGCTCCTGTCTCAGCTCCCTCTGCGCCTCCTGCACAATTTTTTGAATCTTCTCCATCTCTTCCAGGGAGATAATCATGGGATACATAATGGACAGATTTCCGTATAAAGCAGCACGAAACAGCGCTCTTAACTGTGTCTTGAAGAGCCCCGGCCGCTCCAGGCAAAGCCGGATGCCCCGGCACCCCAGGGCAGGATTCTCCTCCTGCTCCAGGCCAAAATACGCCGCCTTTTTGTCCGCTCCCATATCCAGCGTGCGGATGATCACAGGCTTCTCCCCCATGGCCTCAAGCACCTGCCTGTATGTCCGAAACTGCTCTTCCTCCCCGGGGAAGCTGTCTCTGCCCAGATACAGGAATTCGCTGCGAAACAACCCTATGCCCCCTGCATCGTTTTCCAGCGCGCTGTCCACGTCTTCTATGCCGCCGATATTGGCACAGATCTGCACTTTCCTGCCGCTTTTCGTGACGTTTTCCTTTCCTGTCAGCTCCCGCAGGAGGGCCTTTCCCTCCCGTTCCCCTGCCATCCTGCGTCCTGCCTCTTCCCACAGACCGGTATCCGGCTCAAATATAACCTCCCCCCGGCTCCCGTCAACCACGGCCCGCATCCCGCTTTTAAGCCTGTCTGTCTCCACGGGCACTCCCACCACCGCGGGGATCCCCATCATCCGGGCCAAAATCGCGGTATGGGAATGGGCCGAACCCTGTATTGTGACAAATGCCAGGATTTTCTCCCGATCCAGCTCCATGGTTTCGCCGGGTGTCAGATCCTGCGCTACAACAATGGCAGGCGTCTGCGGCTGCCTGCTCTGTCTCGGATTCCCCCCCAGATTCCGAAGTACAAAACCTGACACATCCCTGATATCCGCTGCCCTGGCCCTGAAGAAATCGTCCTCCATCGCGGCAAATCTCCCGGCAAACACCTCCCCTGCCATGGCCACCGCATATTCTGCCGCCGCCTTTTCACCCCGGATCCTGCCATAGATTGCCTCCAGGTACTCCTCATCCTCCAGTATCATCTCCTGGGCCGCAAAAATTGCCGCCCCCTCCTCCCCCGCCTGGCACAGGGCCCTGCGGGCAAGGTCTTTGAGCTGCTCTTTGGACTGTTCCACTGCCCTTTGGGCTCTCCCTATCTGTGCCTGAACATCCCCAGTCTCCCCGTACTTTACCTCCCGCCTCTCTTTTTTCAGCACATATACCGGCCCCGCCGCCACTCCCGCCTGCACGGGCTTTCCGTAATATTTCATCATATGCCGTACACATCCTCTCTCCCGGACTTTCTCCGGCATCCCGGGGATATGCCAGACAGACTTTTCTTTCCCCGTGATTCCTTAAGAAAATTGTAACACAGACTGCCGGCCGTCTCAATCTTCATTTCTGATTCTCTCTGTCAGGGAAAGGCGATTCTGCTTTTTCAGAAATCCGTAAGCAATCCCCATGGGTATGACGATCATCCCCGTCACATACAGCAACAGGGCGGCAGCCGGAAAGCGGTATTTCAGATACCCCGCGCTTTTTTGCATCAGGCTGATAAATCCAAACCCTGCTGCCGTGCCCAATGTCATGGTGATCACGATATTGGGCAGGGCCAGGAAGAAGCTTTCCGCCAGCAGCATCCTGCGGATCTGCCGCTCTTCCATGCCGATGGATTCCAGCATGGACAGTTGTTTCTTCCTGGAGACAATGCTGCCGCACACTGTATTTATCAGATTAAAAATACCAAACAAAATTACAAAGACCGCTATGCCGTATATCTGCATCTCCAATGCAGGTATCCTTGCGGCATCCTCCTGTTTCTGCTCGCGCAAAGTCCTGAAAACCAGATCGTCATAGCCGCTTATCAAGGCCCCGATCTGTTCTTCCACCCAGTCTCCGTATTCCCCATAGTCGTCTACGGCTATGGTAAAGGACTGAGCCGTGTTCATTTCCCCCCATATTTTTTTCATGGTTGCGTCAGACATAAAAAAGGTGGTACGCTCCGGATACTCTTTCACCGTTTCCCGGGAGACAGCGGCTATTTCCAGTTCTATGGTATGTTCTTCTCCGTCAAAATAGCCAATCTGCAGCTTCTCTCCAGGAACAAACGTAATTCCGTTTATCTTTTCGCTGAAAGTGCAATCCGTGATGAGAATGGCGTCATGCTCCACCATATATTCATAGCTGTTGCTGCCCTCTGCAGACAGTTCATAATACGCCGTGTCCTCTTTGGAAAGAGGGCAAAAGGTCTGTGTAAATACGGCGCCCTGACAGGAAACCACCCCTGTGGCCGTCCTCTCAATGCAGACAGTTTCCACATGGGGAATCCCAAGGAGCGCCTCCTCCAGCTCCCTGCCAAGATTCCCCCTTCGCTGGGCGTCTGTGATCCCGTATGTCTGTGGAGCGCCGTGGGGATCATAGGCATATTCAATGTAATATTCGCCCTGGGAAAAAACTCCCTGTCTGGAGAACGCCTCCCTGTCCCAGGATGCGATCCATGTGGCCGCCACCATGAACAGGGTTCCTCCAAGGGCAAGGGATATGGTGGCAAGTCCCAATTTCTTCCCGTTGCTTCCTATCTCCATCCGCGCCAGTGCGTACGGCGTCAAAAGCCCTGGCCTTTTTTGCCTTCTTCGCTCTTTTTCTTCTGTTCCGATATTATTTTTCGAGGCTTGTATGGGAGAAACCTTTGCGGCAATGGAAGCCGGCCTGCCGACGGAAAGCTGTACCACCAAAAACCCCAGCAGGGCCACCGCCAGCGATACCGTCAAAAAATTGCCGAATCTCCAAGCCTCCGGCAGGGCAATATACGCTACCGCGCCGCCAAGCAGCATGCCTGCGGGAATCCCCGCGATACACAGCAGCATGCCCTCACGGCGGACCATTTTCCTTACCTGCCTTTCCGTCATCCCAATGGTCAGAAACTGTCCGATCTGCCCTACCCGCTCTGTGACGGAAAAATAGAAAATACTGTAAATCACGATGCTGCCTGCTGCAAAGAACAGGAAAGAAACGAAAAGAATCGTATACAGACCTGTATTTTCCCGCTGAAGAGACAGTTCAAATCTGCCATTGAGATTCACATTCTGGCGGGCAATCCCGCAATCCGCCGCGATCTGATAGGCGGCAGACGTATATTCGGAGAGCGAGTCTTTTATCACATCCTCCCGCAGACGGACCAGCGCCGTGTACGGTACTGCTTTCATCAGCGGACTGCTCCGGGCATATTCTCCGGAAACTCTGACGGGATGGGTCAGAGCCGTATACTTTTCATCCGTATATCCCGTTATGATAAATTCCTCCGGTCCGGCGCCTGTATCCAGGAAAACGCAGGCCCCTGTCTCGCATGTTCTGCCCAGGGCCTCCATGAAAGCCCTGTCTACTACAATCTCATTATACTTCTGCGGCAGAGCGCCCCGGGTTAATACATACGTTTTTATTTTCTCCCCATGGCTTTCCAGGTAGCTGAAGCTGTATTTTACACTGTCTGTCTGAAATTCCTTTTCCGAATGTTTGTAGGGGACGCACAGTTCCACTGTCTCCTGAACCCCTATCTGTTCCAGCTGCTCCCATGTGACGTCCATGTACATCACATGCTGCATCCGGTCCAGAATCTGCTTTTCCGCCGTCTGCTGTCCCAGCAAAAAAAGCGCCAGAGCGGATATCAGGGCAGTGACCAGCAGGATAGCCAGCAGGGACAGAAAGGCGGAGGCTTTTTTTGCCAGCAGATTGTTTTTTGCAATGCGGTAAATGATTTTCCCGTTATTATTTTTATCTAATATCATGGCCGCGCCTCCCGCCCGCCGCCCGGGACGGCCGTCTGAAAGAATCCCGGCTTTTCCACAATTCTGCCGTCCTCAATCCGAACGACCCGGTCGGCGGATTGGGCGATTTCGTCATTATGGGTGATCATGACAATGGTCTGATGGAACTGTCTGCCTGTGGTCCGCAGCAGCCCTGTCACCTCGTGGCTGGTGCGGCTGTCCAGGTTTCCGGTGGGCTCGTCTGCCAGAATGACCGCGGGTTTTGCCGCAAGGGCCCTTGCGATGGCAGCTCTCTGCTGCTGCCCGCCGGATAATCTGCCGGGCTTTCGATCCAGCTTATCCTCCAGCCCCAATGTCTGTACGATGGTCTTTAGATATTCTTCATCCACTTTTCTTCCGTCTAATTCCACCGGGAGCACGATGTTGTCATATATGGTGAGATTCGGAATCAGATTATAATTCTGAAATATAAATCCAATCCTTCTCCTGCGGAAAACGGCAAGCTCATTTTTTCCCATACCGCTTAGTTCCTGCCCGTCCACGACTATGCTGCCTGCCGTAGGGGTGTCCAGCCCCCCCAGCAGATGCAGCAGCGTGCTCTTGCCGGAGCCGGAAGTCCCCACGATAGCCGTAAAGCTCCCCTCCTCCACCTCTAATGTGATTCCGTCAAGAGCCCTGATCAAAACAGGTTCTTTTCCATAGTATTTTCGGACATGATCCGCTCTTAAAATATTCATTTTCATTGTTCCTTTCCGCCTGATGCCTTTCATTCCGAGGTTCCCCTCCGGGGGAATCCTTATCCTCACATTTTAGACCCGGATTCTATCAATCCTGTCTCAATCCCGAAGCGAAAAGTATCAAAACCGAAACAATTTCCTGCCTAAACCCGGTTGGGGAGACAGACCAAAAAGCGGCTGCCCTTTCCCATGGCAGAATGCACGTAAATATATCCTTTCTGCAGCGTTATGATCTTTCTTGCCAGGTACAGCCCTAATCCCAGCCCCTCTGTCCCGGACACGCTTTTTTCTCTGTAAAATCTCTTGAATATATCATTGATGTGAGCGGCCTCAATTCCCTTTCCGTTATCTTCCACCTTGATTTCGGTAAACATTTCCCCCACATGCACGGAAATATGGATTTTTCCGTTTTCCGGTGTGTATTTCACCGCATTATCCACTATATTCTCAATGGCCTCCGCAGTCCATTTCATATCGTGATACACCTGAATAAAGGGCCGGCACTCCACAGTGATTTCAATCTGCTTCTGCTGTGCTTTATGGAGGATATTGTTCACCGCAATCGCCAGCGTGTCAATGATTTTACTGTTTGACGGCTGAAGATTTATCATCTCTGTCTCCAGCCTGGAGGCTTTTACCAATGCGTCCAGGAGAAATTCCACTTTCAGAAGTTGCCTGGTCATGACGTCCGAAAAGGCCTCTGTCTGCCCCATTTCACAATACATTTTTATGTTAGTCAGGGGCGTCTTTATCTGATGTGTGATCTCCGAGATCATTTCCTGCAGTTCTTTTTTCTCTTTTTTGCTTTCGGAGATCTGAAAGGTTACCGCCCGCTCCGTCTTCTCCAGTTCCATTGCGATTTTAGAGGTAAGCGTCTCTTTGTTCCAGATTTCTCTGGCAGATTTGCCCTGCATGATTTTCTCCATACAGCGGCATATCCGGGAAGTCAGGGCTACAAACCGGCTTCGGAAATAGAGATAGCTTCCAAAGTTCATAAGACAGAAAGCCAGAAAAAGAAGCATCAGAAACAGTCGTACCGTTGTATTTGAAATCATGTGAAAAGCAACATATCCCCCGCAGACCAGGAGGAAAAAATTCCCGCAAATCAGCGCATATTTCGTCCCTTTCATCCCTTTTCTCCAATCCATTTATAGCCCAATCCATAGATTGTCTTTATATATTCGTACTCTTCGTCCGCAATTTTATTTCTCAGTCTGCTGACGTTCAGCGCCAGAGTATGTTCATTTACATAGTTCTCCCTGACATCCCATATCCTTTCCAGTAATATCTCTTTGGTCAGGATCCGGCCGCTGCTTTTGCAGAAAACCGCCAATAGTTCGAATTCCGTGGGGGTAAGGGAAATGGTCTCCGATTTTCTTTTTACCAAACGGTTCTCCAAATCGATTGTCAGATTTCCGTACCGGTAAGGCTCCGCCCTTTTCGTTCCGGAGCATCTCCTCAGCACAGTCTGTATCTTTTCCATAAGCACCCTGACGCTAAAGGGTTTCACAATATAATCATCCGCGCCCAGCCGCAGCCCTCTGATGATTTCCTCTTCCAGATTATGTGCGGTCAAAAAGAGAAAGGGAATCTGACAGCTCCCTGCAAGCTCTTCCGCAAACTCAAAGCCATTGCCGTCCGGCAGATTGACATCCAGTAAAATCAGGTCAAAGGTTTCCTGTTCAAGGCGCTTTCCGGCTTCTTCCAGGCTATACGCGGAAAACGGAAGCATGCGGGCGTTTTGGATATGGTAGCACAATCCGGCGTTTAATATTTCATCATCCTCAATGATCAGAATTTTGACGTCCTTTTCCATCTTCTTTCATGTACTCTTTCCGGATGCCCTTGTCACCTGACGCCGGATACATCCTGTCTGTTCTTTCGGTACCTCTTTTCCTGCCGCTACTTCCAGCTTAATATAAAATATACGGAATTTCAACTCTTGTCATTTTCTATATCTGGTATTATAATGGGTTTATCTGCTACTAAATATTGTTTTGATATAATTACAGAACGAACCACAGCGGAGAATCCCCACGGAAGAACGAGGCAAGAACAAAGGATGAATCTGTCTGATCTGGCAAGAAATTCACATATGCTGCGAGGCTCCCTGTCTAAAAAAGGCTATATGCGCTGGTGGCACTCTTTCTCCGGCGTGCAGTCAGAGACAGGTGAGATCCGCACTTTTTTCGTGGAATTTTTTATCATCAATCCCGATTTGGGCAGGTCACGGCCCGTTTTAGGCCAGCATCCCTATTTCAAAAAAAGAGGAATGCGCCCCTCCTATGTGATGATCAAGGTCGGCGTCTTCCCCGGCCGGGAGGGCGAAAACGGCAGGCAGCTTCACGCTTTTTACCCCATTTCTGCCCTGCAGGCCACGGGCAGCCCCCTGGTCATGCAGATAGAGGTGCCCCAGGGGGAGCCGATCCTCTACAGTGAAGACAGGATTGTCGGCTCAATTGAGGTCACCGCGAAAGAGGCCAGGCACCGCTCCCGGATGACGGAGGCCGGCTGTATGGAATGGGACGTGAAAGTACAGAAAGCCGTGTCCTGCCACACTGGCAGCCAGTGCGGCCCATTGGCGGAAGCCTTTCACAGGCTGGACAGTTTCTGGCATGGGGAGGGCATCCGCAGCTTTTTTGAGGGCAGCGTCACCTTAGACGGCGTCACTTACGAAGTGACCCCGGAGACCAGCTATGGCTATGCGGACAAGCACTGGGGACACCGCTTTAACAGGCCATGGTTTCAGTTCGCCTGTGGGAAGCTTACAAGCTCACGCACGGGCAAGGAACTGCGTCACTCCGTGGTGGCTTTAAACTGCCTGCGGCCCAGATTCTTCTTTCCCCTGGGGCCCCGCCTAATGCTGCAGCTGACCTATATGGGGGAGGACTTCCAGTTTACCCGCTGTAAGTGGGAGACCAAGGAGACCGGCAAGCGCTTCATCTGGCATGTGCTGGCCCAGAATAAAGACGTGGTGGTGAAACTCTCCGGCAGCTGCACCAAAAAGGAAATGCTGGATCTGCAGTATGAGGATCCGGACGGAATCAAGGAAAAAGAACCCCTGCGGGGAGGCAGCGGCGGCATCGGTACGCTGCAGCTCTTCCGGAAAACCCAGGACGGCAGGGAAAGTATGGACACCTTATCACTGTCCGATTCCCTTTGCATTTACCGGGGGCTGTGACTGTTCTTTGTCCGCAATAAGTAAAAAGGGGGTACTATTCTATGAATTTCAGACAGGTACATCTGGACTTCCATACCAGCGAAAAGATACCGGGTATCGGAAGCCGTTTCCGCAGGGAACAGTTTCAGGAGGCTCTGAAGACAGGGCATGTGAATTCCATCACTGTCTTCTCCAAATGCCACCACGGCTGGGCCTACCATCCCTCCCGGGCCAACGAGATTCACCCGGGCTTAAGCTTCGACTTGCTGGGGGCACAGATTGAGGCGGCTCACGAGATCGGGGTGCGCACCCCGGTGTATCTCTCCGCAGGCTTCGATGAAAAGATGGCGCTGCGCCATCCGGAGTGGCTTCATGTGGGAAAGTCCGGCGGCAAACTCCAGGTTCCGGATTTTGCCGCGCCCCATTACCATCTGCTTTGCTTCAACTCGCCCTACCTGGACTATCTGCTCCTCCAGATTGAGGAGGTGGTACGCGAGTATGACGCGGACGGAATTTTCCTGGATATCGTAGGCGTGCGCCAGTGCCACTGCCAGTACTGCACTGCCAAACTTCTGGCAGAGGGAAAAGATCCTATGGATGACGGCGCGGCCCTGGAGCTGGGCGAGAGGGTCTACGCCAACTATACCGCCAAGGTGCGCCAGACCATAGACCGGGTAAAGCCCGGCCTGCCCGTATTCCACAACGGCGGTCACATCCAGCGGGGCAGGCGGGATCTGGCTTATATGAATTCCCACCTGGAGCTGGAAAGCCTGCCCACCGGCGGCTGGGGGTACGACCATTTCCCCCTGTCCGCCAGATATGTGCAGCAGCTGGGCATGGAATATCTGGGCATGACCGGGAAATTCCACGGCACATGGGGCGAGTTCGGCGGCTTCAAGCACCCCAATGCCCTGCGGTACGAAGTCAGCCTGGCGGCCGCATGCGGGGCAAAAAGTTCCGTGGGAGACCAGCTCCATCCCCAGGGCGAGATGGACATGGCCACCTACCGGCTCATCGGGGAAGCCTACAAAGAGCTGGAGGCAAAGGAGGAATGGCTGGACGGAGTGTCCCCGGCGGCGGACATCGCCCTTTTCTCCTGCCAGGCTTACTCACAATTCATAGGCGAAACCGGCGGGGAGAAGAATCCACAGGCCGATGCCGGCGCGGTTCGGATGCTTTTAGAGGGAAAATATCTCTTCGATGTAATCGACGGAGAATCGGACATGAATCGCTATCAGGTGGTCATCCTCCCCGACTGTGAACGGATTACACCCGAACTGAAAGAAAAGCTGGACGCTTACCTGCAGGCCGGCGGAAAGCTCCTGGCCTCCGGGAAATCGGGACTTTGGGCGCAGAAAGAAGCTTTCGCCTTTGACTTTGGGGTGGAGTACCGGGGGGAATCCCCTTATTCGCCCTGTTATTTCAGACCGGGCTTTTCCATGGAGGGGCTTTTCGACACTGCCTATGTGCTGCATTCCCAGGCCGAGGTGACAGCCCTTGCAGACGGCACAAAACTGGGCAGCCAGGAAACTCCCTATTTCAACCGGACAGCCGCCCATTTCTGCTCCCACCAGCACGCGCCGGATTCCGGAGAATGTGCCGGTCCCGGAATGGCCATGGGAAGAGACGGCATCTATATAGGCTGGCAGATATTCTCCGAGTATGCGTACCATGGCGCCCTCATCTCCAAAAGGATGGTACAGCACGCCCTGGACATACTGCTGAAAGGGACCAAGACCCTGGAGACCAACCTGGGCGCGCAGGGCGTGGTCACACTGATGAGGCAGAAAAGCAGATACGTCTGCCATCTGCTCTACGCGGTTCCCGTAAAGCGCGGCAGCAGCGTAGAGGTCATTGAAGATATCACGCCTGTCTATGACGTAAAAGTCCGACTGCGCCTCCCTGCCCCCATAAAGCGCGTCTATCTCGCTCCCCAGAGGGAGGAGATTCCGTTCATCCGGGAGGATGGGATTGTAGCGTTTACAGTGGAGAAAGTAAACTGCCATCAGATGGTGGTTCTGGAATAAAGAAAACCCCATAAGGCATCATACACAAAATTGCCCCCACATCACATAAAACAATTCTGATGCCAAATCCAACAGAACGCAGTTCTGTGGCCAAGAATAATAGGTGCAAACCCGGAAGAATGCCCGGGCGAATAGGATTCGCCCGGGCATTCTTTTTACGCTTCTTCCTGCATCCACACCCGCATCTGGTTCTCGCCCCGGTTGGCCCAGACGTAATAGGGGATGGCTGTCATTTGCACCTTTTCTTTCACAGGCGTCTCCTCGCTATACAGCGCATCACTCCCCACCATGCGGACGCCCTCAAGTTGCAGCAGCATATTCCCTTTCAGCACGCCCTCCTCACAGATTACGGCCTCCGCTTTCAGCTCTTTGGGGATCCGCAGGCTCTGAAGCAGCTCTCCATTATCCACGCCCTCAAAGCAGTATACCACTGGCCCTCTCAGCAGAGCCACGCAACCCGCGTCCTCCCGCACATGCTGGTTCGCATAGGCCTTGCGCACCTCCATGGGGAACTCCAATTTTACTATATCTCCGTCTTCCCACTTTCTGGTAATATATGCATAGCCTTTCTCCATGATCCTGCCCATGTCCAGCTTTTCCCCATTCACCGTAAGGGACACCCTGTCATCGTTGGGCCTCACATAATAAGGGATGTGAATGGCGAAGGTAAACTCCTCCTTTTGTTTAGGCGTGATGGTATAGGCCGCCTTTCCCTCCCAGGGATAGCTGGTCTCCACCGCCACGTCCGCTTTCGCAAGCTGCGCTTTCTGCCCGATCATCAGATGGGAATAAATCGTGGAATCACTCTCGTTCCAGCAGTATTTCCCCAGAGAAGTCACCAGTCTGACCAGGTTGGGCGGGCAGCAGGCGCAGGCATACCATCCGGGCCTTACCGGCAGCGAATGCGTGTACCCGAACAGCTTCCCGGACACTCCCGGCTCGCACTCCAAGGGATTCACATAGAAATACTTCTTCCCATCCAGCTGCATGCCGCTGATGGTGCTGTTGTACAGTTCTTTCTCGATGATGTCCGCATAAGCGCCGTCCATGTCCATCTCCAGCATCCGGTGGGCGAAGAACACCATTGCGATGGAAGCACAGGTCTCCGCGTAGGCCATATCGTTTGGCAGCTCATAATTATTGGAAAAAGCCTCGCCATCGGGGTTTCCGCCCACACCTCCGGTGATGTACATCTTCTTTTGGACCACATTATCCCACAGTGTCCTGCAGGCCCGGTACAGTCTCTCATCCCCGTCCGTACCCGCCAGGTCCGCCATGGCCGTATACATGTACAGGGCGCGAACCGCGTGGCCCACGGCCTCTTTCTGCTCATAAATGGTCTGATGTGCCTGGTTGTAGCTTACGTCAAAAGCCTCCGTACTGTACTGCCCCCAGTGCTGCCAGCCGCGCTTTAATCTCTCCTGATGGAAGTAATCCGGATTTTGGCCCCTCTCGTCCAGAAAATACTTGGCCATATCCCTGTATTGCTCCTTGCCCGTGACGCGGTAGAGCTTCATCAGACCGATCTCCACCTCCTGGTGTCCGGGGATGCCGTGCTCTTTCTCCTCCCCGGGGCCGAACTTGTCAATGATATGGTCGGCCATGCGCTCCATCACATGCAGGAGCTTGTCCTTGCCGGTCACATCAAAGTAGGCCACGGCCGCCTCCATCATGTGCCCCGCGCAGTAGAGCTCGTGGCACTCGTGAAGATTCTGCCAGCGATGCTCCGGCTCCTTGATAGTAAAATAGGTGTTCAGGTAGCCGTCGGGCTGCTGGGCTTTCTCAATGATGTCGATGATGCCGTCCGCCCGCTCCTCCAGATCCGCGTCCGGCTTTACGGACAGGGAATAGGCCACACCCTCCAGCCATTTCGCCACATCGCTGTCCTGGAATACCATTCCGTAGAACTCCCCCTGGCTTAAGCCTGCGGCAATGCGGAAGTTCTCGATGGCGTGGCTTTTCGCCACCCCGGGTACTTCGTCATTCAACACCTTTTCCTGGAAAGGAATGACTACGTCTATAACTTTCTCCTGCATCCCGCTCCAGAATCCGTCCGCCACCTTTACCTGGCTGACATTAATCTCTTTTGCTGTTTTTTTCATATTCATCCTCCATTCTGCCTTGAATCTGGCAAAGCGCCTTGCCCCCTCTCTGCCGTGCAGTGCAGCTATGCTCAGAGCGCTCTGCTGTTGGAACTGACCGACGAGTGCTTCTTCCGCAATCATCTGATGCATCAGGGGGAACGATACACTGTCACCGAATACCTAAACCGCCCGCGCATACAGGCAGCAAAAAATCTCCTGACCTCCACCGACAAGCTGTCTCTGGACGTGATCAGCGCCCAGGTGGGAATTCCTGACGAAAAATACTTCGTGCGGCTGTTCAAGCGCTGCGAGGGCGTCACTGCCACTGCCTACAGAGAAGCGTTTTCCAGGAAGCTGAGATGCCGGATTTAGGAGGCCGCTTTCTTCCCTTTCTTCTTTTTTCCGTTTTTGGGAGGCTTCCATTCCTTTTCGATGTCGTAGACATCACCCTCCTCCACGCCTTTGCTGTACTCTCTCAGTTCGGGCAGAACGGCGTGGAGGTCATCCTCGTCTTCTATGGTCTCCAAGTCTGTCATTCCCTCTGGATCTCCCCTGAAGCCTGTTTTGGATTTCTCCGAGTCTTTACTTTGATCCGTTTTCTTCTTTCCATCCGTGGTTCCGGAAGCAGTCTCCGGTTTTGCCTTTGGATCATCCTTTCTTTTTTCTGCCTTTCTGGATGTGTTCTTTTCTGCTTTTCCCTGCGGTTTTTCTCCCTTTCGGTTCTTTGTCTTCTTGCAGGGTTCTTCTTTTTTGCGGTTTTTGGAGGATTTTTCGGAAGCTGTCTTTTCGGTATCCGTCCCTTGGGGGGCTTTCTCGGGCTCCGTCTCTTGGAAATTTTTTTGCTCCTCTGGCTGCGGCTCTTTCCTCTCCTCAAGCGGCTGAGGGGCTCCCCCGGACTCAGCTGCCTTATCTGAACCGGCTATCTCCATGCCCCCACTTTTTGGCTCTGCTTCTGTCACCTCCGCTGATGAGTTCTCTTCTTTTCCTCCCATTGCCCCATCCGGCACGAGTTCTTCTTCCTCTGAATCGCTCGGGGGCGCTTCTGCCTCCTGCCCTGCCTCTATTCCTGCAGCAGAATCCTCTTCCTCCGGCTCCCTGTCCTCTTTCTTCCCATAGGAAATGCTCCCCGATAAAAGCAGCGCGGCCTTGGCGCTGACAGGTCCCACCATCTCATAGAGCACAGATGAAGATAGTATAATAGTCAGCATCATGCTCCCGGTCTCCGGCGGCAGCATCCTCTGCCCCAAAAATGCAAGGCCAATGGCCACTCCCGCCTGAGGAATCAGCGCCAGCCCCATATAATTTCGGATTTCCCTGCTGGTCTTCATGAACAGGCAGCTGACATATGTCCCCATATACTTTCCGATAATGCGGACGAGAAAATACCCTACCCCGATGGCGCCCACGGTCTGCAGCGCCCCGATGTCCAGGTTCATGCCGGACACGATGAAGAAGATGGACATCACCGGCGGCGTGAAACTGTTGATCTGGCGGAACAGCTTCTTATCCCTTGTAAGATTTATGTACACGGCCCCGAACACCATACAGGACAATAAGGGCGAAATGTCAATGGCCGCACAGATGCCGCTTAAGCCAAGCAGCATGGCAATAGCCAGTATCAGCCGGTTGTCCTTGCTCCTGGCCGGAATCAGCAGACGGCTTAAGAAATATCCACAGAAGATGCCCAGCACGATCACCAGCAGATTGTAGGCCACCGGAATCAGGATGTCATGGGCGGAGAATCCTCCCGCCTCGTTTCCATTGATAATGGCGGACACAATGCTGAACGCCAGCAGGCACACCACATCGTCCAGCGCCACGATCTGCAGCAGAGTATCTACGAACTCTCCCTTGGCCTTGTACTGGTTGATTGTCATCATAGTGCTGGCAGGCGCCGTGGCAGTGGCGATGGCTCCCAGGATCAGGGCGAATTCCCAGTTCAGGCGAAACACCAGCTTCAGGACCACTGTTACAAGCACCCCGGCCGCCAGCGCCTCGCTTAAGGTGATGACGATGATCCGCTTCCCTGTCCGCATCAGCACTTCCTTTTTAAAGAACTTCCCCACGCCGAAAGCGATGAATGCCAGCGCCAGGTCGCTTACAAAGCCCATTCCCTCTATCATGGGAGCCGGAATGAAATTCAGGCAGCAGGGCCCGATGAGAATGCCCGCCAGAATGTAGCCGCTTACTTTTGGCATATTCAGCGTATTCGTCATCCTGGTCAGGATAAAGCCCGAGAACAATATAATGGAAAGAGTCAAAAGCACCTCTGTCTCTCTGTTCAGCTGACTCAAGAATCCTACCATATTCATTCGCTTCGCCCTCCCTTTTACCTGCGCTGCTGTCCTTATGGTTCAGAGCCGCACGTCTACTGCCGGCTTTTGATGCGGCCGATCAATCCGGTTTTGTCCACATATTCACTGTTTGTGATTCTCTGTAAACCACTGTTTCCCGGATTGAAGTAGATAGTAGATTCCCAAGGAGTCTCCTTTCCTATGCAGAACCTGACCTCAACACTTTATACAATCTTATGTCGTAACTCTAAAAAAGTCAACGGCATTTACAGATTTCCCTAAAGCGCTAACGGCTGACCGAATCAAATTTAAAAAAGAGCCTTGTCTATGGTTTCATTCTACTATATAATGTAAGACAATAGAATCCTCCCTTTGATTCTATTGTAGCCCCATGACACTGGAATCCCAAATCGAAAGCGTCTGCCATCAGGCCTTTCGAGCCATTTAACAGGAGGAAAATACATGCTGGAATTTCGATATGACACACAATTATTAATTGAGGGCGAGGATCTTGACGAAGAGCAGATCACGGATTATTTCACAGAGAACTTCAAGGGCGACTGCCTGTTGGCAGTTGGGGACGAGGAGTTGATCAAAATCCATTTCCACACCAACGAGCCCTGGAAAGTGCTGGAATACTGCGCATCCCTGGGAGAGATCCATGACATTGTCATCGAGGACATGGACAGACAGTCACGAGGGCTTAAGGGCTGAACGTGAGATCCTCACGCAGTAGAATGCCCAAACGAACAGGTTTACTTGGGCATTCTTCCGGTAATGCACCGGCTGTTCTTGACAACAGTCAAATATTGGGAGATCGCTATGGTTCAGGAAAATATATATAATGTTCCATGTTTATACGAAAAAGGATACCGGAAAACCTTTTCCCCTGACATGCCGGTCACAGTGCAGGTTCCCGGCTCTAAGAGTATTACCAACCGAGCCCTTTTGCTGGCCACGCTGGCGGATGGGACTACCACGCTGCGGGGTGCGCTCTTTTCGGATGACTCCAGACATTTCCTGAAATGCGTACAGGATTTGGGCTTTGAGACAGAAGTAGCGGAAGACAAATGTATCGTCAGAATAACCGGGCAGGGCGGTACCGTTCCCCTCTTGGAAGCCAGCCAGTACGTGGGCAGCGCAGGGACTGCCGCCCGTTTCCTGACGGCATATCTGGGGATTTCCAATGGCGTCTACCATATGGATGCCTCGGAACAGATGCGCCGACGCCCCATGGCACCGCTGTTAGCTTCCCTGGCGGAACTGGGGTGCGAAGTCATCTATGGGGCCTCTTCGGCCGAACGCTTTTCTGAAAGAGAGCTTTCCGTTGAAAACTTTCCCAAAGGAGAACTCTCCCCAAAAAGTTTCCCCTTTACGCTGCGTGGCCATGGTTTCCAAAAGGACAGCATCAGCGTCAACATTGATGAAAGCAGCCAGTTCTTAAGCGCCCTGCTGATCGTCTCCTGTCTGTGTGAACGGGATTTTACGACACATATCCAGGGCAGCCACGGCATGGCCTATATCGAGATGACCCGCCGAATGATGGCGCAGTTCGGCGTGGAGACTATGAGACAGGACGAAAGGACTTTCCTGACCAGATCAGGCCAGCATTACAGGGCTCTGGACTATCAGATAGAGCCTGATGTCTCCGCTGCCTGCTATTTCTATGCAATGAGCCCGCTTCTGAATGTTCCGGTCATGGTAGAACAGGTGCACTTTGACTCCCTGCAGGGAGATGCGGCGTTTCTGCGTATTCTGGAGCAGATGGGCTGTCGGGCTTTTGATACCCCCCAAGGCATCCTCCTGGAGCCTCCTTTGGCAAAATCGTTCCAAGGTGTCACAGTGGATATGTCCGCCTGCTCCGACCAGGCCATCACTCTGGCCGCCATCGCGCCCTTTGCGGACACTCCTACCACCATCAACGGCATCGGTCATATCCGCCTCCAGGAGAGTGACCGCATCGCCGCAATTGCGGCGGAACTGTCGAAGATGGGTATCCGCTGCGAGGAGCGCAGGGACGGTATTACCATATATCCGGGCCTCCCAAGGCCGTCCGTGGTAGAGACCTATGAAGATCACCGCATGGCCATGGGCTTTGCTTTGACAGGGCTTCGCTGTCCCGGTATCGTCATTGACAATCCGGGCTGCTGCCGCAAGACTTTTGAAGATTATTTTACCGTTCTGGATGATGTTGTGAGGCGTCTGGTACAGTGACTAAATAAGCGGCTGTATACCATCAGGTATCACAGCCGCTTATGTAAATATCGTTGCCGGCAGAAAGCCGGGTTATCGCATTCGTATAGATGTTGTCCAGGCCCGCTATGCTATCCGGAGGTGCTCTTTTACTTTCCTCATTTCAGACTCAAGCACATTTACGCGGATGGAAAGCATTTCTTTTTCTGTCTCCACTTTCAATGCCTCGTGCAGATTTCTGGACAGATCAAGATGCCCTTCCGCAATACGCCGGATATTGACACAGATTTCATTTTCAATCATCAGCTTCATGCTTCTGATATTGGATTCCATCTGTTCCATCCTGGACTCCAATTGGCTGATCCCGGACTTCATCTCGCCCATTTCGGCTTCCACCTGATCCATCCGGGACTCCAATTGGCTCATCCTGGATTTCATCTCGCCCATTTCGGCTTCCAGCCGATCCAACTTGAACTCGATCTTGGACTCCATCTGGCCTATCTTAGATAGGATTAGATCTAATTTTTCACTATCTGTCATACGCCTGTTCCTCCTTTCCGATTCCAGTATAACACAAGCCGGGGCCGGAGTCCATCAATATTCGACAATATTTTGTTTCCGGTTTTGTTTCCCGGTTCCCGCCCGGATTACCGTTCACGGCTTCGCCGCTCACAGCAACACGATGCACACATACAGTTGTATGGCGCACATAGTCAAAGAAATCGAAACGAAAGCGCCCATGAAAAGCAGCCCCGCCTTTACAGCGGACACACTACGGCGACACCGTATGCCGGCAGCTCCAGACGCTCCGTTATCTGAGCACCTGAGACAATATCCCTGCCCTCCACACCCGGAACAGACACGGCTTCTTTGGTCCAGTTCAGATAAAACTCATACCTGTCCTCCTCGCCGCTCCTCACATGGCATTCCACGCCCTCAGGGAGCCTGCGCACCGAAATCCCGGCATCCGCCAGCATCCTCTCAAACAGCGGACGCATATCGGCCGCGCCGGTTCTGGCCGCCACATAGTAGGCATTGCCTTTTCCGTGACTCTTACAGGTCACGGCAGCGCTGCCCTGATAGAAATCATCCGCATAAGTGCCCAGCACCTGTGCATCCTGCACCCTCAGGATTTCCGCATACTCCGCCACTGCCCAGTCTGCTTTCTTCTCAGCCTGTCCGCCGCAGCACTCTGTTGTTCCTCCTGCCAAACTGCCCCCGCGTGAATTGCCGCAAGCCATTGCACCGCCTGCAGCCCGCAGGGCATCGTCCGTAAGAATGATTCCGTTCCTGTCCGCAGGATAGAGAGAATCGATTTCCTCGCTGACAATGCCGAACAGTTCCTTTAGACCGTCCCCCGGGAAGCCGCCCAGGTAACAGAGCTGTTCGGAGTCCACATAGCCCAGCAGATAAGTGGCCAGCAGCTGGCCCCCTCTTTCCACAAATGCTCTCAGATTTGCCGCTGTCCCCGGCTGCAGCATATACAGCATAGGCGCCACCACAACATCATAGGGGCTCAAATCCTCATCGGAACCTACGATATCCATGTCCACTCCCAGCCGGAAGAACTCTTTCCAGATGTTGATACAGGTCTCCTCATATTTTTTGGTCTCCTGGCCCAGAGCTTTCATATCCTCAATGGCCCACCGGTTGTCCCAGTCAAACAGCATGGCTGCCTTTGTTTTCACCAAAGTGCCGGCAGCCGGAGCAATCCTCTTAAGCAGCTCCCCCACTTCGGCCACCTCTTTGAAAATCCTGGTGTCATCCGTTCCCATATGATCCACCACAGCGCCGTGGAACTGCTCATAGGAACCCCGGCCCTTACGCCACTGGAAATACTGCACGGAATCCGAGCCGCAGGCCACCGCCTGGAGACAGGCCAGCCTGTGGATACCGGGACGCTTCACCTTGTTGACTTTCTGCCAGTTCACCAGTCCCGGAGCGCTCTCCATCATCATGAACGGTACACCGCGTTTCAGTGAACGCATCAGCGCATGCTGAAACGCCGTCTCATAGGCAGTGTCCGCCAGAGTCTCCCAATCATTGTGGAAAGTGGGGTAATTGTCCCAGGACACCACATCCATATCCGGCGCCATCTTCCGATAGTCCAGCCCTCCGAACATGCGCATGAGATTGGCAGTCACCGGAATATGGGGGGTGACGCTGTGCAGCACGGCCGCCTCCGCTTTCATAAAATCATTGGTATTCCATGTGGTAAAACGCTTCCATTCCAGATTCAGCCCCATGACGCTGGTCTCACCGTGGACAAAAGGCGGCTCTATCTGTTCAAAATTGTTGTAGCGATGGCTCCAGAATGTGGTCCACCAAGCATGGTTCAGCTTCTCAATGTCATGGTCATATTTCTCGGCCAGATAGCCGCGGAATCTTTTGACACAATGATCGCAGTAGCATTCCCCGCTGAACTCGTTGGAAATGTGGTACATGATTACGCCCGGGTGGGAACCGAATTTTTCCGCCAGCTTTCTGTCCATGACGGCCACTTTCTCCCGGTAAACGGGAGAGCTCATGCAATGATTGTGCCGTCCGCCGTGATGCTCCCGCATCCCCATCCTGTTTACCCGCCTGGCCTCCGGATACTTCTCGTCCAGCCAGGCCGGGCGGGCCCCGGAGGGAGTGGCCAGCACGGTATAGATGCCGTTTTCATAGAGCCTGTCTATGATTTCCTCCAGCCATTCAAAATGAAACTCCCCCTCTGCCGGCTCCAAAACAGACCAGGAAAAAATCCCCACACTCATGCTGTTGATGCCGGCTTTCTTCATCAGCCGCACATCCTCCTCCAAAATGTCGGGCCGGTCCAGCCACTGCTCCGGATTGTAGTCGCCTCCGTGGACAAATCCGCCGACTTGGGGGAACAAAATTTTCTTTTCCATGATAAATCATCTCCTTTTCATCTCTTATTCCACATCGCTTTTAGTATATCTGCTTTCCTATAAGAAGTCAACGATTCCCATTTTGAACATTTTCTATTGCTTTTCCGGCAGGGAAAAGGTATACTTGAACTCTAAGCAATGGCCGGAAAATTTCCTGGCCGCCTGGCACATGGCAGGCTATAAAACTCAAAAAACAAGAAGACAGACTCCAAATATGAGGTGAAACATATGACGAAAAAAAGAGCAGTTGTATCTCTGGGGCATGAGGCATTGGGGTACACCACAGACGCCCAGAAAGACGCCGTGAAAGTCACTGCCCGGGCGCTGGCAGATCTGGTAGAGGAGGATTACCAGCTGACCATCACCCACAGCAACGGCCCCCAGGTAAGCATGATCCATAAGGCCATGACGGAACTGCGCCGTGTCTATACCGATTACACTCCCGCGCCCATGTGCGTTTGTTCGGCCATGAGCCAGGGCTATGTGGGGTACGATATCCAGAACGCCCTGCGCAGCGAGCTGCTTAACCGCGGCATCTCCATGCCGGTGAGCACCATCCTGACCCAGGTCACCGTAGACCCCTATGACGAGGCCTTTTATGAGCCCACCAAGGTCATCGGGCGCTACATGACCAAAGACGATGCAGAGGCAGAGATCAAAAAAGGGAATTATGTAAAAGAATATCCCGAGAAAGGCTATAGACGTGTAGTCGCCGCGCCCCAGCCCATTGACATTGTGGAGATCGAGGCGATCCGCGCCCTGGCGGAGGCGAATCAGGTGGTCATCGCCTGCGGGGGCGGCGGGATCCCCGTCATTGAACAGCAGCATGTGCTTAAGGGAGCCTCCGCAGTCATTGAGAAAGACGCCATTGCCGGAAAGCTGGCGGCGGATCTTAAATGCGATGAACTGATCATCTTCACCAGTGTGGATGGGGTTTACCGGGATTTCGGCACCATCGACCAGTTCCCCCTCCCCGCCATGACCGTGACCCAGGCAAGGGAACTCATGGCCCAGGGGCAGTTCGAGGCCGGCACCATGCTGCCAAAGATTGAGGCCGCTATCCATTACCTGGAAAAGGTAAAGAACGGCAGGGTATTGATCACCTCTCTTTCCAGGGCATTGGACGCAGTCCGCGGCAAGGCCGGAACTTTGATCACGGCATAAAGAAAGGAAAAATGCATATTATTAGGCTGGCTCGGAAACGCTAATCCTCGGACGGCACGCCAATGACTAAAAACAACGCGCCAATCATGATGCAGAAATCCGACAGATTGAACACCACCCGGCGAAGTGTTTTCCACCTGACGTTGAAAGTCAGATAGTCCACCACATAGCGGCGCTTCAGCCTGTCGTAGGTATTGCTGAATGCCCCGCCCAGCAGAAGCGAAAGCCCCAGGCGCAGTAGATGATTCCCCTTTTGTCCCAGGCTGCATACGAACACGGCCGCCATCGCTGCCGAAAGCGCCACGGATACGGCCGCCACCGCCATGCTCCGCTTCTGCCCCAGGTTCAGCATGGCCCCCTTATTGTGGTACTTCTTTATCCTGATTCGGCCGTTTAAGAACGTCGCCGGCACAGGCGCGCCTCCCTCTGTTTCCGGCTTCACCACATTCCCGCTTTTGTCCGTCCCGCTTTTTTCTATCCGGTTCTTAATCCACATGTCCCCGAAAAAGATTCCGAAAATCGTTGACAGATATCCTATCAATGCCATGTCCCACTCTCCTGTCCTCTATGATCGTTTTCCTGCTTTCTCCCCGCCTCTATCCTATCTGCACCCTGCATTCTCCCTGCTCTGTCCTCTCTGACTCTGGTTTCTCCCTGCCGCTGCTTTCCGATATACCCGAAAAGATTCCGCCATGATTCCCAAAATGCCGCGCGCCCATCTCGCCTAGCTTTCCCCCCGAAAAGCGCCTGGGGTCATTCCCGTATGCCGCCTGAACATATCATAAAAATGCTTCCTGCTGTGGAATCCCACCTCCAGCCCTACCTCCTCTGCGGTCAGTTCCGTCTCCTGGAGCAGCTTCATGGCCCGATTGACCCGCAGGATGTTCACATAGTCCGTAAAGGAGACATCGAATGTCTCCCTAAACAGTCGGCTTAAGTAGCTTGCGTTATAGGAACTGGCCTGGGCCAGTTCCTCCAGCGTGACAGTTGCGAAATGCTCCGACAGATACTCCAAAAGCGGCGTGATGGCCCTGCGATGCCTGACCTGGGCCTGGTGGCGGACCTGGAACCGCAAAAGGCTTATGCAGAGCCTGGACGCACTGCCCTCCATCATAGATTGGTAATGCCTTTCCCTCCGCTCCCGTTCCAGCAGCAGATCGTCGTAGATGCCCTCCACCTCCAGCAGCGTCCTGCCCGTCAGGTGCAGAAAGGGCATCAGTTCGTCCGTGGGTAGACCGCTTTTTTCCTGGAGATATGCGCAGGATATGATGCAATTGTAGATCATCAGATCCTCCAGGGGGAAATTGGCGTGTACCTGGCCCGGGCGGACACAGAAAATGTCCCCTTTCTGCAAAATGTAATTGGTTCCCTCCAGATAGGCCACCCCCCTGCCGCCCTGTACATAAAACAATTCCAGGAAATCCGCATGGGTGTGGAGGCGTTCCGGCTCATAGGAGTCCACCAGGATCTCCGATGGCCCATGCTTTCCCTCCTGGGCCAAAAGGCTGGCGGGGCTCTTTTTGCATTTTGGCAGGAAATCCCTGCTGGCCCAGACCGAGTCCTCCCCCGCCCATTCCTCCATACAGTAGCGCAGCATTTCCGCCTGACAGTTCTCCTGCTCTTCCATCTGCTTCTTTTCCTCTTCCTTTTCCCAGCCATGCGCCCCTGGCTGCACCTATCGCTCCAGCGGCTCAAGCCGCTCCCACGCAGTCCGGCGGCTCCGGCCTTTAAAACGCAGCATTCCCAAACATCCAAAAATTCAGTACAAAACAGTCATCTGGCGATATTGTCCAAAAAGTTGATTTTATTTATCATAAGTATCAGATGTACCATTCTAATATACCTGATAATAGAATCCTTCCTTGGATTCTAATATACCTGATAATAGAATCCTTTCTTTGGATTCTATTATACTTCAAACTCCAATAGTATGAAAGGAGAATTTTTATGGAACTGAACTCCAAACTGCTCTACGACAAGATCATGGGATGCTGGAACGGAAAAAACATCGGCGGAGTCCTGGGCGCTCCCTTAGAGGGGCAAAGGGGCGTCTTCGACGTGCAGTTCTATCTGCAAAAGGACATGGATGGCAATCCGCCTCCCAATGACGACCTGGATCTCCAGCTGGTCTGGCTGGCCGCTGCGGAGAAGTACGGCCAGCAGCTGACGCCGGAGATTCTAGGGGAATACTGGCTTACTTTCATCATGCCCCACTGGAACGAATACGGCAGGGGAAAAGGAAACATGACCGGCGGTCTGGTTCCCCCTTTAAGCGGCCATGTGGAGAACACCTACCACAATAGCTGCGGGTGCTTTATCCGCAGCGAGATCTGGGCCTGTCTGTGCCCGGGCAATCCTGACCTGGCGGTAAAATACGCCTACAGGGACGGCGTCATCGACCACAGCGAGGACGGCCTCTACGGAGAGCTGTTCTGCGCCGCCCTGGAGAGCGCCGCTTTCGTGGAATCTGACCGGGACACTTTGGTAGAAATCGGACTCTCCTACATCCCCCAGGACTGCCTGGTTGCCACAGCCGTAAAGCTGGCTCAGGAATGCTTCCGCCAGGGACTGACCTGGCAGGAGGCCAGGAAGCGCATGATGCAGGAAGTCCCCGGCACTTTCGGTATCCAGGGCAGCACGGCGGGCAACACGGAGGGATTCCCTATCTCCCCCGCAGGCAACGATGCCCCGAACAACATCGGCCTTATGATGATCGGCTGGCTGTATGGGGACAATGATTTCGGAAAAAGTCTCTGCATCGCCGTGGGCTGCGGCGAGGATACAGACTGCACGGCGGGCACTTTGGGCGCTATCCTGGGAATCATCCATGGCAATGAGAGGCTGCCCCAGGAATGGCTTCGCCCCATCAACGACAAGATCAATACGCTCTGCATCGAGAAGACCAAAGCCCATCTGCTGGGCGGAATCCCCGGCACGGTGACGGAACTTTCCGACAGAATCCTGCAGGACATCCCCAGGTTTCTGCACCGGGACATGTGCGAACTCCTGCCGGAGGGCGGGTACCTTGTCTTCTCCCAGGGCAATCTCCTCTGCACTGCCAGGGATATAAATTTCGTCCCGGGCATAGGCGGAGTGGGCTCCTGCCAGGACAGGAATCCGGTATTCCATGAGAACTTCAGCCCCATGACGATCCGCAAAGACCATCACATGTTCCGGCTCTGCCTGGAGCACCCGCAGGGAGTCTTTTTCCGAAACGGGAAGGATCTGGCGCTTCGGCTTACAGTGGAGGCCACTGCATTTTGCTTCCAGCAGTGGATGAACATCCGGATATATGCCCCGGACTTCCTGGCAGTGCAGCCGGGCAGGGCTTTCAGCCTGCCGCTGCAGAATACTCTGCAGACGCCCTCCACAGTAGAACTGACACTCTCCGCCGCGGATTCCCTTTCCGGAGGAATGCCTGCCGGGGAAGTGGATGTGCTGATCGAGGTGTCTTTGGCAGGGCGGCACAGTTACGAGGTCATAAAGACGCGGTTATATGTAAGATGACATTATTGTCTTTTCCTCCTGCGTTCAAACCGTCCGGCGCTTGTGTTGATTGAGAGAGTGCTGGAACTGCAGTATTTTGAGAACACGGGAATAGCGTTCAGCCTTTTCCGGGAGCGGAAGTCCTTTATTCTGATCACGGCTCTCGGGGATGCCGATATCCTGACCAAGCTGTCACCGGCAGAAAAGCATAGCCGCAGAAGCATGGGGTATCGCTTTATGTACGATAAGCATTGCAGCCATCATATACCCTTGCATCCCTACATACGAAAAGCGCCGGGCATCGCTTCAAAAGCCCGGCGCTCTTTGCGCCATTCATCCCCTACCCTTTCCGGAACGCCTCCATGGGATCCTTTCCGGGAATCCCGGGCTCCGTCATATGGTAGGGATCCAGCACCTTGCCCAGCTGCTCCTCGTCCATCAGCCCTCTCTTCAGAATCAGTTCTTTTACGGACTGCCCGGTCTTTAAGGCCTCTTTGGCCACCTCAGCCGCCCTCTCATACCCCACATAGGGACAGATAGCCGTGATGATGCCGATGCTGTTCTCCACCATCCTCCGACAGTGCTCCTCGTTGGCCGTGATGCCCACGATGCAGTTGTCCACCAAAGTCTTCACCGCGAAAGTCAACGTCTCGATGGATTGGAACAGCTTGTAAAAAATAATGGGCTCGAAAGCGTTCAGTTCCAGCTGTCCTGCCTCGGCGGCCATGGTGATGGTCACATCGTTTCCTATGATGTTGAAAGCCACCTGGTTCACTACCTCGGGTATCACCGGGTTGATCTTCCCCGGCATGATGGAAGAGCCGTTCTGCCTGGCGGGCAGATTGATCTCCCCCAGGCCCGTCCTGGGCCCTGAGGACATGAGCCGCAGGTCATTGGACATCTTGGACAGGTTCACGGCGCAGTTCTTCACGATGCCGGAGACGGAGGCATAATTGTCCAGGTTCTGGGTGGCGTCGATCATGTCGTAGGACTGCACCAAGTCCTGGCCTGTCAGGATGGACATATTTTTTACCACTCTTCTGTAATATTGCACGTCCGCATTCAGCCCCGTGCCGATGGCAGTGCCCCCCAGGTTCAGGCTCTTGATCTCCTCCTTGGCATTGTCAAAGCGCCTGATATCCCGGCTGATGGCAGAGGCATAGGCGTGAAATTCCTGCCCCAGACGGATGGGCACCGCGTCCTGAAGCTGGGTGCGCCCCATCTTGATCACGGAGTCGAACTCCCGGGATTTTTGGAGCAGCGCCTGCTCCAGCCGGGAAAGCTGCTCCTGGGCCTCGGTGATCAGCTTCAAAGCCGCCATCTTGCCGCAGGAGGGGAACACGTCATTGGTGGACTGGCCGAAGTTTACATGGTCGTTTGGATTGACGATAGAGTAATCGCCTTTCTTCCCGCCCAGGATCTCAATGGCCCGGTTGGCGATGACCTCATTGGCGTTCATGTTCAGGGAAGTGCCCGCGCCGCCCTGGATGGGGTCTACGATGAACTGGTCGTGAAGCTTTCCCGCGATGATCTCGTCGCAGGCCTTTACGATGGCGTCCGCCCGCTTCTTCTCCAGTTCCCCCACCTCGAAGTTGGTGATAGCCGCGGCTTTCTTGATCTGAGCCACGCTGTTGATCAATTCCTTGTGCATCTTCAGCCCCGTGATATAGAAATTCTCGTAGGCACGCAGGGTCTGCACCCCGTAGTAGGCATCCTCCGGCACCTCTTTCTCCCCGATGGAGTCGTGCTCCAGGCGGTATCTCTTCTTTGCTTCCTCCATGATCTTCCCTCTCCGTTTTTCCTGAAATTTGCTGTTCCTAAAATTCGTTATTCCCGAAAGCGATCTGTATAAATGAGAAGTGTTGACTTTACTATATATCCGGGATACAATATTTTCAAATATTTATAAATATATATTTTATATAGTTTACAGGCTATATGACATCGGAGGAGAACCGCTATGTTTCAGGGAATGCATTATGTCTACGAAGTCTATCGGGAAATGAGCTTTTCGAAAGCCGCCAGGAATCTTTTCATCAGCCAGCCCTCCTTAAGCGCTGCCGTGAAAAAGGCGGAGGCACAGATCGGCTTCCCCGTCTTCGACCGCAGCACCAATCCCATACGGCTCACCGAACTGGGGGAAGAGTACATCCGCTCCGTGGAGAACATCATGGATGTGGAGAAGCGGTTCTGCCATTATGTGGACGACATCCAGGGGCTTAAAAGCGGAACCATCGCCATCGGGGGCACCAATCTCTTCGCCTCCTATGTGCTGCCGCCCCTGCTCTCCCGATTCACGGAGCAATACCCCCTGATCCATGTGAATCTGGTGGAGGCCACCACCTCCGAGCTGGAGGAAAGGCTTTTCGGGGGATTCCTGGATCTGCTCATCGACAATCAGTCCATGGATGCGTCCATTTACGAAAAAACGTTCTTCTGTGAGGAGCATCTCCTCCTGGTGGTGCCAAGCCGCTTTTCCTGCAATGAAAACCTGAAGTGCCATGCCCTCACCCTATCCGACATAAAAGCCGGCAGACATCTGGACCAGTCTGTCCCCCCAGTGCCCCTGGAGGCTTTCAGGGAAGAGGCTTTCCTGCTGCTCAAAAGCGGCAACGACACCAGAGACAGGGCGGAAAAGCTCTGCCGGGACAGCGGGCGCTTCGCGCCCAGGATTAAGCTGGAACCGGAGCAGCAGATCACGGCCTACAACCTGGCCCGCTACGGCATGGGCATCTCTTTCAACGGCGATATCCTCATCCGCCACATGCCTGATGACCACAGTCTGACCTATTACAAGCTGGAGGAGCCGCATGCTTTGCGGAACGTGAATTTCTATTATAAGCGCAACCGATATATGACCAAAGTCGTAAACGAGTTTCTGAAGTTGGTATAAGCCACATGCACAGCCCATTCCAAAAACGTAACGACCAAAAGCAGACAGTCAAAACGCAGGACTCCTCCCTCATGGTCCGGCAACATTTTATTGACTTTTCCAAACAGATATGATACGGTAAGTACCGTGATGCTTTACTGCTTTAAATCGAGAATGTGAAGAAAATAACGCAGGAACCAGTGGGACGCGCATGCCTCCCACTGTTGCGGACAGGAGGAAAAAGAGATGCCAGTCATGGAATTCCTGGAAAGGAACGCGAGAGAATACCCGAACGAAATCGCGCTGGTGGAGCTGAACCCGGAGGAAAAGGATACCCGCAGAACCACCTGGAAAGAATACGAGCTGATTCAGCCCGACCGCTTCGAGCCCTACCGCAGGGAGATTACCTGGAGCGTGTTCAACGAAAAGGCCAACCGCTTCGCCAACATGCTCATTGGCCGGGGCATCAAAAAAGGGGACAAGGTGGCTATCTTAATGTACAACTGCCTGGAGTGGCTCCCTATCTACTTCGGCGTGCTCAAAAGCGGCGCCATCGCCGTGCCTTTCAACTTCCGCTACGATGCAGGGGAAATCCTGTACTGCGCGGAGCTGGCAGAGGTAGACATGATCGTCTTCGGTCCGGCTTTCATCGGCCGTATCGAGGCCAATGCGGATCGCCTTTCGAAAGGAAGACTGTTGATCTACGTGGGAGACAACTGCCCCACCTTTGCCGAGAGCTATCATGAGCTGGTGGCGGACTGCTCCAGCCAGACACCTGATATCCCCATTACCGATGAGGATTTCGGAGCCATCTATTTCTCCTCGGGAACCACGGGCTTCCCAAAAGCTATCCTGCATAAGCACCAAAGCCTGACCCAGGCCGCGGAAATGGAGCAGAAGCACCACGCTACCGGCAGGGAGGACACTTTCCTGTGCATCCCGCCCCTGTATCACACCGGCGCCAAGTTCCACTGGATGGGCAGCCTGGTGGCCGGCAGCAAGGCCGTGCTGCTAAAGGGCACAAGGCCGGAGACCATCCTTTCCACCATCTCAAAGGAGCGCTGTACCATTGTATGGCTCTTAGTGCCCTGGGCCCAGGATATCCTGGACGCTCTGGACGCCAGGCTCCTGCACTTAGAGGATTACGAATTGTCACAGTGGCGGCTGATGCACATCGGCGCCCAGCCCGTGCCGCCCTCTCTCATCAAGCGCTGGAAGACATATTTCCCGAATCACGACTATGACACCAACTACGGCCTGTCCGAGTCCACAGGCCCCGGCTGTGTCCATCTGGGCATGGAGAATATTCACAAGGTGGGAGCCATCGGCATCCCCGGCTACCGCTGGACGTGCAAAATCGTGGATGAAGACGGAAATGAAGTAGCGAAAGGCGATGTGGGCGAGCTCTGCGTCAAGGGACCCGGGCTTATGACCTGCTACTACCGGGACGAGAAAGCCACGGCCGAGACACTGAAAGACGGATGGCTGTGCACCGGCGACATGGCCATGCAGGACGAGGACGGCTTCTACTTCCTGGTAGACCGCAAGAAAGACGTCATCGTCAGCGGCGGTGAGAACATCTACCCTGTGCAGATCGAGGACTTCCTGCGCACCCATGACAAAATTAAGGATGTGGCCGTCATCGGCCTGCCCGACAGGCGTCTGGGCGAGAAGACCGCGGCCATCATCGAGATCAAGGACGGGATGAACTGCACCGAGGTGGAGATAGACGAGTTCTGTAAAGAGCTGCCCAGGTATAAGCGCCCCAAAGAAATCATCTTCCATGAGATTCCCAGAAACGCCACCGGCAAGATCGAGAAGCCAAAGCTGCGGAAGATGTACGGCGCCGATCAGCTGGTGGCTCAGGAGAACAGAGGCTGAGCCACCAAGCCGGGCCGTCTGCATACATACACCTGGATATTTTCCGGAACTTTTTCTGCCTGTGCGGTTGCAATGCAGACAAGCCACTGGATTAGCAACCGCACAGGTGGAAATTTTTCTGCCTCTCCGGTCACTTGACACCGGCGTTAAAATACCTTATGATAGGTAACATATGGCAGAAAGGCGCAAACGCCTATAAAAGAAAGCGAGGAAAACAAAGCCATGGGAGACGTATTCAGGAAAAGATTGACAGGTGCGGCCAAAATGGGAAGAAGAGTCGCCATTGTGGCAGCCGCAGGAGCCATAGCCCTGGGCAGTATCAATTATGTTCAGGCGGCAGAAGTAGGTATTGAAGCTATTTTTGACGAACACTACTATGCGGATAAGTACCCGGATCTGAAAGAAGCGTATGGTTATGACAGAGAGGCTCTGCTGAAGCATTTTATGACCTTTGGACTCTCAGAGGGCAGACAAATGAACGCGATGATAGACATCGTCCAATACAAGGAGAACTATCAGGATCTCCAGGACGCGTTCGGGGATGACTGGGATGCTTATGTGGCGCATTATCTCACCTATGGAGCCTTTGAGCACAGGGACAACGGCACGGATTTTGATCCATTGGATTATCTTACCAGATACAGCGATTTACAGACGGCCTTAGGCAATGATATCCTGGCGGCTTACAGGCATTACGAGGAATACGGAAAACAGGAAAACCGGGACGGCAGAAGCGAGGCAGCGGTGCAAGCCGAGGAAGCGGCCAAATACAGCAGTTCCGCAGCGCCGGATTTGAATCCCGCGACGCCGGAAAAAGAAAGCTTTGAGATTCAGAGCGTGCAGGTTTTGGGCAGCGGCCGCATCAGGGTCACTTTGAATCGGAAGACACAACCCCCCCTGGGGCTGGATGCGTTCAGTATCATATGCAACAGCGGCGGTTCCGATATGACGATCCTGTCTGTGTCCACGAAAGATAATATGGTCTATGATCTGACGACTACTTATTACAAAGATCAGGAATACGATATACAGATTACCCTTGCCGACGGCACAACCATCTCAAAGGTCTTTGCGTATCGGACGGACTGCGCGCAGATCGCGGGCATTAACGCCGTCCGCACCAGTGCCGGCGAGGCCAGAATTACCTATAATTCAGACGAACCCGGTTATTTTTATTATATTCTAAGGGAAAAGGAGTCCTCATTGGTACGATTGGCTTTCATATCGGAGACATCGGAAATGACGGAAGCGGAAATCATACGGGACGGCGTTAAGACCGAGATGAAACAGCACGAAAATGTGCTCACCGTCACCGGCTTGACAGAGGGCATGCCATATACCATGTATTATGTGGCCGTCAATACGGAGGGAAAGGCCACATTGGTAAACAGCCTTTCCATTGGCGGGGAAGTCTATGTGGAGAATGCCACAGCCATCAAAGGGGCCCAGGCATTTGCGGAAAAGCAGGAAAACGGCACATTCCTGTATGGCTTTGAGATAGAGCTGGAGACCGCCACTCCGGAAAGCCTGGCTCTGGAGCAGTTTCACATAAGTTGTCCTCAAAACGAAACAGCGCTCGGGGCGGTTAAAACTTCCGATAACAGGATTTACCGTGTGTATATGCAAGAAGGCAGCATTCCGAAAGGGAATAATACTTATACCATCCTGATCAATTTGAAAGACGGTACACAGTTAAAGGGTACGTGCTACCTGGATCTGCAGGCGCCCAGCGTTAAGATAAGAAGCATCGAATGGAAAGATACGGACACCATACAGGTTGTCGTCAACTCTGACGAAGCAGGCACGCTTTACTACGCGATTCAGGACCAGGTGGAGGGCGAGGGTACCATCGTTGGCAAGGATCCTGCGCAGATTTATGCCAATGGGGAGACCGTCTCAATCGGATTCGGCTTGAATTATATAACCATCAAAGGCGCAAGGGCAGGGCAATGGTTCTGCTGCGCGTCAGAGGACGAGAGAGAGAACCGGGAGGATTTCTACAGTTATGAGCAGATTCCCGAATACACCGATCCTGCTCCGGATGACACATCCCAGCCGAAGATTACGGACGTAACGGTTCTCCGTTCTTCAAACGGTGCAAAAATCAAGGTGGTATTCAACCAAACCGTATTCGGGCGTTACGACAATGGCGAAACCCAGATCAGCGGGGTCAGCCAAAAGCTGGGATTCACCGCAGGTTATAGCTCTGAAGGAGGCCTCGAGGACAATGTACTGACACTGACTGTGATGGATCCATCAATTACCATACCAACAGGCAGCCATACCCTTACGATTGTAATAGATGGCACAACATTAACCTTTGACTTCACAGTGTAAAGTGTCAAAAGAAGTTCCAGGCGGCCAGACGCCCCGCCCGACCCGAAGATAAGGTCGGCGCGGGGCGTCTTTGTGCTTGTTTTTTTAGAATATAAGTCCCGGGGGCAGACCCTTACGCAGCGCGCCTATGCCATCAGTTCCAGCACGCCCTCAAATCCTCTTTCCACGGCAATGTCCGCAGGCGTCTGGCCATCGTTGTTGGCACAGTTATAATCGGCGCCTTTTTTGATCAGGTACCGCGCTGTTCCCTCATTATACTCTTTCAGGGCATAGTGCAGCGCGGTATTGCCCTCATTATCCGCCAGATTTACATCAGCCCCCGCCTTAAGCAGCTCCTTTATCATATCTTTGTTCGAATTGAGCATCATGGCCGTCCGCCCCATGTTGTCTCTGTGGTTCACGTCCACTCCTGCAGCCAGAAAAATGGGCAGTAGCTCTTTGTGGGCAAAACCCAGGAGCATAAACGGCGTCTTCCCATCGTTTCGGGGAATGTCCAGATGCTTCAGTTCTCTCAGCACACCGGCCCTCTGTTCCGCAGTCAGCTTATTGGCGCCCCACTTATCCTCCATAAGCGCAAAGTGGGCCGGGGTCTCGCCCTCCAGATCTTTCCTGGTATCATCCGCTCCGGCATCCATGAGCATCTTTACCACATCCCCGCGGCCGGCGGCACAGGCCTCATGGAGGGGCGTCATGCCGGCCCGGGCAGGGGCGTCCTTGGCAAGATTCAGATCCACGCCCTTTTCTGCCATGACTTTCAGCATGCCCATATGCCCTCTCCTGGCGGCCAGATGGACGGCGGCTTCCCCGGCATCAGACAGCTGCCCCATGGACTCCCCGGACAACAGCCTGGCCGCCTCTTCGAAATAGGCCTCGACCTCGGAATCCTGGCTTTGCTTATCGGATGCTATGATACAGGCCGGCGTCCGCCCTCTCACCACAGAGCTGTCCATATCCACACCCAGCTTTGCCAGCTTCCGGATAACCCCCAGCCCATAGGCCGGACGCAGGCACACGTCCCGCAGGCAAAGCCTCTCTCCATGGTAGTGGACAGGCATGGTAAAGTCAAATCCCGCATCCTTGAGAACATCCAGAATACCGGCCTCTTTATCGCCCATAAGGGCATTGTGGAGGATATCCGTGACTTCGCCCAGTTCATCATCGTCATCCGGATCCGCCTGCCTGATCAGCTTTTTCGCCAGATACAGCGCCAGGCTCAAACCGTCCCTATTCTTCTCATGCACATCGTAAAAGGCGTTTCCGATTATCTGACTTAAGGGGAACATTTCCATGCTTTCCCCTCCATCAACCACGGCTCCGTAGTCTTTCAGGGCTGTGTACATAGCCTGATCCCGAAAAGAAGCCGCATGTCCCAGGGGCGTCACGCCTCTGCCGTCCGCGGTGTCCAGCATCTGCGGACACCGCTCCATCAGCTGAAAGGCCGCTGTCTTATGACCGTGCTTCAAAGCCATCATCAATAGCGTATTGCCCTCTGCGTCCACATAATCCGTTTCAGCCCCCTTTTCCAGAAAAAACTCTACCAATGGCCAGGTATAGTCCGAACAGTATTCTCTGGAAAGCATGCGCACCAAAGGTGTCATTCCCTCCTCATCCCTATGGTTGATGTCACAGGTCAGCAGCCGGGCAATCTCCCCTCTTTGCTCCGCACTGTGCTCCAGACAGGCGGAGGCCATCGCCAGCCCCTGGATTTTGGGATTCACAAGGAAGTGGAACCCATTCATCCCCCTTGCGTCACAGGCAGCTCCATCTGCCCCGTATTCCAGCAATAATTCGGCCATAGCCGCATTTCCACAGGCGCAGGCCAAAAGGAACGGGGTTAATTTCTGCCCCTTATGGTCTGTGCTGTCAATCTTCTCTCTGTCCACCTTTCCGGCCCGGAGCAAATCTTCCACCACATCATAGAAATTATGCCACACCAGCAGGTGAAACAAAGTCACTCCCGCATTGCCCACCGGTGAAAGAACCTCTTCCTTTTTGCAGCCTGCCACACACTCCCGGGCATCCTGCAGCGTTTTCCCGGAAAAAATACTATACCTGTAAATGGCTTCTTCATGATTCCCCTCCCACCAGGGATGAAATTTAGCCTGGTTGTATTGCTGGCCTGATGTTACCAGCATATCTGTCAACTCGCTTATGTTCATAAATACATACCTCCGTATTTTTGAGAATATTTTAGCACTCTTTTTGGGAATGTACAAGAAAGAAGCAGTATTTGACAATCTTTTTCCGGAGTGGTAGGATAAGAATACCAGTATATGAAATGCATGAGAAAGCGGTGATGGGATATGGAATTTTTAGGAAAAGGCAAAAGCGCCAGCCAGCGGCCCGGCCTGGACAGCGGGCTGTACCAGGCCCTGGCTGCGGGCGATCTGCCCGGGGCCTGGCTGCTGGCCAAACCCTGCCTGGAGCGGGCAGATTTTGAGGGACTGTCCGGCTCCACGGCCTTTAACTGCGGGTTGTGTCTTTACCTGCTGGAGGAGTATGAAAAGGCCCTGGCCGGTCTGCGGCGGGCGGAACAGGCATTCGGCGCACCTCCCGATCTGGACATCCGGGAAAAAGAGCTGTTCTTTCGGGCAGTGGAAGCAGAGAAAAACGTGTTTCTGCGCCCCCTGAATCCCCAGGCCCCTGATGGGCTGGAGCGGTATGGCCTCATCAGGACCAAGTGGCTTTCAGCTCTCTGTCTGCTCCGGCTTGGCCGCCCTCAGGAGGCTGCCCCCGCCATCCGTTTTCTAGCCCAATATCATATCACAATATAGGCAAGTTACCTGTTTCACCAGCGAAAGATGCCGTAAATTTGCGGCAGACTTTATGGCTCGTGAGCATGAAAGGAGAATCACCATGCAATTGGACAATATGCTTCTGCAGGCCTGCAAAAACAATCAGAAAGGCGTGGTCCAGACGTTCCTCAAACGAGGCGGCGTGGACGTGAACAAAAGAGACGAATCCGGCAATACCCCCCTGATCTATACCTGTATGAAAAGCGCCCGAGATCTGGTAAAGCTTCTGCTGGACAATGGGGCGGACGTAAGCCTGGGCAATCAGAAGAACCGGATGCCCCTGCATTTTGCCGCTCAGGCCGGCAATTTCCAGATCATCTCCCTGCTGTGCCAGGCAGGGGCGGATGTGAACTGCACGGACAATGACGGCGTCACCCCCTTAATGGTGCTGGCCCAGAGCGGCAAAACCGACGCTGCCCTGCAGCTGCTTCAGAATCCGGATATCGATGTCACCATCAAGGACAATAGCGGCCGCACTGCTATTGACTACGCTACCTCCGCCGGGCTCAGAGACCTGGTGAAAGCCCTTACCCAGGCGGAAGAGTCCCATACCGACACTTACGGCAACACCACTCTCCACCACGCATGCTGGAACGAACAGAGCGAGGTAGTGAGAGTCCTGCTGGAAAAAGACCCTGCCAGCGTAAACAGCCTAAACGACGAGGGCGAATCCCCTCTGATCCTGGCGGTGCGCAGATCCAATCTCATGATTGCAGAGCTCTTGCTGGCCGCAGGCGCTCGGCCCGAATGCGCAGACGCAGACGGCGTGGAGCCCTTACATATCGCCGCTGACAAAGGTGAGCTTTTCCTGGGGAAAGCCCTGCTGGCTGCCGGGGCCGGCATCAACCGCAAAACCTCCGACGGGCAGACTCCCCTGATACTGGCTGCCAAAAGCGGCAGGAACGATTTCACCTCCATGCTCATCGAGATGGGGGCGGATGTAAACAACGTAGACAACGATGGCCACAGCGCCCTGTACTACGCCTCTGATGCAGGGTATACGGAAATCGTGGAACAGCTGCTCATGGCAGGGGCTGATTCCTGACGGACGCTTTTGTCCGGGACAGGATGGCCGTTTTGAAACTATCGCATAAAAAGAATGGGTCAGATAGGCCTTGACTGTGCTTTTCGGCAATCCTTATGGCCGTCAATCCCCAGCAGCCCGGCCGCGTTCCCGCCCAGTACAGCCTCCTGCTCCTTTGCGTCAAGCCCGCTGTCCCGAATGGCCGCCACCATCTGCCTCTGTCCGCTCCAGGGGCTGTCCGTGCCAAAAAGGATCCTGTCCGCGCCATGGCACCTGACCATCCGCAGGAACTGCTCCCGGGACAGGGGCGGATTCTCCTGGGGCGTGCGCGCCGTGCCGGGGGCAGGTTCAATGGGCAGCAGGGAAAATGCGGTGTCCAGCCACACATCCCGTCCCAGGATGCGCTCCTCCACCTCCTCCCAGCAGTCCCATCCGCCCATGTGGGCCAGCACCAACTTCCGGGGCTTCACCGTATCCAGCATCCTCTCTATGCGCCGCACCGAGGAGAAATCCTCCCCCGGGAAGCCGATATCGTATCCCCCATGGGTTATGACAATCATGTCATTTTCACTGGCGCATTCTATGAGCCGCAGATACCGGATATCATCAATGGCCGCCCGCTGAAAGACCGGGTGGATTTTTATGCCTTTCACGCCGTTCTCCGAGAGGAAATGCAGAATCTCCCTGTAGTCCTCATTCTCCGGATGAATGCCGCCAAAGGATATCAGGCCTGTCTCCCGGGAATATTGGTTTGTCTCTATGGCGGCCCGGTTGATGTCCTCCTGCTGCCTGGGTCTGGTGACTACGGGCAAAAGCACGGAAAAATCCACCCCCGCCTCTTTCATGGACGCCCTCAGCGCGCCGGCCGTGCCGGCCAGATAGTTCCTTGCCCTGGAACTGGCCGCCAGCTTACCGATGGCACGCCCGGCCAGATTCTCCGGAAATGTATGTGTGTGGAAATCTATGATCATGAAATACCTATCTCCTTTCGGCGCCGCTGTTCTGTGTCCATATGCCCTTTCTCCGCCTGCCTCTTTCCTGACTCTTCCGGCATGACGCCTCTTTTCCGGCACTTGTCTTATATTGTGCCGTCTTTTAAGTTATTTTAAAACCGCTTCCCATATTTTTTCGTCACTGCCGACATCCATATCACATTGGTCGAAAACCAGCAGGCAGCCAGGCCGTCCGATACATGGCCCCGCTGCCTGCTGCTTCCGTAATTACTTACAGGAAAATGGGATTTGTCCAGGCATGCTTCCCGTTTTCATCGATTACAGTGGCCCGGACGTAAGGGTATTCCAAAACCCCGTTATGGGAAATCTCGATCTCCGCATGGGTCAGCAGCCCGTTTTCCGCCCTCCGGACTCTGGTAGGATGTCTGTCACAGTGAAAGCGAATCTTTGCAACAGGCGAGCATTCAATCACGGCTTTGCCGTTCTCCACATAAAAGTCGTAGATTTCGGGTCCGCAGGAAGAATAAAACGCTCCGTTCTTCAAGGCGGCCAGGATGGAATTGATGTTATTTTCAGCCCGCACCATCACCCATCCGTTACAATGCTGGTACATGGGATGTCCGTCGTCCGTGGCAACGCCGTAAAGGATCTGTCCCTGCCCTAACAGTTCATCCCAGTAGGCGGCATCCGTGTCCATATCGTCCTCCATGGCGCAGCCGCTGTTCCAGATCTCCATGGCAAAGTTTCCCCGCAGCTTATCAAAATAGCGGGCCGGCGTGGAACTCCATTCCGGATGGCAGTATATGGTCAGATTGCCCTTTGCATGAATGTCGTCCAGACAGTTCTGAAATTCCTCCTGATTTTGGGATTGGTAGGATTCCAGCCGCTGATCCTGCTCATACCCGTTTCCGTCCTCTTTCGCAGGACCGATACATACGGTGTGGAAGCACCGAAAGCCCTGACTCGCTTCAAAGGTAGAGTCCATTTCCATACCCGGGATGATGGTAATGGGCACATCGGGGGCATAATTTTGAAAATTATAAACCCGGTGGTCGGTCAGCGCAAGGAAATCATATCCGTGCTGCTGATGATAGCGAATCACCTCTTCCGGACTGCCCTTGCCGTCGGAACGCGTGGTGTGGCAGTGAAGTCCGCCCTTTAACATCCTTTCACTGCCTGAAAATGCCTGTTGCTGCTTCATGGTAATCCTCCTTGGAAAGGCCCTTATGATGGTGCTATGGCTTTTCTTTGTTCTCATATTACACAACTTGCGGGAAGAAAGCAAGAAAAAAATGCAGGTTTTCCCGGATATCCTTCTCGTACTGTTTCCTGGATCCTGTACGCTTCATGAATCCCAGCCTCTGCCTCATTCCTCACACCTGACACCATCGGTCCCCCGCGGACTTTTGAAAGTCCTCCCTGCTGCGAAGCCTTGTCAGTCCCGCTTCTCCAGCCTGGATTTCGCCACTTCTTTCACAATATACTGAATAGCCACGAACAGCAGCGCCGCCACAGGCCAGATGAAAGCCGTGTACCTCCAATTGTCCAAATACAAGCCCAGGCCCAGAAACAGTGCGGTCACCAGGCACCAGTACACTGTGGGGAAGAAAGAAGTCTTCTTGTGCAGCGCCTTTTCCTCCGCCGTATAGTCCCCCTCCTGCAAGAGCTTGTCAAAGCTGCCCTGGATGCTGCCGGACCACACGAACAGCACTACCGCCACAGCCACCATAAAAAGCAGCACTCCCGCACAATAGATGTAAACCAAATCCCCCGCCGAAAAGGCTGCCGCCACCATCAGCGGCACCACGCCGATGATACACAGGGTAACCCCGGCCACCACGCAGAAGCGGTACCGTGCCGCGAACTCCTCTTTCCGCTTCCTGACAATTCCCTCCACCCCATACTGCAAGGCCAGAGTTTCTTTCTCCAGATACCGGTACTTCTCCGTGCGCATGTCGGAGAGAATCAAAATTGCCACGCCGATGGCCACCAGCACCAGCAGAATCACCATCCCTAATCCCCCTGCCATGTCCTCGCTCATAGCCGATGCCCCGGGGACTCCTGCGTCCCCGCCGTACTCCGCCAGGCCGCTCATGACAATCATGGGAATTGGAGAGAGGACGCACAATCCCGCCCCAAAGGCAATCCGCCCTGCCAGCTTCTTTACCAGGCCCATGAAGCCGTTGGCCTCCTCCAAAGACACTGCCCTCTCCTTTCTCCTCTCATAGACATCCTCCGTCTCCGAGGGCAGCTCTTTCTCCACATCGTCTTTCAACAGATAATCCGTACTGACCCCAAAGAGGCCGCTCATAGCGATAATTTTGTCAATGTCAGGAATGGAGGCGCCGCTCTCCCATTTGCTCACGGACTGCCTGGAAATGTTGAGTTTCTCCGCCAGCTCCTCCTGTGACCATCCGTTTTTCTTCCTCAGTGCCATAACCTTTTCTGCCAATATCATATCTTCTCCTGCCGCTTCTGCAGCTTTTCCTTTCCGCACGCTCCGTGCCTGTTTTTCCCAGGGTACGCGGCCGGCCATGGGACCGTCTGCAAGCGCCGCAGCTTCCACGCCGCATCGCAATCTTTCGAGTCCGATAATGCCGTCCTCCTCCGGCTGTCTTCTCCGCCCTGATTAGGACATCATGCCCGGAAAGTTCTCATCCGCTGTCTCCCTGGATGCTGCAATCGTAGCAAAAAAGCCGGTTGACAACTACCAATTGCGCTTGGAAATCTGTCAACCAGCGGTTGCATATGGCTCTTTCAGCCTATTTTATGCAGATTCCACTATAAAATGTATCATCTCTCCTTTTTCACACATCATGGGAAGTAAAATCCCACATCACTCAAACTGCGCCGCATACAGCTTATAATAGAATCCTTTCCGTTCCATCAGGCTCTCATGATTCCCCTGCTCCACAATGTCTCCCCTGTCCACTACAAGTATGTGGTCCGCATTCTGGATAGTGGACAGCCTGTGGGCAATCACAAAGCAGGTCTTGTCTTTCATCAGTTCCCGCATGGCTTTCTGGATCTTGCGCTCCGTGCTGGTGTCCACGTTGGACGTGGCCTCATCCAGGATGAGCATCTTGGCGTCATAGAGCATGGCCCGGGCAATGGTGAGAAGCTGCTTCTGGCCCTTTGAGATGTTGCCGCCGTCCTCGCTGATGACGGTGTCGTACCCCTCGGGCAGCCTCATGATGAAAGGATGGATATAGGCGGCTTTTGCCGCGGCCACCACCTCTTCCATGGTGGCCCCCTCCTTGCCGTAGGCAATATTCTCGAAAATCGTCCCCTTGAACACCCAGGTATCCTGGAGCACCATGGCGTATGCCCCCCGCAGACTCTGTCTGGTATAGTCCCGGATATCGCCGCCCTCTACCAGCACCTGACCGCTGTCCACGTCATAGAACCGCATCAGCAGGTTAATGATGGTGGTCTTCCCGGCTCCGGTGGGGCCTACAATGGCCACCATCTTCCCTGCCCCCGCCTCCAGGTTCAGGTCATGGATAATAGTGCGGCCCTTGTCATACCCGAAGTATACATGCTCCAGGGCCACATTGCCCTCCACGTCCGTAAGCTCCCTGGCGCTGCTTACGTCCGCCAGCTCCTCTTCCTCGTCCAGCAGACCGAATACCCTCTCTGCCGCCGCCAGAGCGGAGTAGATCTCATTGGTGATGTTGGCGATCTCGTTGATAGGCCCTGAAAATTTGCGGGAATACAGCACGAAAGAGGAAATCTGCCCCAGCGTGATATTCCCCAGCATGTACAGAAAAGACCCGAACATGGCGATCAGGCACAGGCCCAGGTTGCTGATGAAGTTCACCGAAGGACCCATGGTGACGCCGTAATACTCCGCGTCATAGTAGGCCTTTGCCGCGTTCTGGTTGATGGTATCAAAGCGCTCGGACACTCTGTTCTCGTAGGCGTAAGCCATAATCGTCTTCTGCCCGGAGAACATCTCCTCCACGAAACCGTTCATAATGCCGTAATTCTTCGAGCGCTTGGAATATCTGGGCTGAGTGATGCTCCGCATCTTCGCAGTGTAGATTACTGCCGCCGGAATGGTCACCAGCACCATCAGCGACATGGTGGGCGCGATGTAGATCATCATGGCCAGCGACCCCACCACCGTCACAAGGCTGGTCAGTATCTGCACCACGTCCGTGGCAATGCAGGTGCTGACTACATCTATATCATAAGAAACCCGGCTAATGATGTCCCCGGTCTGGTTTTGGTCAAAATACCCCACCGGCAGCCGCATGAGCTTGTCAAACACATCCCCCCGCATCTTCCTGGCAATCCATTTCGAGATGCACATCATCATCATATTGATGCAGACCGTGACCACAGAGGAGCAAACATAGCAGAACAGCATCCTCTTAGCATAATAGGACACCTGGTCAAAATCCACTTTCCCCGCCCCCGCCGAGGCCGCATTGATGGCAGACCCTGCCATACTGGGCCCCAGGAGCGCCAGGAAATTGCTGACAAAGCACAGCGCGATGATAAAGGCAAGAAGCCACTTATAAGCTCCCACATATCGCAGTAGCCGCAATAGCGTCCTTTTCGTATCTTTCGGCTTCTTCCGCACACTCTCCCTAGATGCCATAATCCCTCTCCTCCCAGCCATACACCCAACCCAAGCACCGCATCCGCACCAACCTGAAAGAATGCCCGCCCTCCGGGCATTCTTTCGCGTGAGACTGGCTTGCAAAGCGAATCCCTTCGCTTGCAAGCCTAGAAGTTCTAAGCCTGCGTGCTTTGCAGGCTTAGAACTTCTTCTCACGCTTCTCACGCTCCCATTTGAACCCGATAAATTTCCTGATACATAGGGCAGCTCTCCAACAGCTCCTCGTGGGTGCCGTGACCGATGATCTTCCCCTCTTCCAGGACGATGATGTCGTCCAGGCTCATGATGGAGCTGATGCGCTGGGCCACGATAATCGCAGTGGTGCCCGCGTGGTGCTCCCTGATGGCTTTCCGCAGGGCGGCATCCGTCTTGTAGTCCAGCGCGCTGGAAGAATCGTCCAAAATCAGGATATCCGGGGCCGCGGCCAGCGCCCTGGCGATCAGCACCCGCTGGCGCTGACCGCCGCTTAGATTGGCCCCTCTGACTACGGCCTTATATTCGTATGTATCCTCATACTCCCGAATGAAATCCCGGGCCCTGGCGTCCGCCGCGGCGGCATCCATCTGCTCCGGGGACACGTCCCGCCCGAAAGCAATATTCTCCTTTAAGCTGTCCGCAAAGATCACGTCATTCTGGAACACCACGCCAAACATCCTGTGCAGCGTGTCCTTGTCATAGGTGCGCACGTCCTTTCCGTCGATAAAGACAGCCCCCTCGTCCGCGTCATAGAAGCGCATCAGCAGGTTGATGATGGTGGTCTTTCCGCAGCCGGTGGCACCGATGATGCCAAGCGTCCCGCCCTTTTTCATGGAAAAATCGATATCGTCCAGGGACTTCTGCCGCCCCTGACCGTCAAATTTATACTGACGGTCGCTAAAGTTTGCCAAGTTGCCCGACTCGGGAACCGTCCCCGCCGTTTTCCTGCCGTAATGGAAGCCCACATGGTCAAAGACAATATAGCCCTCCCGCTCCGTCACCGCAGCTTTCTCTTCCGGCAGCGGCACCAGTTCATCCTCCGCATAGACCACTGCCGCGATCCTGGATGCGGACGCGTTGGCCTTGGACATCATCATGAAGACCCGGTTCAGGCCCATGACCCCCATGGATATCATATTGAAATAAGTGAGAAAAGCCAGGATGACTCCGGGCTTGGTTAACCCTCCGTTGACCCTGACAGCGCCCACCACCACCACTATGGTCAGGCCTACGTTCAGCACAAAGGTCATCAGCGGCCCCGGCAGGGCCATGACGATACCGGCACGGATGTCCTTTCCCGCCATATGCTGGTTGGCCTGGTCAAAGCGGCGGATTTCGTAGTCCTCTTTGGAAAGGGCTTTCACCACCCGGATGCCGGTTATGTTCTCCCGCATGATGCGCACGATGTCGTCCACGCACTGCTGCACCTTTTCATACAAAGGAATGCCTTTCCAGGACACGAACACCACCAGCGCGATCATGATGGGCGCCAGAATGCACAAAACCGATGCCAGTCCCACGTCCATGGTCAATGTAATCGCAATGCCCCCGATCAGCAGGATAGGAGCCCTGACCCCCATAGCCTGGAAACTGCGGATAAAGTTCTGCACATTGTAGGAATCCGAGGTCATCCGGGAGTTCAGCGACGGCAGGCCGAATTCGTCCACCTGATTTCCCGATAATCCCAGGGACTTCCAGAACAGATCCCTGCGGATTTCATAGATGCTCTCCTTGGCCACCTTAGCGGACATCCGGTTGGCCTTTATATTGCTCTGGCGCACGAAAACGGCCAGGGCGATCATCACCGCGCCCCAGCCGAAAATCAGCGCCCCGCTTTTCCTCGGCACCACATCGTCCACCATATGCTCCAAAACATAGGGGAGCATCAGCTCCCCCAGGGCGGCTATGGACTTGATGGTCATAGCCACAATTATCATTCCGCGGTATTTTTTCAGATACGAAAATATGAGCTTCATGTCTATACACCTTGCACGCTCCGGCGCATATCAATCAAAAGTTTAAAAGCGCACTTCTTTCAAATATCTTGCCTAATTGTAGTCCACCCCTATCAGGCACAGCCCTGCCGCCGGAGCCGTAGGGCCGGCTTTCTGCCGCACAAAGCCTGTGAGGGATTCCTTTACCTCCTCCAGGGTTACATTGCCGTAGCCCACTTCCAGCAGCACCCCCACCATGATGCGCACCATGTTCTGGAGGAATCCGTTGCCGTGAAAAGTGAAATACAGATACTCTCCCTCTCTTTTGATCTCTATATGATCTACATTGCGCACCGTGGACTTCTTCATCCGGAGGTTCACGCAGAAATTCCGAAAGTCATGCTCCCCCTGCAAAAGCTCCGCCGCCTGCTGCATCTTTGAAAGGTCAGGCCGCTCGTCCAGCCTGACGCAGTACTTCCTGTCAAACACGGACTTCACCGCACCGTCCTGGCAGGTGTAGCGATAGGTCTTGCCCGTGGTGTTGTACCGGGCATGGAACCTGTCCGCAGCCTCCCTGACCTCCCGCACCGCGATGTCGTCGGGCAGATACTGGTTCATGTAATCCCGGATTTCCTCGCAGCTCATCTTCGTCTCCAGCCAGGCATTGGCCACCATGCCTTTGGCATGGACGCCGGCGTCCGTGCGCCCTGCCCCGATGACCTCCGTGTCCTTTTTGCACATCAGGCTAAGCACATGCTCAAGCTTGCCCTGAATGGTGTTCTTCTCAGGCTGGCGCTGCCATCCGTAATACCGGCTTCCGTCATATTCCAGCAAAAATCTGAAATTCTTCATCTGTTTTCTCCCATCCCATAAAATATGCTCCCTCGCTATTCTTCTATTATAAGACAGGATTCTCCGGAACGCAAACATAATCTTGCCAGCGCATCCATTCTCCTGTATCTCCTGCCTCGCATTGTCCGGGGCAATCTTGCTGCGGGTCAAATATGCAGTGCGCCAAAACCGCGGCCTTGGCACACTGCATCAGGCTTCTCCCGGCATGATCAGTCCAGTACAATCTCCCTGTGCTGTTCTGCCGAGTCGTAGATGGCCTGCAGAATCCTGGCTGTCTTCAGCACGGTGTCGATATGGGATGGAAGCTTCTCGCCGGTGCGGATGCACCTGACGAAAGAGTCGATCTCAGTCTGGAACATGTTCTCGCTCTTTCCCTCGGGCGTAAACTGCACCAGTGCGTCATGCTCTGCCGTGTATACCGTGAAGTCTTTGCCGTACTGCAGGCGGATGCCGCCCTTGTCGCCCATGAAGTCGATATAGGTCTCGGTCTCTCCGATATTCTGCGCCCAGGCCCCATGCAAGGTGAAAGTAGGCCCATCGGTACGGATCAGGGCAGTGACAGAATCGTCTACATCGTAGATGCCGTCCTTGACAGGAGGGCCTGCCCACATGTCCTTGTAGGTGTATCCCCGGATATCTTTGCCCAGCTTGCAGAAAGCCTCGCCGGACACCGTAAGGGCCTTGGGGTCTCCCAGGCAGTACATCGTCAGATCCAGATAGTGTACGCCCCAGTCTATGAGCACGCCGCCGCCGGAAATCTCCTTGGTGGTAAAGGCTCCGCCCAGACCCGGGATGCTCCTGTGGGCACGGAAGCTGATATATACATGATAGATCTCTCCCAGGCGGCCCTCTTTAATATACTCGCGGATGCGGTTCACCTGATTGTTAAACCGGTTCACCACGCCGATGTTGAGCACCTTGCCGCTCTCGTGCTGAGCCTGCTGCATGGCCACGGCCTCTTCGTAGACCCTGGCGGCGGGCTTCTCGCAGAGCACGTTCTTGCCGGCTTTCAGCGCGTCTATGGAAATGACCGAATGCATCTTGTTCGGCGTACAGACAGACACTGCCTCCACCTCCGGGTCAGCCAATACTTCCCGGTAGTCAATCACTGCTGTGCCACAGCCGTATTCCTCCACGGCAGCCTCCGCTCTCTCCGGGATGATGTCACAGAAATACTTGATCTCCACATCCTCGTTCTTCATGTAGGCAGGGATGTGTGCGCTGTTGGCGATGGTTCCGCAGCCTATCACTGCCACTTTCATTTTGTCCATAGCTATGTCCTCCTTTCGGGCCCCTTTCCATGCCGCGGGTCTGATGCGCAGTCTCAGGGTGCCATGCGTATCTTCATTCTGCCATATACTTAGTAAAAAAACAATACCTTTCTGTTACTTGTGAAAATCCTGAATTTCTGAATATAACGGGCAGCTTTGGGCGGAACGGAATGACAGATCCCTCAAAGCAGTCGGAGGAACGCTTTAAAAGAACCCGGGTTCCGGACAGCGCAAAGGGCGGACATTCCTGTCCGCCCCATTTCAGCCTCTGTATGCAGCTTTCACTATTCTGGCAATCTCCCCGCTGACGGAGCAGCCCTTATTTATCGCAAATCTGTAGTCTTTATAAAATAAGTCCCCTGACTTTCCGGAAATCCCCGTCCATAACCCGATATGTGGACTCCACCCGGCCGTATTCCGCAGGGGATATGGCGGTGTGGATGTAGAGGGAATCCATCCCCACAAGGCGGGCTCCGGCAATGTCCGCCGACTCATCGTTTCCGATCATGATGCTCTCTTTGGGATCCAGGGCATATTTCTGCAGAAGCCTTTCAAAAAATGTCTTTGAGGGCTTCTTACATCCCTGCTCCGAGGAAATGAAGATGCCGTCGAAATATTTCGTCAGGCCCAGCATCTCGATCTCCGGCCTGGTAAAGTCCGTCTGAGCGTTGGAGAGCAGATAGACTCTTTTCCCACGCGCCCTAAGCTCCCCAAGGAACTCCTCCACGCCGTCATAGGCCCGGATATATTCTCTGGACAGCGCCCGGAACGTGACTGCCGTCATTTTCGTGAGAGTCTCGTTGCAGGCGGCGCCCTTTTCCAGATACAGCCTGGCGAACACCCTGGACAAGTCCGGCTCCGCGTCCTGTATCCCGATCCTCGCAGTCTCCTCCCCCTCTAAGCGTCGAAACGCCGATGACAGTTCATCCGCCCCATAGGCCGCCCCCATGGCCCGGTAAATTTCGGCCATCTTCTGCCACAGGCAGGGGCTCTCCTCATCCGTGCGGATATCCGCCAGCGTTCCGTAGAAATCGAAAATGTAATTCCGGTACATATCGCTCCTTTCCCGGGCAGGCGGCCCTGATCGTATCCCGCAGCGGGCTTCTCTAAAATTCCCCCGGACATCGCGTTCCTGCCGCCCCTCATTCCCTCCGGCCGGGTGTCCGGAGGGACTACTGACTCGTAGCAAAGCCGGCCCCAAAATACGCTTTTACACCCGCCATCCCTGGAATTCCTATAGTCAGCCCACAGGGAATGCTTTCCTGCAAATTCCGCAGCCAAGCCCCAGGCCTCAGGAGCGCAGCGCGTCATACACCCTGAGGATCTCCCCCACGCTCCAGGCCTGGGCGAAACACCCCTTGGAGGACACGGGATTGCCCCCATCATAGATTTCCGGCAGCTGGCCGATACAGCCCTCCCGCAGGGCGGCTCCTATGCTCTCCAACTGCTCCCGCACATATGCTTTCGCCTCCGCCGTGTACCCATGAACTTTCAGATACGCCCGGTAATAGGCGCCCAGCGGAAAGACCCAGACCGTCCCCTGATGGTAGGCCAGATCCCGCTCCAGCTGGGGTCCCCCGTAGAAAGGATGGAATTCCTGGTCTGCCGGGTCCAGCGTCCGCAGTCCGTAAGGGGTATAGAGCTTGCTAAATACCACCTCCACCACCTGCCGCTCCTTTTCCGCCGGCAGTACGGAGAATGGCAGAGACACGGCCCAGATCTGGTTGCAGCGGATCTGCAGGTCAGCCCTGGTGCCGGACACCACATCTTTCAGGCATCCCGCCTCTTGGTTCCAGAACTTCTCTTCAAAGCTTTCCATCACCCGCTCCGCCATGCCCTCATAGTCCTTTTCGTCCTCGGGGAAAAACTTGCGAAATTCCCCCATGATACGCAGCACATTGTACCAGTAGGCATTGATCTCCACAGGCTTTCCATGTCTGGGCGTCGGCAGGATGTCTCCCACCCGCACGTCCATCCAGGTCACCTGGTCATAGTCCTGTCCCGCCAGAATCAGACCGTCCTCATCCATGCGGATACCGAAATCCGTCCCTTTTTCGTACCAGTCGATGATCTCTCTCATGGTCTGATAGGCGCTCTTTACCAGCACACTGTCCTTTGTCTTCCTGTAGTATTCATACACTGCCAGGATAAACAGAAGCGAAGCGTCCACGGTATTGTATCCGGGCGCCTCTTTCCCCTCCGGGAACAGATTGGGCATCAGGCCCTTTTTGCAGTAGGCCATAAAGGTCTGCAGGATGCTTTCCGCCGTCTCATACTGTCCCGTGGCCAGACAGCATCCCAGCATGGCGATCATGGTATCCCTCCCCCAGTCCTCAAAGAAAGGGAAGCCCGCCAATATGGTCTGCTTGGCCGTGGAGGAGCGGTAGGAGATGAACTGGCCGGCAGCGGCTGCCAGGGTGCAGGCGGTGTCGTCCGCAAATCCGGCCTTTTCCCGCAGGGTCTCCCTGTACCGGCACATCTCTTCCCGCATCTGGGCCGGCCTGGGCAGTTTGGGCAGCATGCCGTATACCATCTCCAGCTCCCCACCGGTCCCGGCTTCCACACGGCGGGAAATCTTGTGGTTCACCGCAGTGCGTCCCGTCTCCCGGCGTCCGTCGCAGTGGTCATAGGCATAGTACAATCCCTCCCGAAAGGTGAGGGGAAGTTCCCACAGATCGCCGTCTGTCCAGAAGTGGAGTGTCTGTCCGTTGGAGCTGATCTTCCCCTCCTCCAGGGTAAATGCCTGCTCCCGGGTAAGCAATGCGCCCTTGGGCACGAATTCCAGGTGGGGATAGACCTCCAGCACCGCCTCTTTTCCGGAATGATTGCGGATCTCATAGGAAATTCCCACGGAATTCTCCCCCTGGGACAGCACCATGGTACGAACGATCTCTATGCCCTTTACCAGGTAGGTCCACCGGGGATAATCCTCATAGGTAAACTTTGTCTGATACAGAAAGCCCTGCTCCCTCGCCTGGTCCAGGTAATCCTGGCTGGACAGATGTACTTCCTCTTCCCCGATGAAAAGGATCTCCTCCAGCCGGTGAATCATGTTGTAGCGATGATTGGGAGAATGTACGCAGGCCATCAGCACCGCATGGTCATTCCGCCCGCAGGAGCCGATCATAGTAAGCGATGAAAAGCCGCCCAGGCCATTCGTCATCAAAAAACAGTTTTCCTCGCCGCGCTCAAATGTCTTCCAGTCCTGTTTTCCATACACGAATTTCATCCAATTTCCCTCCGCCTTATTGTCTTACTGATTTCAGGCCCGTTTAGACTCCGCCTTGATCTGCGAAGCATTTTCTTTCTCCGAAGCCGCCTTATCTTTCTCCGAAGCTTTTTTTGCTTCGCCGGTTTCTTTCGCCTCTTTTACATTTTTTGCTTCTTTTATGTCTTTGGTGTCTTTTACGTCTTTTTCTTCTTTTCTTTCTTTCGCTGCTTTCGCTTCTTTTGCTTTCTTCTCTTCCAGCTCTTTCAGCGCAAGCCGTTTCGCCTGCTCCTCTTTCAGCCGGATCTGCTCCTCCTCGGGCAGCCTGCTGCTGATTCTGGTGAGCCTGTATATCTTCCGGATCATGGCCTCATCCAGCATATCCGGCGACATCCGCCACTCCCAGTTTCCCCCCAGGGTGGAGGGATGGTTGATCCTGGCCTCGGCGTCCAGTCCCAGGTAATCCTGAACCGGCGTGATACAGGTGTCTGCCGAGCTCATCATGGCCATACGCACGAAATCCCAGTATTTCTCCGCATCCGGCGTGGAGGCATTGTTCATGTATTCCGCCGCGAACGCCTTTGATTCCTCGTCCAGCCCCTTGTACCACTGTACCAGCGTCTCATTGTCATGGGTTCCCGTGTATACCACGCAATTACGGTCATAACTGTGCGGCAGGTAGTCTGTCTCCTCCCTGGGATCGAAAGCGAACTCCAGCACTTTCATGCCGGGGTACCCGCTGTCCTTTAGCAGCTTCGCCACGGTAGGCGTCAAAAAGCCCAGATCCTCGGCAATGATTTCCTTGTCCCCCAGCCTGCTTTGCAGCACCCGGAACAGCTCCATCCCCGGTCCTTTCTCCCAGTGGCCGTTCACGGCCGTCTCCTCCCCGTAAGGAATGCTGTAATACTCGTCAAATCCCCTGAAATGGTCGATTCTCACCACATCATACAGCTTGAAGCAGTAGTCAATCCTGCGGCACCACCACGCAAATCCGGTCTGCCTGTGGTAATCCCATTTGTACAGCGGGTTCCCCCAGAGCTGTCCCGTGGCGGAAAAAGCGTCGGGCGGGCAGCCCGCCACTGCCAGGGGCCTGGAGTCCGCGTCGAACTGGAACATCTCCGGATTGGCCCAGGCATCCGCCGAGTCGTAGGCCACATAGATAGGAATGTCCCCGATGATCCGGATGCCGTTCTCATTGGCGTAGGCTTTGAGCTTCTCCCACTGGACATGGAACTGGTACTGCAGGTATTTGTAGAATTCCACATCGAAATAGCACTCTCTTCTATAGTAATCCATGGCGTAGGACCAGCGCTTCCTGATATCCTCCGCCCACTCCTCCCAGGCAGCCCCGTCAAAGCGTTTCTTCACGGCCATGAACAGCGCATAGTCCTCCAGCCAGGCGGCGTTCTCCTCCACGAAACGGATAAAGTCCGGATTCTGGGCGATATTACTGCGCTCATAGGCCAGATGCAGCAGGGGGAACCGCTCTATGTAAAGCTTACCATAGTCGATTTGCTCCGGATCCCGGCCAAAATCGCATGCCTCGCACTCCTGCCTCGTCAGTACGCCCTCCTCTATCAGCGCCTCCAGATCGATGAAATACGGATTCCCCGCAAAGGAAGAAAAGGACTGATACGGGGAGTCCCCATAGCTTGTGGGAGAAAGGGGCAGAATCTGCCAATAGCTCTGTCCCGCCTCTTTCAGCCTGTCAATGAAATCATATGCCTCTCTGGAAAAGCAGCCGATGCCGTACTTCGACGGCAGACTGGCAATCGGAAGCAGTATTCCGCTGGCTCTCTTCATGGTCTTACCTCCTGGTCCGCTTTGACGGACACTTTCTTATTATTTAAAAAGGGGTGCCGGCCTCCCGGCCGGTTCCTTTTCAGACGACATTCATGCACTCCCTGTGACAGCATAGGCCTTCGGACAGACTCTGCCCAGCAGCATCCCGCTGTGGGCGGGCACCCGAACGCAGCCGCCCGTAAGCGCCGCCGGCTTTCGGCAGTCGGCCTCTTTCCCGTCCGCCAGCACTTCCCAAAGCCCCTTGGATACGGCTGCCGCAGACTCCGAAGCCAAATCCGGCGCCTTGTCCGGTACCGGAACCTGACAGGCCCGGCCGGAGGCATTGTATATAATAAACAAATCCTCCCACCCACAGGTCTCTGTGGACCTGTTATCCACCAGAAAAGACACCACGCCCTTTCTCCGGACAGTACCGCAGTGAATCCGCTCCGCTGCCTCCGGGGATTTGTCGCACAGGCCCGGCAGACGCTTGCGCAGCCCTATGAGGCCTCTGTAATAGTCCACCAACTCCCCATACTCTGCCGTCCTGCTCCATTTCAGCATATTCAGCTTTGGCGAAGCGCAGTAGCTGTTGTCTTCTCCCTGCTTCGTGCGCGCGAACTCCTCCCCGGCCTGCAGGAACAGATTCCCCTGGCAGGTAAAATAGATGAAAGCGGCCAGCTTGTTGGCGGCCAGAACATCCTCATACTTTGTATCGAAATTCGTCTCGTTGGGGCGCATGGATATCACCAGCTTATCCCAGAGAGTAAAATTGTCATGGGCCGACACATAATTTATGATCTGCCTGCAGCTTTTAGGCAAAAAGCAGGCGCCGCCATCCCGCCATCCGGTCACCGCATGGAGAATCGCCTGCTCCATACCTTTGCCGCCGTTGACAAAGCCCGGGGCATCTCCATAGAAAACGCTTCCCTTGATGGCATCCCTGGTATCGTCGCAAAAAAACGCCACACCGTCCTCCAGATGCGCGGCGTTTTTCTTTTCGGCAGCTATGGTCCCCTCCTCCAGAGGAGAGAAATCCGCGCTCCAGGGCTCTCCGTAGAGCAGCTTCTCACCGGGCCCGAACCTTTCGTCCAGCTCTCTGCGGATCCGGTTCATCAGTTCCACCGTAAGCAGTCCCATCAGGTCGAACCGGAAGCCGTCTATATGGTACTCTTCCGCCCAGTACAGCACGGAATCCGCGATATAATTGTCCACCATGGACCGTCCCGCCGCCATATCGTTTCCGCAGGCGGAGCCGTTGGCCAGGCTGCCGTCCTCCAGATAACGGTAATAGTAATCCGGCACCATTCTCTGAAACCAGGAGTCCTCCCTGTGCGTATGATTATACACCACATCCATCACAACACGCATGCCGTTTTCATGGAATGCCTGTATCATTTCCTTGCACTCCCGGATCCGGGTCAGCCCGTCCGCGGCATCCGTGGCATAAGATCCCTCCGGCACATTATAATTTTTCGGATCATATCCCCAGTTAAACTGCCCCTCGTCCCCGGCTTCATCTACGGATCCGTAATCAAAAAAAGGCAGCAGATGCACATGGGTAACACCCAGGCTCTTGAGATACTCCATGCAGGTGGGATAGCTTCCACCTGTCCCCCTTACGGTAAATGCCTTGTATTTCCCCCGGTACTCCTCCGGAATGCCGCTGTCCTTGTCATAGGAAAAGTCCTTAATATGCAGTTCGTAAATGATCTGCTCCCCGCAAAGCGACGGTGCCCTGTCCGCGCCGAATCCCGGCGGATCCGTCCGCCCCAGATCCACCACCATGCTCCTGTCCCCGTTACAGCCGCAGCCCACAGCATAAGGATCCGCGGTGCAGGTTTCCTTTCCCTCTATCACGACTTCATAATCGTAATACACTCCATGCAGACTCTCTTCAAATGCCAGGCTCCATACGCCCCTTTCCCCGGCCTGCATCTCCTGTCTCAGATAGCTTTCCGAAGCGCCGTCCCTGTAGAGCCGCAGCTCAATCCGCTCCGCAAGAGGGCTCCACACCTTAAATACTGTCCTGCCCTCCCTGCAGACTGCTCCCAGATCCTTTCCGTCGTATCGGAATTTTTTATCAAATTCTTCACTGGCGAAAAAAGCCAGGCGTTTGGCAATATTCTCTTTCACTCTTACCTCCAGATGCCTAACCCTGAGGAATGCCCGCACTTTGGGCACGCTTCCCCTAATAAAAATGCCGCCGCAATGGGGCAGGAAGCCTCTTACGCAGCTTCCCGTCCGCCATGAATGTCCATTCATTCTCTGCAGCAGCACAAATATAGTTTACAACATTTCATACAGGACTGTCAAGAAAAACCCCTTTCTCAGGGAATCCGTCAGCCCTTTACCGCGCCGGATACGCCTTCCACGTAGCAGCTCTGCGACAGCAGGAAGACAATGGCGATCGGAATGGAAATCAATACACAACCCGCGTAGAACTGGGTGTAATAGTAATCCACGTACTCTTTCTCCAGCATGGTCCACAGACCGATGGCGATGGTGTAGTACTTGGTGTCGTTGCCCATGATAACCTTTGCGAAGATGTAATCCACCCAGGGACCCATGAAAGAGGTCAGCAGAGTGTAGGTAATGATGGGTTTGGACAGCGGGATGGTGATCTTGGTAAAGGTATCCCACTTAGTAGCGCCGTCGATAAAGGCCGCCTCGTCAATGGACTTCGGAATGGTATCGAAGAATCCCTTTGCCATATAGAAGCCTAACCCCGCGCCTCCCGAGTACACCAGCACCAGCGACAATTGCTTCAACACGCCAGTCTCTAAAAGCCCTAAGCCTTTCAGGATGTAATACACCGCGATCATGGACATGAAACCCGGGAACATACCCAGTATCATGGCAATGTTCAGGAACTTCTTGCGCATCTTGAAGCGCAGACGGCTCATGACGAAAGAGACGCACAGCACAAAGAACGCGGACAGCAAAGTACTGAAAATGGCAATGATCAGGGTGTTAAAAAACCACCTGGTAAAATCGATGCTGGTGCCTCCCGTGATGTTACTGTTGATACCCAGAATCAGCTCCTTGTAGTTATTCAGGGTATATCCCTTAGGCATGATATAGGTTTTATAGGAGCCGCCCTCCGCGCGAAACGATGTCAATATGACGAACAGGATGGGCAGAACCCAGATAATGCTAAGTATCGTCAGCAGCACATAACAGCCTGCATTTGTGATTCTTCTCTTTAATCTCATTATTGGAACGCCCCCTCATCTTTGTAGGCACCTGTACGGTGATAGGTCAACAGTGACAGAGTCGCAAGGATGATAAAGACCAGAATACCGATAACCGCGCCCAGGTTGTAGTCTTTCTGGGTGATGGTCAGCTTATAGAGCCAGGTCACCAGCAAGTCCGTCTTGCCTGCAAAATAATAATCCAGCGAATCAGGACCGCCGCCTGACAACAGGAAGATTACATTAAAGTTGTTGATGTTGCCCGTAAAGGATGTGATCAGGTTGGGCGTCATAACAAACAGCATGTAGGGCAGCGTAATCTTTCTGAAAATGACGGGCGCGCTGGCTCCGTCTATCTTCGCCGCCTCGTAGAGATCCGCAGGGATGTTCTGCAGGATACCCGTGGTGGACAGCATGGTGAAAGGCACGCCGATCCAGATATTGATGCAGATGATGGTAATCTTCGCCAGCAGCGGATCCGTGAAGAACGGTATGGACTCCGTTGCCCCTATGATGCCGATTTCACGCAGAAGCACGTTCACCGGTCCGTTGGCATTGAAGATGGTCCTCATGGTCAGCAGGGTAACGAACTGAGGAACAGCCACTGACAAAACGAACATAAATCTCCAGAAGCCCTTGGCCTTGGTATCCTTACGGTTGATCAGAAGCGCCAGCAAGAGCCCTAAGATATAGCAGGTCACCGTAGCGGACACGGCCCAGATCAGGGTCCATCCCAGCACAGGCCAGAACGTTTTGGCCAGGGAGCCCGTGGATGCCACCAACGACCGGAAATTCTCCAAACCTACCCAGGAGAACAGCGACCCGGGGGGCTGATGTTCATGGTCATAGCTGGTAAAAGCAATCAAAATCATGAATACCAGCGGAACAATGGTGAAGACCAGAATGCCGATGATCGGAAGCGCAAGCAGGAATGCATGCAGATTCTCCTCTTTCAGGGAGCGTATATCATCCCGGAAAGTAGGAATATGCTGTCCCTTGGCAATACGGACCTGGGTGCAGTACGCGCTCTTGGCGGACATGCATGCCAGGAAAATAATGGCAATGGTCAGAACAATGGTAATAACGCCGTAGAGCAGGCAGAGCATGGAGTTGTCACCCATGGAATATTCGTAAATTCCCAATGCCTCATTATAGACCTGTCCCTGTTCCACAGTACCCAGCGTCAGGAAATCCCCAATCGCGCCAATCCCAAACAGAATCATGTATACAAAATACAGAATCTCCAGCACCAGGAAAATCAATCCCCTGACAATCTGCTTATTCATTATATTTCCCAGGCCAAAAACTAGGAAAGAAAGCTTGGTGATGGTATTACCTTTCTTAAATACATGGGATATACTCTCGTCTCTGGGCCTGTCATATTTAAGCGGTGCTTTCTTCTTAAAAAGTCCCATCAGAAACCTCCTGATTCCAATTCACCATCCGCCCATACAGCCCGGCTGCAGCCTGTATGTATGGGCGGATACCATTTTACTTATTCGCCCACTGTTTCCGCTGTCATAGCCTGCACGAAAGTATCCAGTCTCTCCTGTGCATTGTCCTTTGTGATGATGCCGCTCCTGATTTCTGTAGGAATCGCACCTGCATTGGTCCAATATCTGCTGCTGAATACAGAACTGGAGGGCTGTGCCACGCTGGCCTTATTGGACTCCTCTACAAGTACTGCCATAAGGGGATCCGCCATAACTTTCTCGTTCTCGCCCGCCTTGATATTGGCCGGAGCCTGCTGGGAAAGCTCGTAGCGCAGAAGCTGATTCTCTTCGTTTCCGATGAATGCCGCAAATTGAACGGCCGCCGCCATGTTCTTGGACTGCGCGTTGACGCCGATTGCCTTGGAGCCATAGAAGCTCAACAGCTGATAATCCGTGCCGTCCGGATTGAAAGTAGGAATAATCGCCATTCCGAGATCGTCTCCCAATATACTGTGGAAGTTCTCATATTCCCAAGTGCCGCCGAACCATGCGCCCAGCCTGTGGCTTTCAATCAGCTCCGTAACGGTAATCTCACCGTCGTAAGCACATTTCGGATTGTTGATCAGGTCAATCAGATAGTTGGTTACCGCCAGGCCTGTGGCGTTGTTCCAGTCTACCCCTGCGGCCAAATCGCTTCCGTCAGCCCCAAAGACGCTGCAGCCTGCGCCGTAGTAGTAGCAGCCCAGCTTCCAGCCGCCTGCGGACTCAAAATAGAAATTGTAGACATCGTCTGCCGTTTCCTTAGCCATGATCCCTTCCAGGGTCTTGATGTCATTTTCGTCCAGCAGAGTCTTGTCATAATACATGAAGAAAGTGTTATGGGTGAAAGGAATTCCATAGATCTTGCCGTCCTGGGTCACGGTAGCCGTAACGGATTCGGCAATCTCGTTCTTCACCATCTCCTCGGTAGCGCCGCCCAGCTGGGCAATTGCGCCTGCCTGTACCAGCTGAGGAAGCTGATCGCTGGCGAACAGGAATACATCTCCCGCAATGCCTACATCGGTCAGCACCTGCTCCGCGCACTTATCCTCGCCTACCACCTCATTGGTCCAGGTGATATTCCACTCGGGATGGGCTGCCTGGAAAGCCTCCTCCATCTGGGTCATGGCGCCGGTGTCGATCTGGTTCTGAGGGCACCATACTTTCAGGGCGATGTCCTGTGTCTCACCGTCCGCTGCCCCCCCCTGACGCGTTCTCGCCGCCCTGGGAAGCATCTCCGCCCTGGGAAGCATCTGCGCCCTGGGAAGCATCTCCGCCCTGGGAAGCATCTGCGCCGCCCTGAGATGAAGAACCGTCGTCTCCGCCTCCGCATCCCGCCAGAAGCGATAAGCTCATAGCCGCTGCCAGCAATGTGGCAAAAATCTTTTTCTTTTTCATTTTAAAAGTCCTCCTTTTAGAAATTTTGCTTTTAGAAACTTTTAATGGTTTCTTTAAATTTCGTTGATAGAAAAATATCATATTTTTAGAATTGCGTCAAGCCTCTGTTTGTGCAGGTTCTCCGCATTATTAGACATTTTATTTATGCGTTTATGCAGTTTGCATGGGTTTTCGAAATTATTCCCGAAACAAATTCCCGAAACTATTTTTTATTAGTTTCGTTTCCGATTCTTTTTATCATCAGTATATTAGCGAAAAAACGAACCGGGAAACATTATATTTTCTGATTTTATCCGCATTATACACTTAATAAAAATATTTTACAAACGAAATATCATACTTTGTCTTTCCTTAAAGTTTCGCAGACACTCTTGTTTTTCAAACGCTGTCTTGCTATAATCTAGGTATCGGGACATAAAATCATTGTCATTTTTCACAAAAATTTTTACGGGAGGATTTCCTGATGGCTACGATAAACGACATTGCCGCAAAACTGGGAATTTCCAAGAGCACAGTCTCAAAAGGGCTGAACAATGCAAAAGATGTCAGCGAGGAAATGCGCAAAAAGATTTTGGAGACCGCGGTGGAACTAGGCTATACCAACAAGCGTCTCCAAAAGGAGAGGAAAGCCCTGTGCATTTTAGTAGAGAATATGGACTTTCAGACTCCGAATCAGTTCGGACATGACATTATCCTGGGCTTCCGGCAAATGGCGGAACCGGAGGGCTGGACGGTAGATATCATCCCCATAGACATAGAATTCCAGCGGGGCACCCCCTACGGCGTGTTCATGATAGAACACGGCTATCAGGGCTCTTTTATCCTGGGCCTGACCCTCTTGGACCCCTGGATGAAAGAGTTTCGTACATCCAAAACTCCCGCCGTCCTCTACGACAATTACATCAAGGAGAACCCCCACATAGCCTCCGTGGGCTGCGACAGCCAGGAGGGCTTTGAGCTGGCGGTCAAGCACCTGACCTCCCTGGGACACACAAAAATAGGCCTCCTCTCCGGCCCCCTGGAATCTTATATCCTGAAAGCCAGATACAATGCCTATCTGAGCGCCATGGAGAAATACGGTCTGGAAATCAACGAAAATTATATCGGCCTGGGCTATTATGTGAACGATTCCACCCGCAAATATATCCCGAAGCTCATGGAACAGGGCGTCACTGCCATCCTGTTCTCCCACGACATCCGCGCCATCTCGGCCATGACGGAATGCGAGGACCGGGAAATCCGTATCCCTCAGGACGTGAGCATCATAGGTTTCGACGACCTGCCCATGACCGCCCACACCCAGCCGCCCCTGACCACCATCCGTCAGGACCGACTGGCCCTGGGCAAATGCGGCTTCTACGCCCTGTCCTGCCTGCTGAACCGCGTGGCCATAGGCTCCATCCAGCTGCGGGCCACCCTGATCGTCAGAGACTCCACAGGCCCGGCCCCGGCCCAAGCCTGGATAGCTGCCCACCCCCAGAAAGCCCAGGCCCCAAGCCAGGGAAATCCAGCCCTCCCGACCTCCCAGGCCAGCCCCAAGCCCCCTGCCCCCAAAATCCACTGAAACACCCTGCAAAAGTCTGACCCAAACCAAAAAGGCGGGAACCCAAAAGTCCCCGCCTTTCTTACCGGCACCGACACCAGCACACAACTCTATTACAAAAAAACAATCAATGCATCAATACAAATAAAAATGGATAAAAACCAAATCCATGCAAGGCCGAATCTGCACAAAACCCAATTGGTGCAGAGACACAAACAGGCACAAAGACAAATAGGTGCAAGACCGGAAGAATGCCCCGCACTCCGGGGCATTCTTCCGCGCGGGACCGGCTTGCAAGCGAACTCGTTCGCTCGCAAGCCTAGAAGTTCTTAGGCTACGTCCTTTGTAGCCTTAGAACTTCTTCCCGCGCTTTTACCAGATGAATATCTCTTTCCCATTCAGCTTCATCAAAGCCTCCAGGAAATAATAGTCCCCGTAAATAATGGAAAATTCATGTTCCCTGTCATGGTAGGCCGCCGTACACTTTTCCAGCAGATTGTCCTCCATCTCGTTCCAGCGCACCCTGTCCTCAGCCAGCGCCCCCAGCATCTTAAGCGCCGCCTCCAGATAAATCCTGCTCTGCCTGCCCTCTCTTAGCTTCGCCAGCTCGATCAGGCCGCAGGAGGCAATGGCCGCCGCCGTGGAATCCTCCAGCGCCACATCCACGGGCTGTCTGAAGTCCACCGGGATAAAGCCGCTCTCGGGGATATTGGCGATAAAGTAATTGGCCACCCGCTCCGCAGTCTCCAAAAACGCCGGATCCTTGGTATGCAGATAGCTTAAGGTAAAGCCGTACAGCGCCCAGCTCTGGCCCCTGGTCCAGGAAGACCCCTCTCCATAGCCCTGTCCGCCGTAGCTTCTCACCATTTCACCGGTCTCCAAGTCGAACTCCACGATATGGTTCACGGAGCCGTCTCCCCGGACAAAGCTTTTGCCTGCGGTATTGGCATGGCTCACGGCGATCTGGGAGAACCTGGGATCGCCGGTCTCCTCGCCGGCCCAGTACAAGAGAGGCAGATTCATCATGCAGTCAATGATGGCCCAGCCCCTATGATCCTCAGCGCCCCAATCGTTCCAGGCCCGTATGAAATTCCCCCGGTTGTTGAAACGCCCGGCCAGATTTCCGGCGGCAAGCAGGGCTCTGTTCTTAGAGGCGGGATTCTTGGTCATGCGGTAATCAGCCACAGCCGTGGGCAGCCACTTGAAGCCGTTATCGTGGTCAAGCTTCCCATAGTCCATCAGACACGCGTCCAGCTTCCGCTCATTGTCTTCGGCAATTTCTTTGTAGATTTCCTTTCCGGTCAGGGCGTACATCTGCCACATCATGCCGCCCCAGAAACCGTTGGTCCACCAGCCGATTTCCCTTTCACCGGACTTGTCGTCATGAACGCCGTGCACTGTGGTGTAGGGAATCTTGTCCTTTGACCGCTCCGCCACCTTTTCCAGCTTGCGGGCCACCCTGTCCAGGGTCTCCAGAGCCCATGCCTGTTCCTTTTCGTTTAGATGCATTCTCTCTCCTCCTTTTCCAGCCGCCCTGCGGCTACACAGAAGCCAAAGCCTCTCCGCGCGTGGCTTTCCAATATATATTTATACTGTACACCAGTAAATTTACCACGAATCCCGACTGCAGATCGCCGGCAGGGCGCCTTTGCCTGTTTTTCCTACTGTAAATTCCGGCAGTCTGCAGTATAACGATTTACGCGCATTGCCCTCTGCCCTGCCAGCCTGCCCTGCTGTCAGAATCCCCTGTGGACTTTCGGCAGATGTTCAGCAAACTTTCTACAGATGTTCAGCGAATTTCCAGCAGTTCGAAAGCTCTCTGCATGTACCTGTTCTGATCGGTGAGTCTCCAGATCAGGCCTGAGCGGTAGTTCTCAATCATCAGCAGACTGATGCCCTTATCGATGCCGATATATCTGTCCGAAAACCAGGCCGGCTCCACGTCCAGATTATAAGCATCCAGAAAACCGTACTTTCCCTGAAGCTGCGGCATGGACGCATAATGCCGCGCCGCGCTCTCCACCTCCTCCGGGCAGAAAGGCATGGAGCCAATGGCGCCGCAGGGAGGAACGGTTCCGTCCGCTTCGTTTTTGTCATTGCCCACGCAGGGAAGCGCTCCCTGGGCCCCGGAATAGCCGTGGGGCGTCATGCAGGCAGTCATGCCCCAGGCGTCCGCGCCGTACGTTTTCTTCTGTCCCGGGTTGTCGATACAGTACTGCCTGGCCGCTTTTGCAGCCCGCCTGGAATTCTCGTACCAGTCGATGCCCCTGCGGTCCCGCTTCCCCTGCAGGTTTAGAAAGGCGTGGGAAAACTGATAGACAAACAGGCCGCCGCAGTAGCTGTGGTAGATCAGTCCGCTGTCCTTATATACATCGCAGAACAGAGGACAGTCATAAAACAGGGAGGGAGGCACCGGATGCTCCGGCGCGGCCACCCCCAGAAAATACATGATAAACTGTTCCGCATAGTGGTCCCAGTGCCCGAAATGCCCCTCTTTCTCATTATAGCCCATATAATACTGGTTCAGCCTCGGATCCCGGTACCAGTCCCAGTCCACCTCCCCATACAGCTCCTCCCAGAGCCTCATGCACTCCCCGCCGAAGTACTCCCCTGCCGCCATGGCGCCCATGAGAAGCAGCGCCGTATCGATGACGGACAATTCGCAGCCGCCGTATCTGGATGCATCCTCCATATGCAGGAAATGATAAAAAAAGCCGTGGACCCTTTCCGCCCGTTCTTTCATGGTGACAAGGGTGCCCACAGCCCGCCTTTCCGCCTCCTGTCTGCTCACATATCCCCTGTGCGCGCCTATAGCCAGTCCGGCCAGCCCGTATCCCACTGAGGCCACGGAGCACATATCCCGCTTCACATCATTGTCCCTGATCAGTCCGTAACTCTCCCCGGATTCACTGACCTCATTCCAGAAGAACCCGAAGCACTTTCTCTCCTCTTCCTCCAGAATCTTGCTTACTTTTCTGTCTTCCATATACTGTTCCATTATCCCTCCGGCCCGCCCATACCGCAAGCCACAGTCCATCTCTTTCCTTTCCCAATATCCTCAGCCCGGGCCTGTCATGCTTTCACACAAGCCCGGTTCCAAAACCCGTTTCCCCTTATTCAATCATTTCTCTCCGTATATTTACTCCGTGTTGGCGGGCTTTGTCAGACCCTGGCTTTGATGCAGCTTTCCCTCTGAATCAGGGAGGTGGGCAGCAGGATACGCCTGCTCTCCTCTCCTTTCATCATTCCCAAAAGAGTCTGCGCCGCGATCTCCCCCAGTTCGCACAGAGGACGGTGCACAGTAGTCAGGCGGGGGGTCATGACCGCGCTTTTCTCGATATCATCCACGCCAATGACAGAAATATCTTCCGGCACCCGAAGTTTCAGCTCCTGCAAAGCCCTGATGCATCCGATGGCCATCTCGTCGTTAAACGCAAAGACAACTTCCGGGCGATTCCCTCCTTTGATGAACTCCGCGGTTCTATGGTAAGCCGTCTCCTCCTGCCAGTCGCCCTCAATACACCATCCGGCCGGGCAGTCCAGCCCAAAGGTCTCCACAGCCTGGCGAAAGCCCGCCATTCTGCGCTCACCGTCAAATCCCTTTCCCACCAGGCAGGCCACCCTTTTCAGATTCAGGCTGTTGATATACTCTCCCGCCCGAAAGGCGCTGTCCTCATTATCAATCAGTACCGTAGAAACAAACGGCGCTTCCAGTTCCCGATCCAGAACCACCACCGGACACTGGGCGCTTGCCAGCAGACTGATCACATCGTTTGGTATCTTCTCCGCGAAAATGATGGCTCCGTCCACCATCCTTTCCAAAAGGAGCCTGCTGATATGGGTAATGTCCTGCATGGGCCCGCATTTTGCCGCGATCATTTCCTGTCCGTGCCGGTCCATCTCGCTCTCAATCCCCCGCATCACCTCGCCGTATACCACGCCGTACAGGGAATTGGCAAAATACCCGATAAAACCGTTTTTCCGGTTCTTCAGGCTTTTTGCCATCCCGTTTGGCACATAGCCCAGTTCTTTCACAATCTCCATAATCTTCTGTTTCTTCTCTTTACTTACAGGGCCTGTGTGATTCAGTGCGTAAGATACTGTGGAAATCGAAACCCCCGCCGCCTCTGCTACATCCTTGATCGTTACCGCCATCCTTTATCAGCGCATATCCTTACCGGGGCCGCAGCTGATCTCAAGGGTCTCCTCCCCGCACCTTGCGTCCCTCAGGCTATAGATATACGTTTTCTCCTCCTTCTCCTCTATTCTGCAGTCATCCCCCGAAATGCCCAGCCCCGTCCCCTCCAGGACGATGACATCCTCTCTCTGGGACAGCCGGAAAGTCAGTTTTCCCGGCCCTGCCTCCAGAATCTCTGCGGTAGAATACAGAATCTTCACGCCTTCTATTTTCAGACAAAGGGGCAACAACAATCCTTCCCGGGCTCCCAGCCGGATTTTTCTGCTTTCAAATAATGCTTCTCCATTATACCAGATTCCACATTCTTTTGCAAAAAAATCCAGATTCAGAATATGGAGATACTTTTCCCCTCTCTCGTTCCCATTGATGTCCAGGAAGACACCGCCGTATTCCGCATCCTCGGAAAGTCTGCAGGATGCCCCCAGATATTCCATCAGCCGCCGGATGCCCGGCCGGTTTCCGATATAGGGGGCGGAGAGAATGGCTGTCTTCCCTTTTCCGGTCTTTTTGATCAGGCCGCAGGCACCGCCGTCCACAGCCGCCCGCAGGAACACTTCCGCTCCCTCCGCCGTGAAAGTCTCGGCCTCTCCCACGCGCACCTCCGCGTACTCTCCCCAGATGCCCTCCGGCTGCACGCTAAGGCTGGGAAGCTTTCCCTCGTCCAGTTCTGTCGCCACATGGATGCCGGTTCTGTCCGCCAGGATCCTGCAGGGTCTCCCCTCCATGTCCATCACGGGCATGCGCCCGCACAGAAGCAGGCTCCCGCCATTCTCCGCAAAGTCCGCCAGCCTCTTTTGGACTTTTTCGTCCATGTAGTCCGCGCTGAACAGGAACAGAACCCCCTTTTCCTCCGTCCAGTCTCCGTCCTCCTGCAGGTTTACGCCGCCGAAAGCATAGTGGTTTTGCAAAAGCATTTTGGTAAAGGTGTTCCATCCGCTGCCGATCCTGCGCCTTGAAAGCTCCTCCACCATAGCCTTTTCCCGCCCGGAGCCGGGATAACAGTATTCCGTCATAAAGTAATCGGGGATAAAGCCTACCCGCACATTGTCCCGCTCTTCTCTCATGTCCCCCAGGAAGCTGCTGCCGGCCAGCAGCACTCTGGCATTCCTGCGGATTCTGTCATAGGTATAGCTCAGCTTTCCCTCCGGGTTCACGGGAGCAGTGAAGCCGTGCCTCTCCCCGGTGATGGCAATCCGGTTGTTGCCGTCTTTCCGGGGCTTTTTTAACAGCATATTCCTGCCCCCGGTAAAGAGATAATGGTTGATAAGGCGGTTTCCCTGAGCGATGCACATTCTGGCGGTAAAGTCGGCGTCCGCTATATCCAGTCTTCCGTTGCCGCTTTCATCATAGTCCGCCTCCCCGCTCTGGAATTCAAAGCTGGCCAGGGGCATGTTCTGTCTGTTCACCGCCTCCATATAGCAGTGAATCAGGTATAAATCCTGCACATTTTCCAGGCGCAGCCCGGACAGATAGATATCGGAGCCTGCCCAGAAGCTGTCCGACTGTCCGTAGGCCTCCATCAGCTGGCTGATTCCCACAGGGAAAGTATACCCGCGCCCTCCGCCGGTTCCGTGGATATTGATCAGGAAAGGAATGTCCCTGACTCCGTATTTTTCCGCCATATCCTTGAGCACCGCCGCATATTCCGCGTATCTGCGGCGCATATAATGTCCCAGATCCCTGTGGAGCTCTAAGGCATAGCCCTCCCCGGGCTGCTCATAGGCCTTTCTCCTGACGTCCGGCAGTCCGTTCCGGAAAGGATAACGCCTTTCCAGCTCCTCTTCCCCCCAATTCTTTCGCAGCCAGTCCTCAAATCCTGCCACAGTCACATCGGTGAGATCCGGCGTGTTGGAGACCCAGGACAGCATCCCGATCTCATTGTCCAGCTGACAGGCAATCACGTTTCCGCCCTTTGTGATCAGATGCCTCTCCAGGACAGGCATGATCTTTGCATACCATTTATCCACACAGGCCAGAAAATCCGGCGCCAGATAATCCAGGGTCTTGGTAGGAGCCGTCCGGTGGTCCCATCCGGTGGGAACCAGCCCGGGATACCGCTCGGCCACCCAGTAGGGAATCCCCTCATTCTTCATTTCCGCCATGATAAAGGGGCCGGGCCTGCCGATAAAGTACAGGCCGTTGTCCCGGCAGAGCCGGATAAATTCCTCCACATCCAGATTCTCCCGCTCCTGCCCGAAATCAAAGACTCCCTCCTCTTCCTCGTGGCACAGCCATGGAATGTAGGAGGCCACCGCGTTCAGGCCCGCCTCCTTTAGCTTTGACAGCCGATCCTGCCATTCCTCTTTTTTCAGTCTGTAATAATGCACTTCGCCGGAGATGATGATCTCCGGCATGCCGTTTATGAATACTTTTCCGTCCCTTACTTCAATGCTGCCCATACACACTCCTCTATATACTATTCTCCTGTAATACCCGTTTTCTCGATTCCCTCAATAAACTGCCTCTGGGCGCAGAAGTACAGAAGCAACAGCGGCAGCATGATCAGGAAAGTACCAGCCATCTGGACGGCTTCATTGGCCGTCACTCCCGTCCCGGCCTCTGAGGCGCTGATCATCTTATTGAAAGTCTCCACAAAGTTTTCAAGCTTCATCGGCAGCGTCTTGATATTCGCGCCGAAATACAGAGAACCCAGATAGGTTTCGTTCCAGTACCAGACCACCGACAGCAGAAAGCTGATCAGGAAGCCCGGTTTTGCCACGGGAACGGCTATCTTCGTAAAAATCACAATCTGGTTTGCGCCGTCAATCTCAGCCGCCTCCGTGAGGGAAACCGGCATCTGCTGGAAAAAGAGAACGAAGATCAGCACGAAAATCGCGCTCTTCATGCCCTGGCCGAACACCGCCGGCAGCAGATAGGCTTTCAGGCTGTAGAGAATCCCCAGGTTCCGGTACATCAGAAACTGCGGGATCATGGTAATCTGTGAGGGAATGATAAAGGTGGCCAGAATCAGCCCGAACAGGATATTCTTCCCCCTGAACTTATACCTGGCGATTCCGTAGCCTGTCAGCGCGCACACCAAAGTCTGCAGCAGAGCCGGAAGCACGCTGACATAGATGGTGGTCACAAGCGTACTCCCGTATCCCAGGACCTCCATGGCCCGGGTGAAATTTGAAACCTCAAAGCCGTAGGGCACCCAGCTGACCAAAGGATTCACCAGATCGTCCGAGGTCATGAAGCTCATGCTGATCATCTTCAGCAGCGGATAGAGAAATACGAATCCCGTAATGCACAGGAAAACGTATAAAGCTATTTTGGTGCCTATCCTGACCACACTGTGCCTGTCAGGCCGAAATTTTATCCCTGACTTTCTTTTTGCCTTGCTCAATCCTACACCTCCTACTAATCACGGTACCTTTTGCTCTCCCGGTACAGCTTCTTTAAGTTCCTGTCCTGGGCTTTCTTCAGCCTGCGCGCACGTTTCAGTTCCAGCTTCGCCGCTTTTGTGTTCCCGTATATGGCCTCCTTGCGGGGTCCGTAGAGCAGCATGAAGAACCCGATCACCAATAGCAGTACCACGAAGTAGATCCATGCCTGAGCGGAAGAATAGCCCAGCCCCAGGCTGGTCTGGAACATATTGCCCTGGATGGTGGTGATGACCTCATTGGTATCAAAGGTGGATATGGTCACAATGGTATATATGATGCAGATCACGATCATGCTGCGCAGATTGGGAAGCGTTACTTTCCAGAAGCATTCCCAGCCGGAAGCGCCATCCATATACGCCGCCTCATACATAGGCTTGTCGATCTTCTGTAAAGCGGACAAAAGCAGCAGGATCTGCACCCCCGAGAACCAAAGGGTCATCACAAAGGAATCAATCAATGTCTTCAGCAATCCCCCCGCCGTCTCCGGCAGCATGTCAAGGACGCTCTTAATGACCGTGTTGGTGTCCGCCCCCTGGATGGCCATCATGCCCATATCAATAAATTTGTCAATGATGGGCCCGCTGATAATGATTACCGGCAGGAAGAACAGGGTCCTGAATATCCCTCTTCCACGGATCTCCTTGCTTAATATCAGCGCCACGGCAATAGCAAAAACGATCACGATAGGTACCTGCAGGACAATCTCCCCCACATAATTCAGGAGGATCTTGGGAAAGGTCACGTCTCCCAGAAAAGCTTTCCGGTAATTGTCAATCCCTACCGGCTCCGTGACCAGCCCCGTGGCGGAGATCACCACGGAGTCAAAACTCATTTTCAATGTACTTGCAATCGGATACAGGGTAAACACCGCAAATCCGATCAGCCAGGGAACCTCGCACAGCCATCCGCGAATGTTGTTCCTTGTGCTTCTGGAAATTCTACCTTTACTCATACCCCAACTCCTATCTGGCCGCGGCAGCGGTATTCACCAAATAGCTTTCCCCGCCCACAGTCACGCCATCGCCGGTCCAGTCCGTCTTCCCATAGTTCACATAGATACTGACACCATTGTCATAATCCACCCGCACCACATCCTCAGCCAGCACCACACGATCCTCCATGCACGCTCCCGACACGCTCCCAAGACCCTCTTTGATCTCCCCGTATTCCCGGATGATGGAATCTTTCCACACCGCATACTGAGAGCTGTAGATCCAGGAGGAAGCCGTGTCGATCAGCTCCACCGAATCCTCATAGGTCACATACCAGGTAGGATATGCCCCGTATTCCACGCACTGCAACAGATCAAGCTTTGCGTTGGCATGAAAGTTCCAGCCCTCCGAGTAATAGGGAATGCATCCTTTCAGCACGATCTGCATAAAGGGCACTGTCTGCGTAAAAATATAGTAATTGCTGGAACCTGATGGCATATCATAAATGGCGCCGCAGCGCTCCCAGATATAGGCAAAAGGCGCGTACAGGTTCAGGCTCATTCCCGCGGTGTCTGCCTGCTTCCAGAGCCTTACCGCGTCCGCCCTTGTGGAGACGGCCTTTCTGTTCCAGTTGGAATAGGGAGTTCTGCCGAAAGCGTCCAAGGACAGGATCGTCATCCCCATGCCCGATGCCTTCTTGGCAAATTTATTCAGCGCATTGGCAGTGTAGGAGGGCGCAAGCCAGTTGAAAGCCCCATTGTCAAAGGATTCCAGCATGGTGCGGTTGATTGCCTGGGCCTCGTCCTTATTGCCGTATCCGCCCACTTCCTCGTATCCCCTAGTAAAATCCGCGTACAGCGATACGTCAATTCCCAGTTCCGTGAGCGCTTGGATCTCTTTCTTCCAGGCGGATTTGGAACCGGTCTTCCCGCTGAATGAAAAGGCGGAGGGACCTGCCCCCGAGGCGCCGTCCCCCGAGTATCCTCTCAGCACAACGTTCATATCCGAAAGCCCTGCGCCGCAAAGCTCCTGCAGGATTTCGCGGGTCTGCTCCAATGTAGTCATGGTCACTGTCTTTGAGCCTATGAGCCCCTTTTCCTGCTCGGACAGCACCATTTCCAGCCTTACGGGCACGGCATCCCCGCCGTTTTGCTTCGTGAGCTTTCCGCCCTCAAGCAGCCATTGTCTGTAGGCTTTGGCAATCCCCACATAATCCGCCTCCTCACCGGACAGCAGCACATATGTGACGCCAAAGCTTCCGGGATTTTTCTCCTCCTGGTTTGACGTCAGGCTGCTTCCGCTCTGGCTGAGCTTCATCTGATAGGTTTCCCGCAGGATGAACTTGGGCTGGATCAGGTTATAGGGTGTGCGGATTCCGCTGGCCTGGGCTAAGATTTTACAGTATTCATCCCCCTCTGTCACAATCCCCGCAATGCCCTGCTTCCCCTCCTCCAGGATGCTTCCGAAAACGGGCATATAGATTTCTTCCGCAGGCTTTAGCATGCCATTCACATCGGCGCTTTTGAATGCCCCCAGCCCTAAGTCGCTGCCATAGATCTGCTTTTCATAATTTTCCGCGGCCACGGTCTTCGTGCCCGTGGAGATCAGCGCGCCGCACCCGTCCGGCACAAACAGATACCCGTTATTGTCATATCCGTAGCTGGATCCCAGAAAAGGATATACAAAAATGCTTTGGAGCCTGTCTGCGCTCTCCGGAGATTCCTCTATGGACGCTTCCGGAATCAGTACCCGAATCCCGTTCTCCGTCAGCGTCACCTCTATCTCAAAGCTGATTCCGTCCGAAAAGCCGATGGTGCTTCGGAACCCGTCTTCCATCCCCTGTGAGTTTACCCTGGCGCCATCCTCCGTTATGCTCAGGGTCTTCACATTCCCGTTTTCCAGCCTGCATTCCACCGAAATGCCGGACTGTCTCATCCCTGCATAGGTGGCGTTCAGGTCGCCCTCCTGCGGCTCGGGCCCGCAGGAGTCGTATACATAGCCTCCGTCCTTATCCCGGATCCGGATGGCCAGGGACTCCGGCTGATAGTACAGCTCCAGACGGTCGTTCTCCGCCGCCAGTTCATAGCCCGCTTCCTGCGCACTGGCCCTGGCTGGCGCCGTAAGGCCAAGCAACCCGCTGGCTAACAGCGTCCCAAGCGCCATGGCAACCCTGTACCATGCTTTTTTCTTACACACGAAGAGCCACCTCCTTATAGATACTCACCACAAACTGCCATAGCTGCTGTCCCAGCAGATAAAGCGTGAACGCCGCCAGCAGGAATAACAGCATCGTGACCACTGTGACGCAGATATTTTTTATGGTCTCGGAGACGCTGTATACATGGACCTCCTGCACCATCAGATAGAGCAGTATGACGCACCAGCCCATGATCAGCAGATAGCCGAACTCATAGAAGAACCTCTCGTTTTCCGTCAGCGCATTGGAGACGATCTGCAGGGGCAGCAGGAAAACCAAATAGGGCGAAAGCGCATAAATGGTTCCGCAGTATACATGCTTAAACTTACCCTCTCCTCCCGAGATGGTACTCACCAGGAAATTACAGGCCACGAACAAGAGCAGCGGCAGCATGATCCGTCCGATGACTGCCCCCAGATTCACATAGGCGATGTCCGTCTGGTTAAACAGGTAGCTGGTCACATATAAATCCGTTATCTGCAGGACGATGAGCCACAGATACAAAAACGTAGCCGTCAGCACGCTGACCTTTTCCTCATGATGAATGGTGTAATAGCCATCGAAAGGGTTCCGCAGCATGAGCTTCATCACCTTTAGCTGCTGCAAAAAGGGAATCTCTCCCAATCTCCTGCCCAGCTTCTCCACCGGAGCCAGGAAACCTTTCTTGGCGTTCAGCCTCCGGACCAGCTTGGCTGCCGCCCACAAAAGGATCAAAGCAGCCATCACCCAGGTCAGATTTCTCTCAATCCACTCGTTTCTGGCATACCAGTAGGCCTGGGAATATCCGGATACATTGCCCGCCACCCGGTAGTAGTCCATGGCCTGGGTATAGTCCTGCCGCTTGAAGCTGGCCTTTGCAAGGGCCTCGTAGGAAAAGAGAAACGCCGTGTTGGCCCGGTTGATCTCCTGCCAGTTCTGCTCCGCTTCCGCGTATTTGCCGTTCATATAGTCCGACAGCCCCAGATGGACCTTTCGGGCAAAATCCGTAGGCTCATACTCCTGTATGATGCCCTTTCCCTTATCCAGCACATACAGAGTGCCGTCCTCCGACACATCGATGGCGGCTGCGCTGGACACAAGGCCGATTCTCTGCATCTGCGTATCCACATACCCGAAAGCAAAGATAATGTTGCCGTAGCTGTCGTATTCGTAGACGGTTCCCCAGGAATCCACCGCGTAGATATTCATGTTCCTGTCCACTGCCACATCCACGAAGCCGTGGCTGTAATACCCCGGAGATATCAGATCCGCTCCCGCAATGGATAGCTTGCGGATGCTCTGACCCTGCTCCCCGGCGTTCTGCCCCTGGGTGACGGTATACATCAGCCCCAGTTCATCCACCGCAATATTCGCCACGCTGGAAGGAATGTTCTTAAAAAGCTTATCCAGCTGCTCCTGGGTAAAAAAGGTTCTCTGCAGTATCATCATCAGCGAGGTGTTCGTCCGGTTGGAGCCAAAGTACCCCAGAAAGCTCCCCTCGATGCTAAGCTGCATCACGCCGGAGGTAGACCCCTCGGACACCACATACAGATTTCCCCTCTTGTCTACTCCGATCTTCACCGGCGAGAAAGCGCTGTTTTCCCCGAACACTTTCTCCTGGGGCTTCCCGATGCGCGTATACAGGCTGCCGTCATGGTGAAATACCAGAATCTCCCTGGCGCCGTAATCCGCCACATAAATGTACTCCTGCGTCACAGCCAGTCCGGAGGGTGCCGTCAGATACTCGGACGTGATCTCCTGGACGACTTCCTCCCCCTCCATCACAAGGATGCGGGCGTTCCCGGTATCCGCTATATACAGCTTCCCATTATAATAGAACAAATCCTCCGGCGACTTCAAATCCGGGTTCAGCAGGCTCCCCGGCTCATAGGCATCCTGGGTATAGACCAGGTACCCGTTTGGCCCCTGGGTAAGGGTATGATACGGGGCCTGCCCATGCACTTTCATTTCTGCCGGCAGCAGTATGGCCAAAAGCACCGACAGGCAGATCCATCTGCAGGCTTTTTTTCCAAAATGTCTCATCGCGTTCTCCTTACTTGATACCGGAATGGGCCATTGTGCTCATCACATTATTCTGCATCACGATAAAGATGATCAGATTCGGAATGAACATGATCAGCGTCGCCGCGGCCGCCATACCGATACCGGCCACATCATTTCCCGTGGTGGTCAGAGTCGACATGTAATACGCAAATGTCTTCTGATTGTCATGGTTCAGGTACAGTTCGCTGGCCTCTATGGTATTCCAGGCTGTCTGGAATGTAAGGATCACTACCGTGGCCAGCGAGGATTTCGACAGCGGCACCACGATCTTGCGGAATGTATACCAGTCCGTAGCGCCGTCAATCTTGGCCGCCTCCAGCAGCTCATTGGGAATTTGGTCCATAAACTGCTTCACCAGAAACAGCCCTACGGGCATTGCCAGCGCCGGAATGATATGCACGGCGAATTTATCGATCATTCCCGTGCCGTATACGATCAGGTATTTGGGAATCTTCACCGCCGCCCCCACGAACATCAGCGCCATGGTATTGATGCCAAAGATCAGGTTCTTGGCGCGGAAGTTCTTCTTCGACAGCGCATAGCCCGCACAGGCCGTGATCCCCACCGTGCACAGCACCGTCAGCAGCGTAGAGACGATGCTGTTGAAGAAATATCTGTAAATGGGCACATCCGAGCTGTTCATGGCCTCCAGGAGCTTCCGGAAGCTGCTCAGGGACGGATGGGACACAAAGAAACGCGGCGGGTACAGATACAGCTCGTTCAAAGGCTTCAGAGCCTGCGAAAAGATAAACACAATGGGCAGTCCTGTCAGGATTGCCATGGGAATCAATATTACATAAAATTTAATCTGACTGGGATGAAACCTGGACGGATTCATCTTCTTTCCCTGTATGGATGCCATATATACCTCCTATTTTCAATCGCTGCGCGACTTTGCCATTTATCATTCCCCGTCTCCGAAGAGCTTGAACACGCCCTTGGAGCTCACCGCTATAAAGATCAGCAGCACCACCGATATGGCCGAAGCGTATCCCATCTCATACCGCAGGAAACCATAGTCCTCAATGTGGTTGAGCACCAGCTGCCCCGCGTACTGAGGCGTGGGATTGGAGCCGGACAGCGTCACGCCGATGGCTCCGGCCTGAAACGTATTTACCACCGCCATCACCGCTCCGAACAGCATCTGGGGCTTCAGGGACGGAATCGTAATATGGACGATCTCCTGGAACCGGTTCTTTACGCCGTCAATATATCCCGCCTCGTAGAGCTCCGGATTGATATTCAGGATACCTGCCAGCATGGACAGGAAGCCCACGCCCATACTGGACCACAGCGTCACAATAATCATCACCGGCATCAGCCATTCCGTGGACTGAAGCCACTGCACAGGCTCCCTTATCAGCCCCCAGTTTAAAAGCAGGCTATTGAGATAGCCGGTCTGATCTCCGTTGAACAGCACTTTCCAGATCACCGTCATGGCCACGCCGCTGGTCATGGAGGGCGAGTACAAAATCAGCGCCAGCAGTGTCCTGGACCTTTTGGGAACCTGGGCCAGCATCCATGCCATGAGAAAGGAAAGGATGTATCCCAAAGGTCCTGCGATCAGCGAGAACTTCAGCGTATTCGGCACCACATACTGCATAAATACCGCGTCCGACGTAAAAAGCGATATATAGTTCTTAAGCCCCGCCCACTTGGGGAAATTCACGGAATCAAAGTCTGTAAAAGAAAGCGTCATGGCAAGGGCCACCGGAATCACTATAAAGGTCAGAAACAAAATCAGGTATGGCGCCAGGAACAGGTAGGCTGACCTTTCTTCTCTTTTCTGTTCGTTTTTCTTACTCATCCTGCTTCACCCAACTCTCTATCAATTCAATTGACGGAATCCGGTATGTCTTGATCACGTTTCCGTCATCCATGTAACCGAATTCCTCCCACTTCCTGTTCAGCTCCTGGTTCATGAGGATGGAGGCATCGTCCAGGGAACTCCTCACATTCTCTCCGTTGAACACAACGGCGTTCCAGACATTGCTGATCTCGCGCTCGATCATATAGCTGGCAGGAGTCTTGACAAATTCGTGCAGCCATTTCCACTGCTCCATGACCACTTCCTTATGGCTCTCCGTAATGGGAAGTTCCGCAAAAGCTTCCACATTTGCCGTATTCCACATATAAGTATCCCCATAGAGAAGCTGCATCTGGGTACCGAAACGCTCCTGGGTCTCCCCGGAGAACCACCAGCGGAAGAATTCCCAGGCCGCCTCCTGCTTCTCGGACTTGGAGAAGATGACCCCTGTGGTCCCGCCGCCCGTGGACCAGCGCTCTACCTCTCCCTCCGCGTTCTCTACCCCCGGCATCACGGCAATGTCCCATTTCCCCGCCAGCTCCGCGGCGGCTGCCTCCAGCTTAAGATAAGTGCTGAAGCTGGACACTCCTATGGGAATGGTGCCGTTTCGGAACGACTGATAGAAATCGGCCACCTCCGTGGGCAGACCGTATATGGTAAAAAGATCCGTCATAAATTTCATGGCAGCCAGGCCGTTCTCATCGTTTACCGCAACGGACATGCCGTCCTCCTCATAGACGGAACCGCCGTACTGCAGAATGAAAGGCGTGGTGGCGGAAAAGGTCTTAAACGAACTGGAGGAAGCTAAGGGAATGTAAAAGTTCATGCCGTACCGCTGGAGGATGGGCAGGATTCCCAGCACCTCCTCCCAGGTATCGGGCACCCCGATCCCCAGAGCCTCCATCAAGTCTTTTCTGTAATACAGTACAAAAAAGTCCTGAGTCTCCGGCAGGGCGTAAATCCCGTCCTCATAGGTATGGGTCAGCAAAGCCCCCGGCAGGAACTGTCCTCCCGTCTCTTCAAAGCCGTCAAACTCCCGCAGATCCGCAAGCACGCCCCGAATGGCCAGATCATAGGGAAGATGCGCGCTCAGCCCCAGCGCCACATCCGGCTGGCTGTTGGTGGTGTTGGCCAGGATCAGTTTGTTCTCATCTTTCATCACGGAGAAATTGACCTTGATCCCTGTCTGGGGGGTAAAATAGGCGTCCGCCATGGTCTGCATCTCGTTGATGTAAGTCACTGCGCGGTTCACCCAGACATCGATGGTGGTGTCGTACTCCTCTTTCCCTGCGGATTTCCCCGAGAACAGATCGTCGGCAAAATAGCAGATCTCCTCCCAGGTCTTGCGCAGCGCCCCCACCTCAAAATCCGGAATGGCTCCCTGGGCCTGTTTAATATAGATGCAGTCCAGGGACATAGGGCTCTTCTGGATGCTTTCCAGCACCGTGCCCAGCATCTGCGCCACAGAGCTGGAGCCCTCCGAGAACGAAGAAAGGTTGTTGGGCAGTTCGTCAGGGTCGTCCCCCAGCTTGCGCAGCCTGCCGATGACGATCTTTAAATTGGAGATGTCCGAATTGCCCTCATCGCCCTGATTGAGCTCCACAAGTCGGTCATGAACCGTCTCCAGCCGGTCCGCCAGCCCGTAAAGCTCACTGCTCAGCTCCGGAATATAGGACAGAATATCCCAGTCGCGGTTTACATCGTCGCTTCCGCCGGTAACCTTTTTCACCTCTACGGCTATGTCCGCTATGGTGTCAATCTGGTCAGAAATAATATCCATCAGGGGATTCATCCCCGTGCTGTCGGCCTCCAGGCCCAGCACATGCTTTCCCGCCTCCAGGTAAAACGAAAAGGCGCCGTTCTCATCTCCGAACTCTTTCACGGTCCAGGACGTGGAGCTTTCAAAGGGCACCCCGGCCGCTTCCGCAAAGGGCAGCTCCCCGTCTATGGTCAGGGTACGGCGGACCACTGTGTTTGGCTTATCGTTCTGCCGGTATTTCAGAGCCACACTGTACCAGCCGGGCGTCTCTACTTCGAATTCGTAATACAGAGTCTGCCCGTTCTCATTCCAGGTGGAACCGCCGATGACGCTCATCAGCTTCGTGTTGGCCTGATAAGGGGTTACCTCAATATCCCTGGTGGCAACAGGCCTTGTGGAGGTGGTATTTTTCCAGGAAATCCGCTCCGCTTCCAGAGGGATGACCGCATCCCCTCCCTGGGTCTGGGGATACTGCTTTTTATAGTCCTCGTATCCGCAGCTTTCCTGCATGGCCTCCACATATACTTTTCCCAGCAGTATGGAGGATTTCTCCATGGTCAGTTCGATTTCGTTCTCACCCTCATTTAAATAGAAGAAAAGCCCGTCCTGCCCTCCCTGTCTCACGGATTTCAGCCTCCGGGACTGCCAGCCGTACCTGAGCATGGTATCCGGGGTGATCTCGTCCCCTCTGGAGTCTGTGCGGAAAGGCCAGCTCTCCGTGTCATAGAGCTGCTCCAGTATCAATTCCCGGGCTTCCGAGAACTGATACGCCCCGTTTATCTTCAGGCTGACCGTGTGGGAGACTGCCTTTTGCGCAAGGCAGTAATAGTCCACCGCAATACTGTACAGTCCGCTCTCCCCGGCGGAAACCGTAAGCTTACATGTATCTCCCTTTTCCAGCCGGACCGCTTCCCCATCGTACCCCAGAGAGTCCTCCGCTGCCATAGCTTCCGACTGGGGAAAAGCAGCGGGATCGACTACGTAAAAAGCGTCTTTTACCTCTTTCAATCCCTCCCCGCGCCATTGTTCGATTACCTGGCTGTAAGGAATCTCCCCCTGGTTCTCAGCGGCAGCTGCCGCAGCCGGCAGCACATTCCACACAGCCGCCATGAGAAACGCCGCGGCTATTCCTTTTATCCATCCTATCCGTTTCGCCATATCCAATGTCCTTCCAATCCTGCCGTCTGCCATACAAATACATCTGATACAATTTGTGGGAAAGGCCGCTCCGGGCCTTTCCCACTTATCTATCCCCGGGCCCGCATATGAAAACTTACCGCCAAGGCGACACGCGGGCCATGGATTTTACTTCGTAGCCGCGTCAATCGCCGCCCTCTCCGTGGTGATCAGATTGTTGGCAAGGGTATTTAACTGGGAAGCGTAATCATCGATAGACAGCTCTCCCAAAATGCACTTGTCAAGAATCTTGCCCATGGTGGCCTCTTCGCCGTCAAGCTCAATGCCCGTGGTGCCGTTCCAGCGTACAAACTCATATGCGGGAGCGAATTTGAAAGCCTCAACCACAGTACCGTTGGCATCCATGTTCTCATAAGCCTCCTGCACGCCTTTCACGGGGAAAGCCTCAAAGTAGCGCTTCAGCACCGCTTCGTCCGCAGTAATAGGCAGCGCAACCCAGCTCACGGAATCATCCGCCTCGTCAATGTCCATGCGGTTCACGGCCGCGTCCACGCCCCAGAACATGAACTTCACAAACTCCCAGGCTTCCTGGGGATGCTCTGTGGTAGCGGAGATAAAGCAATAGTCAGGGATGATTGCGTTCTTTCCGTCGGGAAGTCCCACATACTCTACATTATAAGTGATGCCTGTGCCGTCCGTATATCCGCCGCAGCAGTAGGAGGCGTCATACCAGATAGCCGTATAGCCCTTAAGCCATGCATCGTAGTCTCCGGCTTCCGCGCCCGCCGTTATATTCTTCTGGTCATCGCTTAGGCCTGCCCAGGAATACTTTGCCAGATTCTGGGTCTCTTTTACCGCACGGATGAATTCCGGGCTGTCCAGATGCACCTGGGTGCCGTCGTAGGTGTACCACCCCTGGTTCTCATCCCAGATATAGGGCAGGAAGTTGGGGAAATCATTGACATACTTCAGCGCCGCGATTCCCTGTGAGGGATTGTGAAGCTTCTCAACCGCCGCCATGAAATCATCCCAGGAGTAACCATAGGTTAAAGGCGTTACGTTCATCTCGCCGAACAGCTCCGTATTTATGAACATTCCAGCAAGATGCATGGACGTGGGAATTCCGTAGCTTTTTCCGTTATAGGTTCCGGACTCTCTCAGAGACTCGGGGATCATATTCCAGTCGCTGTCGGCCGCGATCAGGTCATTCAGGTTCAGGGCCCAGCCGCTTGATACCGCAGTGGGAAGCGTGGCGATCAGGGACACGTCCGGCAGGGAGTTTCCTGCTGCCGCCGTAGCCAGCGCTTCGTTCCAGCTGCCTGTGATCTCCTCGGCGATCTCAATCTTGATGTTGGGATGGGAATCTTCAAAAGCGGCGATCATCTGGCGCTCGATATTGTTCTCCTCGGCCGTACCCAATGCCCAGCTGGCGAACCGGAGCGTAACCTGGTCGCCGCCTGTGCTCTCTTCCTGGGCGTCGGAATTTTCAGCGCTCTGCTCCTGGTTTTGTTCTGAGCTTTGCTCTTCTTTCTGCCCCCCCGAGGAAGAATCCTGCGCGGAAGAAGATTCTCCGGAACCCGGATTTCCACAGCCCGCAACACCTGCCGTCATCGCTGCCGTAAGCAGCACTGCCAAAAGTTTTCTTTTCATAGCATCCTCCTTGTTATTAAATATGAATTTTATAATCCCCCGCCGCTGTACGCAGCAGGAAAATTATCCTGATTTTGCCGACGGCCCCAAGCCGCCCTTACGCTGTCTGACTTTTCCCTCTATTCTTTCGCTGAAAATCCCAGCCTCTCCAGGCCTGAGCGGACAGCTTCGTTTTCCATAAAATACTTCCAGACAAATTCTCCCTCATAGTTGGCGATCATAAGCAGGGATATCCCCTTGTCGATTCCGATGTAGTCCTGGCCGAACCAGTTCCGGTCCAAGTTGTAGGCATCCTTTAGCCCATACTCCCCCACAAGTTCCGGAAAAGTCCTGTAGTGCTTTAACGCCGCCGTGGATTCCTCCGGGGTAAAGGGCATGGAGCCGATGGCACCCGCCGGGGCGATGGTTCCCGAGGATTCGTGAGCCCTGTTGTCCGTACCTGAGGGCGGAGCGCCCAGCAGACCGTTATAGCCCTCCGGCGTGTCACAGGCCGTAAGCCCCCATGCGTTCTCGCCGTAGGTTTCCCAGGTATCCTGCTCCTCTATGCAGAACTGCCTTGCCGCCAAAGTGGCCGTCACGGAATTCTGGTACCAGTCCGTGCCCTGTTCATCCACCAGTCCCCTGAAGTCCAGAAACGCGTGGGAGAACTGATAGGTAAAAATGGATCCGAACCAGGAGTGGATGAACTCATACTCCCCATACCTGCCTTTCAGCCGGCCGAAAGCCTCATAAGGCCCCTTGTCCAGGGGATGGGTGGGCGAGCCTGCTGCCAGCACATAGAGCATCAGCTGCTCCGCATAGACATCCCAATGTCCCGAAAACTCTCCCTCCGGTGAGCAGCTCATATAGAACATGTCCCTGGAGCCGTCCAGGAAATAATTCCAGTCAACTCTCTCGTACAGCTCTTTCGCTTTCTCCTGCACCGATTCGCCGAAGTATTCTCCCGCCGTAACAGCGCCGCACAGCAGGATCCCCGTGTCGATGACGGAGACCTCGCTTCCCGTGCCGGGCTCACCGTTTAACATATTGATAAAATGATATAAAAATCCCTCTTTCTGTTCCAGGGAAAGCAGCGTGTCCATGGTTTTGTCCGCCCTTTCCTCTCCCTGCTCTTTCGTAATCCAGCCCTTTTCAATGCCGTAGGGAATAGCCGCCAGGGCAAAGCCCGTAGCCGCGATGCTGGACACGTTCTTCGCCCCGGGATACCGGTCTCTCACCATTCCGTAGGCACCGCTGGCTTCGTCTGTCTGTACCTGCTCCCACAGATACAGAAAACAGCCTTTTGCCTCTTCCAGGACTTCCTGGTCCGGGATGATGGGGGCTTCGCCGCCTGTGGGCTCTCTGTCCTGGGCTATGGCGTCCCCATCCTCTTCGGAAATTTCCCCATTTTGGGCGGCGGATGCCTCTTGGTTTTTGGATTCTTCCCCGTCCTGGACGGCGGATGCTCCTTGCTCTTGGGCGGCATCCCCAGTCGGCTCCGCGCCGCAGCCGGCCAAAAGCAGTGTACCCGCCAGCAGCAGACATACTATACGCCTCTTCAAAAAGCCTCCCCGGCTATACCATACTCTCATAGTCCCGCTATCCTCCATGACAATCCAATCTTGTATAGACCTTTGCCTGACTTTCCCCTGCCTTTTAGTTATCTTTTCTTAATATAAGGTTCTCCGCACCTTTTACCAGGTCTCAACCGTCAGCGTATCCGGCAGTTCCAGCCACTGCTCCTTAGGGATCCTTATGCCTCCCTGACGGTAGGTATCCTCTCCCGGAGAAAGAGACAGTTTTCTGTCCTCTGCCCAAAGCGCCGCCGCTCCGCAGCCTTTCTCCCGAACCATATAGCGGATTGTCTTCGTCCTGCCGCCGAATGCGGCCGTTATCTGCGCACCGTCCAATTCTGCAGGCAGAGCCGGATTGAATTCCACCCAGTCTGCAGTCATCCGGATTCCCAGCATATCCCTGATAACGCGGCTTAGATATATGCCGGGGCCGCTGGAATAAAGCCTCCATCCGCCCTTTGCCAGGATCTCGCCTTTTCTCAGTTCCTCAAACCGGCTGCTGAATTCATACCGGTCCGCCACATCCGCGTCCGAACTGCTGAAATAGGTGTTGGCCTGCCTGGGCGCCGCATTGGGTACTGTCTCCGTCAGAAGAATGGGATTGGCCTGTAGGATTCCTTTCCAGAGCTTCTCCCCTCTTCCCAGCCTCGCCATGGCCTCCAGATACCTGATATGGGCATGGACGTAGAGGATACCGATTTCTCTTCCCACATTTGCCGCCTGCTCCGCTCTCTGGAAATATACGGAACGCCCGCCGTTATACGTGGCCGGCCGGTTCATCAGTCTGACTCCGTCCGGGAATGTAAGTTCCTTTTCGATCAGTTCCTCGTTTACGGCGGCAAGTGCATCGTCCGCGATTCCTGCGATGATGCTCCTGGTCAGGGGAAGCAGCCTGAAGCGGATCCCCGTCATTTCGTCTAACGGATGCAGCAGGTACTGAATCTCCCCATCGTCCTCCATCAGGATGAATCCGGCTATGACGCCGTCCTTTACCAGGTAATTGCTGAAATCCTCTTTCATCGCCTCCGTGAGCTCAGACAGCCGCGCCCCTGTCTGCAGCCCTGCTTTTTCCAGCTGCCTGCCAAGCCCGGACATGACCTGGATGGCCAGCGCGTGGGTCCATGCGCTGCAGAGTTTTTTCTTCCACTCGGGCCTGGCGGGCTGCAGGGTATCGTCCCAATCGCCTCCCGCATAGTTGACCAAATGCGTGCCCGGCAGCATCCGCTCTCTGACACTGGCAACCGCACGTTCAATATGCTTCAGAATGCTCTCCGGCCCTCCGTCCCGGTAAGGGACCTCCGCCTCTAAAAGAGCCAGGTCGCCGCTGGCTTCCAGATAGTCTCCGATGCTCTTTAAGGGCCAGAACACCACATCCCCGTGACAGTCCCCCGCCGCATAGGGGTAACGGTCATACATAAAGAATTGAGGCCACTCTCCGGAATCCCGATTCTGATGGGCAAAGATTTCCAGCAGCGTCTCCCTGGCAAGACTGAAATGCCCCGTGGCCAGGAAAAGCTCCATGGGCCCTTGGCAGACATCCCTGGTTCCCCAGGCCGCTCCTCCGGACTGCTCCAGTCCGTGGGGCGCCGCAAAATGAATCATGGCATCGTGGAGATACCAATACAAAATCTCGTTCATCCGCTCCAGCTTCGGCTTCTGCGCATGGTCAAACCGAATCTCCCCCAGGAATGACTCGTAGAAATTCAGATACCACTTTTCCGCTTCCTCCGGTCCCCACAGCCTCTCCGCCGCCGGCGCTTTTTCTCCCAGGGTTCCGCTGACAAACAAGGTCATCCTTGCGCCCTTTGCCCTGCCAAGGAGCAGATCCGCGCTCCTAGCCAGACCGTCCCCGTACAAAAGCCCGTCGTCCCCAAAGCTCCCCTCCGTGTCCAGAAATACCATCCGGTACTCCAACTCGGGATAATACTCATTGGAAGCTTTGCCGGTTCCGGCCTTAAGGCACACTCCCTTTTTGTCCGAGTCAAACCGGATCCGCAGATCCTCCCCGGCCAGAGCCAGTCCGGCCTGAACCAGATACTCATAGCTTTTTCCGCTTTCGCTTTCGGCCTGCAGGAAAAAGACGTTTTCACGGCCCACCCAGGCGGTGATCACCAGCATATCCTCCGGAAGAGCGTAATACCATCTGGAAAAATTCAGTCCCATCTCATAGGCTGACGGCATTGTCAGCATCCGGTATTTTCCCTCCATCCGCACATAGATGCGGATACCATGCTGAGTGTGGAGATTCAGCGTATCCCTGACAGCGTCCAGCAGAGGATTGCTGTCCACATTGCCTACCACCAGCTGGCTGGCAAAAACGCCGTACATATAGTTTGTCACCGCCAAAAGCTCTTTATCTACCTTTTCATCCGACATGGCGCTGAGCAGGATATGGCCATGGGGGCGCTCCATTGCGACCTCCTTTTCCTGCATGACCACATGGCGGTGGTTCTCCGTAAAGAAGCTAAACAGCTTTCCATCGCTGTACTCTTCCAGTCTGCGCTGCGGGAACCGTCTGTCCGTCTCTTCTCTTCCCAATGCGTCCGCGGCATAGGGCTCTCCCAGTTCCTGTGCGGGCCCCAGCATGCAGACCGCTTCCCCTTTGCCGTCTCTCCAATCCCCGGCCATCCATACCTTTCTTACGACAGCGCTTCTCTCCTGCTGCCTGTCCGGCTCCTCACAGTCCGGCAGGAAATATCCGTAAAAAGCTGCCCTGCGCTCTCCCTCCAGCACAAACTTTTCCGTCTGCAGAGCTATGCAGGCCAATTCATACTGATAGACCTTTGAGGGAAGCATCCTTTCTTTCAGGGCCTGCAGTTGCCTGTTCTTCTTGCTCTCCCTGCCATATAGCTGGAAAGCGTCCGTGGCGTAGGCGATGGTCCTGATTCCCAGAGAGCCCTGCTGCAGCATGGGATGGCGGCCCCCCTGGTCCATATTCTGGCGGGATGCGATGGCGAAGCCCTCTTCGGTCTCTGCCACATGATGTCCAAGGTACTGGCTCTGATACAGTACATTGGCCCGAAGCGCTCCCCTGTCGGCCACACCGATATCCTGCACATATACCAGGTCGCATTTTTCTCCGCTTCCGGTCAGAGATACGTTCCAGATCCAGGCGGAGGCGTCCTCCCCGCCATCCGGTATCCCGGCCGGGCGAAAGGTTACTTTACAGGATATCCCCTCTGCCTCCCTCTCAAACTCCAGAGAGGATTCCGATACTTTCATCTGCGTTCCGGCTCCGTTGAGACGATATATTTTTTCAACGCTTTCTCCCCGGAAAATCCGCAGGAAAATCCCTCCCACCGGCTCCTCTGTCAGGCCTGTGGGGATCTGCGTGATCACGAAAGCTTCTCTTGAGAATTCATGGGCATTACCGTTTTCCAGAAAAGAATACTCTGCTTTTCCGTCTTTTATCCGAATCAACGAATCTCTATATTTCCATATCTCCATTGTCTGTCCGCTCCTGTCCATGTATATGATTTCACGTTGTCGAAACGTTTCTACTGGCAATATTATACTATTCAAAATCCATTGTCAATAGCTTCTTCCGCCCTCCTGAAATCTTGTACATTATAGACAATTTTACGCCTAGTATTTTGTGGAAATTCACTTACAGCCATTTGCAGGCCTGTTTTCCGCTTTCCGGTCTGTTTCGGGAATATACTTTCAAGCGATAAAGTCTGCCATCCGTTTATAGCATCTGCCCCTGGTAAATCGGCGCCCGTCAGCCTCGCTGACACATTTCCTTTGGGTGATTGTGTGCATAAAAAGAAGCACCGAGAGAACAAAGCCCCTCAGTGCCTTACCGAGAAATAGTTCATCAGAATCTCTTTGATATGGCTGTACCGCCTGGCGTAGGAGTTCTCCACCCGGATCAGCTGCAGGTGGTGGGCGGCGCAGATTTCATTCTTTTTCCGGTCTCTGTTCTTCACCGCCTCATCCCCGAAATGCTCCTTGCCGTCCAGTTCAATGGCCAAAACGGGAAAGTCGGCCTGCCCTTGTTTCTCATAGACCACAAAATCGAATCGCCCGGAATAGAACAGGTCGCTGTGATTTACGTTGTCCGAAAAGACCTGGGAAATGGCTACTTCTTTCTGTATGGTGAAGCGGTTCTGGGACAGCCAGATATTTTCCAGGGCATGGTTCAGATTCTCCAGGAAAGCCTCCTCGGTGGCCGTGCTGAAAGGCTTCACCCCCAAAGCTCTGGAGTTTGCCGTCTTGCGGGTGACCTGGGTCTCGCCGTTTTTCTTCACATATTCCACCAGCTCATAGAGGTCATCTTCATCGCCCTGCCTGTGGAGCCTGTTCAGATTCGCTGAGTCGGAGAGCACAATGAGGCGGTCCCTGGCCCGGGAGGTGGCTACGTTGATGAGCTCCTTATTATTCTTCAGCCATTCATAAGTGCCGGCCTGGGTCTGGTCGGTAATCGCAGTGGAGAACAGCACCACGTCCTTTTCGTCTCCCTGAAAGGCATGCACCGTGCCGCAGGCCACATTGGAAAGCCCCTCCCGTTCCAGAGCCTCCTCTATGAGCTTCCTCTGGTTCACGAAAGGCGTGATGACTCCGATGCTCTGCTGTCTGTGGCGTTTGGCATAGCCTACTATCTCCTCCACCTCCCCGGGGGACGTATTGCGCAATGCCTCTTTTTGGTTCTTCACGTCCACGTACACCAGCGGATGCGGCTCTTTGCTCTCGGAGCAGATCTGCAGCCTGGCGTTGTAATACTTCTGGTTATTGAATTCGATGATCTTTTTGTTGCAGCGGTAGTGATTGTGCAGCAGTACCTCGTCGCTGACCGCATCGCAGGCCAGGAATGTCTTGTAGATAGAATTTTTGCAGTAATCGTATTCCTCGGCCACATTGTACTTCTTCCGCAGCTTCTGATTGGGCGCCTCGTCCAGGAGGATTACAGGGTTGAGCTGCTGGGGATCCCCCACCAGCATCAGGCTCTCCCCCCGCAGGATGGGCACTAAAGACACCGCCGTGTTGCACTGGCTGGCCTCGTCCATGATGACCATGTCGAACATGGGGCCCGGCTCCCCCAGCCTGTGGGCAGAGATGCAGGTAGTGATGATAATGGGAAAGATTTCCTGGAGTTTTTTCACGTTTGCGGTTTCTGTCAGGTATTTGGAAAAAGCGGCGGTCTGCTCCTTTTCATCCATGTCGAATAAGATCTTTCGTAATTTCGCATATTTTTTATCATCCAGCTTCTTCAGATACCGGGCTGACGTGTAATAGAGATATTTGCGCAGCTCCTCCAAGTCATCATCCAGCAGGGCCAGGGCATCCCCGTCCGTGATCTCCCCCATCTGTCCGATCCGCTTCTGCACCTGTCCAAGCTGTCTGCCCTGGAGGTCCGCCTGAAAGGGCAGCATCTCCATGGACATCTGCACCCGGCTCTGGTACTCAAGCAGACGGTTCAGGGTCTCGCTGCGCTCCTTTAAGTCCAGCACTTCCTCATATCTGCGCAGCAGGTTGGACAGGTTCTTCGCACGGTTGGCTCTGTCTCCTTTCCTCCTGTCCAGGGTGCCCTCAAATACCGTTATGCCCTGAACCTGCTGGTACAGGTTTCGGATATACTTTATGGCCTCCCTAACCTTGTCCACATTTCCCAGCCGCAGGACAGGGAATGGAATCCGCTTCCCCTGGTATCTTAAGTCCGTCAGCTTTTCAAACACCGTATTGATAGGGTGGTTGTTATAAGAGGCGAAAAGTACCGTTTTTTCGTTGAAAAAGGCGGTTACCATGGTATTGAGAATGGTGTTGGTCTTCCCGGTGCCCGGCGGCCCCTGGATATAGGCCAGGGGGTACTTCATGGCATTGTGGATGGCCAGGAGCTGATCCAGATTGGTCTGGCGGCTGATCAAGGCCAGGGGATAGTTCTTCCTGCGCAGGGGTCTGTCCAGCAGGTCCCCGAAAAAAGCTTTCAGGGGCACCGTGCTCCTGTCCTCGTCGCACATCTTTATGATGGCCTGGTATTCCGAGTGAAGATCCAGGGCAATATCCATCCCCATGCCGATGACGTAGGGCATGTCGTCCACCCCCATTACCCGGCCGCTGCGGCGCATGATACAGTCCTTGATCTTCTCCTGGTTCTTCTCGAAATCCTTTAGCAGCTCGTATTCGTCCCCATCCAGGTATCTGCGGATATTCTCCTTTACCTCCCCGTAGCTGTACTCGGTGCAGATGGTGATGTCCTCCTCCGGCCGCAGGAGGCGGCCTTTCACGTCCAGCTGAAGCTTGCGGCAGGCCAGCACGTAGAGTCCTCTTGCGGTGTGGATGCTGAGCACGTTCATGGCAAGCTGCTGGATGGAAAGCCTGGTAGCTTTTTCCTTTTCTTTTTCCGTCCTCCTCTGGAAATTCCGGACTATGGTGCGGAACTGTTCCCCGTCCAGCGCATAGCCCTCCCCCTGGAAGCTCTCCCTGTCCAGATAGCGGACCAAAGCAAAGTCCGAATGGTAGGGCACCGTGTCCATGCGGTTGCACATTTCCAGGTAATTCAGGATTTTCAGGTTGGGAGAGTTGTCGAAGAGGGATTTGTATCTGTGGGAATTCAGGCTGATGTCCTCCACCAGTTCCTCATTGACAGGCTGATAAGACCCCTCCACGATCTGAGAGGTCAGAATGGAATCTATGTAGATGGCTTCATAGCTTTTTGTGGTATACCGGCCAAGGTGCAGGCCGTCCACGGCCAGGGTACGCTTTTGGGGATTCAGGCTTCGGATGCCGATCCAGTATTTCGTGATCTGGCTTTCTCTGTTCCTGTACTCGATCTGCAGCCATTTTCCCTCGTGGATGGCTCTGAAAATGTCACGGCAGATATTGTTCATCGGAATGCTCCTCTTCCATGGAATGCTCCTCTTCCATGGAATGCTCCTCTTCCATGGTCCCTGCCACCGGCAAGCTATGCTCAGGACATGTTCGCGGACTATTGATTTTCGTCAACCCAGGGGCTTTGCGCCCACCCGTTCGCCCAGCCGCACTTTCGTTTCGATGCCCAGGCGGGAGTTGCTCCGGATATCCGCGTCCGGCAGGACTTTATCCTTTCCCGTAATCAGGATCACCGTGGAGCCGCCGTATTCAAACCTGCCTTTCTCCCAGCCCCGGCGCACCCGCCGGCCCCTGTCATGGTTCCGAATCTTCCCTACCAGCATGGCCCCCACTTCCATCTGAACCATCCTGCCAAATTGCCTGGAGCGGAAAAGACAGTATTCCCTGGTGTTCTCCTTATAGACAGGGTATCTGTCGCCTGCCACCGGATTCACCGTATGAAGCACCCCCGGAATCCGCACAGCCTCCCCCACCCTGCCATCGTCCACATAGATGTAACGGTGGTAGTCCTCCACGCACAGCCGAAACACCCACACATAGCCTCCCATGAACTCTGCCGCCAGTCTGTGGCTGCGCAGCAGACTGTCTACGGTGTAGCGCGTATTTTTTATGGGAAAACCGCTTTCGCCGTCGATGGGATACACGCTTACCCTGCTGTCGCAGGGGCTGACAAGCGCCCCGGGACAGGCATCCAAAGTACGCGCGCCTTTCGCCAGCTTCCGCGTAAAAAAGTCGTTGTAGGACTGATATTCCCTGGACTCGCACTGCGCCATGTCAATGGAATGCCTGCGGACGAACCCGGGGATCAGCGCCCTGGAAAGGCCCGAATCCAAAAAAGCCCCGGTCAGCTTTGACACTGCAGGAGACACCAAAAGCTTCAGAAGAAAACGCCCCGGCACAGTCCCATAGAGCCCTTTCAAAATCCTGTCCTGCTCTTTCTCCACAATATTCCCTTTTCTGTCCACCACCAGACTCATAGCCGCCTCCTTTATCAAATCCCCTTGAGCAGACTCCGCCAGCTATGCCACGCAAAAAGGATCACCAATACCGCCAGCGTCACCGCGGCTACGATAAAGAGCACCTCTTTCACAGACGGCTTCCGAAGCCTGAAATTTAATATAAACAAAAGTCCCACCAGCAGCACCACCACATGCAGCGACACCACAAATGCCATATGGCTGGGGAACAGGGGCGATACCACAAACAGAAGCGGCAGCGCGATGGCCATGGAGGTAATGGGCAGCCCCTGATAATACTTTCGTGCCCCCCCTTCCTCGGCCTGGCGCTTTGCCTCCATCACATTGAAATACCCCAGGCGGATCAGACCGGCCAGTCCGTACAGCGCCAGAATGGCCATGCTCCAGATCCGGTCCATTCCCAGCTTATAGCAAATCACGATGGGCAGCACGCCAAAGCAGACGATATCACACAAAGAATCAATCTGTATCCCGAAGTTCTTTTCATCATCCGTCCGGTTCTTCTTGGTCCTGGCAATCTTCCCGTCGAACATGTCGCACAGCCCCGAAAAAGCCAGAAAGAAAATCGCCCACCGCAGATTCATAGTGCTGGCGCTGAAAATACCTGCCACCGCGGATATAAAACTGATGTAGGTCAGTATCACCGTATAATCGTAAAAACCTATCAAAAGAACCCCTCCTCACATTCCGTCCCCAGTTCCCAAATTCTTATAGAATCATTATTGTTCAATCATGGCATAATGGCCAGGCGGCCGCATCCAATCTCCGATAAGGTCATTCTGTCATATCAAGATATGTGCCACAGGCCAATTATAGGACAAATAAAAACAGTCCAAAGTTTATATCGACAGATTTCTTTTTATATCTTAGTCTTTTTCATAGAAATTTATCAACATTTTATGCCATTTTTATTATCCAATTCTTTATCCCCGGCTCTTTTTTATGTCCATACCCCAGAACGGTTTCAGCGCTCCCGCCGGAACGTATAGTACAGCTGCGCTGCCACCGTAAAAAACGCACTGATCAGAAGCTCCCCATAGTATCCCATCCCCCTGGAAAGAACCATGGCCGGCAAAAGCACCGTCCCAAACACCGGAGCGAATATGTCCATAAACAAAGCCTCGCTGATGCCCATGCCGCCCGGAAGCGGCAGCATATCCACGGACACGGATATCACTGCCTGTAAAAGCACCACATCCCCCATGGACGTGCCCTGCATGCCAAAGGCCCTATACACCGTCCATGTCACCATAAACAGCGCCAGACGCTGGACAAATGTAATCAGCATCACCCAGAGGAGCACATGAATATGCTTTCTTAAGTACAGCGCGGTGCCCCGATAGACCTCCATGGACTCGCTTAACTTCCTGCCCCGCTCCTTTTTGTGCCTTACAAACCGCAGCCGCTCCAGCACCACAAGCCCTTTTTGCAGAATGAACTCCGTCAGCATCGGATGGAACACCAGCACGGTCATAAAAGTGACGCAAAAAACGTTCAGTCCCAGCCCCAGATAAAAGACCGGGAGGATTCCCTCCAGATACCGGTGGAGAAATCCATGTCCGAAGCAGACGATTCCAAGCCCGATGGCCACCAATACCAGCTTATATGTAATGGTCACCACCATCAATATCACCGTAGCCACGGGAATGGAAATCTTTTCCTTTTTCATGAAATATACCTGGGCGGGCTGCCCGCCGCTGGCCGATGGGGTGATACAGCTGAAAAAGAAGCCTGCGGAGGAAAACAGAAAGCATATTCTTCTTTTCAGGCGAATTCCAAAGGATTTCAGCATGTACCAGAGAATGACGGACTCCCCCCAGATGAAGAAGAGAACCAGGGCGGCCCCGGAAATCAGCCATTTGATGTCCGCCTCTCTGATGGCATCCGCCATGGACTCCAGATCCTCCCCATGAAAGACGCCGTAGATGGTAAATGCAAAGACCAAAGCCAGAAAAATGCCATTCCCGATTATTTTTTTCTTTGACCGCACGAATCTTCTCCCTCCAGGCTAAACCTCCGGTTCATTTTATTCAGAATCCTTTCGTATACGCTCCATACCCTTGCTTTTTTCCCGATGAAAAGGCAAATCTCCGCCAGGGCAATCCCCCCTGCAACGTCCGCTATCACATGCTGCCTGGTGGTCAGGGTGGAAATACAGACTGCCAGAGCCAGCAGACAGGAAAGCACTCGGTACCACTTAGGTACGCTGTTTTTCCCCCGCAGTCCGATGTAGCAAAACCAGCTCACCAGGCAGTGGATAGAGGGAAAGAGATTGTCTGCCGCATCCGTTGCATACAGGCCGATCACTACCTGGTTCCACAGGCCCTCCGGCTCCACCATGGGCCTGGTATTGGTGGTGGGATACAGCAGATAGAAAGCCAGGCACACCGCCCTGGACAGGAAATCCGCCGCGAAGAACTGGCAGATCTCCCGCTTCCCCTGTCTGGCGATCAGGATATAATTCACAATCCAGAACAGGTAACAGCCCAGATAGATCGCCACTGTCCAGGGCACGAGAGGGATCAGCTTATCCAGCTCTCCCTCGATATTATGGTGGGGCCAGTCTCCGGCGATAAGCCGGGAGCCGAAATACACCGTCATGTTCCAGGCCACGGCCACGATCAATGGGATTCGGCCATAGCGCGGAATCAGGACATCCAACATTTTCCGCAATCTTTTCATACCTTTTTCCTGTTTATTTCTTATCTTTTTTCAGTCATCCGGAACAAGCCCGGCATGATACCTCCGCCCTATCACAAGAGCCATATAAGAATATAACAAAATTTTGATTGCGACTCAATACGTTTCTTCATATCTTTAAGAAATCTTTAGAGAATATTAAGTGGGGCGCAGCACAGCAATGACTGTACATATAAATAAAAGCATCCGGATCCATATTCTCCAAATGCTTTTAAAAATTCGTTTTATTTTCCCGGCTGCCCGTGAGCGGTAATGCACAGCGTCCTGATTTCAAACCCGCCTATCCGGTCCGCGGGTCTCTCCACCGCCTCCTTTTCCAGATCCACGCAGCCCCGGATCCGCTCTGCCAGGTCTCCCCCCAGCTTCAGCGCCTGTTCACGGCTCCCCGGGTGGAACAGCCTTGCGTAGCAGGCATCCCCGTCTGTCAGCAGCGTCACTACCTCAACCGAGGCATCCTCCGCACACAGCAGCGTCCGCCTCATCCTCTCGGGCCTTTGCGCCAGTCTCTGGACCAGCAGGGGCTCCCGCAGACAGCTGTCCGCAAAGGCAACCGCCCCCGCCTCCCAGTTTCCGGCATGGGGCATCAGGGAATACGAAAGCGTATAGTCTCCCTCCGCAGGCTGATACCCCCACCAGAAATTGCCGTGATAGCCAAAGGCACAAGTCAGGGCAAACCGGTTGTCCACCAGGCTGTAGCCGTTGAGTCTGTCGCAGAACACCGCCAGTCCTGTGTCGCTGTCCTCCTGATATAAGTCCACGTACCCATTGATCACATTGTGTTTGATGGTCTCCCAGGAGTCGAAGCGGGTATCCGTAAACTTGCTCTCACAGACATCGAATGCCGCGCTCTTCCACAGCCTTACCCTGCCGCCTGCCTGGGGAAGCTGTATTCCCATCTTATAGTCCTCTCTGCAGGAGGAACGGCGTGTCCCCAGGAAGCGCTCCTCTTCCCCGGGCTCGTAGGGGAATCCCACATCCGTCTTCTTCTCGAAATGCACTTTCACCTCAAAGTCCGCACAGGGATCCCCCTCTCTGACCGTCACCGTCTGGGTGAATCCGATTCCGTGAAAGCTTCCTTTGAACCGTAATTTACAGCACAGCGGCCCGTTTTCCAGAATCTCGCATTCCGCAGGCACATCCCCATTGCCTATAAACGCCTCCTCCTTTATGGAATACCCCCTGAGGCTTCCCATGCCCTGTACCCCTGCCGCATAGTCCCGCCCTGTCTGTCTGTGGAGAAAGCGCACCAGCGAACCGCCCTTTGCCAGATCAAACACCAGGTGCAGACAGTCTGTCCGTACCTCTATCACATTCTGTATCCCTTTTGAAGCAATCCCTTTTCCGGCCGGACCGCTCTCCGAAAGGGTCTCCACCCGGAAGCTCTGATAGCCGATTCCTTCCATATCCGCGGCAAACCGCAAGTTCACCGCCCCGATTCCGCCGTCCGCGTAGCTGCGCGTGACCTGATACTGGCTGGGCACCTCATTGCCCGCCGGGGCTAAGACCCGCATATCCCGGACGCCCGGTTCCAGCCCCAGGCTGACCTGTGCCTGGGCGCTGCGCCGGCTCCCCACGGTGTTCGCCACTCTGAGCCATATCTCCGAGGAGCCGCCGCTTGCCGCCTCCTCTTTTCCGGTTATCTCTTCCTGGGCCGCGGCCATGACCTCGTCCAGAAGCTCCGCCGCCGTAAGCGCCAGCTTGCCGGAGCGGTATCCCCACTGCCTGTCTCCCTCTCCGCAGGTGGCACAGATATATCCGTCGTGATGCTGGGCCTGCATCAAAAGTTTCCAGGCCATGTCCAGCATATCCTTACTCTGCATAAAGCGCTTCCCGGCGTCAGGGTTTTCTGTCCACGCCATGGCAAGCAGCTTCTCCGCCTGCAGAATCTTATTTTCCGTCCGGCGGACTTTCCGCAGCATATCGCCGAAGATCCGGTTGCCCCAGGGCAGGGACACGCGGACATCATCCTGCGAGAACGAAACCTCCCCCCGGATCCGGTCCCCGAAGCGTTCAAAATACTCCCTCCAGGTCACATATTCCACATCGATGTCCCGCACCAGAGGCGCCGACGACCAGCCCAGATCCTGCAGGCACATGCCCGCAGGGGCCGCAATGCCGCCGGCCGCGCATTTATCCGCAAATTTCCCGATCAGCTCGTAATCATAGCCCGAGCCGTCCGTGGCATTGCAGCTGATCAGCTCCTCGCATTCATAGCGGGGCACCGTGGGGATGGCCGAGCCGTCCGGCCCTTTCAGCCACAGGATTTCCCCGGGCATTTTAGCCATATATCCGCCCCAGGCCGTGGGATTCTTCAGGCTCATCCGCCGGTATCCCATCTGCAGCAATATCTGGGGCAGGGCAGAGGTAAAGCAGGGCTCCTGGACCGCATAGGTGTCGATGCAGACTCCCGGGAAATGCCGTCTGATCATCTCCCGGCCCCAGAGAAGCTGTCTGATATTGCTCTCCCCATTGACGGCCCAGCAGAAAGGCTGGGCGTAGCTTCCGCTGATGAATTCCACCCGGCCCGCGGATTCCGGGGCCGAGACGAATCGCTGCAGCCTGCGGTAGGTCCCCAGGTCACTGCGGCGCAGATATTCCCAGGATTCCGGCTCTATCTCCAGGCTGATCTTCCATTCCGGCCAGCGCTCCATGGCGCTTAGGATATCCTGCCATGAGCCCTCAGGCATATGGCCTCTTATGCCTCCGTGATAGCCGTCTACAAAATATAAGGTTGCCATATTCCCTCCTATTTCAGTTCCGTGTCTGCCCCGCCCAGCACCCGGCCGCAGGCAAACACTGTTTTAAATTTGCAATACCCCGCCGGCAGGATCTGGCATCCTGTCGGCAGGGTATTCTCCTGTGCGGTTTTGTGCAGCTTTATGCAGTTTTGTACAGCTCTCGGGCTTTTATGCCCGTTGCCGCAGCTGCCTGTTCCGTCACTGTTTTATTTGTTCGCAATGTCCAGATATCTCTTCGCCGCGGCATTGTAATTCTCCAGCAGCTTGTCAATATCCGTGCTGGATTTCAGCGCTTCCATGTAATCGTCCCATTCATCCATGCTCTTCGTACCGGATACCAGCGCTGCCTGCCACTCGTCCCGGATTGTCTGGTAAATGGTCATGATCTGGCCGTTCTCCTGACTCTCCTCATCCGTAAAGGTCAGCACGGGCTCCTTGTAGTAAGGAGGAATGTAGTCATTCTCGGGATAAGGGAAGCTGAGATAATACTCCGACTGCTCGATAGGCTCCTGATGCAGTTCTCCCTCATAGTAGAGCCAATCGTCTGCTGCCAGCGCCACATAGGCCTTGCTGTCGTCCATCAGCTGGAAGCCGGGGCGCATATTCTTGCTGGCGCGCATGCCGTAGGCATCCGCAGCAGCCCAGGGATCCGCTGCATTGAGGATCTCGTCCACAAAGACAGGGTTCCCGTCCGCATCCAGATTGTAGCTCTCCCCCTCGATACCCCATGTCAGCAGTCTTACAACGTCGTCGTCAAATATATGATTCAGGAATTCGATGGTTCCCTCCGGATCCGCCACATTGGCGTTTACCGCATAGTTGGCGAATATGTTGGTGGCAATCTCGTTTACCGGCTGAATGCTCTGCCATGCCACTTCCCCGTATTTGGGATTGGCAGGCCACAGAGTAGCGGCAAAAATCTGTCCTGTGGTGCTCAAGCGGGTGAACTCACCGGGTGTGGTGAACCAGTCGCCCAGCACGATGAACGTTTTGTCCGTCATCTCCTTGCTCTTAAGCATATCATCGTCATCGCTGATGTACTCCGGATCCAACAGCCCCTCGGAATAGAGCTTGTTCGCGAAAGCGATGGCGTCCTTATATCCCTCATCAAACAGGCCCATCACATACTCCTCGCCGTTCCAGTAGATATCATTGGAGGTATGGTTGGCCGCATACAGAGAGCGCAGGTCTTTCCACCGGCTGTTGATCGGATATGTATCCGGATACTCCTCCTTGATACGCTTTGCCGCTTCATAGACTTCGTCAATGGTCTCAGGAATCTTGATGTCCAGCTTTTCGAATATGTCATAACGGTAAGTAGACACATTGTAGGGAAGCATTCCGTGGTCCTCGGGGAACCTGGGAAGTCCGATTCCGGGGATGGCGTAAATTGCTCCGTCCGCCATGGTGACGCTGGCAATGCCCGCACTGGTCTGATCCATGTAATGGAAGAAATTGGGGAACTGCTCCTCATACTTGGATATGTCTAGCAGCATCCCTTCGGAAGCCGCCTTAGAGTAATCGAACAGGAAAGGAATTTGGATAATATCCCCTATGTCTCCCGTGGCAAACTTCTGCTGTGCCTTAGTGCCGTATTCTCCTCCGGAGATCAGATTGTAGTTCAGCTCGATCTCTCTGCCCAGCTTCTCGCTCATCAATGCCTCAAAGGCATCATTCACGGGCGACTCGTGGCTGCCTGCAGTGCCCTCGATGGTAATGGTCAGCACGAGCTTGTCCTTGCCGCTCTCTCCCTGGGCCTGGCTCTCCTCATTGGAGCTGCCGGCTTCCGAGGAATTTGTCGAATCCGCCCCCCCAGCCTGGGAGCTGTTGTTTTCCGAATCTCCACTGCCCCCGCAGCCGCCGAGCATTCCGATGCACATGGCCCCCGCAGCGAAAGCAGCCGTCATTTTCTTAAAACTCTTCTTTTTCATTTTGGCCTCCTTTGATAAATTTTCTGTGTGCTTTTATGTCAATCCCCATTTCCTTAAGGGAATTGTTTCAGGGATCTCTCATCCTTTCACGGCGCCGATCATCACGCCCTTGACAAAGTATTTCTGGAAAAACGGGTAGATCATCATAATCGGGAACATGGTTACCACCACCATGGCCATCCTGACGCCCTTGGGCGATATCTGCTGGAGCAGCGTCGGATTGATATACCCGCCGCCCATACCGGCGCGCTGCTGCAGGTTTACCGTATCAAGCACATACAGATACTGCCGCAGAATCATCTGCACCGGATATTTGTTCGTGTCGTCCAGATAGAGCAGGGCCGAGAACCAGTTGTTCCACATGCCGACGATGGCGAAGAGCCCGAAAGTAGCAAGCAAGGCCTTGGACAGAGGCAGCACGATGCGGAACAGTATGGTAAAATCGTTGGCCCCGTCCATCTTGGCTGATTCCGAGAGCTCCGACGGAATATTGTTGAAGAAAGTACGGAACACGAACACATTGTACGCGCCCACACATCCCGGGATGATCAGCACCAGCGGATTGTCAATCAGATGGAGACTGCGCATCAGCAGATAAGTGGGAATCATCCCGCCGCCGAAGAACATGGTAATGGTCAGGAATATGGTGCAGAACTTCTTTCCCAAAAAGTCATTGTGTGTCAGCGGATAGGCGAACAGGCTGGTGAAGAGCAGATTGCACACCGTGAAGCCCACACAGTACCCTATGGAATTCAGATACCCTCTCCACACCTGGGGATCCCTCAATATGTAAGAATATGCCTGCACGTTAAAGCCCTTGGGGAAAATCGTCACATCCGCCCTGGCTACATGCTCTGCGTTGCTGAAAGATATGGCGATCACATTCAGCACCGGAAACACCACCACCACTATGATACCCAGCATGAGCAGCGTGTTGACCACATCGAAAATCCTGTCTCCCCTGCTTCTTTGTATTGTCCTCTTATGAACCATATCTGACCTCCTTACCACAAACTGGTATCCGACGCTTTCCTGCTGATCAGATTGGCGATGGCCAGCAGGACGAACGAAATCAGCGAATTGAACAGGCCAATGGCCGTGGTATACTCGAATCTGGCCCCCGCGATACCCTCTCTGTATGTGTAGGTGCCGATCACGTCGGCTACGGGATAGGTCTGGGGCGTGTACAGCAGCATAATCTTCTGGAAGTCCGACCCCAGTATGCCGCCCACGGCCATGATCAGCATAATCGTTATGGTAGGGCGCAGGGCCGGCAGGGTAATGTGCCTGATTTTCTGGAATCTGCTGGCGCCGTCGATGGAAGCCACGTCATACAGGCTGGGATCGATATTGCTGATGGCCGCCAGGTAGAGGATCGTACCGTATCCGGCTCCCTGCCAGATGCCGGAGCCGATGAACAGCGTCCGAAAGCTCCCCGGATCCTGCAGGAAAAGAATGGGCTCAAGCCCTGCCAGCGCTCTGATCTGGTTGAACAGGCCCTCCCTGGAACAGAACGAGAGGAGCATGCCGGCCACGATCACGGTGGACAGGAAATAAGGGAAATAGGACACCGTCTGCACCAGCTTTTTGAACTTCTGATTCTTGATCTCATTAAAGAAAACCGCCAGCACAATGGGTATGGGGAATGACCACAGCAAATTGTAGACCCCCAGTATCAAAGTATTCTTGACCACCCGAAACGCCATGGGATTCGTAAAGAAATCCATAAAATGCTTGAATCCCACCCACTCGCTTCCCAGAATCCCTTTATTCACCGAATAGTTTTCAAAGGCAATCAGGATTCCGTACATGGGAAAATAGCTGAATACCAGTACTATCAAAAAGCCGGGCAGTACCATCAAAAACAAATATCTCTGCCGCCAAGCTCTCGTCTTCAGGCTGCGCTTAGGCGTTCCCTGTACGGCCACATTTTGCTTCATCCTTTACACTCTCCTTTTTCTATATATTATTTTATAATTTAATATACTTTAACTATATATTAAATTATAGTTTAATATATCTGTAATGTCAAGCACTTTTATCAATTTGTACAATTTTTTCTCTGCATACTCCGCTTTCTACTACAATACCACGAACAGACTCCTATACATCCATCCAAATTCTGCCTGTCCTTAGAAATCTTTCGCATTCACAATGGCCCCATGTCCCTCAAAGGGATACGGAATGACCACACGCCCCTCCATGCAGTCCCCGATGCCGCTGTAGAGATCCGCCATGCCGTCCTTGCGCATGACGATCCCGGAGGTAAAGGCGCAGTCCGTCAGGTTGGGCATCTTCGCAGGGCCCTGGGGATAGGAGTCCCTGGTGCCGATGACCCGGAAATCTTCCACGGCTCTGCTCCTGGGGTCCATCACAAAGGATATATTCATATAGACTGCCACAGGCTCTCTGTCCTTTTCCCCGGGATAGCTTCCGTGTCCGATGACCCCTATTTTTCCGCTCTCCAGCAGATAGGCCTGGTTGCATCCGCCCCACTCTCCCTCCCCAAACAGGCCGGGAATGTACGGCGCTTTCTCCACCACCTCCGCGCTCAGCTGATCCAGCGAGTCAATGACCGTAAATCCCAACATGGATTCCGAGCCGTACCTGGCCATGATTTTCTCATTCCTGGGCCTGGAAAACACGCCTATCTTCCCATCCGCAAGCTCCACCAGCCGGATATCTTTCATATAGTCAGGACCCGTGGTAAAATAGTACAGATCTCGGATCTCTTTTCCCCGGTAAAAATACCCGTAGTAGGTATCCAGCTTGCCTGCGCCCATCCGCACATGGGTTCCGCCCAGCACAAATTCCCCGCCGATTTGGGCGATATAGGGATCCTCCAGCTGGTAAATCATGGAATCCGGCGCCAGTCTCCACTGGTCCGGGCCGCATTCCTCAAACAGACGCACAAAAGATCTCATCCATTCCCCGCGCCTCTCCACCCGGCCGAACAGATACCGCTTTCCCCCGGCCCGGAAAGGAATGCTGCAATTGTATACATCCCATCCGTCCACCCCCAGAAACCGCAGCACCGCGCTCTCCCTGTGCACATACGTCCTCTCAAATGCCTCCCGCAGTTCTCTCACTCCCATAATGCTCTCCTCTCTACCGTAAAACCCATCTCTCAAACATCCCGCCCGGGGCGGCGCAAACCGCTCCCCGGAACCTGAGGATTTCTGTCCTGCAGCTTAGCACTTCTTAACCGGCTTGCCAAAGAGGCGCCATGCCCCTCTCAGCCGCTCAGAGCTTCTCCGCAAGCTTCCCTCACAGACCCCCGCATCACCAGAGACACGTCCGAGAGCAGCTTGACCGGGTTCCCCTGGAGCTTTCCCTGTATCACGCTCAGGAGAAGATACGCCGCATTGGCGCCCACCTGGTCGAAATCCTGCCTAAGTGTAGTCAGGTCCGCCATGTCCGACATCCCTTTCCAGTCATCGAATCCCATGACCGATACATCCTCCGGTATCCGTATCCCTCTATCCCGCAGCTCCCGCAGAACCTTTACCGCCAGCCTGTCGTTGCAGCAGAACAGCGCCGTGATCTCCCCTCTCTTAATCTGCCCCGCCAGCATGTCGTAATCCGCGTCCAGTATCAGATAATCCTCCGCCGCTTCCGCTCCCTCCCGCCTCATGGTGTCGCAGAACCCCTCGAAGCGCTCCTGTTCGGACTTCAGGAAATATTCGTAACCCACAAACCTTATCTTCCTGTGTTTCTTCTCCAGCAGCATCTTGGTGCCGATGGCAGCCCCGTCGTAATTGTTGCAGCCGGAAAAGTAGCAGGGGTAATTGATATCATACCGGTCCAGAAGCACAAAGGGGAGCCCTTTCTCCTCCAGCCATCTGTAATTGCCCACGCTTTTCACAGGGTCGTAGGGGTAAATGAGAAAACCCTCCACATTCATGTCCAGCATTTTCTTCATGATATCCGCTTCATGGCTCACATCTCTGTCGCTCCACTCCACGATCAAAGAGTACCCGCAGGCGGAGGCCATATTCTGTGCGCCTTTGATAATCCTGATATAGGAGCTGTCATCGTGGTTCTCCACGTAAAAAATCAGTGCGATCAGACGGCTCCCCCCGGCGCTTCCCCCGGCAGAGGACACAAAGGTCCCCTTGTGCTTCAGCCTCCTGATATACCCCTCCTCCGCCAGCTCCGTCAGCGCTCTCCTGATGGTGATGCCGCTTACGTTATAGAGCGCTGCGTATTCCGCCTCTGTGGGCAGTTTATCGTCAGGCTTCAATATGCCGTTTTCTATCTGTCCTCTGACAGACTGCTTTACCTGCAGATATTTTGACTCCTTTACACCCATTCCGAATCTTCCCTTTCAGCCTTTTCACAGATAGGCCCAGGCGTCTTCACCCACCGGCCGCTCCGTGTCTCTCTGTCCTTTTCGGTCTTCTCACAGATAGGCTTCTATCGCCTCCGTCACCTTTGCCGCGCATGCCAGGTATCCCTCATCGGTCAGATGCAGATAATCCCCGCACACATACCCGGCGATATTTTCCCGAATCAGAGCTCCCAGGTCGTTGACCGCGATCCCCTCCTGCTCCATCAATGTGCGGGCAAAGGCGTTATACCTGGTCACTGTCCCGGCGTCCAGTCCCTCTTTCTTCGGGTGGGGATAGGTGGTGGTGGCAAAAATGATGTGGCGCACCCCGGCTGTGCGCAGCACCTGAATGATCCGGGACAGATTGTGGAGATACTCCTCCGGTGAGGAAAAATTGCCCTGAAGCGGAGGCTCGTCCATCATATCCCAGATACCGTTGTTCCAGTGGACGATATCCGGCGCGCCGTTTACCCGGATCCAGTTGTTCACCAGCCACAGCGTCCATTTGCTGAAGCACCCGTTTCCCTCGCTGTATACCACTTCGGCCCTGCCCTGCAGCGCTTCCCTGACATGTTCCCGGTATCCCATGGAGATGGAATCTCCTAAAATCAGTACTTTTTTCATGGCTGTTCCTTTCCTCCGTTATTTATATACTTTAATTTATATTTTATTATACTTTAATATCTTATTAATGTCAATAAAATATTCTATATTGTATATAATGTTTTTATTTATCAGGATTTTCCCTGGATTGCGCCGGAAAGTCCCTTGACTTTTGCAGGATAATATATATACTTTAATATACATTTATCGATTTCGGAATACACTCATTCGATGCAACCAACAACGGAGGTGCCCACTATGCGAGACACACATTGGATTCAGGGCGACAATTCCTGTGAATCCCCCCTCTTTCGGAGAGACTTTTCCCTCACATGCCTTCCCGCCGGCGCGAAGCTGCGGGTATGCGGTCTGGGCTATTTCCATCTGTATGTGAACGGCAGGCGGATAGACGACACCGAATTCGCCCCTGCCATGACCTGCTATTCCTCCACTTTGGGATGCGATACCACCTATCCTGTCTGGGAAGAGCGCACCGCGTACCGCAGCCTCTATCTGGAATATGATCTTCTGCCTTATCTGACACGGGGGCTGAATGTCATGGGCTTCCATCTGGGCAATGGCTGGTACCATCAGACCCGGCGGACTGCGGAGGGGAGCTTTCTCTTCGGGTTCCCGAAGCTTATGTTTGAGCTCACCCTCACAGGGCAGGACGGCGAAGTCACGGTGTTAAAGAGCGATCCCCGGACCCTGTGGAAGCCCAGCTGGCTTTTGGAGAACAATCTCTTCTATGGGGAGACCCATGACTTCCGGCTGCTGCGGGAGGACTGGTGCACCCCGAAAGCCGATCTGTCCGACTGGCAGCCGGCCAGGCCCTCACACGCCCCCGAAACCCTGCTGACCAGGCAGGACTGTCCCCCGGACAGGGTTCTGCGCACCCTGTCTCCCGTCCTCCTCTCTCAGGATAAGGACAGAAAGCTGTACGACTGCGGCGAGAATATTGCCGGATGGGTTACCGTAAGGTGCTGTGGCCGGCCCGGAGAAGCCGTTACCGTAAGGCATGCGGAAGAGCTGGACAGCCAGGGGCACGGCCTGGACTTTGCTTCCGCCGGCGGAGAATCCCAGATCCAGGAGGATGTCTATCTGTGCGGCGCCGCCCCCGTAACGGCCCACCCGGCCTTTACCTGGCACGGCTTCCGCTATTTCCAGGTGGAGGGACCGGGGGAAGTGCTGTCCGCCTCCCAGGTGTGCACGGACATCGCCGTCACTTCCTCTTTCCGCTGCTCCGACCCTATACTGAACTGGCTCTACGATGCCTATATCCGGACCCAGCAGAACAATTATCACGGATGTATTCCCTCCGACTGCCCCCACAGGGAGCGGCTGGGCTACACCGGGGACGGGCAACTGACCTGCGAGACTGCCATGCTGACTATGGACACAAGAAAGCTTTACGAGAAGTGGTATCAGGATATCCTGGACAGCCAGGGCGCGGACACCGGACATATCCCTCACACCGCGCCTTTCCTGGGCGGAGGCGGAGGCCCCGGCGGCTGGGGCGGAGCGGTCTATATCGTCCCCATGGCCTATTACCGGATATACGGTGATGCCGGGCTGATAGAATCGGGATATCCCGCCGTACTGCGGTGGCTGGAGTACATGGACTCCCGCTGCCTTGACGGGCTGATTGTCCGGGAGGAAGAGGGCGGCTGGTGTCTGGGCGAATGGTGCGCGCCGCCTGCACGGGAGGGAATGCTCCCCGTGGAATATGTCAATACCTATTATTATATTCTGGGCATGCATGCATTCCGGCAGATGGGTGAAATCCTGCACCGCAGCCAGCCTCTCTGGCTGGAGGAGCGCATCCGTGTCTGCCGGGAGGCCATGATGCGCGCCTATTTCGACCGGTCCACCGGAGATTTCTGCGGCGGCAGGGGCGGTGCAAATGCCTTTGCCCTGAACCTGGGACTGGGGGATGCGCGCACAAAGGAGAATCTGGCAGCCAGATACCGGGCGGCAGGGGCTTTGGACACCGGCATTTTCGGCACGCCCGTCCTGCTGGAGCAGCTTTTTGCGCAGGGCCAGGCGGACCTAGCTCTCCGGCTGATGACTGCCGGCCCCACCTCCTTTGGACATATGATGGAGGCAGGGGCCACCACGCTCTGGGAGTCCTGGGACGGACATGCTTCCCACAGCCACCCTATGTTCGGCAGCGTGGTAAAGCTGCTCTTCACGGAGATCCTGGGAATCCGGCAGCAGGAGGACAGCTGCGGCTTCGCGGACTATTTCCTGGAGCCCGCGGCCCCGGCCAGGCTCCGGTGGGCGGAGGGCTCCGTCCGAACCGCGGCCGGCACCATCTCCGTCAGATGGAGCAGGCGGGAGGACGGCGGGTTGGAGATTGTGAGGCATTGCCTCTGATCATCTTTCCTCGTTGCGAGAGCTTCAGAACGAGAGTCGACAGTTAGAGAAACAATCCGTATTTGCAAGAATAGGAACGTCTTAAAAGAATATCTGATGAACAGAGAAGTGGAGGTAGTGACGATTATGATGAGTTTATTTAATGATGAGCAGATAATGAAAACATATTGGAAAGATATGGAAAATACTCTTACTGATAAGATTACTCACGATAAAGACAGAGAAACAGCCGAAAGGTTGATAAAAATGGGAAAGATGTCACTGGAAGAAATTGGTTTATGTGTGCCAGCATACACATCATGGAGGCAGTCAGATCAAACTGCATTCGTTTTCCTCCTCTATTTCCGGTTCCGTGTCTGCCCCGCCCGGCACCCGGACATGGGCAGACACTGTTTTAAATTTGCTATTGATATTTCTCAGGAAAGCCAGCCAACGGGTTCGGCCGACAACTCATACCGAAGCACGCCCCCTGCCGTCAGCTCCTGGTAAGTGACAAAGGGACGCTCCACAGGCTTCCCGTTTAAAGTGGCGCTACGGATGTACCAGTTTTCCCCGGGATCGCAGTCCGTTTCAATGGTCAGCGTGTCGGAAACGGCACAGCTGTGGTATTTCGGATCCAGTTTCACCGTCTGCTTCCGGAAATACGGCGTATTTAAGTCAAAGCGCCCGCTGGCAGCCACAGTGGAATGGAAGCCCAAGGCCGTCAGCACAAACCAGGCTGACATCTGCCCCACGTCCTCGTTGCCGCAGTAGCCGAAAGGCCCTTCGTGATACGCCTCGTTCTGGATCCGCCGCACCCAGTACTGGGTTCGCCAGGGTTTCCCGGCGTAGTTGAACAGATGGGCCACGGTATGACAGGGCTCATTGGAGTGGTTATAATCATCATTCCACAGGGCGCTAAAGTCTGCCTGGGACAGGAATTTTTCCAGCCGCTCACAGAATGCCTCCTCCCCGCCCATGAGCTTGATAAGCCCGGGGATATCGTGGGGGACAAACCAGCTCTGTTGGAAAATATTACTTTCCACACAGCCCCGCTCGTCATAGAGTCCGCCGGTCTCCATCCAGTTCCCCCAGGCGTCTTTCCGGCGCGCCCAGCCGGTCTCCGGATCGAATATATTGCGGTAATTACGGGACTGCTCTTCCAGCTTTTCCGCATCCTCCATGTGCCCAGCCGCTTTGGCAAACCGGCTGACGCACCAATCGCAGAACGCATTTTCCAAAGTCCGGGAAATGTCTTCCGGAATGTAGCCGTATTTCTGCATGTCCTCTCTGCCGCTGCGGTCCGGATATCTGCCGGTAACCGTATCCCGACAGATTTCCCAGGCTTTCTGAACGTCATAGTTGCGGATGCCCTTGCAGTAAGCGTCCGCCGTGACGATGGCGCCGGGGTCCCCCACCATACAGCCTGTCTCAATGCCGAACATCTCCCATCTGGGGAAAGGGCCATGGTTGTGTTCCGCACTCTGGAGCAGGGAACAGACCATGTCGTTGACCGCCTCGGGCTGGATCAGGGTCAGCAGCGGAAACTCGCTGCGGTACACGTCCCATCCGCTGAAAACCGTGCGGCACAGGTAGTCGCCTGTCTTTTGGACTTTTCCGTCGGGAGCCAGGAATTCTCCGTTGCAGTCCGTGTAAATGCGCGGGTCCAGAAACACATGGTACAGACAGGTATAGAATTTCTCTTTGTCCTTTTCCAGCCCTGAGGCCTGTACTGCCGAAAGCTGAACGTCCCATGCCTCCTGCACCTCCCTCACATACCGGTCAAAGTCCCAGTGGGGAGCCTCCGTCTCCAGGTTCTCTCTGGCGTTTTCGATACTCACATAGGAAATACCCGCTTTCAAGAGGATTTCCTCTCCCTCTTCGGCGACGTATTCCGCGTAAAAGCCGCTGGTTTCCCCCCTGTAGTCCGTCCTGGGTCCCAGATCTTTCCCGCTTTCCCACACACCGTGCTTTTCAAAGGGACGGCTGAACTTGGCGTAAAAATGCAGTGTGTAGGTCACATGGCCGTCTCCGTGGCCCCAGCCTCCTGCAGTATACGGACAGTATATGCTCCCCTCAATGGTCTGCTTATCCACCACCCGGATTTCCTGCCATTCCGAATATCCCCCGATGCGCCGGGCCAGGTCGATCAGGACCCGGGCTTTGTCCGTCTCGGGGAAAACCATCCGCATAATGCCGCAGTGAGTGGAAGCCGTTGTTTCCACCCGGATGTGATACCTCGACAGCGTCACACCATAGTGCCCCGCCTGGGTCAGTTCGGTGTCATGGGAAAATTCCGATTCCCTGCCGGGCGTCCCCGGGCGGTATCTGCAGTGAGCGTTTAAGGCGCTGTGGAAAGGCACCTCTCCGACCACCGGCATGACCTGGAAATTCCCCAGATCTCCATACCAGCCGATGCCGGAAAGATGGTTGATGCCAAAGCCTTCAATGGCAGTATTGTGGTAGCTGTACCCGGGGCCGTTGTCCCCGCCGGTGACGGTGTCGGGACTGAACTGGACGGCGCCCCAGGGGGCGCAGGCTCCCGGATAGGTTTTGCCCCCGCCTGCGGGGATTGAGCCGGTATAGCAGTCCGGAATGTCCGCAACGGCTCCCACGATGGTATTGACGTACTGATGATTTTTCATATTGATACCCCCTATATCTGTACGGTTTACCCTGTCTTTTCCTGTCCGTCAATTCGAGGAATGGGTCCGTTCCACCACCGACCATGCATTCCCGCAGGAGCTACTCAAAGAATATCACTTGCTGATTACAGATTCTGAATAGTATCTCCACTATGGCCACCAAGATTTATCCCTCATAAGACGGGCGTAAAACCTACAAAATCGGCGGCAGGAATCTCTCCCTGCCACCGTGCGTCTGTCTCGCTTTGCTTTCAAAGCTGTCTCTATATCAGTACAAGTCCTCTTCCCATCAGACTTCCAGCCCGATGGTCACAATCTCAAAAGGCTTCAGCCTAAGCGCAAGCCCGCCGCCTGTCATGGCAAGCGCCTCCCGCTCCTGTTCCATCAGGTTGCAGGCGAACGCGCCTTTCACCGCCTCGGGCAGCTGCAGCGTCACGGCCGTATTCACGCCGTTTCGCTCGTTGAGCCTGAGAATGACGGTATTTCCGTCTTCGGCGCGCTTTACCGCGGTGATCTCTACGCCCGCCCGGTCCAGGGACAGGAAGCTCTCCGGCAGCCTGCCGGCTCCCGTGCCCTCATATACTTTCACGGGATGGTTGAATGCAAGCGCTGTCTGCTCCACTTTCGCCGCCCGATCATTCCCCGCATGAGGATACAGCCCATAGCGGAAGTCATGCTCTCCCTCGTCCGCCTGCTTTCCGGGGGAATCACTGCTGCGAAGCAGCGCCAGATCCAGCACATTGCCGAATACCTTGTGGCCGTATTTGCAGTCGTTCATCAGTGCCACGCCGTAGTCATCCCTGGACAGATCCACCCACTTATGGGCGCAGATCTCGAATCTGGCTCTGTCCCAGGAGGTGTTCTTGGTGGTGGGGCGGCGCAGGCTCCCGAACTGAATGTCGCAGGTCACCTCATCGGTCATCACGTCCACCGGGAACTGGGTCCGCAGCATGCGGTGTCTCTCATGCCAGTCCGCATGGGTGTCAAACTCCACATATCCTCTGCCCTGGCGCAGGAAGATTCTCTGGGTAAGCCTGGAATTCCCGTAGGTATACTCCTGATACATCACGGCGTCCACACCCTCGACGGCTGTCCTCTGGGATACCAGTGTAAATTCCCTGGGCGCTTTCTCGTCATAGAACACCTCGATATCCCATGCGTTGCCGTCCTCGTCGTCGTACACCTGCAGAATGTTCGCCGCCGCTCCGGGCGCCAGCGCTTCCCTTTCATTCTCCCTGTCCCAGACAGAGCAGATATGTCCCTTTTCGTCAAAGGTCACGCGGAGCTTTTCGTTGGCGATATAGTCCGCTCCCACGGACAGCCCGTGGCCGGCCTCGGCTTTCTGTGTCAGGGCAGCGCATCCCATAGCAGGCAGATCTGCCAGATACCATGTGCCCTCATGCTCCACATACTCTTCTCTCCCAAAGGAAAGGCTGTTCACGGCCTTAGTCCCCTGCAGCACGGAGGCGTACATCCTCTCCGTCTCCTGCAGCACCCTATCGTACATGGCCTGGTAGCGGGGGATACACTCATCGTAAACCCGCTTGATGGAAGAACCCGGAATGATGTCGTGGAACTGGAACAGGAGCATCTCTTTCCAGATTTCGTCCAGCTCCTCCTTGGGGTATGCCTCTCCCGCGTAGAGCATCCCCAGGACGGAGGCGTACTCCAGCTCCCGCAGCGCCTGCTCCATCAGGCGGTTGTATTTCTTGTTCCTGGCCTGGGTAGTGTAGGTGCCGCGGTGCTTCTCCAGATACAGCTCGCCGCTCCAGGAGGGGTATTCCTCCCTGTCGTGATCGATGTCATGGAAGAAATCCCTGGCAAAGCGCTGTCTGGCGGGAGAAAATCCCTCAAAATTCTTCAGGCGGTCCAGCTTCTCCAGATGATAGGTCCCGGGACCTCCGCCGCCGTCCCCGATGCCGAACAGGGCCAGCGCCTCCTCACAGACGCCCTTTTCATGGTACTTCCTCTCTATGGTACGGATGCTGGCCGCGGAGGCCTGGCTGTTGTAAGTCTCCTCCGGAAGCATATGGGCCAGCACCTCGGAGCCGTCCAGCCCTCTCCACCGGAAAGTGTGGTAGGGGAAGTCATTATGTTCATTCCATGACAGCTTCTGGGTCATGAAATATTTCATACCGCTCTTTGCCATGATCTGAGGCAGAGCCGCGGAGTAGCCGAATACGTCGGGCAGCCATACATTGTCCACCTCCTGGCCGAACTCCTCTCTCCAGAACCGGGTTCCGTAGAGAATCTGGCGCACCAGGGACTCTCCCCCCGCCAGGTTCGTGTCGGCTTCCACCCACATGCCTCCCTGTACTTCCACTTTGCCCTCTGCCACACGCTTCTTCATGGCTTCAAATATGGACGGATAGTATTTCTTCATCCACTCCAGCAGCTGGGGCTGGCTGAAGCCAAAGCGGTAGTCATCAAACCGATCCATCATTTTGTCCACAGTGGCAAATGTCCTTGCGCCTTTGCGGATGGTCTCCCGGATGGGCCACAGCCAGGCAAGATCGATATGGGCATGGCCGATGAAGTCCACAGTCAGAGACGGCGTTCCCCCCTGCTTGCCCAGCTCCTTTCCAAGGATCTCCCGGGCCTTTACGGCCTCTTCCTCGGTATAGTCGTACATGACATTCATGGCGTCATTGACGCATTTCAATATGGCAGACCGCCTGGGCCCCTGGGGCAGGTTCTCGAAAGCCTCTTTCAGCACGAACACATCATAGTACAGGGCCCGCAGCTGAGGGTAGCATTTCGCAATGCCGGCCTCTTTCAGATTCCCGCTCTCCACATAATTGCCGAACAGATCATTGCACCCGGCATCCACCCATACGTCCACGGTGCCGTCCCCCTCCGGCAGAAGCGTCAATGGCACCACGCGCTTGCGAACGGAGCCGTACTCCCAGACCACGCTGCCGTGGGTCAGCCCGATCACAGGATTTCCCTCCCTGTCGCAGCACAGCCCCTCTCCGCTGACATCCAGCAAAAGCACCAGCTCCTCCCGGCAAAAGCCCTCCGGAATCTCCCCGGTAAAATGGATCCAGGCACAGTCAAACAGATCCCCCCAGTGATCTCCCACCGCCAGCTTCTTCTCCTCCCCGGACAATCTCTCCGCAAAGGGCACAGGCTCTTTGGTCACGTATGCGCTGGCGGAAAGCGTCTGCAGCTGCCTGTAATACTTTTCGTGCAGCCTGGATGCGAATTTCTCCATCCTTTCAATGGTTTTCTTCTCAAAAGAATACATTTTGTACCTCCTTTTTCAAGAATATTTACATATGAAATCTTTATATCATATATTATTGTATATTTTATCTTATTTATAACACATATTTTAATGCCAGTCAATAATTTTACAGTAAATTATCTTGTTTTTTGCATTTTAATAATGTATACTTTAATATAGTTTGTATACAATTTCGTCTTAGAGAGACCGGGGATGCATCCCGCCTCCCCCGGTTTGTGAATTCCAAGCAGAAAGGCACAGGTAGGAAATGGAATCGAAAGCAGCAAAATATGCCATTGTGAAACAATCCATAAAACAACAGATCGAGGACGGTACATTGGCCGTTGACGAAAAGCTCCCCACGGAGGCAGAGTACGCCGTCATCTATAATGTCAGCACCATCACTGTCCGCAGGGCTCTGACGGAGCTGGCCGAGGAGGGATATATCAAAAGGCTCAAGCATAAGGGGACTTTCGTCACCTCTCCGGTAAGCGCCGAGCCTGCCAGCCGCCTGATCGCCCTGATCCTGTATTCCGAGGACCACAACGACAGCTCCTATATTCAGATCATCCGGGGCGCCCAGACAATGGCCTCCGCTTTCGACTATTCCCTTATCGTGGAGTGGATTGACACGGATCCTGTCCAGGAGGCAGGGGCAATCCGCAAAATGCTGAACCTGAATGTGGAGGGCCTGCTCCTCTACTCCTTTGACCCTGCAAAGAGCATCGAAAGCTACCGGTACCTGGAGGAGAGAAAGATTCCTTTCGTGCTCCTGGACCGCTATGATCCGGGCTATACCTGCTATTACTCCGGCTGCAATAATTACGACGGGGGAGCCATGGCCGCCCGGCTGCTCTTGGAATACGGGCATAAAAAGATATGGTTTGCCGGATACCTTTTCTTCCTCCAGTCCGAGCAGGAGCGCTACGACGGTTTCTGCAGCATGATGCGCAAGGCCGGGCATGCCATATCGGAGGAAAGCCTGATCATGAATATAGACTACGACGCTCTGGCAGTGCAGATCAGAGCCGGGGAAGTCACTGCCATCTTCTGCTGCAACGACAGGCTGGCAGTGAAGATGATCCGCAATCTGCGGGAGAGAGGGCTGCGCATACCGGAGGACGTGTCTGTCATGGGATTCGACGACTGGACCGCCTCCCCGGATGTGGCCAGAGAGCTGACCACGGTCCGGCAGGACTTCACGGAAATCGGAGCCAACACCGCCTATCTCCTCCTAAGCCTGCTCCAGGGGAAATTTACCGGGAATCCTGTGAAAATCCTCTCTGACGTCTCTCTGGTGGTGCGCAGCACCGTGGCAGCTCCCGCGGACGTACGGTAAATACACAGAGCATAAACGGCAGGAAAGCCGGACAATGTCAGCGCTCATTGTCCGGCTTTCCCTCGTTCATATCCCTATAGCTGCCTGAAAACCCGCTGTCCCCGGGTCCGGCCCTGTCCCGGCCCCGGGAGGCTTCTTTCCTTCCTGTCAGCGCAGATCCATATCCGTCTCCAGCCACCACCGCAGCACGTCCTGGATCTTCTCGTCCCAGTATTTCCACTGGTGATCTCCCGCGGTTTCCCGGCAGGTCAAATCGTATCCCAGCTTTTTCACATGGTCCCAGGCTTTCAGATTCCCCTGATACAGGAAATCCTCCGTGCCGCACCAGGCATAGAGCCTGGCCAGCGGTTTCTTCTCCGCCACATTCCGCTCTGCCAGGGCAAGCAGATCGTTGTCCGAACCCTCCAGGTCGTCCGCCGAGCCGAAAATCCCCCGAAACAGGGCCAGCCTCTCAGCATCCTCCGCCGCCTCTACATTCCTGCGGTAATCCTCCACCATATCCAGCGCGCCGGACAGAGAGGCCGCGGCTCCGAACGTCTCGCCGGCCCCCAGTCCCAGCTTCCACGCGCCGTAACCGCCCATGGACAGACCCGCCGCCAAGGTGTCCTCCCTCTTTTCGGACATCTGCGGGAAGAATCCCCTGCAGATTTGAGGCAGTTCCTCGGAGATATAGGTCCAGTACTTCATTCCGTAGGTGGTGTCCGTGTAAAAGGCCAGATGGGTGGTGGGCATCACCACGGCGATTCCCAGCTTGCTGGCATACCGCTCGATGGAGGTCCGCCTCTGCCAGATGGTCTGGTCGTCGCTCATACCGTGAAGCAGATAGAGCGTCCTGCACTTTCCGTCCGCCCCTTTCCCCTCCATGCCGATCTGTCCCCGGGTCTCCTGGGGCAGTATCACGTCCATGTTCACGCACATTCCCAGCACATCCGAAAAGCAGTTTACATGTAATAGCGCCATTTTCTTTTCCTCCTGTATAATTTTTAACAGTGCCCTCTTAAATCAGAGCGCATGCTTGTCCATAGAAAAGCCACGCCCTTTCACCTCGCTGACCCTGGTGACCACCATAAAGCAGGAGGGGTCGATGTCGTGGACGATTTTCTCCAGCTTAAACAGCTCTCTGTTGGAGATCACGCTGAATACCATCTGGTTCTTGTCATGCAGATACCCGCCCTCCGCATTCAGCAGGGTCACGCCCCTGTCCAGCTGCTTTAGGATAGCGTCCCTGATGGCCTCGGACTGATTGCTCATGATCTTCACCTCCGTCTGGGTGGTGCCGATCATCATGGTCTTGTCCAGCGCTATGGCGGAGGTCATCACGAATAAAATTCCGTACAGAATATTTTCCGCTTTCTGAAACGGCGCCTGCATCAGCAGAATGCACACGTCAAAGGCATACAGGCTCACGGACACCGGAATCCGGAAGCATTTATATAAGATCAGGGGCGGAATGTCCATACCGCCTGTGGATGCTCCCGTCCGGATCACGATGCCCAAAAAGCACCCGACCCCCAGCCCGGCGAACAGCGTACACAGCAGAATATCCTCCGTCAGCACAAAATCTCCCAAAAGCCTGTCAAACACCTCCAGCGCCGCCGGAATCAGGAAAGTGCTAAGCAGCGTCGTCACCGCAAAAGCCTTTCCCAGCACCACCAGCCCCAGAAGCAGCATGCTCAGATTCACCAGAAACAGAAGCACGGATACCGGCGCGCCGGTCAGATAATGGCCTGCCAGCGCAATGCCCGTGGCTCCGCCGCTGGTGAGATTGGCCGGCAGCAGAAACACTTTTACCGTCAGCGCGTACAAAACATTTCCTATGACAATGGCCGCAACCGAACGCGCGGACCAATGCATCCTCATTTTATCGTCCATATGTCCCCCACTTTCAAATCAATCTGTCTATATACGGTATCTTCTTCACCAGATAGATCACGGCCATGGCTGCGGCGGTGCAGGCAGCCACGAACAGGATGCAGGCCAACAGAGGATTCATGTATGACGACAGAAACGGAACCATACCCTGCAGCTGATTCCTCACCACATCCTCGATCAGGTACACCCCAAAGGTGCAGCTCCCCATTGCCAGGATCATCTTCCGGGGCCTGTCTCCCCTTATCCTTATTTCCTTTACAAATAAAAACAGCAGCCCGGCCAGAATCCACACGAACACCCCATGGAAATCCTCCGTGTAATTCCCCTTTGTCTTAAAATACAGATCCGCCTGCAGAACCGCCAGGGCCAGCACGCCCGCAAAGAGAGCGCCTGTGATCCTTTTATCCCGCAGAAAGCTCAGTCTGCCGTCCTGCATTTTGTTTGCCAGAAAATACCCTGTCAGCGGATAAAGGAGGATATCCCCGTGAAAGGGAAATGTCAGGTTCAGCGCATACCCTGTATAGATGCGGACCAGGCCCACCGCTGTGGTAAATGCGCCCATGCCGAACAGGTACTTATAATCCTTTTCTCTCATCCCCTCTGCCACAATCCTGAGAAAGGGTAAGATCAGCAGCATGGAGAGATAGGATTTCAGGAACCAATAGGGCTCTATGATATTTCCGCAGTAACAGTACAGCAGCCATGTGCCTATCTGAAATCCGTTTTCCGGGTGCACGCGGACAATCCGGCAATACTGCAGAAACGTAAACAGCAGAATAACGATCAGAAACCGCAGGACGCGCTTTCGGAACAGCTCCCCCAGACTCTCCTGTCTGCCCAGCAGCACCGCCCCAGACACCATAAAGAATACGGGAACCGCAACCTTGCACAGAATGGACAGCGTCAATGAGCCCCAGTAGGAAAACGGTTGATCCGTATTGGCGTAAAGGGAATACCCAAACGACCTCGTATGGTTGAACAGCACAAAGAAGATTGCGATTATCCTTAAAAGCTCTAAATAGACCTTTTTCATATATCGTCCCCTAATCATGCGGCGGTTTGCGGCCCAGGGGCCGCTGCCGTCTCGAAATACCGGATCCTGCCAAAGGCCGCTCAGCCCACATCCGGCTCCTCTTCCAGCGACACAGTGCCGGGCGCTCTCCCCTCCGTCTCAAAGAGGATCATCTCGTTCTCCCCGAGCCTTAACAGCGGCCCCGGGATATAGAGGCGCTTTTGGGGTCCGATCTCCCAGAATCTTCCTATATGAAAGCCGTTCACAAAGGCGCATCCCTTGCCCCAGCCCCCAAAGTCCAGGAAAGTATCCCCGATTTCCTCCACCATGAAGACAAAGCGGTAAAACGCCGGTGTCCCGGGCAGATATTCCCGGTCAAAGTCGATCTTCTCCACATTGTCCAAAGGCAGCGGATACTGCTCCCAGTGATTGTGCATGTGTCCGTTGATCTGCACGCACTGGTCAATTCCCTTGCGCTGTATCTCCATGTAAGGGCCGAAGTTCACCCTGCCCATGTTCTCCACAAGGATGTCCAGCCTGGCCTCTTTCCCGGCGGGCAGCTCCCGGTTCACTTCCCGCTCCTCCAGCAGTTCCCTGTCATACAAAGTCAGAACCGGCTCATCATCCAGCAGGATATTCGCCCTGTCATTTGCGCCCCAGAGCTTTATCTTACCAAGCTTCTCCTCCGTGTGCAGCTTTGTGCGGTAGAGGATATAGCCGTAGTTCTGGCCCAGCCGTTCCATAGACTGAGGCCATATGCTCTCCACGCCCCGGCTGAGGGTATCCAGCGTGGACACCAGGCTCACCCGCTCACAGGCCTCCAGCCTTCCGTAAGCTTTCCTTTCTATCCGCGCAGTAAACGTCACCTCCGGCAGAGGCGCATGCTTCCCGATGACCTCCCTGTATCTGCGGTACTTCTCCGTGATCCGGCCGTCCTCGGTCAGCACGGCGTCATAGTCGTAGGAAGTCACGTCCGGTGTCAGTCTGTCATAGTAATTGGAGCCGTTCATAAAGCCGAAGTTGGTGCCGCCCTCGAACATGTAGATATTCACATGCCCCATCTCCAGCATTTCGTCCAGATCCTTTACGCTCTCCTCCAGATTGCCCCGCATATGCCCGCCGTTGCCCCAGTGGTCGAACCATCCCACCCAGAACTCCGTGCACATCAGGGGGCCTCCCTCCGTGTACTTCTGAAGCGTATCGAAGCGCTCCCTGGTCCTGGAGCCGAAGTTCCCCGTAGGCAGCGCCCCGGGAAGCCTCCCGGCATTCAGGCTCTCCGGGTAAGGCCCGTCCGAAGTCACCAGGGGCACCTCCACGCCGCCCTCCCGCATCAGGCGCCTGATCTCCTCCATATATGTCCTGTCGTTGGCATAGTACCCGTATTCATTCTCCACCTGCATCAAAATCACCGGGCCGCCCTTGGTGCACTGCCAGGGGACCAGTTTCGGCAGCAGTACCTTATAATACTCCTCCACATGGCGCAGGAAAGGACCATAGTTTACCCGCAGGCGCATGCCGTCCTCCCTGAGGAGCCAGGCCGGCAGGCCGCCGAACTCCCACTCCGCGCAGATATAGGGCGAGGGGCGCAAGATCACATGCAGGCCCAGATCGCGGGCCAGTCCCACGAAGCGCTCTATGTCCAGTATTCCCTCAAAACAAAATTCCCCTTTCTCCCGCTCATGGAGATTCCAGGGGATATAGGTCTCCACGGTATTGCAGCCCATGGCCTTGAGCTTCTCCAGCCTGTCCTGCCAATATTCCGGAACGATCCGGAAATAGTGGATGGCGCCGGAGATGATCTTGACCGGCTTTTTGTCTAAATAAAAATTGTCCCTGATTTCAAATACGCTCATATTGATCCCCCTCATTCTTCTATAATGTCTTCAGATCCGCAGTCCCGGGCATCGTCTCGCCTCCCCCGGTCAGGTCTGCTGCCCTGCCGCGCCGTCAGCCTGGGAAACCGTTTTGCCCTGCCTTTTGTCCTGCCGTTTTTCCTTGTCTTTTTGCCTTGTCTTTTGAAACCGCTTTCTTCTATTTTATCATATGGGATTTCAGACAGGATGTCAAGAGAGATTCTGGGGGAGCAGGCTCTGCTACATTTCCTGCTCCAGTTCCTCCAGCGCCGTCTCGGTCTCTACGAGCCGCTCCAGCAGGGACTCCTGACTGCGCTCCTCCGCGTCCAGCTGCTCCTGCAGCTCCATCAGCTTCTCGTAATCCGTGGCAAGGTCAGGATCCATCATGCGGAGCTTCAGTTCCGCCGCACGATCCTCGCTTTGCGCCAGCTGTCCCTCGTATTTTTCCTTTTGTTTGGTCAGGCGGGACTTTATCTTTGCAGGGCTGTAGTAAGTCTTTTTGTTAAAGACATCGGCTATAGTGGGGTTGTTCAGTGCAGCCCCTGCCCCGCCGCCCTTTCCGGAACTGCCATTTAGTCCGGCTCTGCCGCCTGACCCGCTTCCGCTGCCCTGGCCGGTTCTGCCGTTTGCAGCCGGGCCGTCCTGGCCCCGCAAAAGAGCCTGACGCTTTTCCTTTTCGTGGAGATAGTCCTCGTAAGGGTATGGGTACTGGGTCACCTCCCCTTTCTCGAATTCCAAAATCCCGGTGGCGATCTGGCGGATGAAATACCGGTCGTGGGACACGAACAGCACAGTCCCCGTAAAGGCTCCCAGCATCTGCTCCAAAGCCTCCTTGCCCACAATGTCCATATGGTTGGTGGGCTCGTCCAAAATCAGCAGGTTTGGCCTGGTCTGGAACATCTTACACAGGGCCAGGCGCACCCGCTCGCCGCCGGAGAGCTGCCCCATCTTCTTCTCCACATCCTCCCCGGAGAACAAAAAGCTCCCCAGGGCGCCCCGAACCTGCTCCCGCACAAGCCTTGGGTACTCCTCCCAAAAGTTCTCCAGCACCGTCTGCTCCGGATTCACATGGGTCTCCATGGCCTCCTGCTGGTCAAAATACCCCCATTCCACATTTGGGCCAAAGGCGTAGGTTCCGCTCAGGGACTTTACGGCCCCTGTCAGGGTCTTTAACAGGGTGGATTTGCCGATGCCGTTCTCCCCGATGATGGCCAGTCTTTCCCCTTTGCGCAGGGTAAAGGAAACCTTTGACAGCTCCGCATCGTAGCCGATACCCAGCTTCTTTGCTGTCAGCACCTCCGTGTAGCTCTCAAGCCTTGGCTGGAACAGGGCATGGAATGCCCTTGTGTCAAAGCGCCTGGGCTTCTCTATCTTTACCATATGCTCGATCACCATGCGCTTGGAGCGGGTGGCCGCCACTTTGCTGGGCGTGTTCTTCCATTTCTCGATCCACTCCGTCAGGCGCTGGATCTCCTTTTGCTGGGCCTCGTAATCCTTTTCCTGCTTGGCCAGGGCGGCCTGCTTCTGCTCCATGAAAGCGGAGTAATTGCCGGGGTAGCGTCGGATGCGGTGGTACTCGATCTCGTAGGTCACATCGATGATCCTGTCCAGAAACATCCGGTCATGGGACACGATAACTACAGACCTGTCGTAATTTTTCAGATATCCCTCCAACCATTCGATGGTGGGGAGATCCAGGTGGTTGGTGGGCTCGTCCAGCAGCATGATATCCGGCCTGGAAAGAAGCAGCTTGATAAAAGCCACTTTGGTCTGCTGGCCTCCGGAAAAGCTGCCGATGGGACGCTCTAAGTCTTTCAGGGCAAAGCCGAATTTCTGGAACATGATCTCCATGTCCTGCCTCCAGGTATAGCCCCCCAGGGCCTCCATCTGCTTCTGCAGCCCGTCATATTCATGGAGCAGGGCCTTGTCCTGGCCGGATTGCAACGTTTGCTCAATCTCTTTCATCCTTGCTTCGCAGGAAAATATGGGCGCAAAGACTTTTTTGATTTCCTCCTCCACGCTGATTTCTCCGTCCGGAAAGCTGATCTGGTGCAGGAAGCCTATGCTCTGTTTTCCTGCCATAGTGATGCCGCAGGTCTCGTCGCTGTCTAAATTGTTCATATGGATGTCGCCGTTAATCAGCTTTAACAGCGTGGTCTTGCCGCAGCCATTGCGCCCCACCACCGCAATCTTCTCATTGTCCCGTATCTCAAAATTCACATCTTCCAATATGGTATCTGCGCCGTATTGCACCAACGCGTGCCTGATCTGATATCTCATGATTTTTCCTTTCTTTATTTCCGCGAGCAATGAGTCAAGTGGGCATGCTTGCATGCACATTTGACGAATGCCGCGAGGGTCAAATACCAAAGTGTCCGAAGGACACTTTCTGCTCTGCAGCGCTGCAGGATTGATACCCCGTTGCTTGCCGCGGGGTATTTGATTTTCCGCTCGCTTTATTCGTGCAAGAAGAAAAACGACTCCTGGCCCAGGTTCCAGAATTCCCTGACCCGTCCGCGCTTTTCCGCACAGGAGAAAGCTGCTCCCGAGCCTCTCTTGCATAGCTCACCACAGCGCCGCTTTGCCGCTCCCAGCGCCCCCTGACAAAAGAAAGCCACAGCGGGTCGGCTGCGGCTTTCCATGTGTCTTCCTATATCTCGTCTGTCTTCCTACATTTCCATGCCTGCACCGGACAAGGCCCTGTCCTGTTCAGTCCCTGCCGGGAGTCCTCTGCAGCAACGCTATTGAATTTATCCCCATGTAGAAACATGCCATTGTCTTTCCTCTTTTCCGGACGCTGCGCCCACTGCCTTTTCCTGCTGCCGGCTTTCAATCAGTTCCCTTTCACAACAAACCCATGATACCATACCCGACACCAATCCGCAACCCCAAAACCGCTATTTCTGTGCTTTTTCTCTGCCCGTAATAGCGAAAAAGATATGACGCTTCCTGGTCGGTCACGTCATATCTTTTCCGTCCGCGGCCGGAATTCTGCCAAAGCACAATTGCAACATGCCTAAAGTCACTTCTCCCGCAGACCTCCCGGAATCCTGCAGCAAAGCCAAGCCGACTCTCCGTTGTCTTTCATGGAAATCCTTACCTTGATCTCCCCTGCCCCGCAGCGGCGCACATAGGCTACAAGCCTCCCCCGGAACGTGGCGCGGCTGTTTTCCCTATAGGGCGTTATGTCCGCCAGATTCCCGTTCTCCAGCCCGGCCAGCGCCCCGGCGCCGTCTACTTCCACAGAAATCATCCTCTCCTGCCAGGTAACCGGATTCCCCTGGCTGTCTTTCAGGCCCACTTCCAGCTGATAGAGATACCCGGGCTCCCCGGAGGCCTCCTCCCAGTTTTGGCCTGTCAGCGCGTCCGGCTGCTGCCAGATACGGCATTCCAGCCCTGCAGCCTGCCCCGCCGTGGCCAGGCTGCAGACGGCAGTACAGCCATGCTCTTTCCCTGCCGCTTCCAGGCTGCAGCCAGCCGAAGAGGACTCCCCGGCTTTGGGGGCTCCTGCTCCCAAGAAATTGCCGCTTTCCGGCTTCCCATAGCCCTCCGCATACAGCCTGCCCGGTCTGTAGCGAACCTGGTAGCAGTACGCGCCGTTCCCGTTATACTCTTCCAGCGCACCCAGATCCTGACGTGGCCTAAACTGCCCAAGCTGATCTGCTTCCCTCTCCCGGGAACCGGACGATGCCTCGCCAGAGGCTTTCCCCTCCTCCCAGGCGTTTCCCTCCTTTACAGATTCTGACTCCTCCAGGAACAGCCTGACTTTGGGCAGGTTGGAGTAGACCTTTACCAGGATTTCCTCCCCCTCCTCATAGTTCCAGTGGCTCTCCATGGGCCGCCAGTCCTCCGGCCCCTCCGACATGCGCCTGGTGGCCAGGGCAATCATGGGCTCCCCGCTCCAGAAAGATTTCCGGCGGTAGAATTCCGGTTTTCTCTCCCCGGCACAGGTCAGGATTCCCGCAAAGGAGCCGTGCACCGGCCATCCCCCGGCCTCCCCCAGATAGTCGATGCCCGTCCAGAGAAACTGCCCGCTGATGTAGGGATTGTCCCGCACCGCAAGCCATGCGCCATAGCCGTGACCGTTCTCGCTGCCAAGCAGGGGCTTATCCGGGAATCTGGCGTGGTCTGCCTCATAAAGATGCTCTTTATAATTATATCCGATTATGTCCAGTCCCTGAAACAGCCCTGTCCTGGCGGACAATTCCGGGAAAGCAGAGGCCAATGTCACCGGCCGGGTAGTATCCTCCTGCCTTACTTCTCTCTCCAGCATGCCCGCGATAGACACCAGGCGCTCCGCATTTGGCTTGTTCCTGTCATACTGGCGCTCCGCCGCCGGTTTGTCCGCGTCATTATTGCCCGTCATGGAGGCAAAGGAGGAATGGCAGTAAGGGTCATTGGGGTAATCTATCTCGTTGCCGATGCTCCAAAGGATGACGCTGGGGTGGTTTCTGTCCCGGCGCACCATGGCCTGCAGATCCGCTCTGTGCCACTGGGGGAATTCCTCAAAATACCCCTCATGCACCGGAGGATAGACATTATGCCCCGTAGACCACTTGTTCTTTGCATTCTCCCACTCGTCAAAGGCTTCGTCCATGACAAAAAAGCCCATTGTGTCGCAAAGTTCATAGAGTTCCGGCATATGTGGGTTGTGGCTGCAGCGTATGGCATTGCAGCCGCACTCTTTCAGCACGGCCAGACGCCTCTGCCAGACCTCCGGCTCCATGGCCGCTCCCAGGGCTCCTCCATCGTGGTGGACGCAGACTCCTTTCAGCTTGGTCTCTGCGCCATTCAGGAAAAAGCCTTTCTGCGGGTCAAAAACCATTCCGCGGACGCCCACCTTGGTCTCGTCCACCAGGTAGTATTCCGGAACGCAGGACGGGCTCTCCTCACCGTCCACGGCATACCAGGTGCGCATGGTGTACAGATAGGGATGTTCCGGCGACCACAGCTTTGCCTGCTCCAGGGTGCCGGTCAGGGTGCACCCGCCGCCCGGACGAGTCTGGCCCTCCAGAACCAGCGCCGTCTGGCCCTCCGCGTCGTGAAGCGCAGTGCGGATATGAACCCTGGCGCTTTTCGCTCCGCTTTGTCGTCTGCTGTCTGCGGTCTCTTCCGCTTTTTCTGCGGCTTCCGTCCTGTTTCCTGCCTCTTTTGCTCTGTCTGCGGCAGTTTCCCCGCTTTGTTCCGAAGATGCCCATAAGAGCAGTTCCTCCCTGGTCCCCTGCTCCTCCGGACTCCCCATGGCTTCCGTCCAGTGTCGTATAACAATCCGTGCCCTGCCCCTGGGGCCTGCGGCCTCTTCCTTCGGCTCCACGGACTCCACCGAAAAGAACACCCCGTATTCCGCCGGATGCACCGGTTCCTGCACCACCACAGTCACTTTCCTCGTAATGCCGCTGCCCGTAAACCATCTGGAGTCCGCCAAATCCGTATGCACCACTTTGACGCAGAGCACGTTCTCCTCCTGACCGAACGCCGCCGCATGCGTGATATCATAGGAAAAAGAGCTGTAGCCATAGGGTCTGCGTCCCAGGTAATAGCTGTTGCACCAGACCTGGCTGTTCTTATAGACGCCGTCAAAGTTCACCCTCACGCATTTCCCCCGATACGCCTCCGGCAGCTGAAAATGCACCCTGTACCAGCCGATGCCCCCGGCCAGATATCCCGTGCCGCTGGAATATTCTTTCGAAAAGGGCAGCTCCACGGACCAGTCGTGGGGCACGCTGACGCTGCGCCAGGCGCTGTCGTCAAAGCCCTTGTACCAGGCTCCTGAAGCGGCGCTCCTGGGATATCCGTCCCCTCCGCCGCGCATATAGTCCCCCGGCTCTTCCAGGTGAAATTTCCAGTTCTCTCTCAGAACAATCTGCTGTCTGTCCATCCCTTGCCCCTCTCTTTCCATCACCGGCACGCCTCTTTCTCCATCTCGCAGAAACCGGTTTCATTCACATTTCTTTTATCATAGCCACTTATGCGGATGATGTCAAGCATTCCTCTTCTCTCCCTTTTTCGAAAGAAGAAAAACGCCGAAATTTCTGAACAGAAAGCCGTCTGTCTCTTGACGCAGACACCGGGATTGTATATAATTCAATACAAAAGAATCGTTCCGAAAACAGCGGAGGGACGTTAATGAGCGGTTATCAGATCAAGGCATATGCCAAGGTCAATCTGGGGCTGGACGTGCTGCGGCGGCTCCCGAATGGCTATCATCAGGTGAAAATGGTCATGCAGAGCGTGGGACTGGGCGACGAACTGACACTGGAGAGGGCTCAGAGCGGCATCTTTCTCACCACCGATGTCCCGGGACTTTCCACCGGGGAGGACAATCTCATCTACAGGGCCGCAAAACTCATGCAGGATAAATACGGCCCTTTTGGCCTGCGCGTCCATCTGCGCAAGAATATCCCCATAGCAGCCGGCATGGCAGGCGGAAGCACCGATGCAGCCGCGGTCATGAAAGGAATTAACCACTTATGGCATCTGGGGCTTCCCCTTTCCCAGCTCATGGAGGACGGCGTGTCCATCGGTGCGGACGTACCCTACTGTATCCTGGGCGGCACGGCCTTAGCAGAGGGCATCGGGGAAGAACTTACCCCTCTTCCGCCCCTGCCTTTCTGCCATATCCTGATCGCAAAACCGGATATCAGCGTTTCCACCAGATATGTCTATGAGCATCTTGACGCCCGGGGTATTGAAGAGCATCCCGACATCGACGGCATGGTGCAGGCCATCCGGGCAGAGAGCCTGGGCGGCGTGCTGGAGCGCATGGGAAACGTGCTGGAAACCGTCACTGTCCCGGCCCATCCCGTCATAGCCAAGATCAAGGACAGGATGAGGGAACTGGGCGCGGCGAACAGCCTGATGAGCGGCAGCGGCCCTACTATATTCGGCATCTTTCAGGATGAAGATACAGCCCGGGCTGCCCTGGAGGAGCTTGGCCAGGAGGCTCTGGCCAGCCAGCTGCATTTGACTACACCTGTTTATACCGCAGACCGCCGGGATTCACATTAGGAAAATGAGCAATCGTATCTTGACGGCGAACCGGATGGCATGGGCAGGTTTCTTACTTCTGCGGGGAGAATGAAACACAGCAGTCTGGACAGGAAAGCAGCTATTATGGAAGTCAGGAATGGAGGAGCCCTATGCAAGGTGATTTTCAATCAGATCTACCGTTACGGGATGTGGTTTTCAATACATTGCGTCAGGCCATTCTCACCGGCGAACTGAAACCCGGCGAGCGCCTGATGGAGCTCCATCTGGCGGACAGGCTGGGAGTCAGCCGCACACCGGTCAGGGAGGCCATCCGCAGACTGGAGCTGGAGGGGCTTGTGACCATGATCCCCAGGCGCGGCGCAGTGGTGGCGGAGATTACGGAAAAGAGCATGAGCGATGTGCTGGAAGTCCGCAGAACCCTGGACGCGCTCTGCGCGGAGCTTGCCTGTGACCGCATCACGGAGGAGAGCCTTGCAAGGCTCCAGAAAGCCTGCAGCCATTTCGAACAGTGCGTGGCGGCCGGAAATGTGAAGAAAATCGCCCAGGCGGATGTGGCGCTGCACGACATCATCGTACAGGCCACCGGGAACCAGCGCCTGATTCAGATGGTGAACAATCTCTCCGAGCAGATGTACCGCTATCGTTTTGAGTACATCAAGGACAGCACCCAGCATGAAACTCTGGTCAAAGAGCATAGAATCATTTATGAGAGCATCGTGAAAAAGGACAAAGATACTGCTGCGGCTGCGGCAAAGCTCCACATTGATAATCAAAAGAAAGCCATCATACGCCAGATCCGCCTGGAGACCGAAAGAAAATCCGGCTCCTGCGGCTGAAAAGCAGCTTCCCGGCACGCAGAAATCTGCCGGGATGTATAACAGGGCATCTTTGGGGCAATACTCCTCAAAAAGCGAAAAGGGGAGATTGCATGAAGAAGAAATGGTTCGGAATCCGTGTTGTGGCGGGGCTGTGCGCCGCCATTGGCTGGTGGGGGCTGCTCTATCCGGAACTTGCGCTGACACCCGATACGGTAAAGATTTGCGTGGAGGACGAAACCGGCACGCTCTCCGAAAAGACTTCGGAGTGGACCAGCACCCTGTATCTGGATCTGCTGAATGCGGACAGGGGGCAGATCACGTTGCGCAGCAGACTGTTCACGGAGCTGAAAGAGTTGTTAAAGAATAGGTTTTAGCAATTCCGTCTATTGGGGGAGGCTTTTCATGACAGAAACGGAACTGAAACAAAATAATGAACTTCCAGGCAAAGACGCCCCCATCGGCGTGTTCGATTCCGGTGTGGGCGGCCTTACTGTTGTGCGGGAAATCATGCGGCAGATACCGAATGAAAAAATCGTCTATTTCGGAGATACCGCCCGTGTCCCATACGGAAACAAGTCCCAGGAGACCGTCATCCGTTTTTCGGAGCAGATTGTGCGGTTCCTGCGGACCTTTCAGGTCAAGACCATCGTGGTGGCATGTAATACCGTCAGCGCCTATGCCATGGAGGCTTTGGAGCGGGACATCGACATCCCCATCATCGGCGTGGTGAAGCCAGGGGCCAGGGAGGCAGTCCTGGCCACCAGAAACGGCCGCATCGGGGTCATTGCCACGGAAGCCACCATCGGCAGCCAGATCTACACCAAGTACATAAATGAATTGAATCCGCAAATATCTATATATGGCAAGGCCTGCCCTCTCTTCGTGCCTTTGGTGGAGGAGGGGCTGTGGGAGGATCCCGTCACCGATGAGATTGCCCGCAGATACCTGACGGAGCTCATCGATATCGATATTGACACCCTGATTCTGGGCTGCACTCATTATCCCCTGATCCGTTCCACTGTAAGAAAGGTGATTGGGGAGGGCGTGACTCTGGTAAATCCCGCCTATGAGACTGCCAGGCAGCTGCGGGAACTCCTCCTGGCGCATGATCTGCTGCGCGGGGAGCCACCGAGACTGGGCAGCAACCAGTACCAGTTCTATATCAGCGATAAAGCGGACAAATTTGTCCGCTTTGCCAATTCCATCATCAAGTATGGCATCCTGTCTGCCAAGACGGTGAATATCGAGGCATATTGATGCTGGAAAGGCAGAAACACAGGAACCGCGAGAAAGGCGAAAAGCCTGATACGGCATAAACAGGAAGAAACAGAAGCCCAAAGCGCACCAGCTGCGCAGGGATGGGAAAACGGATTAGCGCCGCGGACAAAAAATACCGCAGGCTGGCGGCAAAAGATAGCTGCCGCCGGGGCAGAGGAGGTCGTTATGGCAGAAAGAGCCGCTATTGCAAAAAAAGCCATGCTCACGTTGACCGGACGACAGCGGGGGGAGTCCGGAGAGGAATCCGTCATCGAAAACCGCATGGCGGCGGACTACTACGAAAAAGACGGCAGCTTCTACATCCTCTATGAGGAGCCTGTGGAGGATACCGGCGAGACTATCAAAAACATCATAAAATGCCGGGATTGCGTGCTGGAGATCACCAAGCGCGGCACTGTCCGCTCCCGCATGATTTTCGAAGCCGGACGAACCCACAGAACCGACTATGTCACCCCCTACGGAACCCTCTCCCTGGAGGCCTCCACCCGGAAAGCGGAAATCACCCGCCTGGAGGATGGGATTGAAATCCGTCTGGATTATGTCCTGGCCTCTGGCGGAGAATTCCTCTCGGACTGTACCTTGGATCTTTCCCTGGCGCTTACAGAAAAATAAGCGACAGTTCCGCGCCCTGTCTGAACTGTTACAAAATAAGAGCCAAATCATCTCGAAAAAGCTAAACATTTCCAGCCTGCATGCCGAAATAGTGAATAGATAAATAAAATATCCAGTCAAGTATCATGGATGATAAAAAACATTTCGTCAAAAGGAGGATACTATGAGTGTAAACGGAGTTACATCAAATCAGGTATCGGCTGCCTATAGCTATTCTGCTACAGAAAATGTAAAGGCCGACACGAAAGCCGCGGAATCTGCCGCGTCAAAAGAGAATTCCAAGGCAGAGGGTTCCGCTGCCGACAAGGGCGTTATATATGAGCCTGCAAGTTCATCCACCGCGAAGACCACCTATACGCCTGACACCAATCTGATCAATAAGATGAAAGCGGATGCAGATGCCCGCACCTCGCAGCTGCGCAGCCTGGTAGAAAAGATGATGACCGGGCAGGCTACCGCTTACGGCAAAGCCAACGATATCTGGTCTTTCCTGCGCAGCGGCAACTATACCGTTGATCCCGCCACAAAGGCTCAGGCTCAGGCTGACATTGCCGAGGACGGATACTGGGGCGTGAACCAGACCTCCGACAGGATCATCGACTTCGCAAAGGCATTGACCGGCGGCGACCCCGACAAGATCGAGGAAATGCGCGCCGCATTTGAGAAAGGCTTCAAGAAAGCCGGCAAGACCTGGGGCGGCGATCTTCCCGACATCTCCCAGCGCACCTATGAAGCCGTGATGGAGAAATTCGACAAAATGGCGGAAGAAGCCAAAAAGACCAGCGCCACTCCGGTAGATACCGAGGGCTGAGTACATCCAATTGTAATCGGGCAGGGAGAAAATCTCCCTGCCCGCTGTGTTAGGCACCCCTTAGTTCTGGCTGATACATTTTCCTTGGGTGCCTGTCTGAAAAAAGGGCGGTTCCCCCCGGGATTGTCCTCCTGTGCGCTGACATTGTCCAGTGCGCTTTCCGCCAGCTTGATCTTTTGCAATCGAAAAAGGCGGCTGTCCGCATGTTCTGCAGGAACCGCCGTCTTTTTCCTGTCTTAGTTTTTCACATTTTTATAGGTATTTTTTGAGGCGCACGAGCCCGAGAGTTTGGTACCCGTCTGCCTCTTTTAGCTTCCCTTAACGATCAGCAGCTTCTGCCCTGTCTTCAGTTCATCGCTCTCCAGTCCGTTCAGGTCTCTGAGGGCGTTTACAGGGACGTAGTAGCGCTTTCCTATGTTCCAGAGGTTGTCGCCGTCTTTTACCATGTAGACCACCATGCCCGGCAGGCTGCTCATCTTTCCGGTGTCCAGCTCCGACACGTTGATGCCGCTTATCAGGTCTACGCTGATGCTCTTAAACACCACGGTAGAGAAGCTGAGCACAGCCTTTACGTCCATCTCCTCTCCGTCCAGCATGGTCACCTGTAGCTGCTCCACCTCTGCGCGCACCTCCCCCATATCCTCGGGCGCAATGTCCGGCACCTCCAATGTATATTGATAGGGAAGAAAGGCCTGGGTGCTGCCGTATGGCGCTTCGTCCTCTCCCGTGATGTAGAGGATCTTCACCTGCAGGGCGCCCTGAAGCAGGATGCCGTTATCTACCGTACTGCGCTGCTCTAGGGACACGCTGCCCTCACTGTGCAAGAGTTGCAGCACCGTGCCGCCTGTCACGCGGACATGATCCGTGACCTTGGTCTTGCCGGTGACTTTGGCCAGGAGCCTGCGCAGCTCCGCCTTATGGCTGACGGTGCTGACTTCTTTGGACACGCCGTAGAGGTCAGAGATGATCTCCAGCTTCTCCTCCTGGTAGATGCGGATGGCGATGTCAAGCACCAGTTCCAGGCCCACATTGCGCTCCTCCCCGTCAAAGTCCGGGCGCACGGCCAGCTCCTGCTGCCCCAGGTGATACCGGATGTCCGGCAGCATTCCCTCTCTGCAGCCATGACATTCCAGCACGCCGCTAAAGGGGACCACAGTCTCAAAGCTGCGGCAGGGATGATCTTCCCCCTCTCCCTCATATAAGATAAAGACATGAATATCTCCGGAAATGGTAATTTTCTCCTCCATGACTTTGAATTCCACATCCCCCAGAGAAATGTTGTTCCAGAGAATCTGAAAAATGTTGGGGTAGTTGGAGGGCAGCGCCACCTCCTCTTTCAGGCGGAAGATATCGTTCTTTGCAATGGCGATCTGGGCCAGTTCCAGGGGCATGCGGCGATATTCCACTTTTTCCTCTCCGTGAACGGCGATAGGGGCTTCCTCATCGTAAAGCTCCTCCACCCGGGCCGTCATGGTAACCAGGGATTGGATGCCCAGCTTGCGGGAATTGATCATATTTACGGATATATCTTCAACCTGTCCGTCCACAACCACTGCGTCTGCAGGCACCACGCCCTGCATGTTGATCCTCTCCTCAAAGGGGATCCTGCCCTCCAGTACTACCAGGCTGCTGCCCTCCTCCATGGTATGGTAGAGCACTACAAAGACAAGCCTCCCCCGGACGGTGACGAAGTCTGTCCCCGGCTTGATCTCATCGATGACCAGCTCCCCTTTCTCCAGATTCAGCGCAGCCACGTCCGGCTTGTTCTCCGGGATATTCACATCGTCCTCCAGCGTGAACTGGGTGACGGCCTGGATCCGGACGCGGTCCATATGTATATTTCTCTTTAATAATTCCACGAAAAATACCTCCATATATACTCGTATAGGAATATATATGAAGGTATCCAAAAAAGTATGCCTCTCTGTCAGGCCAATCCGGCCATCCTGTCTGCAGCAACAGCTTCTCCATTGGGGCAAAGCAGCCAAGGCATCCGGCACAAATATTCGGTGCAAGCCCGTATGCAGCTTTTTACTCCCTCAAGCCCCCGATCAGCTCAGTCACATTCTCCACATGGTACTGCTCCATGTACCGCTCAATGCCCTCCACCACTTCCACGCAAGTGCAGGGGTTCACAAAGTTCATAGCGCCGATGCTGACGGCGGTGGCCCCGGCCAGCAGGAATTCGATGGCATCCTCCGCATTTGCTATGCCGCCCATGCCGATGACGGGGATCCGTACCGCTGTGGCTGCCTGGTAGACCATGCGCACGGCTATGGGCTTGATAGCGGGGCCGCTCATGCCGCCGGTCTTGTTGGCCAGGGCAAACTTTCGCTTATGGATGTCTATCTTCATGCCGGTGATGGTGTTGATCAGGGAAATGGCATCCGCGCCCGCGGCCTCCGCGGCCTTTGCCATCTCGGCGATGTCGGTGACATTAGGGCTCAGCTTCATGATGACGGGCTGCTTTGCATGCCGCTTGACTTCTTTCGTAATGTCGAATAAAGCTTCCGCTTTCTGGCCAAAGGCAATTGCGCCCTCCTTTACGTTAGGGCAGGAGACATTGATCTCCAGCATGGCCACTGCCGGCTCCTCCCCCAAGCGTTCTACTACTTCTACATAATCCTCCACTGTCTTTCCGCAGACGTTCACGATGACTTTCGTGTCATACTGCTTCAGGAAAGGGATGTCCCGCTCCAGGAATACATTGATGCCCGGGTTCTGGAGACCGATGGCATTGAGCATACCGCCGTAGACCTCCGCCACCCTGGGGGTGGGATTGCCGGGCCAGGGAACATTTGCCACGCCTTTGGTGACCACGGCTCCCAGGCGGTTCAAGTCCACGAATTCCGAATATTCCATTCCGGAGCCAAAGGTTCCGGAGGCTGTCATGACAGGGTTCTTCAGGGTGACGCCTGCCAGAGTCACTTGTGTGTTCATACTCCTACCTCTCTGCGCGCTTTTGCGCGCGTAACGCGCACTTTCAAACATGCCGCTTATCGGCACATACATTCCTATTCACTTTGCGAGTCTGGAACTTCTTCTCACACTTCCACCTCACGGGCCTCAAAGACAGGGCCGTCCGTGCAGATGCGGGCATTGTGCACATGGGAGTGGTGATCGATTTCTTTTGTCTTCACCACGCAGCCCAGGCATGCCCCCACGCCGCAGGCCATGTGCTCCTCTAAGGAAATGTAGGCCGGAATGTCCCGCTGCCCTGCGTATGCCTTGATTGCCCGCAGCATAGGCATGGGGCCGCAGGCAAAGATCACGTCCGCCTCCAAGCCGTTCTCCCGGATGGCGTCCATCACGTTCCCTTTCGTGCCCGCGCTGCCGTCCTCTGTGGCAACATACAGAGTGCCGTATTTCTCCAGATCCTCCTTGAGAAAAAGGTTCCCATCCCGATAGCCCACGATGATGCGCTTCTGGGCCTCCAGGCGCTTCGCCAGTTCCAAAATGGGGGGCACGCCGATGCCGCCGCCCATGAGGAAGACCCTTTTCCCGGCTCCCTGCTCCAGGGGAAAGCCGTTTCCCAGGTTCCCCAGCAGGGATATGCCGTCTCCTGGGCCGTAGCCCGAGAACTCCCTGGTGCCCGCGCCGGCGATGCGGTAGACGATGCGCAGCGCCCCTTTCCCGGCATCCGTCTCGCAGATGCTGATAGGGCGGGGGAGGAGGGTGCTTTGGTTCTTTGGATAGATGCCCAGAAACTGCCCGGGCCTTGCATCCGCCGCCAGCGGAGTCTCTATCCACATGTCATAGATGTCCGGTGCTATCTCCCGCTGGGAGAGCACCTTTGCTGTGTGTTTTTGTTTCATGAGTGGTTTCCTTTCTGAGGAAGTACGCTTACTTTTTATCAGAGAATCATAGACCTCTTATCTCCCGGATTTTCCTGTCTCTCATATTTTCGGGCATTCCATAATCATTCATTTTGGGAAAGTTCTGCCGAATGCCTGTGGGAACAGAACCGTTATTGCACGATCCTCCCCGCGCAAATGGTTCTTGCCACCCTCCCCCGCAGCTTCCACCCGGTAAAAGGCGTGTTGACAGACTTGGAGGCATAGGTTTCGGGGATGAATTCCGCGGCGGTGTCTATGAGGAGGATGTCTGCCGGCCCGCCCTCGGCCAGGTATCCGGCGTCTAAGTGGTAGAGGTTCGCCGGGTTGGTGCTCATGAGCCGCAGGAGGTGCCCCATGGTCATATACCCGGCCTCCACCAGCTGGGTGATGCCTAAGGACAGCGCAGTCTCCAGGCCTATGATGCCGCTGGGCGCTTCCGTGACGGACTTACCCTTTTCCTCCGCCGTGTGGGGGGCATGGTCGGTGGCGATGATGTCGATGGTGCCGTCCACCAGTCCACGGATAATTGCAATCCTGTCCTCCTCTTCCCGCAGGGGCGGGTTCATCTTCGCCAGGGTGCCGTATTGTATGGCGGCTTCCTCGGTCAGGGTAAAGTGATGTGGCGTGGCCTCGGCATGGATGTTGCTGCCCAGGGCACGGGCGCGGCGCACCAGCTCTACGGATTCTCGTGTACTTATATGCTGTATATTGATATTCGCTCCCGTCTCCAGAGCAAGCCCCAGATCCCGCTCCACCAAGCGGATCTCCGCCTCCCTGGGGGAGCCGCCTATCCCGAAATATGCGCTGGCCTTTCCCCGGTTGATGCCGTTATTTTCAATCAGCGCCGGATCCTCCTCGTGGAAGCTGAGGGGCATGTCCAGAGCCGCGGCGCACTCCATGGCCTTTCGCACCAGCTCCTCGTTCAGGAGAGGAATCCCATCGTCCGTAAAGCCCGCGGCTCCCCACTGCGCCAGTTCCTCCATGGGCGTCAGTTCCCCGCCTTTCATTCCCATAGTCACATTGGCACAGGAGCACACATGGATGCCCGTCTCTTCGCCCTTTTCCAGCACATATGCAAGGGTCTTTCGATTGTCTATGCAGGGTCTGGTGTTGGCCATCATCACCACGGTGGTGAAGCCACCTCTCGCTGCTGCGGCTGCACCGGTAAGAATGTCCTCTTTCTGCGGGAACCCGGGATCTCTAAAATGGACATGGACGTCCACCAGCCCGGGAGCCACCAAAAGCCCCTCCGCATCTATCACATCGCACTCTCCCCCAGGGCTTTCCAGCCCCTTTCCGATCCGCAGGATCCTGTCCCCTTTCGTAAGGATGTCAAGCTTCCCCTCCCTGCCGGATTTCGGGTCGATCATATATCCGTTTTTTATGAGCAGCATAAAAGCCTCCCCTCCTGCGCGCCGCGCTTTCCTTTTACGTTTCTCTCAGTGTAACACATTCCCGTCAAAAAAGGCAAGGCCACAGATGGCCCTGCCTCATTTTTCTTCATTCAAATGTCACTGTATGCTCCAGATACTCCGTCTTGACCACGATATAAGGGTAAGAGGGCTGCGGATCCGCCTTGTCGGAAGGCTCTGGCCCTAAGAGGCTGGTGTCGATGACGATGTTCTCATCGGTCAGGTACAGTTCGTTTACAGCGATGCTGTAGCCCCCGGTCTTCTGTTCTCCGTAGCCGATGCATATGTATAGATTCGCGTTGTCCGTGTAGGTGATCTGGAAAGCCCCTGTCTTCTTCTCCTCAATGATGGGCGCAAGCTGCTCCGGAATCATCTCCTGGCTAAGTACTGTGAAATCCAGATCGCGAAGCTTGATTTTCTCCTCGTTCATCATGGTGCAGCCGGTCATGAGCAGCATGCAGGCAAGCGCCAGCCCCCAAAATCCTGTCTTCTTCAATGATAGACCTCACAAACTTTCTTCTTTTTCTTCTATTTTATGTACAGCCGGGGATTTCTATGCTAAAATAAAGAGGATTATTCAAAAATACTGTTAGGAACTGTGCAGTTCCCTAGGAAAGGCTGATAGTATGATTCGTCTGATTTTAGTGGCACTCTACCTGTTTTTATTCCTGGTTCTTTCCATTCCTGTGCTGATAGCGGAGCACTTCATCGGAAAGCGAAATCCCAAGCACAAGGACCGGCTCTCCAAGGCGCTGGTGGGCTGGGGCTTTCGCTGCATCTCCAGGCTGGCTGGCACAAAACTCATCGTAAGGGGCCGGGAGAATCTTCCCACGGACAGCGCGGCTCTCTACGTAGGCAATCACCGCAGCTATTTCGACATTGTGCTCACCTACCCCATTTTCCCCAAAACCACGGGATTTATCGCAAAAAAAGAAATGCTGCGCTATCCGCTGCTGCGAGACTGGATGCGCAACATCCATTGCCTGTTCCTGGACAGGGACAATATCAAGGAAGGCTTGAAGACCATCCTGGCAGGGGTGGAAGAGGTGAAAAACGGCGTGTCCCAATGCATTTTCCCGGAGGGAACACGCAACAAGGTAAACGATACCTTTCTGCCTTTCCATGAGGGGAGCTTTAAGATAGCGGAAAAGGGCAATGTCCCGGTAGTCCCCATGGTCATAGTGAACTCGGCGGACATTTTTGAGGATCATCTGCCGCGGATCAGGCCCGCCAAAGTGGTCATTGAGTTCCAACCTCCTTTTGACATGAAAGAGTTGGATCGTAGCGTGAAAAAGAACATGGGCTCTTATGTCAGCGGGATCATTGCCAAACGGTACTTTGAGTTGAAAGCGGAATATTTTCCGGCGGCCCCGCCGAAACAGTGAGCTTCATGGACAGGAACGAACCGCGTAACGGCTGCGAAGCAAATACCAAATGCTGCCCACTCCATGGCTGTCCCGGCGGCCTACGTCCGGAGAGGGAGTTTTACCTGAAAGCTAGTCACCTCGTCCTCGCTCTTTGCGGTGATGGCGCCGCCATGCAGAGTTACGATTTCCTTTGCGATGGCAAGCCCCAGCCCTGCCCCTCCCGTGTTGGTGGCTCTGGCATCGTCCAGTCGGAAGAATTTCTCAAAGATGGTCTCCAGCTTGTGAGGCGGAATGGTTCTGCCGTGGTTAGATATGGCTATCTGTACACTGTTCTCCGCCCTCTTGCATTCCAGGTCGATCTCAGTGCCGGGATAGCTGTAGGAAATGGCGTTTTTCAGAATATTATTGAACACCCTGGCCAGTTTCTCCCCGTCTGCGTAGAGGGTCAGGCCGCCTGACAATTCCGGCTCCGTCTCCAACCGGATGGTGTTCCCATGCTCGCTTAACAGCGGATAGAACTCGTCCACCATCTGTTCCAGCAGGAAAGACAGGTTCACAGTCTCTTTTTCCAGCACGATTGTCTGCAGGTTGTAGCGGGTAATCTCGAAGAACTCACCTATCAGCTTCTCCAGCCGCAGGGCCTTGTCCAGCGTGATGTGGACATACTTGGCCCTCTGGGCGGCAGGCATGTCCGGAGCCTCATCGCAGAGGCTCAAGTATCCGATAACTGACGTCAGCGGTGTCTTTAAATCATGGGCAAGGTAGGTGATCAGATCGTTCTTTCGGTTTGCCTCCTCCCGCAGCATCTGGGCACTTCGCTGCATGTCGGCCTTGATCTCCACGATCCGCAGCGAGATCTCCTCATAGCCGCTGGGGAATACCTCCAAGGCCTCCCTGTCGTGGCGCATGTAATCGTCAATCATCCGGCCTGCCTCCCGCAAGGCTGTTTTCGTCTGTCTGGACGCGTACAAAATGGACACTGTCCGCACCAGCACGATCACCACTGCAACCAGGACAAGCAGCCCGATGAACAGTGTCCTCTTCAGGTTCGGCCAGTTGATGCTCTTCGTATAATACCCGTCCACATACGCGTCCCCCAGAGCAATCCAGTCTGTGTATATGAATTTTTGTTCTATCCATTCCCTCATGAATCCATTGAGAATCTGATCCAGAAAATCATACAGAATGTTGCACAGGACAAGGCCTCCCACAAGGATCAGGCAGGTGGCCAGAAAACGTTTCAATTTTTGCTTAGCCCTCAATTTTGTACCCGCACCCCCAGACTGTCTTGATGTATTTCGGATGTTCGAAAGAATCGCCCATCTTTTCCCGCAGATGCCTTATGTGCACCGTGATGGTGTTGTTCTTGGTATAATACTCGTCCTCCCAGATGAGGTGGAAGAGTTCCTCCGCGCTGACCACCTGGCCCTTTCTCTGGCAGAGAATGCGCAGGATAGAGAACTCCGTTGGGGTCAGGTTCAGAGGTTTCTCGTTCAGGAAGCATTCGTGGGTCTTCGCGTTCAGGGTCAGGCCCGATATCTCCAGCAGGTCTTCCTGCTGGACACCAGTGTTGTAGCGTTTGTACCGGCGCAGCTGGGCTTTCACCCGGGCCACCAGTTCCAGTGGCAGGAATGGTTTGGTCATATAGTCGTCCGCGCCCATGGTGAGGCCGGTGATCTTGTCCGTCTCCTCCCCTTTCGCCGTCAGCATGATGATGGGGTAAGTGTGGCTTTCCCTGATCTTTCGGCAGATGTCCAGGCCGCTTGCCCCCGGCAGCATAATGTCCAGGATAGCAAGGTCGGGCTGCCTGCTCTCCGCGATTTCCATGGCCTGGGCTCCGTCATAGGATTTGATTACCTGGTAGCCCTCGTTCTCCAGGTACAGGGCCACCAGGTCTGCGATCTCTTTCTCATCATCCGCCACTAGTATGACTTCGTTCATAGGTTCCCTCTTTTCCGGCTTTTGTCCGACTGCCGCCATAATGCAGACTTTCCCGTCTTCCCGGTATGACTTCTGTTACAAGTTCTTCTCATATAATTATTATACTCTATAAGTGCTAAAAATGGATTAAGATTTTCCTAATGTTCTCTACTGTTCATTTGGCTGCCCGTCCTTTGCACCGGGGATTTTTGCGGCGGCGGTTCACTCCATGGCCTGCAGGAAAGCCAGGATTTCTGAAAATCCGCAATCGTGGGAGGCCTTGACCAGGATGGAACTGCCCTTTGGTATCAGGGAGGCGCTGTCTGCCGCCATGGCCTCCAGCAGGACTTTGCGGTTGGGATAGTGGAGAATGCGGCGGGGCGGGACAGCCTGACCCGCGTCCGACAGATCTGCCGCTTCCTGAGCTGCTATCCTTTGGTCTGCCTTTGCGCGGCCCGCTTTCTCCTGCTCTACTGCTGCCTGGTACATATAGCGGGACTCCTCTCCTACGCAGAGAATGGTGTCAATCCCCACCTCCACGGCATAGCTGCCCATCTGGGCATGGTAATCATGGGAATTCTCCCCCAGATTCAGCATGTCGCCCAGAATCGCCACTTTCCGGGTATCCGCCAGTGCCAACAGCTCCAGGGCAGCTTTCACGGAGGCCGGATTGGCGTTGTAGCAGTCGTCGATGATGGTATGGCGGGGGTGGCTGATGATGTGGGTACGCCCGTCCACGGCCGCCACTTTGGCGATGCCGGCGGCAATCTGCTCTCCTGTCAGCCCGAGCAGCCGTGCCACACATGCGGCTGCAGCAGCGTTTAGTACCATGTGCCTGCCGGGCTGGGGGACATGTACCGGAAGCCTGTGGTATCCGGGCCAGTCCGTGCTTTTTGCTGTGCCGTCTGTCTCTGCGTTATTTATGTCTGATGTATTCGCCAGCCTTGTACCGCTCATTTCGGACATTTTTTCTGCCTGCGCGCCGTCTTCATATGCGGCCTCCTCTGCCCATCTTCCGTCCATTCCCGGCACTTTCCCCAGTCGGGCGCCTGATGCACCTGTAGCCGCTTCCAACTCTGCGCTATTCCAAGCAGTTCGAACCGGCGCCAAGAGCAGCGCAGCATCGCTGCCCCAAAGGCCCCTGCCCACAATGTCCACTGCCGACACCTCCTGGGATGCACTGCTACCAAGCCCGAAGAAATGGGGCTTGTGTCCTTTGATCTCTTCCAGGCCGTTCAGCTTGTCGTCCTCGCCGTTCAAGCAGATCTCTCCATCCGCGGACATGTAGTCAAAAATTTCCGATTTCGCCCGAAGTATGCCGTCCCTGTCCTTTAGATTGTTCAGATGGCTCTGGCCGATATTGGTGATGACGCAGATATCCGGCCTGGCCATTTTGCTCAGGCGCCTCATCTCCCCGAAATCGCTGATGCCCATCTCTACCACCGCCACCTCATGCTCTCTGCGGATGCGCAGCAAAGTCAGGGGCACGCCGATCTCATTGTTGAAATTGCCCGCTGTCTTCAGCACATTGTATTTTTCCGCCAGGACACCGGCGATGAACTCCTTGGTGCTGGTCTTGCCCACACTGCCGGTGATGCCTATGACTTTTACGGAAAGCTTCTTTCGGTAGGCTTCCGCCATGTCCTTTAAGGCCTGCAGAGTGTCCTCCACCAGAACGTAGCAGCCCCATGCCAAAGCGGTATCCTCCCCCATTTCCTCCGGCGTTTTCTGCGTCACCGCCAGAACGGCGCCTTTCGCGAAAGCCCCACGGATAAAGCAGTGCCCGTCCACCCGCTCTCCCGCAGTGGCGATGAACACGCCCCCTGGCTCCACTGCCCGGGAGTCGATGACTACGGAACTGACACATGTGTCGCCATCTGCCTTTCCGCCCTGCACCACCAGCCTCCCTCCGCAGGCCTGCGCAATCTCCTTTATCGTCAAATCCATCATGATCTGTTTTCCATCCTTTCCCCTATTCTCCCAGCCCCATGCATTTCCCCGCATTTTTTTCCGTTTCCCTTTTTCCTGAACCCCATTCCCCTGCTTCCATCTTCCGCTGTCTTTCCTGCTTTCCCGGCAGCCTCCGGCTCTTTGTACCGACCGCCTGGTTCCGCGCCGCTTTATCCCCTATGTACCATCCGCACAATCTCCTCACACAGCTGCCCAAAGTCCATGCCCGCCGCGGCAGCCTCCTGAGGCAGCAGGGAAGTGGGCGTCATTCCTGGCAGGGTATTGGCCTCCAGGCAGTAGATTTCCCCGTCCCCGCTCATGATATAGTCCATCCTGGCATAGCTTTTCAGACGCAAAATCGAGAATACCTGCTCTGCGATTTCCTGCATCCTGCGGCTCTTCTCCTCCGGAATCTGCGCCGGGCAGGTCTCCACGGTAGTGCCCGCCTGATATTTGTTCCGGTAATCGTAGAAGCCCTCCTTGGGCGCCATCTCTATCACCGGCAGGGCTTTCCCGTCCATGACCCCCACGGAGAACTCCCTGCCTTTGATATACTGCTCCACGATCACCTCTCTGCCGTAGCGGAAAGCCTCCCCTTTGGCCTGTTCATACTCTGAGGCATCCTTTGCGATGCACACGCCTATGCTGGAGCCGCCGCAGGAGGTCTTTACGATTCTGGGATAAGGGATTTCCTCGGTTTCAGGCTCTCCCCGTTTCATCCTGATGCCCCGGGGCGTAGGAATCCCATGGGCCCGGAACAGATCCTTTGTAATGCCCTTATCCATGGCCAGGCAGGAGCCTGTGAAATCCGCCCCCGTATAGGGAATGCCCAGCAGGTCAAAGCAGGCCTGGATCCTGCCGTCTTCCCCATTTGCCCCGTGCAGGGCCAGGAACACGCAGTCCGCCTCTGCACAGATCTCCAGCACATGAGGGCCAAAAAATCCCTTTCCGCCATCTCCCCGTAAAGCTTTCACCGCCTCCAGGTCGGGACACTCCTCCCCCACCGCGCTCACTGTGGCCGCCCAGTCCGTATCCTGTTCAAAAATCCCTTTCAGGTCTCCCTCATACCCCAAGTACACATCCAGCAGAATCGCCTGATGTCCGTTTTTTCGAAGCGCCTGGTATATCATGCCTCCGGAACTCAGCGACACGTCCCGCTCCGAGCTGATTCCTCCCGCCAAAACTACGATTTTCATAAAACCCCTCACTTTCCCCGGCATTCCGCGCATGCGTTCTGTCCCCATTGCTCTTGCCCGGTCCCGCCTGCGCGCCATACAGCCATTCTATTGATAGATATTCTGCTAACGGCAGATAAATGACAGCAAGAGAACGAATCCTCTGCGCATATCTTTATTTTATTAATCCGCCGGCTATCCGTCAAGCCTTAAGAACACGAATAGAACCATATCATTTCTCCAGGACAGAAGCCGCCCGGTTCTTTACAGCCATACGCCCTATTAAAGTTTAGAACAAAGCTGCACAGGAACCCCCGGCAGCGCGTGGATGACTTCCTGTATTCCCTCTACATGTCCCGGTTGCTCCCTTTGAAGAACCAGGGAGCTTGGTGCAGCAATTTAAAAAGGCAGTCCGGCGACTTTTTTCGTCAGACTGCCCCTTTTGCCTCATCGGCCTCATATACGATTTCTCCATTGATGATGGTATACAGCGTCCGCGTGAACACCTCCATGGGATTTCCGGTGAAGACTGCAATGTCTGCATCTTTACCCACCTCCAGGCTGCCTACTCTGTCCGCCACGCCGCAGATCATGGCCGGATGGATGGTGATGGCCTTATAGCCCTCCTCCAGCGCAAGCCCCGACTTCACCGCCAGTCCCGCGCACAAGGGCAAGGACTGAATCAATGACACCGGATGATCCGTGGTGACGGCAGTCATAACTCCCGCCTGATTCAGGACGCCCACGGTCTTGAATGCCATGTTCTGCACCTCGATCTTAGATCTGCTGGCCAGGTCGGGGCCCACGATGGCGGGAAAGCCCTCCTGTGCCAATTCCCTGGCGATCAGGTGCCCCTCGGAACAATGATCCAATGTCATCTTCAGATTGAATTCCTTTGCAATGCGCACCGCCGTAAAGATATCGTCTACCCGGTGCACATGAGCCTTTATGGGAATCTCCCGATTCAGCACCGGCATCCAGCACTCCAGCCGGAAGTCCTCCTCGAAATCCTCACCGCTCCGGGCTGCATTTTGTTTCTTCTTCCGGTAAGCGAAAGCCTTTGTCAGTTCCTCCCGCAGCATGGCGGCAATGGCCATCCTGGTAGAGGGGCTTTTCCCCTGACCGGAATAGTTCACCTTGGGATTCTCGCCAAAAGCCACTTTCATGGCCGCCGGAGCCTTTACCACCAAATCATCCGCTCTTCGCCCCCTTGTCTTCAAAAAGGCGAACTGCCCGCCCACCACATTGGAGCTGCCAGGTCCTATCATAGCCGAGGTAATGCCTGCCCGGACGGCATCGTCAAAGGCTGCGTCCATGGTATTCACTGCGTCCACGGCCCTTAGGTAGGGCGTGACGGGCTCCACCGTCTCATTGCAGTCATCCCCCTCCATACCTTTCTTCTCCTCCGTGATGCCCATGTGACAGTGGGCCTCTATAATCCCCGGCATAACCAACCCATTCCTGGCCACAATAACCCGCTCGCCAGAAGCGGGATGGAGCGCCCCATCCCGCTTTCCGATTTCCGCAATCTTCCCATCCAGCACCCGCAGATACCCGTCCCGAATATCCGCGCCGGCCATGGTCTTGATCACCCCGCCAACAATATACATCCCAACCTCCTCAATCTCTTCGATCCTGCTTTCCCACAGCCTGCTGCAGAGCCGTCCATCCACCAGCCCAGAAGTTCTTGGGCGGTGAATCGCCCTGGAACTTCTTCCCGCGCTAGTATTGGAGCAACGCCTCCGGATCCATAGGAGTCCCATTCATGGTAAGCTTCAGGTAAAGATTACTTCCCTCCAAGGTAAAATACTTGGTAGGCGCTGCAATGAATCCGATGACCTGGCCCGGCTCCACGCGGCTGCCCTCCATCACCCGTATCTCATCCAGCTGGCCGTAAGTAATCTGATACCCGTCCCCCAGATCCATGGTGAGCGCATGTCCGATCTCCTCGTTCTCAAATATGGCTGTGACCGTGCCGTCCGCGCAGGCTGTCACGGCCTCTCCCTGGTTGGCGGCTATCATCAGGGCAGGATTGTACTTAAAGTGATCCAACGTGGTAAAGTAGACACCACCATCCATGCTGAAAGGAATCAGCACCTCGCCGCTTACAGGGCGCAGCAGCCCCTCGCTCTGGGCAAAATGCAGGGGCTCAACAGCCACCGCGCTGCCCTCCGTATCCTCTGCCGCCGGGCTGTCCGTATTCTCTGCGCTATCCGGATTCTGGGTGCTGCCCGCATCCGGCGCGCTGCCTGCATCCTCCACCGGCACATCCGGCGTAGCCGTGGCGCCTGCGTCCGTCTTGTTCTTATCCTCTGTCTTGTCCTTATCTTTCGGCTTCTCTTTCACCACCTCCGGCTCCTGGGCAATGGTATCCTGAGACGGCACATCCTCAGGCGCCTCCTGGCTGGCCCCGTCGGTCAGTCCGGGGATTTGCACCAGCCCGGAGCCCGCCTCCATAGGCAGATAATCCAGGTCATCGTCCATCCCTGCAATTTCCTTTGAACTGTCCGCGATGTCCGGCGTACTTACGCTTTCCTCCACCGGATCGTTCTTTGCGATCTCTTCATACTTATCCTCCACATTGTCCTCCAGCTTCGTGAAGTCAATGGTGTAACCATCTCCCTCTTCCTGGTTCTGGTTGGACTTCATGTAGATTCCCGTCATGGTCAGCGCCGCAAGCACGAACACGGATGAGGCGATCATGATGGTGCGCTCCTTTTTCGCATTGTTCCTTCTGTTTTTTTTCATAGCTGACTTCCCTTCCTTTTTCATTCCAAGCAAACTCGTTTTGAGAGATTCATTTTTCTCATTGACAGTTTGCCCCACAGGAAAAGAATTATGCACGAAAAAAGACAGCTTCTCATATTGAAAAGCTGTCTTACCTTGTTTTCATGTATTTCAAGCCATAGCCTGATACTTTGCCACATCCACATGCTGCACCGTGCCTGCGCAGCCGTTTTCATAGAGAAAGACACCGCTGTTTCGGATGGCGCCCTGAGTCTGGCCCGTCTGTCCTTTCAGGGTAAAATCCGTGGAAACATTCTGCAGGCAGATGGCGCCTACGCCCTTGTCTGTCAGGCTGTAGAGCACGTCTTCCCCGTTTTCATCCTTACACCAAATCTTCAGCTTTGTCCATATGGCATCGTTCTCGTCTATCCAGCCGTTGCCGTCCTCGTCGTACTTCGCCAGATCCGCAAAGCCGTTTCCGCTGGCAGTGCCGAACAGTTCGCTGCCATCGTTTATCACACCGTCCCCGTTTTTGTCCAGGGCAAGATATCCGCTGCCTGCCCCAAGCTGAGACACTTCGTCCAGTTCGCCGTCCGCGTCAATGTCAAAGTAGAAAGTCTGGTCGGAGAGGGAGGCAATGTCCGTGTCCAGATTGATGACAAGAGGATCGCACATAGTAAATCCCATGTGCAGACTCTCCATATAGCGCTCCTGGACGCTGCGGCTCATGCCCACGTTCACATTAAAGTCAATCTCCCTGCCGTCCGCGGTGCGCACCTTTCCCACAGTGGAAAAGCTGGTCTCCTCGGACTCTATGTGAATGGTCTCGTTCACATAGGAAAGCACTCTCATGTTGGCGAGATTGCCCAGAATCACATCCTGCCCGCCGTTTTGAACCGACCCTCCGGAGCCGTTTTGGTCTGACCCGTTGGAAGCATTGTTTCCGTTCTGCCCTGAGGTCAGGTCATAGGGCGCATATCCCTGTCCCCATCTGTCAAAGCGGTTCCTCCTGGCAGCGAACAGGAGATCATAAATGTAGCGGATGGTGGTCTGGCGGATATTGTCTATGGTAATGCTGGTAGAACTGCGAAGCATCACATTGGAGCTGCGGCTCTGTAAGCGGCCTTTCCAGTCCTGAAGAGCCGATGCGGACTGGTTCGAGCCTGCCTGGGCCTTTTTTCCATCCGTCCCGACATCCGTCGTGCCGCCTCCCACGGCGGCATTCAATGTGCCCTTGCCGTCTGTCAGGCTCCCTTTCATCGCCGTTCCTTTCCATATGGTAAACCGTCTCATGGAGACGGCTGTGGAATGATACTCTCTGGCAGACGCCATTCCCACTGTACCGGAATCTATCTTCAATCCTCTCTTCACTCCTTTATGTCCACCCATCCTGCGGCGCTTTGCTTTCCCGCCCTCCGTGGTCGGAAATCTGCTGCCCTGCCGGACTTTTTATGGTTTCCATCCTGTCCGCGACATAAAAAGATGGCATTTAGACAGGGAATTCCTTTCCCTGCGTAAATACCATCCGTGGTGTCCATGTATAATCTGTACTCGGGGCAGTCGGCCTAACTGCTCTCCTGTATTAATTATATCGACACAATACAGCCTTTCTTTATATCGCCGGCGGCAAAATTTAGGCTGCATGCCAGTTAAATTAACAGTATGCTTCGACTGCAGACCGCCGGCCAAGTGCCTTTCGGATTGCGTTACTGTAAATTCTGGCGGTCTGCGGTATGCCTCCGGTCCATGATGCTTATTTCTTCTGTTTCTGTGCTGCCTGTCTGGCCTGGGCCGCCTTTGCGGACATCATGCCTGCCAGCATCTCTCTGGGCACGATGATATTCGCCCCGAAAGGATTGACTACCATGCCAAGGGCCGGGCAGATATTCCCCTTGGCATCTCTGCGCAGTATCATGGCTGCATAGTCGTCCAGGGTCAGGGAGAAGAAAGGAAATTTCTGGTTCTTCTCCTGCCATTTCTGATACTCGGCCTCATCCGTGAACGCCATAAAGAACTTGGCGCCGTCTGGGGTGTTAAGCATGGGGAACTGGACCTTGCTGTTGGGAGCCACGGTAAGCTTGCCCTCCGAATCCTCCACAGGAGCCGGCTCAATAATGGCCGGGGAGAGGAAGCTGGCCTTGGCCAGTTCGCCTACGAACATATTCCGGTGCGCCGGGGTGTCCTCGGCTTTCATCAACTCGATGGAGCCCACCAGCATTGGGTTGGATACGGGTTTGTTGAATTCCATGTGTTTACCTCCCTGCCCGTCTAAACGGGCATGTGAATCCAAGTAAGGATTTTATTGTTTTAGAGTTCTACAATAAAATCCGAGAGAGGATTTTATTGTCTTAGAGTTCTACAATAAAATCCTTACTTGGATTTTATTGTCTAAAGTCCATTATAGCCTGTTGGGAGGGCTTTGGCAAGCCCCTGAATTTGAGCATGGCGGAGCACTCCTGTCTGTGGGCTATGCGGGCAGGGGCGGGCTCTGTCTGTGGCAGCTTGCCTGCTTTCCTTACCTTACCTCCACCGGCAACATATAGCCCTCTTCGTCAAAGGCAATCCGCCCGATGCACAGTTCCCGGTGCCAGCCCTTGCCCTCCGGGTAGTTCTCCAGGGGCGTGGCGAAGCGGTGGTAAGCGATTAGATACGCGTCCCTCTCCGGCAGCTTTAAGATGCTGTGGTGGCCTGTACCCAGGATTTTCTTTGCAGGGTCTTTTTGCAGGATGGGATATTTGAATTCCACAGGACCCTCCAGGGTTTTCGACACACCGTAATTCACATGGTAGTCTTCGCTGCCTGTGTCGTCGCAGGACCAGGTGAAGTGGTAGAGGTCGCCTCTTTTCAGCACGATGACCGATTCGCGGAAGTCCGTAAGGCCGTCGATGTTTCGCAGGGTGTCTTCCTCTACGTGGAGCATGTCCTGGGCCAGGCGCACCATGGCAGCCTGCCCGTTTCCGAAAAACAGATAGCATCTGCCGTCCTCCCAGTACAGGGAGGGGTCTATGGTCTGGCCCATGGAAATCCCTCTGCGGCGCATCATGTCCATGGTAAGCAGGGGCTCCTCCGCGGCCCGGAAAGGCCCTGTGGGCGACTTTGCAGAGGCTGCGCCGATACAGGAGACGCCGCTGTTGTCTTTTGCGCAGAAGTAGAAGAAATAGTCCTCCCCTTTTTTCGTGATGCAGGGCGCCCAGGCGCTTCCCACTGCCCAGGGGACTTGTGTGGCTACGTCCAGAATCCGGTTTCCTTTCTCGAAATGCCGTCCGTCCCGGGAGGTGAACACATAGAATTCGTTGCCTGACCAGTGGGGAAATCCGTCTGTGGTGGGGTAAATATAGTAGACTCCGTCTTCGTAGTATAAGTCAGGATCGGCATACAGACCCTCTGCCACCGGGTTCTTCCTGCCGTAGGCCCTCTGCAGGGCCTCGTACTCTTCGTCCGTAATCTGCAGGACGCCCCCGTGGCGCTTTTTTGTCTCTCCCATATAGTATTCTCCGGCAGAGAGAATGCGGAACTGGCCGGATTCCAAATCCTCTGTCAGCAGGGGCAGGTATCCTTTTCCCGCCATAAACTGATCCGCTATCAGGCACCAGGTCCGGCCGTCCGGCAGCAGGTATCCCTCAGGCCCCTCCACGCCCGCCAGCTCCCTCAGCACAGGGGATTCTATCTGGACAAATTGGCCCAGCAGGGAATCCGACCGCTCCAGAATCAGTCGTTTTGTGGTCTCGTCTTTGGAGATGCGGTAGTACCTGCCGCCGCTTTCCAGTATGGTGGTGTCGATGACATGGTTGTCCCGCTCTATGTAGAGGAATGTCTGGGAAAAGGTTCTGAAATCCTTTGTGTAGGCGGCGTAGATGCGCTGTTTGCTCTTTTCCTCTCCGGGGGCTTTTACCATGGAGGCGAAGAACACCAGGAACTGTCCTTTTTCCCGGTCGAACACTGCCTCCGGGGCCCAGACGCAGCCGGCCTCGGGCAGGCCCACCTGGCAGGCCCGCTCTTTTCCCCAGTGGACCAGGTCCTCAGACTCCCAGACAATCAAATCCCGGCTTCCCCTGTACTGGGCATCCTCCCAGCCATGTCCGGCCTCTATGCGCAGGTCTGTGGCGATGAGGTAATATTTGCCGTCCAGGGGGCTGCGCACAGGGTAAGGGTCTCTGACCCCCCGCATGCCGGTGCGTGAATAGAGAATCGGTTTCCCGTTATTCAAATCCTCCCAGTGGAGTCCGTCTCTGCTGAGGGAAAAGTAGATTTGCTCCCCGTCTTTTTGTTCCCCTATAAAGTGTACAAATAGATATGCTGCCATGTTTTTCCTCCCTAGGCTTGTGACTTTCTTTACCATATTAGCAGATTCTAATGCTGTTTACCAGGGGAAATTCCGGATTTTCTTCTGTCTTTCTCTAAATCCCCACCTTTTTACCACAAAAGCTTTCCTGTGCCTTTCAGCTTGTACATGGCTTCTATGAAATAATAGTCCGCATAGTTCATGGTAAAATGGTGCTCCGGAGCATGGTAGGCGGCGCTGCAGTTCTGGACGATGGCATCGCATCCCTGGCCGAAATCGGCCCGGCTGTCCGCTATGGCCTTTAGAATCTTCACCGCGGCCTGCCGGTATCTGTCGTTTTTCCCTTCGGGCAGGTGTTTTGCCAGCTCCAGCAGGCCTCCTGCAATCACGCAGGCTCCGCAGGAATCCTCCCAGGCAGGCTCCGGAGGCTGGCAGAAGTCCACGGGGATGATGCCGCTGTCAGGAATGTTGGCCAGGCAGTAATCTGCCACGCGCTTTGCCGTGTCCAAGTATTCCTGTTTTCCCGTGTGGATATAGCTTATCATGAAGCCGTACACTGCCCAGCCCTGGCCTCTGGTCCAGGCGGAACCCTGGCCATAGCCCTGGCCGCCGTGGCTTTTCAGCATTTTTCCTGTCTCCGGGTCAAATTCCACGATATGGCACACGGAGCCCTCCGGGCGGACAAAGTTCTCTCTCACGGTGTCTGCGTGCAGGGTGGCTATATGGCGGAATCTGGGGTCTTTTGTCTCCTCGCTGGCCCAGTACAGGAGCGACAGGTTAAACAGGCAGTCGATGATGGCCCAGCCTCTGGTGTCCTCCTCTAAGTCGTTCCATGCGCGGATGAAGTTGCCTGCCGGGTTGAAGCGTCCTGCCAGAAGCGTGGCGGCGTGGAGGGCTGTCTTTCGGGCTTCGAGATTGCCTGTAAGTTTGTAGTCCGCCACGGCTGTGGGCACGAACATGAAGCCCACGTCGTGGTGCAGGCCGTAGAAGTCCTGAAAGCATTGTTCCATCTTTTTCTCCGAGAGGCGGGCGATGTGAGCATAGCGCTGTTCTCCCGTATCCTGGTACAGAAGCCACAGGATTCCTCCCCAGAAGCCGTTGGTCCACCAGTTCAGGCCGTTGTCCGTATGCCACTGTCTCGACAGATCCGATCTGTCGTCATAGTCTCCGTTTTCGTCTGTGCGGTAGGGAATTTTTTCTTTGTTCTTCTCGCTGACCCATTCCATTTTTCGGCGGATTTTTGCAAGCACCTCCTCCGCCCATTCTTCGTTTCTGTTCATCATTTTGTTCTCCTTTCTATACACTTTCTATCAGGCCGCTTCAGCGGCACATACAATTGAAAACAGTTCTGTTTCCCGGAACAATCGGGACCGGGCAAAGCGCAAAGGCCGCGCTTAGAAGAATGCCTGCGCAAGGCAATTACGATTGGCTTAGGCATTCCGCCCGTACTTCCAGCCAGTCAAAATCCGCATGTTTCCCAAATCCAGTCAAGTCCTGGCAGCAGATGCCCACCATGGCCCCGGTAAACCACCCCTCCGTGCAGGCCTCATCCGACAGGAAACTGGCGTTGACCAAAGGGCCTATGTTTTGCCGTGGCTCTCCCCGCAGTCCGTAGGAGAACTGTACCTGTGTCTCTGTCAGAGACAGGTGCAGAATCACATCCCGGCCAGATTCTACGGGTATGTAGTCAGTTAGATATTCGTACTTTTTGTTCTCTGCTTTCAGCAGAGTGATGCATTTCCCCACATCCTCATCGTGGGAAAGGTGCAGATACAGGTAATTGTCCGTATCGTAGAGCATAATCAGTCCGGCCATCTGCTTGAATACTTCCGGCGCAAAGTCCAGGCAGGTGTCCGCCTCCATTTGGTACTCGGTGACCCGCCTGGCAATCAAAGTCTGAGAGAACCGGGAAGCCAGGCCGCTTCTGCCGTACATCCGAAGCCATCCGGGGCGCTGTTTCAGGGAAATATAATGTTCGTCCATAGGAATCCGCAGGGACTGGTAGTCCAGGTGGAGGTTTGGCATATCGAAATCGTCCCGCACAAGCACATGGCCGCACATGGCCTGTTCTGCCTCGGCTGCGCTGCTGCCTGTTCTGTGTCGGTTTTCTTTCGGTCTTTCCTCACACTTCACTCCGCTTCCGGTACTCTTCTCACATACTGTTCCGCTTCCGGCTTCTTTTATCCCGGCCACGGCTCTGGCACTCTCCGGTCTCTCCTCCCATTTCGGCGGCTCCACATCTTCCCTGGGCACGCTTCCGCCGCCCTCCAGTACCAGCCAGTCATCCTGGGTCCAGCGCATTTTCTGGATGGCGGTCTCCCTGCCCAGCATGTAACGCCTGACCCCCGGGAACCGCTCTGCATCCCCGGGATTTTGATCCCGGGACGGCCTGCCGCACAGATGCACCGCATACCACTCCCCCCGGGGAGTCTCCACCAGGTCGCAGTGCCCCGCTTTCTGCAACAGAATGTCCTCATGGTGGCGGGAGGTCAAAATGGAATAGGCCTCCCCCTGCTGCCGCAGTTTGTCCTCAGGCTGATACATCTCATAGGGCCCCCAGACATTCCTGGAACGCTGTATGGTCTGGCCGTGGGCCTCCCCTGTGCCAGTATCCGCGCTGAAGAGATAATACCAGCCATGGCGCTTGAAGATATGAGGGCCCTCCAGGAAAATCCCCTCTGCCCGGTAAATGTCCCGCACCGGACCTGTCATTTTCCCCGCCGCGGCATCGAACTCCTGCAGCACCAGCCGCCCTGCGTATTTTTTCGGCACCCTGTGGTCTGTGACCATGCTGACCATGTATTTGCGGCCGTTGTCGTCATGAAACAGGGATGGGTCAAAGCCGAAATTATTCAGAGCCACAGGCTCGGACCAGGGGCCGTGAATGTTCTCTGCCGTCACCAGGTAATTCTCCGTGTCGTACATGTTGCAGTAGAACGCTTTCACAATGGTATAGACCAGGTAGAATGTGCCATTGTCATAGGTAAGGCAGGGAGCCCAGATCCCCTGGGAGGGGCCCACTCCCCGGAGATCCAGCTGGGAAGTCCGGTTCAGGGGATACTCTATCAGGTTCCAGTGAACCAGATCTCTTGAGTGGTGGAGCCTTACACCGGGCCACCATTCAAAGGTGGATGTTGCGATATAATAGTCGTCTCCTACCCGGATAATGGACGGATCCGGATGGAAGCCCCGCAGAATTGGGTTGTGAATCATGGGATACTCCTCCTTTTCTTTCAAAACTCTCACAGTAACTTTTACAATAAATCCCCATGCCTCCCGGCTGTTCCACCTTGCATGGAAGTCCGGGGGGACTGTGAAGATGCACACATACCGCAAGGGCATACGGTTTGGCACAGGCAATGGGGCATCCTGTAAGCCGGATGCTATATAAGCATCATACCATCTTGACAGCCCCTATTCTATTTCCTAAAATGTAATAAACTGACTTTTTCTGCAATCTTTTTGTCCTGTCCCCAAAGAAAAGAAAAATGCGGGGAGGAAAGGAGGGGGAACCGTCTGAGTTTCCTCCCGGTACCGTGATGCTCTATGAAAAGCATTTCCCGGTCCATTACGGCTGCAGAAAGCCCCGCTATAACGACGACCGGATTCACTTTGAGTCGCAGGATGCAGGGCTTCTCCGGGAACTTGCCATTTCTGTGGATGAACGCTCTCTGCAAAAACGGGAGACCGCCCAGCTTGCCAAAAGGCTTCACTTAAGCGTCTCCCATTTTCAACATTTCTATAGATATTTTTTGAAACTGTGGCCGTCCTCTCTCCCATCCTACAGACTTTTCTCGTAGCACCACCATTCCTCCCCAAACAGGCTGCACTCTCCCACAATGTCAAAGGAAAGCCTGTCATAGGAACGGATGGCCTTTTCATTGGTCTTGCACACCAGAAAATGCACGCTCCTGCAGCCCCGGCGCTTTAGCTCTTCCATGCCATACTGCAAAAGCCGCCTGGCCAGGCCCTGATTCTGATAGGCCTGTGCCACTCCCAGTCTGGACAATTCTCCTGCAGGCTGCAATTCCCTTGCCCAGCAGGGCAGGCTCTCCACCTCCCGGTCCTGGTCTATGGAGATGGTCCCCACGATCTGCCCCTCCTGATTTTCCAGGCAAAACAGATCTTCTCTGGACAAATCCTTTTCAATCTCCTCTTCATTTGGATAGTCCTGGGTCCAGGCACAGCATTCTGTTCCCACCAGAGAACCATACAATGCCAAAATCCCGTCTTTGTCCGCCGCTGTGGCTTTTCTAAAATGCATTTGCGCCTCCTTTGCTGATTCCTCCTCTTACCCTACCCGATTATAGTTAATAAGGCACCCCTTTAAAATAATCTGCCTCTCCTCGTCGGTAAGCTCGCCCAGGCTCAGCTCAAAGGCCTCCAATTTTTCCTTTCCTACCCGGTAGGCCGTAATGACCTCCGCCTTTTCCTCCACGGCCTTTCGGATACCCGGGAAGAAAAGATAGTCCAGATTTCTAAAAGGCAGCTCTCCCGCCCCAATCAGGAAAGGCAGCATGCCCCAGTTAATCAGGTTGGAGCGGTAACGCTTCGTGGCATATTCGTTGGCAATGTTGGCCCAGCCCCCCAGCACTTTCTGGCAGGAGGCCGCCTGCTCCCTGGCGGAGCCGTCGCCGGGCTTCACGGCAAAAATCGTGGAGCCGAAGCCAGTGTTAGAATGATTGGCCTCCGGGTACTGCCCCTTGATGACCCCCATAAGGTTTTTTAATACAGGCAGCTCCTGGCAGGGATATCCCCCGGCCATGCGGGCCTTTTCCGCTTTCTGGATTTCCTTTGCCCGGCCCACATACTCCGGGTCCTTGCGGCTTAAAGTAAACTCCGCCAGCCCCAAAGGATTGGACCGGTAGGAGGAAGTCTCCCCGGAGGGAATCAGCTCGTCCGTGGTGGTGACAGGATCATGAATCTCGCTGACTACCTGCAACAACAGATTTTCAGGCAGCGCTCCCATTTCCGGCCAGTCCTTAATGTTGGGGCCCAGCTGAATCTCCACATCCGGTTCAGCCACGCCTTTGGAATCGAAGACGCGGTTTTGATAAATCTTGCTGTCAAAATGATATTGATATTTCCCGATTTCTCCCTGAAAGTCCGTGGCCGGGGTCAATACCCCCTTGTTGGCCGCAGTGGCCGCAATAGAACGGGCATCCATCAAAGCCACGGAGGAAATCTGGCCGTTCTGAAGCTTGCTGCCCTCTCTGTTGGGGAAATTCCGGGTAGAGTGCCGGATGCTGAATGCGTTGTTGGCCGGAGTGTCCCCTGCGCCGAAGCAAGGGCCGCAGAAAGCCGTCTTCATCACCGCGCCAGTCTCCATAATAGCCGCCGCACAGCCGTTTCGCACCAGCTCCATATACACCGGCATAGAGGCCGGATACACACTTAAGGTAAAGCTGTCCGCACCGATAGAGCTGCCTTTGAGAATGTCCGCCGCCGCGCAGATATTCTCAAAACCTCCTCCTGCGCAGCCTGCGATAATGCCCTGCTCCACCATGAACTTCCCGTTCTTCACCTTGTCCCTTAAATGGAATTCCAGCGGCGAGCCATCCGCAGCCTTTGCGCCGCCCAGACTCACCAGCGCACGCTTTTCCGTCTCCTCCAGAATGTCCATGAGATTGGCGTTCAGCTCCTCTATGGTGTAAGTGTTGCTGGGATGGAAAGGCATGGCAATCATGGGACGCACTTTGGACAAATCCACCTGAATCAGCCCGTCATAGTAAGCCACCTCCCCGGGGGTAAGCTCTCTGTAGTCCTCTTTCCGGCCATGAATCTCGTAGAATTCCTCAATTTCCCGGTCTGTCTCCCAGATGGATGATAGGCATGTAGTCTCTGTGGTCATCACGTCAATGCCAATGCGGAAGTCTGCGCTTAAGGACGCCACGCCGGGGCCCACGAATTCCATGACCTTATTCTTCACATACCCGTTTCCAAACACAGCGCCGATAATAGCCAGAGCCACATCCTGGGGCCCCACACCCTTGACAGGCGCGCCGGTGAGATACACAGCCACCACCTGAGGTCTGCCTATATCATAAGTCTGGTTTAGCAACTGCTTCACCAGCTCCGGGCCTCCCTCGCCTACCGCCATGGTGCCCAAAGCACCGTACCGGGTATGGGAGTCCGACCCTAAAATCATCTGCCCGCCCCCTGCAAGCATCTCCCTGGCATACTGATGAATCACTGCCTGATGAGGCGGCACATAGACTCCTCCGTACTTTTTGGCACAGGTTAAGCCAAACATGTGGTCATCCTCATTGATGGTGCCCCCCACCGCACACAGGGAATTGTGGCAGTTGGTGAGCACATAGGGCATGGGGAACTTCGTAAGCCCCGACGCCCTGGCGGTCTGGATAATGCCCACAAAAGTGATATCATGGCTGGTAAGCTTGTCGAACCGTATCTTCAGCTTGTCCATCTGGCCGGAGGTATTGTGGCTCTCTAGGATGCCGTAGCTGATGGTCTGTCTGGACGCTTCTTCTCTGGTAACATTCTTTCCTGTCTTATGCAGAACCGCCTGTGCCGCCTGGGGTCCGTCAGCGATGATTTCCCTGCCGTTTACCAGATACGCGCCGCCTTGTAATAATTCTACCATAATATTGGGTTCCTTTCTTCTTATTCGGTATTCCGGCATCTGCAGCATGCTCCAAAGC
>CATKYJ010000002.1 GCA_949840885.1 uncultured Acetatifactor sp.
ATTTCTTTCCCTTAGTAGTATTTTACTATATGTATATACTTTAGAAAGGGAGAGTAAATCGTATGAAATGGAAAAGAAAAGGAAAACAAGTTTTTGCGATGATGCTTGCCGTAGCGACTCTGTTAAGTGGTTGTGCGCCTAATGGTATCTATGCGGATGAAGAGCCGCTTTTGCTTTTAGACATTCTGTAGACACACGGTAGACAGTGTGCATTCCTCCTTGATTTTATTGGCTTTCCGGGATTGAAAAAGGTTCGAGTCCCGTCTATCGCTTTTTTTATGTAGCGGAATCCCATAAAATGTGGGGTTCCGCTGTTTTTTGTGTACATGTGTTCTGATTACATTTGATTACACTTTATCCCGTGAAAGCGCACGCTCGATATTCTCATGTGTCCGGGCATCCGTTTCCCGGTTATAGCAATAATTATGGAAAGTCGTGCGCTCGTCTTCATGCCCCACCAGCTCACGGATTTTGTCGATGTTGATTTCACCGGAGTCTATCAGTGCGCTGATGTAGGTCTTGCGGATTTTGTGCATGGTCTTCACCGTGGCCATGGTATGGCTGCAGTATTTCCTTATCCGGCAGTTGAGCGCTCCGGCATGGATGCGCTTTCCGTCTTTTCCCAGGAAGAAAAGCGGATGATGGTTCGCCAGCCCTGTCCCCCGCAAGCTTCAGAGCGTGCAGGGGACAGATCTGTTGTTATGGACACACGCTTCAATAGGCAAGTGCCATATTGATTGTGCTGCCGACATGCACACCCCAGCCGGACTTTCCGTAACCAGGCTAAGCAGGCATGAAGCCGCATCAAGGTTCAGGGGATTCCGGCTCCATATTATCAAGGGCGTATTCACATGCCTGGATAACAAAGGCGGAGAATGTGACATCATTGTCCTTGATTGCATCGTCTATCCTCTCTATCAGGGAAAGCGGAAAACGGATTGTCTTGTTCTCACTCTCTTTTTTGTTGGGTCTAATCTGAAAAGTCATGTCCGATACCTCCTTTTATTAGCTTGATTGTATTGCATTCCAGATAAATAGTATGCAATACTTATTGCAATGCAAAATGCATTATGATAGAATGCAAGTATGGAACAGGCAAGGTTCCTATTGACAAAAAATCCGGGGGGGTACTCTATAGGTAGATAAATCCCTGAACGGATTTCCGGAGAAAGAATCTCAACGAGGAGGAGACGGACATGAAGAAGAAAATCGTGACGGCATTGCTAATCACAGCAATGACAGCCAGTGTTTTTGCTGGTTGCGGAAACAGGGTGGAGGGAGACGGCAAGGTGCAAGCCATGGCGGATGCAGAAAGCAGCCAGGAAACCGGGGCAGATGGAACCGGGGCTATGGAATCCGAACCGGAGGAAACGGCGGAACCCACAGAAGAGCCATCGGCAGAAGAAACACCGGCACCCACAGCGGAGCCTGAAACCGGGACGGAGGCACCCTCTGACGGGAATGCCGATGAAAGCGGCAGCGTGACGCAGACCGGGCAGTCCGGCAGCGCAGACCAGACAGACGAGGCAAATCAGGCTGAGACAACCACAGGGGAAGAAACAGCAGATTCTCCTTACACCATCAATGAAATGTCAAGTACGATGTACGCCAAATCAGCGGTAAATGTAAGAAACCAGCCGTCAACCGATGGAGAAAAGGTTGGACGGTTGACTCAGGGTCAGGAAGTAACAGTGACGGGGCAGTGCAAAGAAACCGGATGGTATCAGATTGAGCTGAATGGTGAAACCGCATTCGTAAGCAATGGCTACATCGTAGCGGAGAAGCCCGCAGCAACTCAGACGGCTTCTAATACGGGTAACCAGGGTTCCGATTCTAGTCAGACAACCAATCAGGGTACAGACCCCGGAACAGCGGCTAAAACTGATGGCGCGGCAACCGATGCTCAGCTTGTCAACAGCGAGTTTGTTGCCTTGCTGAATGCCGACAGACAGGCAATGGGTCTTTCAACGGTAACCGCTAACGGAACATTGGATTCCAATGCACTGGAGAGCGCCAAGAGTCTCGTATCCAACTACACTCACGATGTAGTAGTAAGAAGCGGTGCCAACAGAGAGAACATCGGTCAGGGGTACAGTTCAGTTGCAGAGATATATGCCGCTTGGAAAGCCAGTCCAGGGCACTGGGCGGCGATGATTGACCAAGGACTCCAGTACATCTCTGTAGCAAGATGCGGAAACTATTGGGTATATCTTGGGTACGCGAAAGACATCCTAGAGGACAAATATACAGATGAGAATGGCAATATCGACATTGATGCGGCTGTAAACGATGGAGCCGTGCAAGAAGTAGGAACAGTTACAGACGAGGAGACGGGTAATAGCCAGACAGTGTATGGCACAGAAGGAGTTCAGACTGCAGAGGATGCTGTTGCTAACGGTGATGTAACGCAAGAAGAAGTTGACGATTTTTTGAACGATCTTGCAAATTGGTAATTGGTTTTGAGAGATAAAGCAATCCGGCAAAAGGATTGCTTTTTTAACGTTTCCACGACAGCCTTTAACTGTTCCTGCTCCTGTTCATAGTCACGGGACAGCTTGATAAACCGATCATCGGACAGCTTGCCGGAAATGTTGTCCTCGTAAATCCTCTTGAAGATCACATCCAGCTCCGCGATGCGCTTTTCAGACTGTGCCAGCACAGCCTTTTTCTGTGCCAGCACAGCCTTTTTCTGCGCCAGCGCCTTGTCACGCTCCTGCTGGCTCCGTTCCGCCGCCCGCTGGATAAAGTCGTCCTCATACTGCGTATGCCGGGTGTCCTTTTTTCTCAAAGGGAAGTCCGCTAAAAAAGATAATCGCCGCACCGCTCCCCAACAGCAAGAAGAATTGGTAAACGCTGATGCCATTTGAAACGGATTTGAAAATAGCTCCTATATTCTCCACTTGCAGGACACAGTACCAACAGAACGACACCAAAAATCCAACTACCGTATTTCTTGATACGGCGCTTGCCAGAAGCCCGACAAATCCGAGCGTCATAGTTACTGCCAGTGTTTGGAGTGCAAAAACAGGGGCCGGGAACAAACATCCGCCAATAAGCATAAATCCCTCGAAAACAAGAACAAGTGCAACTGTGCAGATCAGTGAAAGCACCACCCGCAGCACAATGATAATCCGATATGGAAAAGGCCGCAAAGTGATGATCGCGTCCATACCACCGTCTTGCTCCGGCTTTAGCAACGGCACGAACATAGGAAGTCCAATCAGCGCCACCATTCGTTCCAGACAATCCGCAGACTTCACGCTGTCGAGATTGGATGTCCCGTATATCAGCGGAATAACGAACAGGAGTAGAATTCCCGGAAAAAGTGTCTGCTTAAAGTTCAGGCGAAAATTTGAACCTATGACCGTGAGCAGGTTTCTGGCCCCCAAATGTCAGTCCCCCTTTCCGCTTCATGCTATACACAAGGACGGACAATCCGACAAGCGCAAGAGCGGCAACGGAAATTGTTATCCTGTTCAACGCCAGTATTTGAATACTCTCCATCATCCGCCCGTAGCCTTTCAGTGTGTTGTGCCGGATAATCAGATCAAATAGATCATAATTCCCACCGTCGAGCTTATCTATGGACGGCCTGCCGATCAGCCATATTAAGCCGATAAGCAGAATTGCCGTATAGTTTTCCAGCAGTACCGTCACCAATAGGCTGATTGCCGTAATCAGTAAAACAGTGGGCGAAATCCACGCGAGGGTGTACTTGACGAAAGCCAGCACGTCCGCCTGAACGCCGATGCTGCCGCAGTACCGCATCAGTTCAAACAAGGATTTTAGCGGCAGAACGAGGACAGGGAGCATTGTCATACAGACTGCGGCGGCGTAACGGGTACAGATCACCTTTGCGCTTGATGTTGTCCTTGGATAAGTCAAGCCCTGCATTTTACGGCGCTTATCCCGCAGCATCAGATCTACGATTACAAAGGCCGGGAGGAACAGCACAACAAGGGAAATGTTGTCACAGTAGTACCGGGCAAATGCGCCGGTCACTCGGTCACCCTCATAAAATTCCCGGTGCTGCCGCTCGGTAATCGGACTATCCTCCATGTCATTCCCGAAATAGTACAGGGTCAGCATCGTCCAGCTAAAATAGGAATTGTGCCCAATCATCCGATTGACTTCCTCCATGATCTCCTTAAAGCGTTCAAACGACACTTGTATTTCAAAGCTGTCACTTGAGCGTGGCGGTGTTTCAGAGGGCGTGGTTTCACTTTCAACAGATTGCCGGTCAGACAATTTAACTGCATAGCAACTTCCATTCTCGTTGGATTTTTTAGAGTGTGATGCTATATTCTCAACATACTGCCAATCGTCCGGCTCAATGACAAACTGTCCGTTCTCGTTTGTACCTCCCTTGCCCAGTTCCAGAATGAACGCACCATCGCCAGAAATCGGAATATCCCCGATATTGGTATCACCTGTCCCATCTGTTTCCCCAGCTAACGCCTGTTCACTAAGGCCGGTCAGCTCCATCAGGTATTGCAAAATCGTTGTCTGTTCCTTTGCAGACATAGTTTTTTCTTTGACGTAGCCAAAGGGGTAATACTCGTAGCGGTTACTGCGGTAATTATTTATCAGGCGTTTTGTGGCTCCCATCATCATGGCGTGTTCCAACGCTTCATCGGGAACGCTGTTACGTTCTTCCGCATAGTCGCCGTCTGGCGCGATATAGAAAACAGAGGCGGGGTCGTTGGTACGCCGAAGTTCGCTCTCCACGGCAGGATTGTATTGAAAAAGGCTGACAGCCAGCAGCGCCAGAACAAGCACCCAATACAAAATGCTCTTAGCTATCTTTTTGCACTCCATTCCAAACAGACGCATCATTTTTTCACCCCCTGCTCCAACTGCCGAAGCATTTCCATGTAGCCATCCTCTACCGTGGCCTCACAGGTCACAGGATTACCGACCGTCGGCACATTGTCATGGAGAACACGGATTTTCACATCCGCCAAATGGCCCTGACTGGACAGGACGCAATGTTCATTTTGGATGGTTGCCTGCCTGCTCTTGGGGACAGTCAGCTCGTAGACCTTTCCCGCCGCCATCTGTGCCAAATCCTCCACAGTTCCAGTGAACAGCAGTTTCCCGGCATCCAGAACCGCCACCTTTTCACATACCGTTTCAATGTCACTGACAATGTGCGAGGACACGATCACAATACGGTTGCTGGAAAACTCGTTCAGTAGGGCATAGAAGCGAAGCCGCTCCTGCGGGTCAAGGCCAACTGTCGGCTCGTCTGCAATCAATACCTGCGGGTCATGGAGCAAGGCTTGGGCGATACCCAGCCGCCGTTTCATACCCCCGGACAGCTTCCGCACCTTTTTCCCCCTGTCCTCCCACAGATTTACCCTTTGCAGCAGGTCAGGGATTCGCTGGCGCTGTACCTCCGCCGAAAGATTGGACAGTGCGGCCAGATAGCGCATAATCTCCAACACCGACATATCCGGGTACAGGGAAAATTCCTGCGGCAGATAGCCAATGAGGGGCCGGATTTTCCGGGTATCCTCCAGCGGGATTTCGTTGAATGTAACTTTGCCGGAGGTCGGCTCCCGCAGGGTGGACAATATCTGCATCAGTGTTGTTTTCCCTGCCCCGTTTCGTCCCAGCAGGCCGAACATCCCGTTTCCGATGGTGAGGGAAATATTGTCCAGTGCTGTCTTTCGCCCGTAGTTCTTTTTTAGGGCTTGGATTTGTATTTCCATAAGAAAAACTCTCCTTTCAAGTTGATAAGGAGAGTTTAAGGGAGAAAAGTCTACATTCCGTCACAATGGAGAAATTTCTTCAATTTTAAGTTTTACGGTTACTCTTGCCCCGCCGCCCGGCACATTGTCAAGAGAGATCGTGCCGCCATGCTTCTCCGCTAAAATCTTGCAGATCGTCAAGCCAATGCCGAAATGCTCCTTTTCTTTCCTGCCCTTATAGAAGTAATTGACACCCTCGGCCCGGTCTTGCGCTGAAAATCCCTTTCCGTCATCCGTTACTGTGATTGTTAAAAAAGGCTGTGAATAAGAGAAATCCACGTCAATTTTTGATTTGCAGTATCGCAGGGCATTGGAAACGGTATTTTCTACAATCCGAAATACAGCGGCAGGAGCGAGGAAAACCGTCTGCTCTGGCAAATTCGCAGAAAGATGGATGCTTGTCTTGTGCTGTTCGGACAGTATGGAAAGCTGGGTCTGCATTTCTTTCATCAGATCAGGCAACGCAATTTCTTTGTAGTCCAGGCTCATATCCTCCAGGGCTTGTACCTCGTGGACGGAATTGGCATAATCCTCTAATCTGCTGGCCGCTTCATGGATATATCCGGCAATCTCTCGCGTTCCATCCGCCGTAAGTACATCTTTGCCAATGTTCCTGTCCAGATATTCGCTATACCCTTTTATCACAGTGATAGGTGTCCGCAGGTCATGGGAAATGCTGGCGTTGATCTTCTTTCGTTCATCCACCAAGGCCCACATCCGCCGGTTATTATCCAGCAGCTCCCGGCGCATCTTTTCAAATGCCCCGCAAAGCCGCCCCAATTCATCCTGCTTCTGATAGCTTATGGAAAAAGACAAATCGTCGTCTGCAATGTGAACGATGCCCTGTTTGAGTGTGTCCAACGGCTCCTTCAGCTTGATACGATAAAACACAGAACTGGCACAGGCAATGCCTGTAAAGGAAAAAATAATAGGCAGGAGAACGATCAGCGTTTGAGCGATATTAAATATTATCACTTCTTGATCTGTATACTCGGCGGCTTCGTTGTTGGGGATGTTGTCGCCTGCTTCCAAGGTATAGCTGCCATTTTCCCCCGGCTGAACGATGGACGGCTGTAAAATAAAAGCGTGAGGAAGTAAAATCTGATCTCGGATATTAGAGCAAATTTGTACCGAAGCAGCAGACAAAAGAATTACAATTATGGCCGTAACGATAACAATAAGGCAGAATGTTTTTTTGATGGAGAGGTTTTTTAGCTTACCCATTTATATCCGCATCCCCAAACTGTTTCAATATAATTTTTGCTGGTCGCCGCTGCCAGCTTTGTGCGTATTCTGCGGATATGCTCTTTCAGTATATCGCTGCTTCCCTCGGCATCATAGCCCCAAAGCCGCTCATATATCCGCTCCCGGTCAAAGACCTGTCCGGCATTGAGCGAGAGAAATTCGATGATGTCAAATTCCTTTTTTGAGAATGGGATGATCTGCTCGTTGCAGTACACACACCGCCCCACATAGTCAATGAACAGGTCGCCAAACATTCTTGTATTACTGCCATGCCGTGTACGGTTCTCTCTCCGAAGATGGGCTTCCACACGGGCCGTCAATTCGTCCAGGCTGAACGGCTTTGTGATGTAATCGTCCCCACCGGCCCGCAGGCCGATGATCTTATCCTGCTCCGTGATGCGGGAAGTCAGGAAGATAATAGGACAGTCAATGTGATTACGAACCTTTTTGCAAAATTCCAGTCCGTCAACCTCCGGCATATTGATGTCCAGCAAAATCAGGTCGGGGGCATGGGACAGCATTTGAGCGGCTTCTTCTGCGTCTGACGCGGTGTAGACAAGATAGCCCTCGGTCTGAAAGTGCAGCTTGATAAGATTGTTGATGGCAGCTTCATCATCAACCAACAAAAGTTTAGGTATCATTTTATTTTCCTTTCCGCCGTGCGTGTCAAAAGCTATACCGTTCATGCTATCAGAGAAAAGTCTATATTCAGTCAACATTATAAATCTCCCACCCGTATAAAAAAACAAGCGGCAAAATGTAAACAATAAAGATTAGAACCTGTTCTGTATGCTTTGTTTCCAAGTGATGGGGCTATCGAAAGCAAATAGAGGTCGCTTTGTGAGGACGCAGAGCGGCTTCTATTTTTTTGCGCTTTTTCAGAAATTTCCGGCCTTTAGCGCACAGTTTGGGTGTTCCAATTCGCTTTATTAGTACGGAGGGCGGGGGAAACGGAACGGGGGGAGGGGGAACGTAGCAAGCATATGAAATGAAATGGAAAAGAAAAGGAACACCAGTTTTTGCGATGATGCTTGCCGTAGCGACTCTGTTAAGCGGTTGTGTGCCTAATGGTATTGTTTTTAGATGGGGGTAATCAAGAGTAATCAGATACAATGCCTGAAAACCATTGATCTTGTTCTGTTTACTCAATTACATGTGGAGTTCGAGTCCCGTCTATCGCTCTTCTTTTTGTGTAGCGGAATCCCATAAATGTGGGGTTCCGCTGTTTTTATGTGTCCAAAATCCTGTAGACAATTGTAGACAGCCCGCCGGCTCTTCTGTATTGCGGACCGGAGGGCTCACAGATACTTCACTCTTGCCTCGTCAAAAAAGCCTCTAGCATCAGGAGCTTCATCCGCCTCGCCTATGGCCACCACAGCAAGCGGTATGCTGGTGACATCCAAAATTTTCTGCATCTCCTCCACTCTCTTTTCCAGCGGGTAGCAGCCGCACCAGCATGTACCATAGCCTAATTCTTTCGCCGCCAGCAAAATGTTTTCCACTGCGGCTGCACAGTCCTGGGGCCAGAAGCCCGGGCATACCAGTTCCTGGACTTTTGGCCTGCCGCAGACCACAATGGCTATGGGTGCGGTCTGTAGCATTTGCGTATAAGGCATTGCCTCTCTGATCTGTTCTTTTACCTCACAGCTCTCCACCACAACAAATTCCCATGGGCGGGTATTGCAGGCGCTGGGAGCCATCATAGCCGCTTCCAGAAGCTGTGTAATATGTTCTCTTGGCACTGTCACATCCCGTTTGTACCGCCGTATGCTCCGGCGCGCTTTGATTGCTTCTATTGTATTCATAGCATTTCATCCACCTTAGCGCCCTTGATATCCTCCGCCACCAGATTCATCTTGCTGACCATGTTCTGGATTTCCTGCTGGATTTCCGCCTGGGCATTCTTCAGGTCGGACATCTCCTCCAGAGGCATCTCCTCTATGAGCTCCTCCAGATCGTCCTCCCGCTCCTTGCGCTTCTCCAGGATCTTCTCCTGCTCTTCTTTCTTCTCCTTGATGGCCTCGGCTTCCTCTTTCTCTTCCTCCTGCTTCTCGTCCAGATGCTCTCTGGCCTCCTCCACGACCATGCCGATGGCCTCGTCCCGGGCGGCTTCCATGACCTGCTGTGCCTCTATCCGGGTCTTCAGCATAGGGTCTTTTTTCAGGCGCTCCAGGCGGATGCCCCGGATAACGGCATTCTCCTTTTCGATCTGCCGCCCTGAGAAATAGAGGGTGTCCCGGTGAATCCAGGCTTCATTATTTACCTCCAGCTGAATCTCCTGGTATTTTGTAAGTCCTTTCTCCTTGATCTGGGCCAGCCTGGCCTCTTCCTCTTTGGTCAGTTCGATGCCGGTCCAGCGGTGCAGTGAGGCCTGTTCTTTCTTCAGAAGCTCCAAATCCTGCTGCTCTTTGCTGTCCGGATCCACCTCATAATAGGCCATCCACTCCCTGCTCTTTTCCTCCTGCAGCCTTAGGCCGTCCTGGGCATCCTTGTAGGTGGAACGCAGTTCTCTCAGTCGCTCCCTGCTCTGGCCGATCTGCTCGTCAATCTTCCTGTCGCCGTCCCAGGTATCGCCAACCATCTTCATGGCACGTTCCTGGGCCTGAGCTTTGCGCTGCTGGAGCCTGTCCCGCAGGGCGGATTTTGTCAGAAAGTTTCCAGCGTAGATGGTCTTGCTCTTCCCCTGGTCATCGCTTGCATTCTGATGAAACTTTGCCCTGTCTGCCAGCGCATTGTTCCGGGTATCCCCGGTAAAAATCGTGACGTTTTTTTGTATCTCCATCCTGTCCCCCTGATTTATATGCTGTCAAATCCCATGGCTGCTTTCGAGAAGATTTGCTGGCCTGCCTCAATGATTTTATGCGTTCAGATCCACCTTGGCCCCCTTGATGTCCTCCTCCAGCAGTTTCGCGTCATTCAATACTTTCTGAACCTGCTGTTTTACATCCTCTATGGTCTGGTTCATATCCATCGTCTCTTCCACGGGCATATCCTTTATCAGTTCTTCCAGTTCCTCTTCTCTCTCTTCCCGCTTCTCCAGGATTTCCTCCTGCTCTTCCCTCTTCTCCTCGATAGCGTCGGCCTGCTCCTCACGCTTCTCCTGCTCTTCGTCCAGATGCTCTTTGGCCTCCTCGGCAACCATGCCAACGATTTCGTTCCTTGCAGCCGCCAATACGTCCTCTGCCTGGTTCTGGGCATCTACCATACCATGATATTTGACACGCTCCGCGCGGATCCCCTCAATGACATCATTCTCTTCCTGCGCCAATCCATTATTGGCAGCCACGATGCCACGATAATAAGAAGCCACTTTGTCTATTTCCAGCGCACGCTTTTGGTACTCTGTCATCCCGTTTTCTCTGATTTCCTCCAGACGCGCTTTCTCCTCCTCTGTAGGCTTATAGCCCACACCGTTACGCTTTAACAGTTCCAGATCCAATTGCTCCTGGCTGTCGGAAGCCACCCCAAATCCCTCGCGCAGTTCGTCCTCCATCTGCCGGAATTCTTTCAGGCTCTCCAGGGCATCCTTATTGTCTTCCTGCAATTCCCGGATATGATCCTGGCGCTGCCTGATCTCATCATCTATGACGCGATCCGCATCCCAGGCATCTCCTACGATCTTCATGGCGCGCTCCTGGGCTTGGGCTTTCCTCTGGGCAATCCTGTCCTGTAAAGGAAATTCCACAAGGAAATTTCCGGCATAGAACGTCTTATTCTTTCCGTTTTCCTGCGCTTTCTCTGCCTGCCCGCCGGCCTGTGCCGCCTGGGTATTGCTCCGGGTATCTCCGGAAAAAACCGTTATGTTGTTTTCTAATCTCATGGCAGCCCCTCTCATTTCCGGAATTTTGAAGCCGTATATACCGGAAAGCATACGGCTTACACTCCATATTTTGTGAATCCTGATTGCAGAAAGCTCCCCTGCTTTCTATGAAATAGATATCGGCTTCCTATCGAGGATTCTGAAGCAATTATTCTGAAGCAATTTTCTTTTTCAGCCCTCAAACTGCGAATGGTACAGCGTGGAGTAAAAGCCTTTCTGCGCCAGCAGAGTCTCGTGGTTTCCCTGTTCAATGATATTGCCGTCTTTCATCACCAGAATCACGTCCGCCTCCTGAATGGTGGAAAGCCTGTGGGCCACAATGAAGCTGGTCCTGCCCTCCATCATCTTCGCAAAAGCATTCTGAATGCGCATCTCCGTGCGGGTATCGATAGAGGAGGTAGCCTCGTCCAGAATCAGCATGGGCGGCAGGCAGAGCATTACCCTGGCAATGCACAGCAATTGCTTTTGTCCCTGGGACAGGCTGCCGCCGTCCTCGGTGACGACAGTATCGTAGCCGTTTGGCAGACGCTTGATGAAGCTGTGGGCATGGGCCGCCTTGGCCGCCTGCACCACCTCTTCGTCGGTGGCCTCCGTTTTACCCATACGGATATTGTCCCGAATGGTGCCGCTGCGTAGCCAGGTCTCCTGGAGCACCATACCGTAGCTGGTGCGCAGGCTCCCTCTGGTGATACTCCGGATGTCCGTGCCGTCCACTTTGATCTGCCCGCTGTCCACGTCATAGAAGCGCATCAGCAGATTGATCACCGTGGTCTTGCCGCAGCCAGTGGGACCCACGATGGCCACTCGCTGTCCGGGCTTCACGGTAAGGTTGAAATTTTGAATCAGTTTGCGCTCAGGCACATAGCTGAAATACACATTCTCCAGAGCCACATTTCCCCGGGCATCCGTCAGCACTTTTGCATCCGCCCCATCCGGCACTTGGGGCTCCTCGTCGATCAGTTCAAAGATCCTGGCGGCGCATGCCAGAGCGTTCTGCAGCTCGGTCACCACCCCGGATATCTCGTTGAAAGGCTTTGTATACTGGTTGGCATAGCTCAGGAAACAGGAAAGCCGTCCTACGCTGATGCCGCCGCGGATGGCTACGAACGCGCCGAATATCCCCACCCCCGCGTACACCAGGCTGTTGACAAAGCGGGTGGCCGGGTTTGTGATGGAGGAAAAGAAAATAGCCTGCAGGGAGCAGTCCTGGAGCCTGTCGTTGATCTCCCCGAACCGGCTCTTCACCGCCTCCTCCCTGGAAAAGGTCTTCACGATCTTCTGGTTTCCGACAGTCTCCTCTATCAGGGATGTCTGCTCGCCGCGGATCTCCGACTGCAGCTTGAACATGGAATATGTCCTGGTGGCGATAAATTTTGCCACCAGGAAAGAAACCGGCGTGATGCATACCACCACCAGGGCGATGGGCACATTGGTGACCAGCATGAAGATCAGTGTGCCGATGATAGTCAGCACACCGGTGAAAAGCTGGGTAAAGCCCATGAGCAGACCGTCCGCAAAAGTGTCCACATCTGCCACCACGCGGCTGACGATGTCGCCGTAAGCATGTGCGTCCAGGTATTTCAGAGGAAGTTTTTGCAGCCTCTCAAAGGCGTCCTCCCGAATGTCCTTTACTACATGATAGGTAATATGGTTGTTGCAGGTGTTCATCACCCACTGGGACAAAGCCGTCACCGCAATGGCGATGGCAATCTTCTTCATGATGCCGAACACCGCCGGGAATGCCACCATCCCCTCTCCCAGGAGCAGATCCACCGCGTCCCCGGTAAGGATGGGCACATAAAGGGTAAGCACCACGGTCACCGCCGCCAGCACCAGCGAGAAGCCCACCATAAACCAATATCTGCGGATATAGCGCAGCACCTGCCGCATGGCGGCCATCTGGCCGGAACGGCCTTTGTTCTCTTTCTGTGCCTTATCTGATGCCATGACTCTCGCCCCCTTCCTCTGCCTTTTCGCTTCTGACCCCATCCCCTACTGTCTGATCACTTCCAGGTCTCTCTGCCCCTGCCGCTTTCAGCCGTTCTTCCGGATACTGGGAGAAGTAGATTTCTCTGTATACTTCGCAATTCTGCAAAAGTTCGTCATGGGTTCCGATTCCTGCCATCTCTCCATCGTCCAGCACTACAATTTTATCAGCATACCGTATGGAGGAAGCCCGCTGGGAGACAATGAACGTTGTGATTCCTCCCTCCAGGTTTCGGATGGCAGTGCGCAGCTTTGCATCCGTGGCGTAGTCCAGCGCAGAGGCACTGTCGTCCAGGATCAGTATCCGGGGACTGCGCACCAGCGCCCTGGCTATGGTCAGGCGCTGTCTCTGGCCGCCGGAAAGGTTCTTGCCGTTCTGGGTGATTTCCGCCTCCAGCTTGCCTCGCTTTCCCTCCACCACTTCTCTTGCCTGTGCCATGTCGATGGCCCGCCACATCTCTTCCTCGGTGGCATCGGGCTTGCCCCACTGGAGGTTGCTGCGGATGGTGCCCTTGAAGAGCACCGCTTTCTGGGGCACCATGCCCACCATGCCCCGCAGTTCCTCCTCGGGAATCTGGCGGATGTCCCTGCCCTCCAGCCGAAGCGCGCCGCCTGTCACAGGGTAGAATCCGGGAATCAGATTCACCAGCGAGGACTTTCCGGAACCCGTGCCGCCGATGATGCCGATGGTTTCTCCTTTATTTACCGTAAAGTCGATATCGTGGAGAGTCTCCGCTCCCGCTCCGGCGTAAGTCAGGGATACATGGTCGAACTTCAGGAACGGGGTTTTCCCGGAAGCTTCCCCATCGGAAATGCTTTCTGTCTGCCCTGCACCGGTCCTGTCCTGGTTCCGGATCTCGAACACGCCCGCCACCCGGTCCGCGCAGGCCAGAGCCTTAGTCACCGTGATGATCAGGTTAGCCAGCTTCACCAGTTCCACCAGAATCTGGGACATGTAGTTGATGATAGCCACCACCTCGCCCTGGGTCAGGTTCCCCACATTGACCTGGATGGCACCGATATAGATCAGGGCAATGATTGCCCCATTGACAATCACATAGGTTACAGGATTCATGACAGCGCTGATCTTCCCTACGAAAATCTGGCTGTCCGCCAACGCTTTTGTGAATCCTTTAAAGCGCCCCTCCTCCACTTCCTCCTGGTGGAAAGCCCGAATGACGCGGACGCCTGTCAGGTTCTCCCTGGTGACTCCCAGCACCTTGTCCAGGTTTGCCTGGACTTTTTTATACAGGGGCATGGTCCAGATCATGATGCCGAAGACCACGACGGCAAGCAGCGGGATAGCTACTACGAACACCAGCGCACTCTTCACGTCGATGGTGAAAGCCATGATCATGGCACCGAAGACGATGATGGGCGAGCGCAGGAACAGACGCAGCACCAGGTTCACGCCGGACTGAATCTGGTTCACATCGCTGGTCATGCGTGTGATCATGGTGGACGTCCCGGCCTTGTCGATATTAGTGAAGTCCAGGCCCTGGATATGGTCGAACAGGGCCTGGCGGAGCTTTGCGGAAAACCCTACCGCCGCCTTGGCCGCGAAAAACTGGGCCGTAATGGAGGACACCAGTCCTATCACCGCCAGCGCAAGGAGGCACAGGCCCATCCGCCAGATGTGGCCCTCGTCCGCCCCGCCGGCGCCTCCGGCATTGATGCCCCTGTCGATGATGCTTGCCATCACCAGCGGCACCAACAGCTCGAAGAAAGCTTCCAGGAGCTTAAACAGCGGCGCCAGGACGGATTCCTTTTTGTAGTCGCGTAAGTACTTCATTAACCTATTCATGCTTGCACCTCTAAATAATATTTTGTTCCCCGATTCTTTCCATCGGACCGATGACACCTAAGTCCCGGAAAGGGAATCTATCAACATATGTCAATGCTTTTTGGGAGAAGTCTCTTTACCGGAAAGGACTCGATAATTGTGCCGGATATACAGGCTCCATGAGACCAGCATCACCACAACACACAGCATTATCAAACCATTGGAGACCGCTGCCGGAATATGGGGCCATAGCAGGTGAACCAGTATCGTAAGATACAGCAGCGCCGTGGTCACCTTGCCGTGCCAGACCGCTCCCGTCACCTTGCCGGACTTGCGGATGACCAGGAGGGAGGTCAGCCCCACTGAGGCCTCTTTCACGGACAGCAGCGCCAGCGGGAAGACAATCATCGGAAACCGTGTCACAAGGCAGACTAACATTGCCGCCTGGGTCAGCTTGTCCGCCACCGGATCCAGCATCTTGCCCAGATTGCTCACCATATGGAAACGCCTGGCGATGTATCCGTCCGCCAGATCTGTCAGTCCGGAGAGAAACAACAGCCCTGCTGTTGTCAGATATTCTTTCCTAACACAGTATGTCCATATAAATACCGGGATCAACACCAGCCGGAACGCGGACAAAAGATTGGGAATCGTGATCATTCTGTTTTCAACTTCCTTGTCAGAATGCATGTTTATATCTCTCCTTTGTGCCTCTCTTCATGCCCACTCAAATTCTCTCCCTGTCCTACATATGCAAATGCTCAAATTCTCTGCACTTGGTTTCCGCATATTTAAAGTCTACAGTATTCTTTATGTATTTGGGCATATTCTCGTCCCCAAACAGCTTGTGCGAATTGGTCTTCTGCCTGTAAATAACATTGGCATTCTTTATAATCATGGATATATTAGCCGTAATGAAAGAATATTCTTTCATCACTACCTGTTTATAGCTGAAATCCGTTTCGTCAGAAATATAGTATTGTGTAAGTTCATCGGGCGGAACCGGAATCATGTTGCTCAGCTTCAATGTCCCTTTCAATTCCAATGCACCGGAAACCGTATCCCTGGTGGTCATCCGTATAATCGGGACAATGCTTTTTCGTATCTCCCATGTTCCGTCTTGTTTTATGAGATAATCCGATCTTTTGGGGGAAGAAAATGGAATATAGTAGTGAAATTCATCATGTCTGAATACGATGCCCGGATATTTTCGAGTATGGGAACGATTCTCTTCCTTATTGTCAAATACATTCCGTAATCTGGAATCAGACCTGAGAAATGCAATATATCTGTCCGAAACACTGTAAATGCCAACCTTGCCCATAGCTTCCTTTCACCTGCAAAAAGTGGGTGGGGAAATCCCACCCACGATTTTAAAGCCTCCCGTTTTTGGCGGGGAAACACCTGATTTTGAGCATCGCTGCTCTCTACTATTATTTTACGAAATCGAAAGTTATATGTCAATCCTTTTTGGCAATTTTTCCATTGTCCATGGCCAACACTCTGTCATACTTATCCAGTATCCCGTCCTTAATCCGATGGGTTATGGTAAGCAGGGTCAGATTCTCCATGTCCAGCAGCTCCTGCTCTATCTCGTTGGCGGTCTCCACGTCAATGGCAGAGACCCCCTCGTCCAGAATCAGAAAGTCAATCCCCCGTATGAGAGCCCTTGCCAGAGCAATCCTCTGCTTCTGCCCTCCGGACAGATTTGCCCTGTCCTCGCCGCAGTCCCCATCCGCTTTCGCCTGTCAATGCCAGCTTTTCTCCTTTCTCTATAATCAGGCTCAAATCCGTCAGAACCGGGATTTCTTCCCGGTACCGGAAGCATAAATCATGGATACGGATTTCGTGAAAAAACGCCGGCTCTTTCGTCCACGCAAAGCATTCTTCCCTGCCGTCTATGATATCCAACAGCCTGTCTATCACCGGCTTGCACCCTCTAAGCAGCGGGACGCATTGGGAAAACAGCATGATTCCGCCCCCGAAGAACCCATAGAGCGACACGAACATCTGCAACGAAAACTGATAGAAAGCCTCCGCCAACGCCCTGTTTACTTCCAGAAACCGAAGACGCATCTTCTGGAAGACCCCGAAAGCGGATACAACGTCATACCCATTCAATGCCTCTTTCAGCTGAACCGACAAGGCTGCTTCACCCACCGTTTTCTCTGCCATGCTCCTCTTTAGATATTTTGTAAGGATCTTTGGAACCACAAAAGATAGCAGGGAACACAGAACTGCCACCCCGGCCAGCGGCGGACTGTAGACTGTCATGACAGCCAAAGAGAGAACAACGGAGACCCCCGTGCCGGCCAGACTGAAAATGGGCGAAGAAAAATTGCTGGCCAGTGTGTTTACATCATTGTTTATCATAGAGATATATTCTGCCGTATCCCGTCCGTGAAAACCCCCAGTCCCTTTGCGCATAATGCCGTCATACAAATCATTTCGCAAGTCCTCCATGAACCTGTTTTTAAACTTATTTTTTGTCATTGCCCCCAGGTAATACGCAAATCCTGCCACAACGACTATCAGAACCACATACCACAGCATATTCCGGAATCCGTCCATATTTCCCTGTACAATGGCATCCAGCATGTTCTTCTCGAAAACAGCGGATACGGATGCGGCGGTGCTTTCGATGATACTGATGCATAGTGCCAGCAAGGCCAACAGGGAGTGCTTTTTCATGTATCGAAACATACCCTCACCCCTCGTATTTTTTACGGCGCATCCTTTTTCCGCAGAAGAGGAGCTTTCCTTTTATTGGCAATTACGGAAAAGCTGCCATAATTCTCCACCATCAGACGCGCTGCATAGAGAAAGGGGACAATGGTGCCTACAGCATTGATGCTGTACACTTTCGTATCCCCGTCCTCCGTCTCCAGATCCAGTTCGCGAACCAGCTGGAGACTGGCAAATTCCGCCAGAAGCGCCTGCGCTTCCTCCAGGCTGCTGCCCAGGCGCTTTGCTATGACATTTAACGTACAGTGCCTGGGAGGCCTTTGATACAAAAGCAATAGCAGTTCCAGGGCTTTGGGCTTTGAAAGCGCAGAAAACAGCCGGCGGTATGTATCGTTGTCGGCAAAGAACGAACCGTAGCCCTCCGCAGGCTCCGGAAACAGAGAGAGAAAGGACAGTCTCTCCGAATCAATGCCCAAAAGAATGCCCTCATCCGTGCCATAATAGATGCTGTAATTGTGTGAAATGTCATCGGAAATCGCATTCAGCCCCATGCTTCCCGATTTCACCGCAGCCCACATCAGGCGGCAGATTTCTTTCAGCCGCATCTCCTCCGGCAGCGCCGCAGCATAATGGGGCAGAGCCTCCTGCATATTTTCCTCCGTAATGTCCTCACGCCCGAACAGGACATTTACGGATATGCCCAGCCTGTCCGCTATGGAGGGGATCAGGGAAATGTCCGGCGTACCTCCGGTCTCCCATTGAGAGACTGCCGAGCTGCTGACCCCCAGCGCCTCTCCCAGCTCTTTCTGGGTCAGCTTTGCCTCTTTTCTGTACTTTTGAATCTTTCCGCCCTTTTCTATTTTATATAGTTTTATCATAAGCCCATTCTATCAAAACAGCGATTAACAAAAAACATGGGAATTGTTTAAGATTTCTTTAAGAGGCCAAAAAAGGGACTGCCACCGAAGCGACAGCCCCTCCTCTCTGAACCTTACAGAGGGCAGCATCACTGCAATGTCACCACTTCATCGCAGGCCTCCCGAATCTGCCTGTCATGAGTGATCACAATTACTATCTTATCTTCCTTTATCTGCTGCAGCATTTCCGTAAACAAAAGGATGCCGTCACTGTCCAGGGCGCTGGTGGGCTCGTCAAAGCAGAGCACCTGCGTCTCTTTCAGCAAAGCCCTCACAATGGCAATACGCTGCTTTTGGCCGCCGCTTAAATTGCTGCTCTGGCTGTTGACCTGGGTTTCATACCCCTGGTCTTTTTCTGCCACAAAATCCAGCAGCGCGTAGCGGCTCAGTTCGTCTGCGGATTTTTTCGCCTCTTCCCGGCCGTAGAAGAGATTGTCGGAAATCGTGCCCTCCATCAGCAAAGGCTCCTGGTTCACAAAGCCCACCATGTCCTTTCTCAATTCCTCCATGTTGATTTCCGATATCTGCTGCCCGTCCCAGAGCACTTCCCCCGCTTCCGGCTGCAGAATGCCCATCATCAGCAAGAATAAGGTGGATTTGCCTGTTCCGTTTTCCCCGCAGAGCGCGTATACTTTTCCTTTTTCAAATTTGTAGGAGAACCGCTTCAGTATGTTCTTTTCGCCATAGGAAAATGTCACGTTCTGCAGTTCGACTGCATGTACTTCCTGCAAAACCCTCTCCCCGCACTGCTCTTTGGGCATTGCCAGCAGCTGGTCCATCATGTCGCAGGAAACCTTATATGTCTCATAGAACTTCCCGCCCTGGACTATGTACTGAACCACTGCGATCAGCTGCTGCATGTAAAGGAGCGCCATAGCAAAGTTCTCCACCTGCGATGCCCCTCCGTTTTGTGTGCTGGTAAAATAGAGCCCCAGCAGCAGCGCAGGAACCAGCGCTCTGCCTGTCACATTGGACATATTTGACGTAAAGTTGTCAAAGTCCAGATATTTCACTGCCACCTTTACAAGTTTTTCCCCGGCTGCCTGGAAATCCCGCTGCGTGGCCTGGTACCAGGAATTCAGCTTTATCGTCAGTACCCTGGCCAGTTTTTTACATACCACGGCCACAAACGAAAATTGTTCCTTTCTATGCGCTTCATTTAGCTGGTAATACCGCTTCCTTGTAAAAAAATAAATGGCAGCATATATGCCGATTCCTGCTAGAGCAAATATCCCCACATAGAAGCTGACCCTGAAAAGCAATATAAGTATCACGATACCCTGAATTGCCTTGAATGCAAGAAGTGGTACTTTCTCCACATAGAAATCCATAATGTAGACCAGGTCATTGTTCATCCGCTGACCCAGATAAGAACTGTCTGCCCCCGAGATCTTCTGATAGCTGATCCGCAGCATCTGCTGGAGGGAGTCCTTTTCCGCCGCCACCAGCAGCTCGTTAGACAATTTGTAATTAAAATGCCCAAAGCAATGGGTTCCGATGGCCTCCGCTGCAATCAGGCACAGCATCCACACCGTCAGCGTCCAAATTCCCGCCCCTCCCGCGGTGATGCCTGACAGCATCTTGGAAACCAGCTGGGGAATCAGAAGCTGCGTGATGATAACGCACAGATAGGCCAGCAAAAGGATCAGGTATTGCCCTTTTCTTTCTTTCAGGTATTTTGAGTAACGTAGTTTTTGCTTCATTTTTCGTCCCTTTCTGTACTGTCAGTTTTTAAATACAACTCATACTTTCATATGAAATTGCTAAATTTATTATAGCAGGTTATTTATATGACAGCAAGGGCTAAGAATATTTTTCAGACAGTTCCCCCTGTGTCCCGGAACAATTATGAAGTACCTGCTTCACTTAAAAATTGTGCAATTGCGCTTTCCGTACCAGACTGCATAAGGTTTTGAAATAACTGTACTTTCTCCATCTGTATATCGCTTGCTTTTATTTTTAATGCGTCCAACAAAAATGTATGCTCCAGTATAACCACCAGTTCTTCTTTGGCAGCCTCCGGAATCTCTGTCCCTTTATCCTTTTCAAATTGTCTAAAATAAGATTCCAATTCAGCATGCATAATTTCATGTGTCAAAATTGAAATCGTAGTTTCGATTTCCTCTGTATCATTTACCAGAACATAAAAACCGTCATCATATTCAAGCGCATATCCGGTGAGATTCTCGCCATTGGGAATCATGATTTCAGTTCCTATCAGCACCGCAACAATTCTGTCAAAGGGTACCGTATATAATCGATGCCTTCTAAGCCATCTTTCATAATATTCAAAATATGCATTACGTTCCGTATATGAAACTATTTTTTCGATTCTCTGATTTGCTGCCTCTTTTCCACTTAAAACAAGAGATATGATTATTCTCCGCATCAAAGCTAAAAAATCAGCATATTCCTCTCTCAATACGATTCTTCTATTATAATCATTTATCCAGTTATCCACCTTAGTGCTGTAAATTATATGCATTTTTATACTAAAAGCTGCTCTGTAAAAAATTCATCACAGCTTCCGTATCATTATGTATCATCCAGATGAATTCACTATACACATGCTTATAGAATTCACAAAGCATTGATTTCTCTGACACACCTCCAGTCTCGCTATAAACCCTGCAGGGACACGAACAGCAAAATTTCTTCCATGGACAATTCCTGCACTCCTCGACCAGAGTTGTCTGTCTGTTTCTCATTGTCTGAAACCAAGCATCCTCCTGGATATTTTTTTCTATATCAATGTTTTGCATATTGACATTTCCTATACAGCCTTTGTCAATAAAGCAGGATTCTTGGCACAGATAAATATTACCATTTGGAACAACAAACAATTGATTCATGCCTGCGCCGCAAGGTTCCTTGTAACACATAAAGGGATGAAATAGCAATAAGCTTAAAAAGTAATACATAGCATTCGCCTCATAGTACTGCCTATCCTGCAGCATTTGCTTGCAAAAAGCCACATACTCTTTGGCAATCTCTTCCATACTAATTGTGTCTGCCAGAACCTCTTTGCCTCTTCCAATTGCGCTGATAAGGTTAGCGCGGAATTGATTACATCCTGTAAAGGCAAGCAAGTCTTTTACGCTCTTAAATTGCCCTTTTCGATGGATCACTGATATTGTACTATAGCGAATCCCGCTCTCTTTCAATAACTGAATGTTATTGACCACTTCATCAAAAGTACTTCTTCCGTCAGCATAGATTCTGTTGTCGTTGAATTCCCCCACCCCGTCCAGGCTTAACCCAACAGAAAATTTATATGCCTTAAAAAAAGCAATCATTTCTGCCGTTAAAAGCGTTCCGTTTGTTTGGACAGTGAATCCTACTTTCTTTCCTGCCTTCTCTGCGATATGGAGGATTTGCGGCACTGCCTTGCTTATCATATTATAATTGAGCAAGGCTTCTCCCCCATTGAATTCCACGCAAACCGATGTACTGCATTTTTCAAGTGAAATAAACTTTTCAAAGGCTTTAACTGCTGTCTCGCAGCTCATATTTTCGCCGCAATTCGTAGCACTTTCAAAGCAATATCTGCACCTCAGATTACATTTCTCGGAAGTTTCTAAAATCAATAAGTTAAACTCTTCGAGCTTTGCTTCATCAGAAACCTGGCTTATTAATTTATCTTCCATTAACTGATCATATATTGGGCCATTGCTGCCAATACGTATACCAGTGTTTTCTGTCTCAGCCATTTTAGCTAACTCTCTATAGCCGGAATCTATCTTCCAGACTCCAGTATCGATATTCAGCACCAAAGCCTCTTCGCCTCTTTGCTAAAACATAAAATTGTAGCTTTGCTCTTTACCGTTCGATCCCTCTCTCTGTTCGATGATGAGTGTTTTGATAATCTGCCCCATCTTTATATACCGCCTTTCTGCTGCCTTTTTATCTCTCGCTTGGAACTAAATACAGTTTAATCCTTAACCATCCCATTTACCACTAACCAGACAGAAATCTTTTCGTTTCCATTTAGGTTGAGTACTTGTATTTTGTAGTTTTTCGTAATATAATTATTTCTGTCACTAAAAACCAAACACACCCGATGGAGGATATCTCATGCCAGTACATAACGCCAATCTGCTTATCAGGGAAGCCAGGATAAAAGCCGGACTCACGCAAGAACAGCTCTCCGAGGGCATCTGCACGCCGCAGGCGCTCTCCCGGATAGAGACTGGCACGGCAAACGTCAGCCATGTCACCTTTCAGGCGCTTATGGAGCGCGCCGGGGTGCAATATGGCCGTTTTCCGGTCTTCAGCAGCCGGGACGGGTTTGAATGCTTCTATGGATTGAAGCGTGTCCGTCTCTATCTGGATGCCTGGCAGTTAGAGTCTGCCTATGAAGAGCTTGGCAAGCTGGAGGAGAAGAACTGGGCCGACAACCGGCTATACTATCAGGAGTGGCTGCTGCTCCACTGCAGGCTGCAATTTCTTTCGGGGTGCTGCTCTCATCAGGAGAATTATGACACTCTGCTGGACGCACTGCACATTACCAGGCCGGATATTGACTTGTCGGGCTTTCATGCGCTCCTCCTGTCGCAGAATGAGATTCAGCTTTTGACATTAATAGCCCAAGAGGCTCTCTGCCTGGATATGGCGACGCTCTGCCGCCAGATTTGTGCACAGCTGGATACCTGTCTGGCGGACAGTACCTTTGCACTGATCGAAAAAGAGAGGATGCAGGCGGATGCTGCCATTGTTTATGTAAAATATCTGATTGGAGTAGAAGACTTTGACAATGCTTTTGAATTGGCTGACGCTTATCGCAAAAAGGCTGCTTTCAATGCCTATGATGCGCCTCTGGTCGAACTGACCTTTTTGACCGGATTATGCAGTCATTATACCGGAAAGACCGAACTTGCGGATACCCATATTAAGGCGGCTTTCTACTCCGCCCAGGCAATCGAAAGCTGCTATGCTACCAGATGCAGGGATTATCTTAAAAAAGAGACTAGCTATTCGATTACCGGAAGTATGAAAGACTTTCCTACCATTCCCCTGACAGCATTCCCGCCTAAAGCTTTCACGGATTCCGTTCATGTTACGGACGGAATCCGTGAAGAAGATACTGCGGATGCCTATACCTTAGGACATCTGATTCAAGATTTGCGCTTGGAACAGAATGTTAGCCAGTCGGTTCTCTGTCATGGTTTGTGCAGCAAATCAAAACTTTCCAAAATAGAAAATGACTCTTTGCAGCCAGATATTGCCCTTGCTACTGCCTTGCTACAGAGACTTGGCATATCTGGGAAAATATTCCCTTCTTGGGGAAATAAAAAAGAAGCAGAATTTTATGATTTGCACTTCAAGGTGATACATAATCGAAATGTTTCAAAAGAGACACTAAAAAAATATTTAAGCCAAATGAAAACAATGCTTGATTCGAAAGATGTTCTGTATCATCAAGAATATCTCGCCAATGTAGCCTTTCAATCGGATTCTTCTGATGAAAGAATCCGCTGTCTGACCGAAGCATTACTACTTACGCTGCCAAGCTTTGATATACATGAAATCTACAGTTACAGACTGACATGCGAAGAATTATCTATCCTGAATAATATAGGCCATGAATACAGAAATACAACCAAGTCACATTTATGCTCTCTATATTTTTTGCAGATATTATCCTATGTGCAAAAAACAGAACCTGACGTTTTATTACAAGCCGGATTTCTGCCACTTACTGATTATATGTACTGCCATAGCCTATATATATTAAAATTCTATCAGGAGACTACTATGCTCCCTGATTCCTTTGATATGTCTGTCATAAAACGCTATATCAATAGCTACGGTCTTTTCTTATTCTGTTATTCTCAAGCTTTGGGAGAATGTAGCCGCCGTGAAGAAGCACATACGACTGCGATACAATCGTTTGCTATTAGTATATTAACAGAACACCCCAAAAATGCAACTGCGCTAAAACGATATCTTCATGACGATTTTGCCCTTGATTTGAAATATTAATTTCTCCACAGCCTGGCAAAATGTCCATATTATAATGTTATATACTTAACATCATCTTCTTCCTCCCAATCCCCACAGGGCATAATCCCCTCATCGCCCTCATTGCCCGTCCCCGGCTGCTCGCTTCCGGTCAGAACCTCCCCGGGCAAGCCTCCCTCGCCAGTCCCTGTGGGAGGCAGCACTGCCGGAGCCAGCAACAGACTTGCAGCCAGAGCCTGTGTCAGAATCTTCTTGATCCCATTTTTCCATTTCATTCCCATATCAATCTTCTCCTTTGTGATATTTTTTCCAGCACACATTATACCACGGCTGTATCTTTAAGATTGATTATAGCAACATAATAAACCAGATAGAATATCCTGATCGGAAAACATTCTGTTTCTATTTATGTTGAATGCAGCGATAAAGCCTCTTAAAGCGGTGGCAAATTTGACCGTTCGTGAGTATAATAAAAGAAAAGGTTCCCACAGGAGACCGGCTATGGCAATCACATCCCTGGACATTCTGAATCTGTCACATTCTCTGAAAGACATCTGCGAGGTAAACTGCAATACCCCCGAATGTCTTTCCCAGGCTTTGAAGCTTTTGATGCAGTACAACCTGATTCAGGCGAATCTGCAGTTCTCCAGGCAGTTCTGTCAGGCTGCCGATGCCCAGGCCTGTCTAACTGCAGCGCACGCTGCCCACACTCCGGCTGTACCCGCCTCGCCTTGCCCGCATGCTTCTGCTCTTCCTGCTGCTCCTGATGCACATGCATCCACTGCGTCCGCGGCTTTTTGTCCCCAGGTTTCCACTGCGCCTCCGGCTCCCTGTCCGCATAGCTCTGTTGCCCCTGCCGCCCCTGTCTCCCCCACCACCGACAGGCCTCCCATCCGGCTCGACATTGGCGACCCGTTTCTGGCGGACTATGAAGAATAAATTTTCAGTATTCTTTCCTCAACAGAAAATCCGCTAAATACATGATCTTCACCCCATCAATATTGCCTGCGGCGAGTTCGTCAAGGGTGACGATATACTTCGGATAGTGGTCTCTGATTTCAAGCAGATTTGCAAGCTCGCGGTCAGATTCCTCCGGCAGGTTGCGGCACACCTGTACATAAATGCGCTCATCCCGCCGCACTGCCACAAAGTCGATTTCTTTTGTCTCGTTCTTGCCGATATAGACCTGGTAGCCCTTTCTGCGCAGTTCGAAATATACAATATTTTCAAGCATAGCCGCAACGGCTGTAGGGTGAAATCCCATCATGCAATATTTCAGAGAAGCATCGGCAAGATAAAATTTCTCCTGGGTTTTCAGCACGGATTTTCCCTGCAGGTCGTACCGCTGACAGCGGTAGATGACAAAGGCTTTTTCCAGCCATTCCAGGTAGTTGTACACCGATTCCACAGAGAGGGCGCGTCCCTCGCTTTTCAGAAACTTCACGATAGCATTGGCGGAAAAGTTCTTGCCCACATTTTCAACCACATATTTTACAACGCGGTTGAATAGGTCAAAGTTTGTGATATGATGTCGTTTCGTTATATCGCTTGTGATAACGGAATGGTATATGCCCTCAATGATCTGATAGGCAGTTCTTTGATCAAACTGACTCAGCGCCACAACCGGGAAGCCGCCCATGCGAATGTATTCGGCAAGCATTTCTTTGGACGTGGCTCCGCTTTCTTTTTTGAACTCCATATACTCGGCAAAGGACAGCGTAAACACAGGAATAGAGACATAACGTCCCGTCAGATAGGTGGATATCTCACTTGACATCAGCCTGGAATTGGATCCGGTTACATATAGATCCGTGTTGGCGTTTTCAAGCAGACTGTTGACGGCTTTTTCCCAACCGGTGATTTCCTGCACTTCGTCCAGCAAGAGATAATAGCGCTCTCCATCGGTCATTTTCTCCCTGATACCATGGTACATATCCTTATCCGTCATGCCGTCGTCAAAATCCTCTGAGGTATAGCGCATACGGATGATGTGGTCTGCAGGAATGCCGCTTTTTATCAAATCATTCTGCAGCATTTCCAAAATTGTGGATTTTCCGCAGCGGCGTATACCCGCTAGGATTTTCACCAGCGGCACGTCACGATAAGTTTTCAGCATATCTAAATAGTGGGGTCTAATAATAATTTTCATAGATGCCTCCTTTTTATTAGTATATGTGAAAAACTTTGGAACAGTCAATAGTTTTTTCTTTTATACCATAAAAACTTTCCCATGTGTTCAGATGCCAAACTGGCAGAAAGCAATGCTGTAGTTATCTTCAGGATAGTTTTCCACATTGAAAGACATCTCTTTCATTATGTCATTCTCATAAGCGGTAAAATTTGCAGTCGGGGCATACTGTAAATTTAACTGTCGTGCAAGTATATGTTGCTTTCCGCTCGTGAGTCGGGTAACTTGGCAAGTTTTAGCAACGGTCAATATAAATTCCTCCCAGAGCAGACGTCTGCCATTTGGCAAAACCGTGGCATCAATGTGTGCAGATTTCAGGCCAGCGCTGCCTTGCGGCTCCTGGGCCTCCCGGGGCAATAGTTCCGTCTCCAGAACCCCTGCAATGCCTTTGCCTGTCAGCTTCCCATAGGCCTCTTTCCTGGCCCACAGCCTGTAGAACAGCTTCTCCCGCTCCTCGCCCGCCTGCTCTGCCGCTATCGCCTCCGCTTCCCGCTTCGAAAAAAAGCGCCCGGAAATCTTCTCCACGTTTTTCCCGCAGTGCTGCTGGATATCTGCTCCGATTTCCTCTTCGGAGACGGCGCAGAGGACGTAGTTCCCTGAATGGGACAGGTTGAACTGTAATGGAAAATCCCTGAAATACGGTTTTCCGTTCTCCCCATATCGGTATGCAAGAGGGAAATATGGGAGATCCTCTAATCTCTCCAGCAATTCAGTGACAGAATATCTGCCTAAGTCGTAAAAACTGCCCGCGCTGCCTGCGCGGACCGCCTCCCCCACAGCCAGCTGCAGCAAAAGCCCGCCTCCCAGGCAGGCCGCCCGTGCTTTGGTCGTTCTCATGCGCCCGGCTCTTTCGCGCCTCTCTTCGTCCACCCTGAAAGAGGCCCTCTGAAAGAGGGCCTCCCATCCTGAACCTTGTCCTAAATTTTGTTCCGGAACTTCTTTTATCAACTCTTCTATCGAAAGAAGATACCTAGCCTCATACATCTCCTACTCCGTCACCTGCAAATGCAGCTCCTCCAACTGCTTCGCCTCCACCGTACCCGGCGCGTCCGACATCAGGCAGGAGGCGTCTTTGACCTTGGGGAACGCGATGACGTCCCGGATATTGTCCGTTTTCGCCAACTGCATCACGAACCGCTCCAAACCGATGGCAAGCCCCGCATGAGGCGGCACCCCGTATTTGAAAGCATCCAACAGAAAGCCGAACTGATCGTGGGCCTTTTCTTTGGTAAAGCCCAGGGCCTCGAACATCCTCTCCTGCACGTCGCTCTGGAATATCCTGACGCTGCCGCCGCCCAGCTCCATGCCGTTGACTACAATATCATAAGCCTTTGCCCGCACCTTGCCCGGCTCTGTCTCCAGAAGCTCCAGATCCTCCTCCATAGGCATGGTAAACGGATGGTGCATGGCCACATACCGTTCTTCCTCATCGCTCCATTCGAACTGAGGGAACTCCGTGACCCAGAGGAAATTGTACTGATTCTCGTCCAGCATCCCCAACTGCTTCGCCAGCTCCACCCGAAGCGCCCCCAGTACGGACCCGACCAATTTCAGCTTGTCCGCCGCAAAGAGAAGCAGATCTCCCGGTTCCCCGGCCATGGCCGCCGCCAGTTTTTTTAATTCCTCTTCCGTCATGAACTTCGCAAAGGAAGACTTGTAGCTTCTGTCCGGCTGTACGGACAGATAGGCCAGCCCTTTCACGCCATAGCCCTTGGCGAACTCCACCAAAGCGTCGATTTTCTTCCTGGGCATCTCGGCCTGCCCTTTTACATTGATGCCCTGTACGCTGCCGCCGGCCTCCAGCGCCCCTGTGAACACGCCAAAGCCGCAGCCTTTTACCACATCCGATACGTCCGTCAGTTCCATGCCGAACCTGGTGTCCGGCTTGTCCGAACCGAACCGCCTCATGGCCTCGTCCCAGGTCATCCGTTTCATGGGCAGCGCCACGTCCAGTCCCACTGCCTCCTTGCAGACCTTTGCCACCATCCGCTCGGTGACGTCCATGACATCCTCTTGGTCCACAAAGGACATCTCCAGGTCGATCTGGGTGAACTCCGGCTGTCTGTCCGCCCTTAAGTCCTCGTCGCGAAAGCACTTTGCGATCTGGAAATATCTGTCGTACCCGGAGCACATCAGCAGCTGCTTAAAAATCTGGGGCGACTGGGGCAGCGCGTAAAAACAGCCATGATGGATCCGGCTGGGCACCAGATAGTCTCTGGCCCCCTCCGGGGTGGATTTATTTAAAATCGGTGTCTCCACCTCCAGGAATCCCTCTTCCTTTAAAAAGGCATGGACCGCCGCCGTCATCCTGCTGCGCAGCATCAGGTTCCGCTGCAGATCAGGCCTGCGCAGATCCAGGTAACGGTACTTCAGGCGCAGTTCTTCCTTGGTTTTGGAATCCGTCTCAATGGGGAAAGGCGGCGTCTCCGCCTCGGAGAGAATCCTAAGGCTCTCCGCCCGGACTTCGATCTGGCCCGTGGCCAGGTTCTCGTTCACGGCCCCTGCGCGCTTCTCCACTCTGCCCGTCACTGCCGCCACGAACTCGCTGCGCAGCTTTTCGGCCTTGGCGAAATTTTCCGCCCCGCAGTCCGACTCCTCGAAAATCACCTGCAGGATGCCTGCCCGGTCCCGCAGATCCACAAAAATGATGCCGCCTTTGTTTCGCTGTTTCTGTACCCAGCCCATGACGGTAACCTTTTCGCCGATGTTTGCCGCGGAGAGTTCCCCGCAGCGATGTGTCCTTTTTAAACCTTTCATTGACTCTGCCATTTTGATTCCTCGTTTTCCGTGTCCTTGCTATGACGCTCTTCTATTCTGTATTTTCCCGTTTATTTCCTATCTGTATTTCGCATCCCTGTATTTCGCATTCCCGTATTTCATATTCCTGTATTTCGTATTTCTGTAATTCTTTTTTCGCTGTCCTGGAAATACTTCTGCCGTTTGCTGCGATCAGCCTTTGGCGTCTAGTTCTTCAAAGCCTCCCTATAGAACTCCACGAATTCTTGGTACCCCTCGGCCTCCAGCTGCTCTTTCTGGAATTTCTTGTTCTTGTTCATCCGAACCACCAGCACCTGCCCGCCCTCTTCTCTCGCTTTCTGGGCTTTGGCGATTACATCAGCCATGGCCTGGCCCTCTACGCCTTTCTCCACCAGGTAGGCTGTCTTTTTCGGCGCATTCGGCACCTGGAACCCGCTCTCCATCAAAAGCAGTATGATCCGCTCAAAGCCGATGGAGAATCCGCAGGCCGGCACATCCTTGCCGGTGAATTTCCCCACCATCTTATCGTACCTGCCGCCGCCTCCGCAGCTTGCGCCCAGGCCAGGGATGGCGATCTCAAAGATGGGGCCCGTATAATAAGACATCCCCCGCACCAGCGTAGGGTCGAATACCATCCGAAAATCTGCCGTCTTCGCCGCCTCTACGCTGTCTATGATCTCCTGCAGGCCCTCCACCGCCGAAATCCCCTGAACTTGAGATTCCCCCAGTTTCTCCGCCGCATACTGCAGACCATCTTCTGCCTGTTCCAGACCCGCGTACAGTTCCAGATAGCGCTCCACTGTGTCTGAAGCAAATCCGTTCTCCAGAAGTTCCGCCCTCACGCCGTCCATGCCGATCTTGTCCATCTTGTCCAAGGTAATAAAGACGCTATCGTAATCCTCCTCTTTAAACCCGCTGTCTGCCGCCATAGCTTTCAGAAGCTGCCTGTCGTTGATGCGGATTTCAAAGTCTTTGAAACCAATCTTCCCCAAAGTAGTAGTAGTAGCCAGGATAAGTTCGATCTCCGCCAGGTTGGAGGCCTCCCCGAAGATGTCAATATCGCATTGGGTAAACTGGCGGAACCGCCCTCTCTGGGGCCTGTCCGCCCGCCACACACTGCCCGTCTGCAGCGCCTTGAATGGGGCAGGCAGTTGGGCAACATTGTTGGAATAATACCGCACCAGTGGCACGGTCAGGTCATAGCGCAGCCCGCCGTCCACCACTTCCTCCTCTGTAAGAGCCTCCGCTATCTTCAGCTTCTCACCCCTCTTTAAAATCTTGAAGATCAGCTTCTCATTGTCGCCGCCCTGCTTGTTGGTCAGGTTTGCAATGTTCTCCACGCAGGGAGTCTCAATGGAAGTAAATCCGTATTTGCCGTAGGTATCCTTGATCACGCCGATGACATAATCCCGAATCTGCATCTCCTCCGGCAGGATATCCCGCATGCCCGTCACAGGCTTTTTACTCAGTGCCATATCTCCTGTCAGGCAGTCTCTGCCCGACTTCCTCCTCTCTGTTTTCCAGCTTTTTTCTATCCATACTATAAAGACGCATATCCCTGATGTCTGCTTCTTATCATATGTTTTTTTCCGATATCTGTCAATCCCGTTTGAATAAATCTCTGGTATACACCTTGTCCGCAACCGGATCCAGGCAGGCGTCGTAGCGGTTTGCGATAATGCAGTCCGACCGGCGGAAGAATTCCTCCAGGTCATTTACCACCACACTGCCGAAAAAGGTGCTCCCATCCTCCAGGGTGGGCTCGTAAATCACGATATTAGCCCCTTTGCCCTTGATGCGCTTCATGACGCCCTGGATGGAGCTCTGGCGGAAGTTGTCGCTGTTGCTCTTCATGGTGAGACGGTATACGCCTACTGTCGTCGTCTTCTCATAGGAGCTGTCATAATCCGACTGCTCGGAATAAGAGTAATAGCCCGCTTTCCGCAATACCTGGTCCGCCACAAATTCCTTTCTGGTACGGTTGGATTCCACAATGGCCTCGATGAGATTCTCCGGAACATTGCTGTAATTGGCCAACAGCTGTTTGGTATCCTTAGGCAGGCAGTACCCGCCGTAACCAAAGGACGGATTGTTATAATGGTCCCCGATCCTGGGATCCAGGCAGACGCCCTCTATGATCTGCCTGGTGTCTAAGCCTTTCACCTCCGCGTATGTATCCAGCTCATTGAAAAAGCTCACCCGCAGCGCCAGATAGGTGTTGGCAAAGAGCTTCACGGCTTCGGCTTCCGTGGAGCCGACGAGAAGCACAGGCACCTCTTTCTTCAGGGCCGCCTCTGTCAAAAGGCCCGCAAAGCTTTCGGCTCTTTTGCGCATTTCCTGATTTCCCGTATCGTAACCCACGATAATCCTGGAGGGATACAGATTGTCATACAGAGCCTTTGTCTCCCGCAGGAATTCCGGACTGAACAGAATGCGGTCCGTCTGCTTCTGCGCACTGAGCTTAGCCGTGTATCCTACCGGGATGGTGGATTTTATCACGATGCTGGCCCTGGCATTGGCCTTTAGGGCCGCCTCCACTACGCTTTCCACCGCTGATGTGTCAAAATAGTTATTCTTGCTGTTGTAATTGGTAGGTGTGGCCACAACGATGATATCCGCGTCTGCGTATGCCGCCTGCGCATCCGTTGTAGCCGACAGATGGAGCGGTCTTTCCCGCAGGTATTCCTCCAGCTCCGCATCCCTTATGGGGGATTGTCTCTCATTGATCAGCTTCACCTTTTCGGGAACGATATCCAGCGCCGTCACTTCATTCTCCTGAGCCAGCAGCACTGCCAGCGACAGGCCCACATAGCCCGTTCCTACAACTGTAATCTTCATAATCCTCTACTCCACTCCTCTTCTGAAATCCATGAAAGCCCTATCATGATGGAGCCGTCCGGCCCTCTCCTGTCACGAATACAGAGATTATATCATAAAGAAAAAAAGAAGTCTACTGCCCCTTGCAATATCCGGCCTTTCGGTAAAAGGACGTATAGGGCATGCCGCAGAGCCTTGCCGCCTCCTTTCCCGTAATCTCTCCCGCCCTCCACCGCTCACAGGCCTCCTCAAAGTTCTCCGGCAGGGGTTTTAGAGGTCTTCCGAAATTTACGCCCCGCAGCTTTGCCGCCTCGATTCCCTCCCGCTGTCTTTCCCGGATGTTCTTCCGCTCATTCTCCGCCACAAAGGACAGCACCTGCAGCACGATATCACTTAAGAATGTCCCCACCAAGTCCTTGCCCCGTCTGGTATCCAGCAGGGGCATGTCCAGCACCACGATGTCCACTTTCTTCTCCTTGGTCAGAATCCGCCACTGCTCCAGCACTTCCCCATAATTTCTTCCCAGGCGGTCAATGCTTTTGATATAGAGCAGATCGTCCTGACGCAGACGCCGCAGCAATTTCTGGTACATGGGACGGTTAAAATCCTTTCCGGACTGCTTGTCCACATAAATGTTCTGTTTTGGCACTTCGGCACTGTTTAAGGCAATCATCTGCCTGTCCTCATTCTGCTCCCTTGTGCTTACGCGCACATATCCGTACTGATTTCCCATCGGTTTCTCCTTTGTATTCCTGCAGTGTCTTACCGTCCGTTATAAACGGAAAATTTGGGGGACAAAAAAAGGACAATCGAATCCGATTGCCCCTTTTATCTCCGCTTACCTTATACTACTATTTTCCCTGTCGGGAGTCAATACTTACCTCTCGTGCTACCAGAAACTCAGCTGTTCACCGGCGCTTTTTTCCTCAAAAGTCTGCAGGTATCCAAAGACCTCGTCAACCTCATGGACAATTCCGTGCTCTGCGCATCTTTCCCTGAAAAGCCTCATCAGATGCCTGCCGTTTGGGCTTTCGATGCTGTACTGATTTCCGTATGTCCAAATATATCTTTCCTTTAATCCAGGAAACATTCTGTCTAGCTGCGCATAAAAGTATTCCCGGTTTCCCTCTCTTAAGGTCATCCCCATGCCAAAGCAGATGATGCCGTAGACCTTTGCCTCAATGCACATGTCCAGTATGCCGCAAATATTCTCTTCCGTATCGTTGAGAAAGGGCAGGATGGGGGACAGCCATACCACGGTAGGGACACCCTCGTCCCGCAGCCGTTTCAGCACCGCAAAGCGTTCTTTTGTGGTGCTTACATTAGGCTCTATTTTTTTACACAGATCCTCATCGTAGGTGGTCAAGGTCATCTGCACCACACATTTTGTCTTCTCATTTATTTTCCGGAAAAGGTCTAAATCCCTCAAAATACGGTCTGATTTTGTCTGCACCGTAACCCCGAAACCGTGCCGGCAGATCAGCTCCAGGGCTTTGCGCATATTGCCGATTTCCATCTCCAGCGGAATGTACGGATCCGTCATGGCCCCTGTGCCGATCATGCATTTTTTGCGCTTATGGATAAGAGCATGCTCCAACAGGTCAATGGCATTTTCCTTGATCTCGATGTCCTCAAAAGCATGATCCATGTGATAGCATTTGCTCCTGGAATCACAATAAATACAGCCGTGGGTACAGCCTCTGTAGAGATTCATTCCATTTTGAGGCGATAAGATTCCTTTTGCTTTTACATAGTGCATGACAGGCTGCCTCCCCATTTGCCCGCACGGAGCAAATTTATTCAAAACGTTTAAAATACTTCTTGACCAAAACACTGCCTAAGATAAGCGCTGCCGCCACACATCCTCCTCCGAAAAGAGAAAATACCCCTCCTGACGTAAGAGCCCCATACCCGGTGAAAACGCCAAATACCATAAGCCAGGTCCGTGCCGAGCCGCAGACAATGTTCCATTTCCCCTCATCGAGGCTTTTATAAAGCGATTTTGCGAGACGATGGATGGAGCGTATTCCCGCCACATTTATAATTGTGAAGATTATCGCAGCCATTATCAGCATAACCGCCATTATGGCCAGGAATTGGTATGCATAATCCCCGCCGATTCTGCTATATCTGTCTATATACGGGCTGATGATATAATAGAACTTCCTCCACTGGCTTGACGTCTCCATCATAGCGGCTACGGCAACCAGGAAAAATCCGAAAACTACAAGCAGGCCGCCCAAAATGCATCTCACCACACAGGAAGCAAAAATGGTACCGCTAATACAGCGCATATACTTTGAATCTACAATCCCGTTCTTGCACTGCGCAGAAAGCAGCCAGAGAAAAATGACCATCAGTATTTTTATAATGGGCAGTTCCCTGCTGATTAGCAACAAGACTACGCCTGCCGTATATAAAATACACATTACGGTAAAAAGGCTGTCTTTCACTAACTGAGTCATTATTCCCTCCAACGGATTCCGGTTATATGCCAGACTCGAACCACATTTTATACAAAAATGGGCGTTTTCATCGTTTTCATATCCGCAATTGATACACCTCATATCATTCCCTCCCGCTCATCATCTGTAATAGAATCCAATGCAGGATTCTACTATTAACTTTCTATTGTAACATTTCTACTATAACACAGACCGGCTTATCTATCAAGAATCATAAAATAATAAAATGTATTATGAAAATGTATTATTGCACTTTTCCGCACTTCATAGCACAATTCCGATCAGATTTCTCTCCCGGCTTGTCTGCCGGGGACTTGTATATTAAAATAGAAGAAGCGTATTCTATGGAAACAGAGGAAAATGTCTTTACGGAGGTTCCATGTTAAAGGTAATGATCATAGATGATGATATGAATGTGCGGAAATGTCTCAGGCAGCTCATCCCCTGGCCGGAGACAGGCTGCGAGATCGTGGCGGAGGCGTCTAACGGGGCGGAGGGACTGGAGCGCTTCCACGCCGCCCGGCCAGATGTGGTCATCTCCGACCTGAAAATGCCGGAGATGAGCGGAGAAGAGCTGTGCGCCAGGATCCGGGCTGTCTCCGACCATGTGGCCATCATTTTCCTAAGCGCCTATGAGGATTTCAACGCTGCCCGACATGCCTTGCACTATGGCGTCACCGAATATATCCTGAAACCCATAGACTCAAAAAAGCTCCGGCAGATCACCGAAATCCTGAGCCAGCTGTCTTCTGCTTTCGACAACCGCACTTTCGTCCGTGGCCTGCTGCAGGGAAATTCCATTTTGGAGGAGGTGTCCCTGGAGCTTCGGAACAGGAATACCGAATATTTTAAGACGCTTTTTCAAAACATTTCGGACAGCCCGGAAGCGGATTTCTCCCTCCTGCTCAATCTCTGCACTGTCCTGCTCAACCTCCTCTTCGACACTCTGGAAAAACTGGATGAGAGCGTGGAATCCCTGAGCAGACTGCGGCAGACTGCGCTGGCAGAACTCTCCGGCTTTTCCAGAAAGACAGAGGCCGCGGCTTTCTGCCGGGAGCTGTATTTCGACTATCTTACGGGCCGGGCGCCTGGGACAAAGGAGCAAAGCTTTGGCGGCAGAACCGTGGAGCAGGTGAAGCTCTATATCATGCAAAATCTAAACTGGCAGCAACTGGGGCTGCCCGCCATAGCGGCCCATTTCGGCTTCTCGGAGGATTATCTCAGCAAGCTTTTCAAGAGGGAGACTGGTGAAAATATCAGTTCTTATATTACCTGTCTGCGCCTGAATCATGCCTGCAGGCTCTTAAAAAATACGCAGCTAACCATATCGGAGATTGCGCTGGCCTGTGGGTATTCCAGCAGCAATTATTTCTGCAGAAGTTTTAAAAAACAACTGGATCTGACCCCCAACGAATATAGACTGCACGAAATATCCCGTACAGCCACACATGAATAGTGCGGCAATAAAGGGAATCGCAAATGCCGCCATAACCACAACAGGAGTTTTCCATGACCATTCACAGATACAAACGCCTTACCGTCAAATTGTTTCTTCTCTTTCTCCTGATCCTCCTGCTGTCCCTGTTTTTTCAGGGAAGCGTCATCTACAGGAGTTTTCTGGGATATGTGACGGAGTCTCTGGACGCCTCAACCCAGTTGGTGATGGAGGGCCACTCCCGGCAGGTAAATGATTTCTTCCACAGGACCGAGACCCTCTGCGATCTGATTGGCACAGAGATTCCCTTTATGGCGCCCCTTTTGGAGGAGGACACTGGGAATTTCTACGATGCCTGGCACAATTACCGCTATCTCCACAAAAGACTGCAGGTTCTGTGCGACTCTGTCATCGGTTCGGATATCCGGTACAAAGCGGTTCTGTTTTTGCATGACGCTTTTCCCATGACGAACTTCCTCTCCTCCCCAGAGGAAATCTTCCTGAAAAAATCGGTAAAGGAGTATGCCAGTTCCCCTTTCCACATCCTTTCCGAGCGAAATCTCCTGGACTCTGCCTGGTTCCGGAATACAATACAGGCGGATTCCTCTTTCTGGTTCATGGAACTGGAAAACAATGATACCATCTGGATTGCAAAGAGCATGGATGGCCTCTTTCTCATTGACGGGCTCCCCCGGCATTACTCCATCGGCACTTTTCTCATCGGCATTGATGTCTCCTGGATCACCGGCCAGATGGAGGGGCTGTTCTCAGAAAGCGATTCGCTCTTTTTCATCACGGATCGCTATGGGCGCATTGTCTATACAAAGGATCCCGCGCTTCTGAACCAGAATATAGAGGATATCTGTGCATTCAAAGACACAGATGTCTCCGGTTTTTCCGGTCAGGTGAAGCGCTATGTACGGATGCAGGATGTGTCCTATCTCTCCTGGGAACAGAATCTGGAGAGCAATGTACGGCTCTGCTGTCTCATGCCAGTGCAGTTCTACAACAGGCAAATCCGTATTCAGCTGCAGACATTTCTGGGGATGAGTCTGCTGGTAATCCTTGTAGGCATTCTCCTCACGGCTCTGTTCTCCCAGTATGTGACGCGCCCTGTGAAAGCTTTGAGCCGTCATATGGAAAAGCAGAGTCTTACTCCCATTGCGCCCTATCGCTCTCAGGACGAAATCGGTATCCTTTACCGAAGTTTTAATCAGATGGTGGAAAAGCAGGAGGCGCTGATTCAGCAGACTATGGACTATGTGGAGAGGCAAAAGCAATTGAAATTCCAGATTCTCCAGGCTCAGATAAATCCCCATTTTCTCTACAATGCCCTGGACTCCGTGGGCTGTGCTGCCATGATTCAGGGGCAGACGGATCTTACCGACACCCTCTCCTGCCTGGTAAGCCTGCTACGCTACAATATCAACGACCCGGAGCAGCTTGTGACGCTGGTGGAAGAACTGCAAATAGTGGAGGACTATATCTCCATCCAGCGGTTCCGCTACGGGGACCTGCTGCTGTATTCCAGCCAGGTCAGCCAGGAGGCGGCATCGTGTAAAATCCCCAAAACCATCATCCAACCTCTGGTAGAGAATGCGGTCCAGTACGGCGGGCGGGATTCCAACGGCGCATGCCGGGTATCGCTTCGGGTTATAAATGATGCGGAAAAAGGAAACATCCTCATTCACATTTGGAATGATGTGCCCTCGGAAAAGACAGCAAAAGATTTGGCTGCACTTTTGAATGCCTGTCTGTCAGGCAAGAGGGAGCTGACCCGAAACAGCAGTGGACTGGGCATCACCAATGTACAGCAGCGCATTCAGTTCGTGTTCGGTGAGGCCTATGGGCTGCGGTACGAGGGGGATGGGGAGGAGATTGTCTGTGTTGTAACGCTTCCCTGTTTTGATTGAAAGCTTAGGGGATTCGCTTTCTGCCAAAAAGGGGGGAGCGGGAGGGAGAGGAGCTGCTGCCCCTGGAAAAGCTTTACCGCAGTGTGACCGGCTTTAACCTGGCTCAGAATCTGACTCACATGCGGGAGGTGGAGCAAAGAATAGCCCATGCCGAACCTGCAGACAAATCTTTCTCCTGCCCTCGCAGTTAGAGGAAGCAAAGTCTTCTGCCCTGCCCTCCAGCCAGGAATTGCCGTTTTTCACAAACACATACCCCGGCTCCAGTTCCAGGTCACAGAATATGTCCTTGGGCCATTCCGCTTCCAGGAGGATCCCTTTCTCCTCCCGCTTCCATGCCACGCTTACCTCTCCTGCCGGAAGTCTGTGGCTGGCTTTCACAAACTCCAGTCCCGGGATGAAGCACGGTTTCACGAGAACCTTTCTGCTGTTTTTCACATGAATGCCTCCCGGCCACTGCAAATACCATCCAGCCACATCTCCCAGAAAATGGTGATTCCCGGAAAGCATTCTCCGCCTTTCATCCGGCTGTATCTGCTCCGGAAGCGTGGTATCTCCCCTCTGCGCAAAATATCCGTAAGAGGGATATTCCGTACCTGTAATCATTTCATAGGCCAGCTGTGCCCCACCGAAAGCGGCCAGCACATGAAACAGCACCCGGGCCCCCAGGAATCCGCAGGTCATCTTCCCTCCATCCTTTTCTATGATTTCCAGAAGACGCCGGAATGCCTCCGGTTTCTCCGCACTGTCAAAGATATCATAGTAAATCCCCATGGCCTGGGCGCTTTGACAGTTTCCTTCCACCAGCATTGTGTCAAAATCAACGTAGTTTCTCCTCACTGCCGCCCTGAATGCAGCGCCCAGCTGCCTGGCAAAGGTTTCGTGGAGTTTCAGTCCCACTGCCTCGAACATCTCCGCTGCTTCCGCGCACATACAGACTGCCATCACGCTGTCCGTAAAGCCCACAGACAGCATATAGTCGGAACTGTTCTCCCGATCCACAGGTCCCAAATCTCCCAGCCCCAGCGATACAATGCCCTCCCCGTCCCGGACTCTGGAGAGATATTCCAGATAGGAAAGCATGGCATGGGCATTCTCCAAAATGATTTCCTTATCCCCGCGATAGCGGAATGTCATATAGGGCAGTTCAAACAAAACCCGGTCCCATGCCGGTCCGTTCCCCCAGTCATACCCCCAACTTCCCGTGGGCACAATGCCAGGAAGCATGCCGTCAGGCCGCTGGGCCAGGCGGATATTGTGCAGCCATTCTCTCCAGCTTCTCTCCACGCCCATAGTCAGCATCATGTGCTCCGCAGAAACCTGCGCATCCCCCGTCCAGCCGTTCTTCTCCCGGTGGGGGCAGTCTGTAGGGAAATAGTAAAAATTCGCACGGTCACTGCGTCGGGCCATCTGAAAAATCCGGTTGGCTGTCTTATCCGAACAGGAAAAGCTGCCTCTCTCCTCCAACCCTGAACTCATCACCAGATAAGTGAGAAATCCCTCTTCAAAAGCCTGTTCCCCGGTAATGCCGGACACATACAGATACCGAAAACCGTGATAGGTAAAGAAAGGCTCATAAATCTCCTCCTCTCTGCTTCCTACAATGTAAATATCACGCTGCACATACCCGTCTGGGAAAAAATTGATATTGTTATAGTCGGCCTTTCCGTCCACAAGCTGCTCCGCGCACTGAATATCGATTCTCTGCCCGGGCTCCCCCTTGATTCGCAGCTGGAAAATACCGGCATTGTTCTCCCCGAAATCAAACAGGTATCCTCCGGTGCCGGAGGGCTTTTTCTCCTGAGTATTCCGGCCCGAAAGCCATCTGCGCACATCTTCCCTGGGCTGATAATCAGTCAGTTCTCCCTCACGGACGCTTACGGGAGGCAGTTTTTCTGTCACTGCTATGGGCTCCGCCTCACAGTATTTGGCCTGTCCCCTGGGTCTGTCTGCCGCAAGCGGCTCGTGCCAGCTTTCATCCTCCAAAAAGCCCGGCCGATTCCAGCCCGCATCCTCCAGCCTCCTGTCATAAAAGGTGCCGGAGCGCAGGTCATTAAACAACACCGGACCTTTTTTACATTTAAAATCCCAGGCGTCAAATCGCATGTTTCCCCCGATTCTCGCCAGAAAAGCCAGTTTGGGTGAGGCATTGAATCTATTGCTGTCAAAATCCCATACGCATGTCTTGCTGTTTTGAAAGCCGTCCCCAAGCATAATGCCGATAACATTCTCCCCGGACCGCAGCCATGGCGTGATGACATAGGAATCGTAATACACTATGTGATCCGGATTGGAAATATAGGGGGCCAAACGCCCTTTGGTAATTCTGCTGCCGTTCACAAAAAGTTCGTAAAATCCCAGGCCACAGATGGAGAGTTCTCCAAAGGCCTCTCCTTTCTCCACCTGAAAGCTTTTGCGGAAAAGGGGCGCCGCCACATGCTTAAAATAGGTAGACCGCTCCCTGTCCTCACACACAAATACATCTGACCGTTCCATTCTGTCTTTCTTTTCTTCCATAAAAACTCCTTTTGCTGTTTCCGGTGTCTTCCCCAGATAAGAAGCCGCCATACCGAAAGTCCGCATCCCACTGTCCCATGGACAGTCATTTCCAGTACGGCGGCCCCTTTTACCGCGCTTCCTTATTTTACTTATTCTTTAAAAAATCCTGGTACTGCGCATCCTGAACTGCGATGACATCATCTATACCCGCATCTTTCAGCTTCTGCTGAAGCTGAAAGATGCCGCTTTCCGGCTCCACAAAGCCTAAGATTAAAGGCATCAGATACTCTTCCAGCACAGCTGTGCAGTTGGTGACCTTATCGCTGACCTCATCAAAATTGTATACAATACCCAGATCCGCTGCCGGAATCGCGCTCTGGTTCCATTTCTCGTACTGCTCATACTTATCCTTTGGCTCACTGACGGTGGTATAGCTAAGCATCACATTGCCGCTGGCCCAGTTCATGCACACATAGGAAGACTCCTTGTTCAGATCCTCCAGCTGTCCGTCCACCAGCCTGTAATGCACATCAGGAATTCCCCATGTGATAGCATTCTTTATCTCCGGATCCGTATTCCACAGCTTCAGGAACTGATATGCCTTTTCCGGATTCTTACACTTCTTGTAAATACCGAAGATAGAGCCTCTGGTGGCATCATTGGTGACCACGGGCTGTTCCAGGAAAATAGGTTCCAGGTCGTAGTCCACATTATTTTTCTCTGTGTAAGGAGCGTAAGAGCAATACCTGAGGCAGTAATTCCCATACAACTCCTGCTGGCTGTTTACCCAGTTGACGTTGTCCGTCAAAGCCTCCTCCGGAATATATCCTTTCTGGTTCCAGTCATACATCAGCTTCACATAATCAGCAAACTTTTGAGTCTCATAAAGGTTTTCCACTTTTGCGGTGTCACTGCGATTGATTACGCCCAAATAATACGGTGTGAAATCATAGGCGTCAAACATTCCAAGCTTCAGAAACTCCTGGTAATTTGCAATATACATGGCGCCTAGGCTCTGTTCCTGCATGGCTTTCAAAAGCGGCTCCGCATCGGCCATGCTATGGATGAAAGCGGCATCAATGCCTGTCTTTTCCAGCACGTTTTTGTCCACCAGCAGAGCCCACTGTTCTCCCAATTCTTTATAAGTGGGCACTCCATAGATACCGCCGTTCAAAGTGGTTCCGGCCCACAGCGCCTCCGGTATGGCGTTGTAGAATTCTGGATCTTTTTCCAGATACTCCGAGATATCCGTATAGGCGTCCATATTCACCCGGTTGATAAAGTCCGAGCCGCCGTCCCAGCCGATATCCATCTGCTCATCTCCCGCAATTTGCAACGGCAGGTTGCTCCGATCCCAGTTCCACTTGCAGATTTCAATTTTCACATTCAGTGCTTTCACCTGGGGCAGTTCATTGATATAATCCGAGATTTTTCCCTCATCTCCCAGCACTACTTCCTGAAACCAAATCCGCAGGGTCACAGGCTCCCCTGAAGCTTCTCCCGACGCCTGCTGACCGGATTGTCCGGATTCCTCCGCTGCCGGCTCCTCTTTCTGTGATTCTTTCGCCTCTGACTTCTGCTCTGTGGACGATTCCTTGCTGTTCTCCTGATTTCCCGCTCCCTCACTGCCACCGCATCCTGCTACAGAAAGCGCCATAACAGCCGCCAACGTCAATGCCAATAATTTTTTCTTCATTGCTTCCTCCTCTTTCCATTTTCAAAGTAAACATATTTCGTAAACACTCCTGGGAAAAAACTCCCGTTTTATAAACAGTCCCATTTTTCAAACGGCTTCTGCCCGGCCGGCGCAGAACATTTTGCGGGACAATTTACCGAATAATGTTCTCAGTTTGCTGCATTCGCAGCACTCATCCTTTCACCGCACCAATGGTAATTCCCTTGATAAAATATTTCTGAAAGAATGGATAAACGATGATAATCGGCCCGGTGACCACCGCAAGCACCGCCATTTTCGTGGCCACAGAGGGCATCTGTGCCAGCTGCTTTGCCAGTTCCGGGGATGCATTCATATTCCGCTTCAGATATTCCATGCCGTTTTCTATTCTCATGAGAATCTGCTGGAGAGTGGAAAGATTCGGCTCGCTCATATATAAGTAAGAGGTCTGCCACTGGTTCCAGTGTCCAATGGCCTCCATAAAGCCCAGAGCGGCCAACACCGGCTTAATCAGAGGTAGCACAATTCTCACATAGATATAGAATTCCCCGGCCCCGTCTATTTTTGCCGACTCAATGAGGGAATCATGCACATTTGCCTTGATAAAGGTCCGCATGACAATGCAGGTGTACGCCCCCACCCCAGGCAGGATCAATACCAGCAGATTGTTGCGCAGATGGTATATGTTAGATTTGATAATGAACTCCGACAGGCCGCCTCCGTGGAACAGCATGGTAATCAGCAGAAATACCGTCAGGGCATTGCGCAGCCGGAACGTGCTGCGGCTTAGGGCATATCCGAACATGCTGCACAACAGAATGGTCCACACAGAGCCTATCACCGTCTCAAAAAGCGTCACTCCATAGGCTCTGACAATCTGATCTCCAAATTTGCCAATGTATTTATAACCATCCAGCGTCCACCCCGTGGGGAAAAAGCTGAAGCCTTTCTCATAGATGCTGGCGTCCGTGCTGAAAGAAGCAATCACCACCAGAATCATGGGCAGGAGACATGTCACCGCAAACAGCCCGAGAACCACATACAGAACCGCCTGTCCTGCCGAAAAATGTTTTACTGTCCTGTTTCCCATTGTTTTCCTCCAATCTGTTTTCCATCCATTTCCCAGCTGTTTCATTTGGCAGAACGCAAATCTTTCCATGCCCTGTCTGAACTGTTCCATCAGAACAATGCGTTCTCCGGCGAGACTTTCCTGGTCACCGCATTGGCCGCCAGACAGGCCATACAGCCCACCACCGACTGGAACATGGTCACCGCCGTACTGGGCCCGAAGTCGTTGAGGCCGCTTTTCACCAGCGTCTTCAGCACATAGGTGTCTATGGTCTGGGTGGTCTCGTAGAGCATGGAAGAATCCTTGGTGACCTGATAGAACAGGCCTGTGTTGGAACTCATAATACCGCCTACCCCCATCAGCGTCACGATGCAGATCATGGACACCAGCATGGGAATGTCAATATATCTGACTTTCTGCCAGCCCGTGGCGCCGTCCAAATCCGCCGCCTCATACAGTTCCCCATCGATTCCGCTTAAGGCGGACAGATACAGAACCGCCCCATAGCCCGTACCTTTCCAGACATTTACAATGGTCAGGATAAGCGGCCAGTATTTGGCCTCCGCATACCATCTCACAGGATCCTTTCCAAAGGTCTGAAGCATTTGATTCAGCATCCCGTTGGTATGGTTCAGGAAGCACTCCACAATGTAGGTCACTGCGATAAAGGAGATAAAGGTGGGCAGAATCATCACCGCATGGGAATATTTGGTGAAATATTTATTGCGGCACTGGTTCAGTCCCAGGGCCAGAACCACGTTCAGCACTGTGCCCACCGCGGTAAACAGCAGATAGTACCCCACCGTATTGCGAAGCATCCGTATGGTCAGGTCTTTCATGGAAAAAAGGAACTTAAAATTCTGAAATCCAGCCCAGGGGCTGTGGAGGATGCCGTCCGTATAGTTAAAATTCTTAAAAGCCACCAGCAGCCCGAACATGGGGACATAGTTAAACAGAATCAGCAAAATCACCACCGGCAGCACCATACAGACCAGTGTGCGGTTTTTCCAGGTGTTGCGCAGCAGACTTTCCTGTTTCACCCCATAGGGAACTTTCTTTTTTCCAGCTGACATCTCTTTCTCCTTTCCTGTTACCATCTATTTGTGGCTGTGCTACCTTTCGAGGCTTTCCATAACCGATGTCTATATGTAGATTGTACCGCTTTCTTTCCCGCTCCGATATAGTACATTCCCTGTATGAATAGCACACTGCCGCACACTGTCAAAAATCTGCGGCAGGCAATGCCGTTAGACTTTTCTTACAGATCAGGTCTCCTCCGGCCTGTCCATTAACGCCAGTGGATATTCTCCCAGTCTTTTTACTACAAATCCATCTTTCTTAAAGGCATCATAATCGAATGCATTCAGTTCGTCGATGGCAAGCTTATGAAATTCATAGAAATTCGGCCACCACTCGTAACCCTCTCCCAGGCTGTGGCTTAGATAGGCATCCGCAATGTCTTTTCCCATCTGTGGCGCCACGTAAAAGGCTCCCATGGCCAGCACATTGACGCCGTTTCCCGTAATGGCCCTAAGCGCTGCGGGAACGCTCTCCACCACCCCGGCGTGGACCCCGGGACATTTGCTGGCGGCGATGTGGATCCCCATTCCCGTGCCGCAGAAAAGCAGGGCCCGCTCAAATTCTTTTTCGGAAATCATGGCCCCGGCCCGCAAGCCGATTCTGTAGAACATTTCCGGGTTCTCCTCCTCTGCCGACTTTACGCCGATGTCCGTCACTGTCCAGCCCTTTTTCTTCAAGTGGGCAACCACCGCCTCTTTCAGGGGAAATCCCACGAAATCTGCGCCTACCAAAATCTGTTTGTCCTTTACCAGCTTCATACTACTTTGCCTCCTTTTGGATTCTTTCATTTTCAGATTTCTGTCTCTTCCACATCTGTCTCCTCCGCCTCAAAGACATGGAACCCGCTGCCCACCGCGCTCCGCTTCCCGGCAAAGATCACCTCCGCCTCTGTGGAAAAGGGCACCGTCACATATAGCCTGCACTTTCCATAGCTTTTTACCCAGCGCACCGCCACTGTTCCTCTCACAGTCTCCACTTTCGCATTGACGGACAATAGCTTTTTCGGAAAACAGGGCTGAATCCGCATCCGCCCGAACCCTCTCTGCGTTGGCCTGATTCCCGCCAGATAAGCATAGAACCAGTAGCCTATAGAACCGTACATGGGATGGTTGTGGGAATTCATGTTGGGGCTTTTCTTCAGTTCGAAACGCTCCCAGACAGTGGTGGCCTCATTTTGAATCATATAGCCCAATGAGGGGTATTCCTCCCTGGTCACAAAGGCCCAGGCGTCGTCCACATAGCCGTACCGAGTCAGGGCTTCCAGCAGATATCTGGTGCAGAGATTCCCGGTGGTTATTTTCCCTCCCCTCATTTCCAGGTCTTCATGAATCCGCCTTGCCGCCTCCCTGCAGCGATCCTCAGGAACAATGCCCAGCCAAAGGGCAAAACTCTGGCAGCCCTGGGAGCCTGTGGCCATCACTGCCCGCTCCTCATCCCACCACTGGTTCAGCATGGCACAGCGTATCTCCTCTGCCAGCTTCCCGTAGGAAACCGCCTCCTTTCGCTTTCCCAGAATTTCGGAAAATTCCTTTAGCAATACAGCATTGTAGTAATAATATCCTGTGGACATAAAGCTTCCCGGGGTGCAGCCGGATGTGGTGGCATCAATATTCTCATCCCCGCCCTCACAGGCATAGACCGGCGCCACCCAGTCTCCATAGCGGGAGTAAGAAAGGATGTGTCCTGTGGCCATCTGCCCCAGCTTTTCCTCCCACTTTGCAAAGCCGTCATACGCCCTGCGGATGATCTGCGTATTCCCTGTATAGAGCATGGCCTGCCTGGCGGCGATGAGGAAAGAGGAGCACACCGGATCCCCGGGCCGCCAGCCCAATACATAAGGAGCGGTACAGGTAATGGCGCCGTCCTTTGACTGTGTATCCAGAATATCCTCCACCACCTTAGGGAACAGCCTGCCAATGTCGAACTGGTAGGGCACTGCCTCAAAGCGCACCGTGGCATCATTGAGCCACCCCAGGCGTTCGTCCCTCTGGGGACAATCCGTGAAGATACTGTGGATGTTGGACTTTTCCGTCTGAAGGATATTTTTCATGACCGCATTGGCCAATCCGCTTCCACATCGAAAAAAGCTGTCCAGTGCCGCGTCCGTGTAGCAGCTCACGGCGGTAATGTCCTCCGGCCCCAGTTCCTTTAGCCCCTCTATCTGGACGTAGCGGAATCCGTGGTAGGTGAACTTCGGGCTCCATTCTTTCAAGTCTCTCCCATCTCTTGCCGCAATATAAGTATCTGTGCTGCGAGCACTCCGCAGGGTATCCATGTACACGGTTCCGTTCTCGTCCAGGCGCTCGGAAAATTTCAGGGTAATCTCCTGTCCCTGTCTCAATTCCCACGGAATCTTCAGGGAGCAAAACCCCGCCATGTTCTGTCCGAAATCCGCCAGCCATACCCCCGGTCTAAGGGAATGCAGAAGCTGCACCCCATAACGCTCCCTGGCGGTGACGGGCTCCAGTGTCATAGACACCGCCTGCCCTCCCGGCGGCTCCAGGGTTCTTACCCGGGAAAAGCCGGGAGAGGCGGATCCAAAGCGGTTCCAGGTATCGTCCCTCCTGCGGGCGTCGAAAGTCTCCCCGTGAAACAGATGGCTGTAAACCACGGGGCCCGTCCCCCACAGCCAGGTATCATCCGTGCCCATAACCTGGGTGGTGCCGTCCTCATAGGTAAGGCTTAGCACCAGCGCCACCTGGGGAACCCCGAAAAAGCGCACCGGATTCCATCCCCGGGAGGCACATTCCTCGTTCCGCCGCCAGCCCTGCCCCAGGATGACACTGATGCAGTTTTCATCTTTCAACAGTCCCTCCGCCTCCGGGAATACCACAAAGTAGCAGTGTCTGGTATAGTCGGAAATGGCCGGGTCCAAGAGAGCCTCCCCCAGCCTGGCGCCATTGAGGTACACTTCGTGGAACCCCAGGCCGCAGGCATATATGCAGGCATGGGTTACCTTTTTGTGCAGCAGGAAATCTTTCTTAAAATATACCGCTCTGTCTTTTTGGTCCTCTGAGGCAGCCACCCAGGTTTTTTCATATTTTTGCAGAGCAGACCGGAAAAAGAATTCCTCACGTTCTGTGCTGACTTCCCCTCTATGGTCCTGTACCGCCACCGCCAGACATATTCTTCTCTCCTCCGGCAGCGCAGTTCCCCCATAGACAGCCTCCTGGGCATCGCTCTCCACCCAGCCTGTGTCCCACAGCGTCTGTGTCCCACACCATACTCTCAGCCGGTAGGCCGCCTGGCTCACATTCCTGCCGTCCGCCTCCGCCGCCCAGGAGAATACGGGATTTTCCCGCTCTGTTATCCGATATCTGCCCTGGCCTTTTAGCTGTCCGTAGTCCAGTCTGATGTTCTTTACACGCAGCATTTTCACTCCCTCATTTCCTCATGATTCTAAAACCGTCTCTGCTGTCTCTGTCTGCCAGTTTCTCATAACTGGTATTATAGGAAACAAATGCAGCTTCCTATAATCGAACATGGCACAAAGAACGCGCCTTTTATCAGAAGCGTAAGGATTGCTTCTGGTCAGTTATATTACAGGAACCGCTTCGCGAACCCTGTAATCGGGCATGGCATGAAACAGGCAATTTCTCATAGCTGTTATTATACTGGCACGGCGGCATAAACTGAAATTGCATTTCTCCGTCATCTATAGCATTCTCCAGGCCGAACCGCAATTCCTTACAACCACCACTACGGCTTAATCTCCCAGACTTACTTTACTACAGCTTTTGGGCCGAAAAATACTGACGCTTTCCGATTCCTATCTTGAAAAGATCTCTCTGCCTATGCTAGAATGTAAAGTGAAAGTGATCAATATCAATCTGCCGCAGAATCACGTTATCCTGCAAAAATGCCGGCCGCTGTATGAGTATTCCTGGTTCATACAGCACATCCGGCGATACATGGCAGAGGGTGTGGGCCAGGATGCCGCAATCATCCATGCCGTGAAAGATTGCGAGAAAGAGAACATACTGGCAGAATTCATGCGGGAGCATAGCTCGGAGGTAATAAATATGCTGTATACACAGTTTAATATGGAAGACGCGCTGGAAGTCCGATATGAAGAGGGGTTTGAAGACGGCGAAATAACGGGAGCAGAGAAGAAGCTGGTAGAACTGGTATGCCGGAAACTGGCAAAAGGAAAATCCCCCAAAACCATTGCGGAGGAATTGGAGGAAGCTCTTGAGACTGTGACAAAAATATGTGACGCCGCTGAAAAATGCGGTTCCTGTTCTGATGCGGATGTGGTTTTCCGCGTATTGCAAAATATATAAGCATTTCGTAGGTCCCGGTACCTGGTTTCACAATACCCCGAACAATGCCCCCAGATCCTCGCCCTCAATGATCCTGCTGCTGGGCCTGCCCTCATTGGCCAGCATGGCCTCTACACGGTTTGCAATGGTCACGTCAATGAACCGTCCGATTTCAATGCCCCGCAGTTCAAAGAAAAGCAGCGGCTGCTCATCCAGGCGCACCCCAACCCCGTAAAGCGCTGCGGCCACATGCTTGCACAAAAGCGCCCAGTCCGGACAGCTGCACTGAAAGCTGATTTCCCTGGGGGTGGGAAACAGCCCGTCCTTTCCCTGGAACAGTTCCTGCATCTGAACCGGGAAATTCCCGTTCAGCAGTTCTTCCATATTTTCAATCTTACTGCCGCATTTTTCGATGATGCTCTGACATTTTTCCTCTGAAAGGGGACTGATGCGGATCTCCACCTTGTAGGGCACCTTGCGGGTGCCCTGGACCCTGGCCAGTATCTTCCCTTTCTGAATCTTTAAATCCAGCACCGCGCCGGCCCGCACATACCGCTTTCCCCGATCCAGCCGGCTTTCATAATCCGCATACTGCTCCAGATTCTCGCACCATGCCCTGCCCCACCAGTTCTGTACGATATTTCTTCCCTGTACCGTCACCGGCTCCAGCTGATTTCCTTTCTTTTTTTCTTTCTTTTTGCTCTCCGCCGCATTCTTTTGAATTTCTGCGGCAGTGGGCTGCCCGTAAACCGTCGTATCCCAGTACCTGCTCATCCGCTTCCCACCGTTCCTTTCAAGCCCTCGGCAGTTCCAGCCGCAGCATGGCCATCAGCTCTTCATTGTTTAGCTCCGTAATCCATTTCTCGCCGCCGGAACCTATGACATGCTCCGCCAACTCCTTTTTGGAGGCAATCATGGCATCAATCTTCTCCTCGATAGTCCCCTGGCACACCAGCTTATGAACCACCACGTTTTTCTTCTGGCCAATCCGGAAAGCCCTGTCCGTTGCCTGATTCTCCACTGCCGGATTCCACCACCTGTCAAAATGAATCACATGATTTGCTTTCGTCAGATTCAGGCCTGTCCCTCCCGCTTTCACAGATACAACCATAAAGGGCACATATTTCTCTCCCTGAAATTCCTCCACAATCTTCCCCCGCTTTGCCACTGGTGTCCCGCCGTGAAGCACATAGCCCTTGTGCCCGAACACTTGCGCCAGAAAAGCAGCCAGATATTCCGTAATCTCCTTAAACTGCGTGAATACAATGACCCTCTCCCGCTTCTCGTAGATAGTCTCGCAGATATCCTTTAACAGCAGCAACTTCCCGCTCTCCTCCATGGCATAGGCTTCCTGCCCCAGATACTGATCCGGGTGATTGCAGATCTGCTTCAGCTTCATGATAGTGGTAAGGATGATGCCGCTGCGCTGGATCCCTTGCGTCTCCGAAATCTTCTGCTCCATGTCCGCCACGGCTTTCCGGTACAGGACTACCTGCTTCTTTGTCAATGTGACATAATCAACGCTCTCCAGCTTCTCCGGCAGATCGGAGATAATCTTCTTATCCGTCTTCACCCGCCTGAGCATAAACGGCGATACCATTGTCTTTAGCCGCATGTAACCCTCCGGATGGTCGTCCAGGGCTTTGCAGTATTCATGAAATTCCTTTGCGGAACCCAAAAGCCCCTTATTCAGGAAATCAAACAAGGACCAGAGATTCATCAGTTCATTTTCAATAGGCGTCCCCGTCATCACAATGCGCATTCTGGCGGACAGCTTCTTAATCTCTCTGGTCTGCTTCGTACCGGGATTCTTGATAGCCTGAGCTTCATCCAAAATCACGCAGTCCCAGGAAATCTCCTGCAATCCCTTGACCCGGGCCGCCATGCCATATGTGGTAATGGTTAAAAATGCGCTGTTTTCCGTCAGTTCTTTTTCCAGCGCCGCTGCGGTCTTTCCATGAAGAATCTGAAAGTCCATCCGGGGAGCAAACTTCTGGGCCTCCCTCTGCCAGTTCCCCAGCAGGGAAGCAGGCAGCACCAGCAGCACCCTGGCAGAAGCTTTGGCGTTCCGCAGTCTCTCCAGATAGGCCAGCACCTGCACCGTTTTTCCCAGTCCCATATCGTCCGCCAGACAGGCCCCGAACCCTAACTGGTCCATATAGTCCAGCCAGGTATACCCGTTCTTCTGATAAGGCCGCAGGGTGGCCTGAAAGCTTTTGGGAACCGGTGCTTTCCGGATGGTCTCCGGCTTTCTCAAATGCATCAAAAACTCCGAAAGCCATTCCCCGTTAGATACCGCAGTCCCCACATCAAACAGCTTATTCTTCTGCCCCAGCTCTATCTGCATGGCATCAAAAAGCGTCATCTCCCCGGGTATCCCCTGAAGCCGCGCCAGAAGTTCGCGCAGCTTTTCATGATCCACTTCCACCCATTTCCCTTTTAAAAGCGCCAGCCCGTCAGTCTGCTCTAACAGCTTCCTGATATCCTCCTCCGTCAATTCCATCCCGTCCACCACCAGCTTAGGGCGCACGGAAATCAATGTCTCAAAGCCCAGCATAGCGGGCTTGTTCTCTCCCAGGCTGGCCTCCAGCGACACGGAGGATGCTTTCTTTTTCCACCAGTTGGGAATCCGGCAAAGAATCCCCACCTGCTCTATGGCCTCAATATCTTTCAAAAAAGTGTACGCTTCCTGTGCCGTCAGCCGGAGCGCATGGAACATCTCCCCGGTATCCACAAAGCCGCCGATGAGCTCAGAGACCTCTGCCGCGCGGTTTAGGCAGGACAGAAGCTTTAACAGCTTCTCCCTCTCATTCTGATACTCTGTCAGGGCATACTTTAAGGGCACATGACGCACCTTTCCGTCCTTTCCCTTTGTGGCGTAGGTGGCCAGGAACGCAAATGGGAAAGTTTCGTCCTTATGCTCCACCAGATGGAAGAAAATCCGCTCCGGCACATGGAGATGCTGATTTTTCTCCGTGAGATACATTTCTACGGTTCCGTTGTAGTCTGCGATCTCCCTGCGAAAAATCTCCAGAAGCCTTTTAAAGATATTGCTAATCCATTTGGCATTTATGTACTCCGCACCGATGGCAAAAGGCACTGCCTTTAGCAGGGTCTCCACATCCTCCCCGGAAAGCTTAAACTCCACCTTTTCCCTGGCAAGCTCCAGCTCCGGGAGACTGGTCAGACCCTTTAAGAATACTTCCGATACCAGCCGCAGAAAGTTCCCTGTGGCCGTAAGTTCAGCCGGCTTCTCCGCAAAGCCCATCTGATACAGGGCATAATACCTGTCCGATGTAAACCGGTGTCCCCAGGAATCCTCTTCCCCGGTATTCCAGGAGGCCTGGGCGTCCAGACAGAATTCTTTTTCCGTAAAAATGAATTGCAGAATTTCTGTCCGTTCCTGTGTTTTTTCCATAGAAGCTCCTCTTTCGCTATGATTGCGCTGAACCTGCGCTACTATATTCCGATACTCTTTTCAACCAATCTTTTCCCCGAAATGGGCCAAAATGTCCTCTTTGGTACAGAACTTATCTTTCTTTCTGCCGCTTCTCCGCAGTCTTCAGGATCCAGTCCACCGCCGCCTCCCCATGGGTGGGCAGGTTGTGGGGTGTTTGCCCGGCCGCTCCGGCCTCCGGGTTCCGGGACGCTTCTGCCCCCGTGCGGAAAGTCTGAAGAGCATAGGTAGCTAACAACCCCGCCACCCGGCCCCGCTCAATAGAATTCTCCGCCCCCAAAAGCACCACCACCAGGTCATGTTCAACAGCCCCATCCTCCCCCCGCAGGGATGTGACCAGACAGGCTCCGGCTTTATTGGTGGTTCCGGTTTTCAGGCCCGTGACCGCGGCCATATTGTGCAAGAGCGGGTTAGAATTCTTCACTTCCACCCCAAGGGATTCTATCACGGCGGATTTCAGGGAAGTTATATCCGTAATTTGGGGATATACTTTCAGCATATACGATACCATCCGGAACATATCCTCTGCGCTCATACGGTTCTGCCGCTTCGAGGGAACCGGATCCTGGGTATAGGCAGGCAGACCATGGCTATTGTAGAACATTGCCTGGGACAGCCCCAGCTCCAGCGCTTTCTGATTCATCCTCTCCACAAAAGCTTCTTCTGAACCTGCGATGGTTTCCGCCAGGCTAAAGGCGCATTCGTTGCTGGAGGGTAAAAGAGCCCCCAGTAAAAGTTCCTGCACAGTGATCTGCTTTCCGGCTTTCAAGGGAAGCACCCCATCTGCCGACTCTGCCAGCATCTGGGCAGCCTCGGAAATGGTGACTGACTGATTGAGGGAAAGCTGCCCCGTTGAGATAGCTTCCATAGCCAGGAGACAGGTCATCAGTTTGGAGGTGCTTGCTATGGGGTAGGCTGCATCTGACTGATACCTGTAGTAAATCTCCCCCGTGGTGGCATCTCCTGCCAGCACGCTGTTGACCCCGTAAAAATACCCGGCCTGTTCCAAAGACTCCGGAGAGATCCGGAAAGGTTCCTGCGTATAAATCTCCAGGGAACCTGCCGCAGGCACGCTGAGATTTACATCCAGAATCATGGCCAGATCCGCGGCCATCATAAAGCAGTCGTAATAACCGGAGGACATAGGCAGGATCAGGGTATAGTAGATTGTCTTTTCTCCATTTACCGTGAATTCGTTTCTCCGCACAGAAAGCTCCGGTAATTCCTCCTCGCCCCATGGAGCATTTTCCGTTCCCACAGGCGCGTAGGCCCCTCCCAGGTTCAGGGCGACTGATGCTTTCGCAATATCCAGAGAGAACCCTTTCTCCGTACCGCTCAGAACCATGGCTATATCCCGCAGGGAAAGGTAGGCATTGTTGGCATAGTCGCAGTCCAGGGTTTTTACCGTACCGGAAGCGCCGGAATCTGTCTGCACCAGGCAGCTCCCGGGAATCTCGTAGCCTGCAGCTGCCTGGATAGACGGCATGGCACATACCAGAGTAACACAGACTAACATGGCGCATATTTTCTGCAGTATTCGTTTCATTTGCTCTCTTTCCTCTCCTTATCTACCGGTAAAAGGCTTTCGCTGACCATATAAACCATCGCCTCACCGCTTATTTCTGCTTTCCTCATCCGCAATTCCCGACTCCGGAGCCATCCCCCATTCCCTTTCCCTTTCCTAAAATGATATCATCTTTGCCTTCCAATCATGTACCATTTTATCCGGCACGATGAAAGCATCTTACTGGCTTTCAGATTGTATTAATTGGTACACAATCGGGTATCGCTCCGGGAAGAGGCTGACCGCAGTCCCGGCCTCCCCGGACAAAACCAGCGTGGAGCCTTTTCGGACATAGCTCTCCTCCCTTATGGCAGCAGTGCCTCCCTCACTAAACTGCCGCAGCAGCACGCTCTCCCCTGCTTCGTAGGTGCCGCTGCTGTCATACTCGGCCTGAAGTTCTTCCAGCGAGGGCAGCAGCGCCGGGCCGCAGGCCATCAGATAGGAGACCGTGGACATTCCAAAGGCCTCATTGATCAGCGCCTCTACATTGTCCGCATCCGTACTCTCCGCATAGCCCGCCATACGGAGCCTTTCCGCCACCAGCTCTTCAAAGGCCGCCGCAAAGGCCTCATAAGCTGCCTGGTTACAGGCCTCGTAGCTTTCCGGCAGGACACTATTGCGAAAAGTCCCTTGAAAGCGGGCAATTTGCTCAAAAGATAAATTGACCTGTATAGTCAACTCCGGCATATGAGCCTCCACGTCCTCCTGAGAAACCCGGACAGCCTCTATGTCCTGCAGCCAGCCATACGCCTGAGCGGCGGCATACTGCGTCATGGACAGTTCCGTCGTCCACTCCCCGGAAAGGTCTCTGTCCCCCGGCCTGTAAAAATACAGGTAAGCCAAAAACGCAATGGCAGCGCTTAAAGACAGAAACAATAGGGTAAATATGATGCTTTTCATGGCCTTTCTCATGGCAATCCCCCTGTATACCGTATGCAATCCGGCAGTGCCTCAGGATTCACTGTCCTTCGGAACGCTCTCCATAGCATATAATGCATCTTCACCAGGTCGCTGATAAAGCTGTCTTATCTACATTGTAAAAGTCGTCTCAAGGCGTTTTTTCGGATTTCTCCTCCCGGTGGAAATACTTATCCAGCTCTTTCCTGGTGTCCTCCGGCATGCCTTTCTTTACAGGCAAAACTGCAGCATTCGCCACATCCCCGATAATCCGGACTGCGAATTCCACATTTTTGTCCATAGCTTTTTCGCTTAAGGTAGGCAGCAGGTCGTGGATGGTATGTATCTCTGCTGTGGAAGTCCCCCTGCCAAGGCCCAGCGCCGGAATTTCCTTATCGCAGAAAGGAGCGGAATCGCTGGAGTGAACCCTGGCCTGAATTTCCGCGGAATATCCTGAGAGCTTACAATACTGCTCCACAAATGTCTGCAGTTCTTTCTCTCCCGTGACGCAGATTCTGTTCCCGCCCAGTGCAGTGCCGCACATGTCAAAATTGAAACAAAAACCTATCTTGTCTAACAGTTCCTCCTGCTGCTCCACATAAGCCTTTGACCCCAAAAGTCCCAGTTCCTCGCTGCCGCACCAAATAAACCGCAGCGTCCTCCTGGGAGGATTCGCCGCAAAATGCCGGAAAATCCCTAATAACGCCGCAGAACCGGTGGCATTGTCCCAGGAGCCGGTGCCCACCGGAACGGAATCATAATGGGCTGTGAGCACAATGCTCTCCTCTTTCAGGTCCGTTCCCTCAATCACGGCCAGCACATTCTGGCTCTCGGGTTCCGTGTCCTCCTGCTCCAGGGTAAGAGATACCTTTTCCACTTCCTCCTGAATCAGCCACAGCGCTTCCGCCGCCGGAATCGCAAAGCCGGGAATACGCCCGTTTCTGGTAAAATGCTCCCGCAGTCTCCGGGGATACAGAGAAGCCTCCTCTTCCGTGTAATAATACTTGCCCTGCATCACCAGGAACGCCGATGCCTTATGTTCCACCAGCCTCTTGTAGCATTTCTCGTTGGTGAGATTATTTAACAGCACCACCTTGCCCTCCAGGCTTCCGACTCCGGCGAAGTCAATCTCCGAAGCATCCTCCAGATACACCAATGCGCACTCCCTGTCAATGCAGCCTGACTGCAGGAAAGGCACACAGGGGATCTCCCGACCTGCCGCCTGCACGGAACATTTCGTCACCTTTGCGTCCGGTATCCGGAATGTCATGTATTCCCCCCGGATGTGCTCCCGGCCTGCCTCCCGGGCAGCCTGGTTGATCTCCTCCTGAATCAGTTTTGCAGCCTGCTTCTCCTCCTGGCTTCCGCCTATCCGGACGAAGCTCAGTTCTTTTACCAGATCCATCAGTTTCTTCATTTTCTACCTCCTCATATTCCCGTCTGTATGGAAATTCTTCTATAGTAACGTATGTTTTCTTTCTATCATTTCCCCGATTCTCTCGATATATTGGGAAACATCCTTCACATTCTCACACCGCTCGATGAGCCCGTCCGGGTACACCCTTTTGGTAATCGCCCCGGCCCCTAACGCCACAATGGTCTGCACTTCCTCCATAATCAAAATATTGTACAATCCGAACTTCCCCTCTTTGGCGTACCCCACATTCTCGAAGTTCCCGGACATGTTCTTCTGGCGGTAGAGATAGTAAGGCGCCAGCCCCAGGTTCTTTGCACCCTCTGCGGCTATCTGCATGGTTTCATCCGTGTTGTGGAGGACCGGCATTCCGTTCTCCTGAATCCACCGGTTCAGCATGGAGGCCCGCTTGATGGCCAGGGAATGCACGGTAAGGCTGTCCGGCGCCAGCTCCACCACCCGGTCTATGGTACGCTGCACGTCTGCCTCCAGTTCCCCCGGCAGCCCCAATATCAAATCCATATTGATATTGTCGAAGCCCACTCTGCGAGCCAGCTCATAGGCGGCCTCCACCTGCTCTACAGTAGCTTTCCGGCCGATAATGTCCAGGGTCTCCTGCTTCATGGTCTGGGGATTCACGGATATCCTGTCCACCCCGAAATCATGCAGCACCCGGAGTTTTTCTTCCGTAATGCTGTCCGCCCGGCCCGCCTCCACAGTGAACTCCCTGACGTTGGTAAAGTCGAACAGGGCTTTCAGCCTTGCCAGCAGCCGCTCTAGTTGCCCTGCCTCCAGAGTGGTAGGCGTACCGCCGCCTATATAGACGCAGTCCAGCCGCCTGTCCCGGTAATGTCCGGACACGAATTCCATTTCTTTTATGAGGCAGTCTATATAACGTTCTACTTCTTTTCGATATATTCCAATCGGAAAAGAGGTAAAGGAGCAGTAGAGGCAGGTGCTGGGGCAGAACGGAATTCCTATATAAAGGCTGTAGCCGGCAGCACCCTGGCCGCACAGGCCGGAGAGCAGCTTCCGCTCTCTTCTGGCGATATCCACCGACAGCTTTGCTTTTTCCTGGCTGACATAGTATCTCTGCATGTAATGGTCAATGATTTCCTGCTCGCCCACCCCCTGCTCCAGCAGCTGATACGCTATCTTGGTGGGCCGTATCCCGGTCAGATTCCCCCAGGGAAGTTCCTTGCCTGTCTCCTGGCGCAGGGCGCGGTATAGGAAGCATTTGAATGCATATTTATACGTTTTACCGTCTACTTTCTCTTCATCTGCCACACCGCCGACAGATTCCGGGATGTCCGCCCCATCCTCTCTCCAGTCCCAGCGATGCTCCTTTCCGTCCACGGACAGCAATGCCCCGTCCTCACGGAGCTGTACCTTGATGCGCACGCTCCCTCCCAGCTCCTCCCACTTCTCTTCCCTGCACTCCGGGGTCAGCACATACACCTGCTCCTCCGGGTAAAAGGACCTCACAATGGAATTCACATCATATTCAAAATTCGCCCTGTTCAGCTCCACAACCAGCATTTTCTGTCTCCTCCGGAATGCTTCTGTTCTATCGGATTTATTTGTCCAAAGCCTTTGAATTCCTAATCCTGAATTCCAGCTGCATGGTTTCTTTTCCGCAAAGCAGTTTATCTCACGTTCATCGCCCTCCGGATAGCACGCAAATCCGATTTTGCGCATGGCATAATCCAAGCATTTGATTTTCAATCAGAAACATATTTTTACCTCTATTCCCAAAAGGCGGTTCCCAGATTTCCGGCCATGGGGCATCTGATGCAAAATGCACATCGCCCCTGCCAAAACCTGACCACCGCCCTGCCTGTGCGGCCTCGCCGCCCTTAGCCTCCGCCCCGGAACCCGTTTCTGCCCTCTTATACGCAGAACGGATTATTTTTCTTCTCATATCCGATAGTAGTGCTCTCCCCATGCCCGGAGTACACCCTTGTCTCATCCGGCAGCACGAAAAGCTTCTCCTTGACGGAGCGCACCAGCGTGCCCATGCTGCCCGTAGGAAAGTCCGTCCGCCCCACAGATTCCGCGAACAAGGTATCCCCGCTGACCAGAATGCCCGCCTCTTCAAAATAATAGCAGCACCCTCCCGCCGTATGTCCGGGCGTAGCAATCACCTTACAGGTCATGCCCGCCAGCGAAATCTCCTCCCCATCTTTCACATAAACATCCGCATAAGTAGAACAAGCCCTGCCCGCCTGCTCCGAAACGTTCAGCCCTGGATTCTTCAAAAGCTCCCGCTCCGCCTCACAAGCATATGCTTTCACAGGCTCTTGTCCCTCTGCCTCAGTCGCCGCATTCGCCGCATCCCGCAAAGCATCCAGCCCCCAGATATGATCGAAATGCCCATGAGTCAGCACAATCCCCACTACCCGGAACCCATTCTTGCACAAAGCGGCATAAATATTAGCCCCCTTGTCCGCCGGATCCACTACAATAGCGTCCTGCTCCCCCTCACGATACAGAAAATAGCAATTGGTCTGGCAAACCCCCAGCACCATCCGCCCTATCTTAATCTCACCCATCTCATTTCCCCTCCCCAAAATCTCTGTTAACAAAAAATCAGCCCGTGGCCCTCTCAATGTCCACCACGCTCTCAATCCCCCGGATCTTGTCAATGACCCGGTTCAGCTCCTCCTTGCTCTCCACCTCAAAAGAAATCTGTATGGTGGCCAGGCCCTGTCTGCTGATCCTGGTATTCAGGGAAAGGATGCTGATGTTCTTTTCCGTCAGGGCCTTGGTGACATCCGCCAGAAGCCCGTTGCGGTTGTTGGCGTAGATGTCGATCTCCGCCACATATTTCTCCGTGGCGTCCTCGGGCGCCTGCCACTCCGCATCAATGATCCTGGCCCGCTCCATCTCCGGCAGGTTCATCATGTTCACGCAGTCCGTGCGGTGGATGGAGATGCCCCGCCCTCTGGTGACAAAGCCCACGATCTCGTCCCCGGGCACCGGGGAACAGCACTTGGAGAAGCGCACCGACAAATCCGCGATGCCCCGCACCACGATGCCGCTCTTGGCCTTGATGGTTGCAGGCTTTGCAGCGGATAGGGCTCCGCTCTCCGCGATGCTGGCCAGGACTTCCTCATTGGTCAGCTCCCTCTTGTGCTCCCTGTCATAGAGATCCTGCATCTTATTGACCACCTGGCCCTCTTTCAGGGCTCCATGGCCGATGGCAGCCAGCACGGAATCCCAGTCCCGGAACCCGTATTTTCGCATGACCGCATTCATATAGTCGGTTTTCAGTAAATCGGACAGAACCACTCCCCTGGCCTTGCAGTAACCGGACAGCAGGTCTTTGCCCTTTACAATATTGTCTTCTTTTAGTTCGTTTTTGAACCATTGATTGATCTTGTTCTTGGCCTGGGTGCTCTTCACTACGTTCAGCCAGTCCCGGCTGGGGCCCTTGGAGTTCTGGGATGTGATGATCTCGATCCGGTCGCCGTTCTTGATCTCGTAATCAATGGTTACCAGCTTGTCGTTGACCCTGGCGCCCACCATCCGGTTGCCCACCGCGGAGTGTATGCTGTAGGCGAAATCAATGGTGGTGGAGCCCGCAGGGAGGTTCTTTACCTCGCCGGTGGGCGTAAAGCAGTAGACATTGTCGGAGAACAGATCCAGATCGTTCTTTAGAAGCTTCATGAATTCCCGGTTGTCCGACATGTCCCGCTGCCATTCCAGAATCTGGCGCAGCCACACCAGCTTCTCCTCCTCCTGGGCAGCCACCTTCTTGCCGTCCGAGGCCTCCTTGTACTTCCAGTGGGCAGCAATGCCGTACTCGGCCGCCTTGTGCATCTCAAAGGTACGGATCTGTATCTCAAAAGGCTGGCCGGAGCTGCCGATGAGGGTGGTGTGCAGGGACTGGTACATGTTGGCTTTCGGCATGGCGATATAGTCCTTGAACCGCCCCGGGATGGGCTTATACATCTCATGGATGACCCCAAGAGCCGCATAACAGTCCCTGACGCTGTCCACGATAATGCGCACCGCAAACAGATCGTATATCTGATCCAGGGTCTTGTCCTGATTCTTCATTTTTTTGTAAATGCTGAAAAAATGCTTCACCCGGCCATCAATCTTGGCTTTGATGCCCGCATTGCTGATATGCTCGCTGACTTCGTCCACGATGCTCTGGATATACTTCTCCCGCACGCTCTTGCGCACGGAAATTTTGTCTACAAGATCGTAATATACATCCGGCTCCAAATACTTTAAGGACAGATCGTCCAGTTCGATCTTCACCTTGCTGATGCCCAGCCGCTGGGCGATGGGACAGTAGATCTCCAGAGTCTCCTTTGCGATGCGCTGTCTGCTCTCCGGCTTCTTGTACTGGAGGGTGCGCATGTTGTGGAGACGGTCTGCCAGCTTGATCAGGATCACGCGGATGTCCTTTGCCATGGCCAGGAACATCTTCCGCAGGTTCTCCGCCTGCATCTCCAGCTTCTCGTCCGGCTGGTCGGCTCCGGCGGACAGAGGAATCTTCTCCAGTTTCGTAACGCCGTCCACCAACAGCGCCACATCGTCCCCGAATTCCCGCTTCAGATCTTCCTCCGTCATGACAGTGTCCTCCACCACGTCATGGAGGAGCCCTGCCACAATGGTCTCCTTATCCAGTTCCAGCTCCGCCAGAATGATAGCCACATTAAGAGGATGAATGATATAGGGTTCCCCTGACTTGCGCATCTGATCCTTATGTGCCTCTGCCGCAACCCGGTAAGCTTTCTGAATCATGGAAATGTCATCGCTTGGGTGGTATTTTTGGACGCGCTGAACCAACTCCTGATACAGGTCATCAGGATTCACGAATTCATGATACTCGCTCATCTTCCCATCGTCAAAAAAATCATCAAGTTTCTCTTCAGCCATAGATGCCCACGCTTTCTGCCATGTCTTCCGCCCAAATCCGACACAATTCTATCTCTTCTCCCCAAGCCTGCGCTTTTGTGGTTCACTTATTTACCAGGATAATGGATAGCCGAATCCAGGCGGTATCCCGCGATCTTCTCCCGGCCTTTTAAGCCTGCCAGCTCCATCAGCACAACGACTCCCACTACCTGGCCGCCAAGGCTCTCCACCAACTTGATCATTGCCTCCGTGGTACCGCCCGTGGCGATCAGGTCGTCCACGATCAGAACCCTCTGCCCCGGTCTGATGCTGTCCTTGTGCATCTCAATGGTGGCCTGGCCGTATTCCAGGTCATAGGAGACGGAGACAGTCTCTCTCGGAAGCTTGCCGGCCTTGCGGATCAGCACAAAGGGCTTTTTATTATTATAGGCTATAGGGGTTCCAAATATAAATCCCCTGGACTCAGGCCCGGCCACCACATCGTACTCCAGATCCTTTACCAAATCCTGCATGGTGTCCACTGCCAGCTGCAGCCCCTCCGCGTCCTGAAGGACGCTGGTCACATCGCGGAAAATGATTCCCTCCTCCGGAAAATCAGGTATGCTTACCACATATTCCTCCAGCTTCTTCATCTTCGTCTACCTCTCTTCCATGTATCTTTTTGTATCTCTCCAAACCGGCCTCTCATCCCCTCGCCGCGGGTGCGCCGGCTTTCTTCTCCTTTTTGTCTTCCAACCGGAAATTCGTCTTGTCCACAAAGTACTTGATGATGTCGCTGCGGGTGACGATCCCGATGAATACGTTCCTATCATCGATAACCGGCACGAAATTCTGGTTCTTCGCCCGCTCTAGCAGGTTCTCCATGGGGGTATCGATGCAGGCAGGTTTTACCTTGCCGCTCTGCAGAAAGTCCCGCACACATGCATGCTCTAAATTCTTTAATGTAATATTTTCCAGGCTCTGGTTATATGCCAGTATGTTCCAGAGAAAATCTGCCACGCCCACAACGCCCACATACCGGTCTTCCATGTCGATGACAGGTATGGCGGAAAAGCCGCTCCTGCGCAGCTTTTCCAGCCCCTGGCGCAGCGTCATGTCATCCCGCAGATAAGCCACCTCTGCCTTGGGCAGTAAAAAGGATGCTATATTCATTGTCCCATTCCTTCCCTGTTTCCGCGCACAGTCAGAGCCGCGATTTCCGCAGGCTCCGATCTCCCGGGCTTTTGAGGTTTTCAGTTTTTCGGTTCATCCGGTTCCACCACCTCTGCAAAAGTGCTGTCCACCGCGTTCAGTTCATCGAAATACCCTTTCGCTTTCTTTGCCAGGTAAAAGCAGGTGATACAATCCGTAATGCCGCTGAAGATCAGCCCTGCGCCCACCAGCTGCAGAAAGAACAGCGCGGCATTCAGAGAGTTGAAGATGAGCGCCACTCCCACCACCACGTTGATTGCTGCCAAAATCAATACTGTCACCCAGTTGCCATAGCCCAGACGCTTCATGTCGATCACGTCCTGGAGCTTGCGGCAGCCGCTGGCTACCACCAAAATCCCCAGTATCACCGGCACCAGCGAAATGATCCACTCCACCTTGTAGAGGAAAAGGATTCCCACCGCTATGCTCACCAGCCCGTATCCAAAGTCGTTTCGGTAGTAATTCTGGCTGGCCTCCCGCAGCAGATAGCAGATCATAGACACAGCCCCCGCCACGATCAGCAGGATGCCGATCAGGTATCCAAGGGTCTTTACCATGGTATCCGGAATCACCAGCGCCACGATTCCCAGCACAATATACAGCGCAGACGACAAAAGTGTCTCCCATTTCATCTGTTTCAAGAGTTTTTTCATGTCTGCCAACCTCCCCATCCAGAATATGCCCTAAAATACCATTCTTCCATGGAATGCCGTTCTTCCATTTATTTCCTGCCGCAGCACTTCTTATATTTCTTGCCGCTTCCGCAGGGGCAGGGATCATTGGGATATACCTTTGCATCCTTTACGATGGTGGTGGAGGATTTCTGCTCCTTGTAGAGGGCCTTTCTGGTCTCCTCATCGAAGATGTCGTTCCACTCCTCCAGATTATAAAGCCAGTCGGCCTCTGCTGCCACCATGTTCTTATAGAGCAGAGCCGTATCGAACCCCAGGTTCACCACCGTGTCCTCTTCCATCTCCTCAATTGGGTTGGGCTCTTTTAAACTGTCGTTTATGCCGTCCAGAAAGCCTGTCATGGTCTTCACGGACACCTGATATTTATCCGCCAGTTCCCGCACCGTGCCCTGCACCACTTCCTCCGGGTTCTTCAAAAGCTGGGCATAGATGTCTTTCTCTTCCTGAAAATATGCGGCCCAGAGCTTCTGCAGCTTGTCCTGTCCCACGGACTCGTTATATGCCTCTTCTCTCCATTTTTCCAATAATGCCATATCTACCACCTTTTTCAATTCCACCGGACTCTTGCCGGCTGTATTTTACCGGACGTTCCCAAAGGTACGCCACATGTACCAGTATATAACAGATTATCCTTTTAGACAATAAAAATATTTTCAAAAATTTTCACTGACAGGTATAAAAGCCAGGTTTGTGTCCAAACTATTGAATGTCAAGGAACCCCCTCCTTTGATACTGATCCCGGGACCTGCTTCCCTGCAGGCCCGGGATTATTGTGTTATACTACAGCCGTATGGGCAGCCGCACCTCCGCCACGGCACCGAAATTCTCGTCCATGTTGAAAAAAATGATGGAAGCCTCACTGCCGTACAGCAGGCGCAGCCGCTTCCCGATATTCTGCAGTCCCACATGTCTGCGCCCATTGTATACGATTGGCTCGTCCTTTTCGATAGCCTCCAGAATCTGCGGGGAGAAGCCCTGTCCCGTATCCGACACGCAGATATAGAGGTTCTCCCTCTCCCCCTGGCGCTCCCTGGTGATATACAGCGTGACCTCCACGGCTCCGTCCAGCGTGACACCATGGACGATGGCGTTCTCCACCAGAATCTGCAGCAGCAGGAAAGGCACTTTCATGTCGTCCAACTCCCCGTCCTGGATGACCTCGAAGCGAAAGGACTCCTCCCCGTAGCGCAGTTTCTGAATATCCACATAAGATCTGATATAGGCCAGTTCCTCAGAAATCAGCCGTTCTTTTTGGCCGCTGCTTAAGAACGTGTGCCGAATATACTCCGAAAGCCGCTCCGACATCCCCACAATCTCCGGCACCCCTCGCCTGTCCGCCATACCGTGGATAACGCTTAGACAGTTGATGAAGAAATGGGGCTTCATCTGCTCCTGCATGAACTCCAGCTCCACCTGCTGCTCCCTCAATTCCTTTTCATAGACCGCGATCCGCAGGGACTGTATCTTCCCCAGAAGCTCCCGAAACTTCCCGTTCACGGACTGCAGTTCCAGCAGACGGCTGTCCCCGCTGCCATCCAGATACTGTCCCTCCTCCAGATTCTCCAGTCCCTCCACCAGATTCTTCATGGGTTCTACGATTCTTCTGTAATACATTCTCATGATAACGGCGCACAGCAAAAGCAGTGCGGCCACCATGGTCAGCAATACCAGCTGCATGTTCCGGATATTGTCCGTGATTCCGCCTCCCGGCACGATATGCAGGTACAGCTTCCCGATGGTGCCCAGCCGGAACTCATAGAGCGTCTTCTTTCCCTGACGGAAAATCTTATCATATTCTTCCTCCGACATGGCCGGGAACAATACATTGCCGTCCGCCACCTCCAAAAAGGGAACTACCGCGTATTTCTCCACCGCTTTTCGCAGTTGCTCAAAGACCGTATCCAGCTTGACCGCGCAGCCCACGGCCTTTCCTTTCTTCATGCAGTATCCCACCGCATAGGATTCCCCCTCCACCTCCATCAGGATCCAGTCCGTGTACTTGGAGTCCGTGCGTTCGTCTGCTTCCAGCAGATCCATCAGCTGTCTGTTGATGGGAATCTTCACCGGGCTGCTCCGGAACACCACTCCCGTATCCGTAATCAAAAGCCCCGGTTCCCTTGCATAGGTAAAAAAGAACTGTACCTCGCCGTAACGCAGCTTCATCAGCATCATCTTGTCCCGGAGCCTGGTCAGCAGTTCATAATGCGCCCCATCCCTGGGCCCGATCTCTCCCACCAGAGCTTCCACGTCAAAATCTTTTCCGGCCACATGGAACACTTCGCTGTTGATCTGGCTGATGTCCCTGTTAATCTGATCCACATACAGCCTAGCCGTATCTGCAATATACCTGTCAACGGATTTCTGGTTCTCCACGATTCCCCACACATAGCAGGCCAGCACACCCGTCAGGGCCGCCCCGATCAGGGCTAAGAGACGTACCGTGACTTTCGTCAGGCTCTCCGCTTTCCGCTCCCGGCTCTCCGTACCTCTGCTGTGTCCCCACTTCATTCCGCGCCCTCCCCTCTCCCTGGTTCCTGGTTCCTGGTTCCTGGTTCCTGGTTCCTGGTTCCTGGTTCCTGGTTCCTGGTTCCTGGTTCCTGGTTCCTGGTTCCTGGTTCCTGGTTCCTGAGAATATTCTACCATATACTGTCCCCTGGTTTCCATACATCAAAAAGCGGCAGGGGCCTCTCAATCCAGCCAATCCCTGCCGCCAATGTCCTATATTCCTATTTCATGGATTCCTTATATGCCGCAAATGCCGCTTCCTGAATCTGGATGTACTCGTCCAGTCCCATCTCTTTCAGCTTCTGGATATAGCCATCCCATTCTTCCTCGATGCCTCCGTCTACTACCCAGTGGGAATACTGAGTGTTTACATAGGGGCTGATGTCCGAAGAAAGAGTGGTCAGGCGTTCCAGTTCCTCATCCGTATAATGTACCATGGGCAAGCCTATGTTCCGATCCAAGGTCACATACTGCTCATTGATGGAATCCTCCGCGCGCTTCACGCCATCCCCCTCCTCCACGGGAAGAATCACGTTTTCCTCAAATGCAGGATCCATCCACTTGGGACCGTAGTCCCTCAGGGAATGGCACCATGCGAACGTATCCATGGAAGTGCCGTCTGTAGGCCTGTCTACGGAATAGGTGCCATCGCCATTGTCCGTGATGGCCACGCCGATTTCCCCATAGGTCATTTGCAGAGATGCCAGATCTGTATAAAAGCTGTCCGCCCAACGCAGCAGCGCGTCCGGATCCTTACAGTTCTTTGTAATCACAAGTTCCCTGTCCGTCACATCCAGATAGTCCGTAGCAGATTCCAGATAATGGATGCCATTCCATCCCTCTACGGCTTCCAGCACTTCAAACTGCCCCACATTCATTCCCACCTGAGAGTCGGCCGTCCAGCCAAAAATCAACCCTACCTGGGAGCCTCCCTCTGCCTGCTGCTTGGCCTGTCTGGTAGAACCGTCCTGGGTAAACCGCTCCGGATCCACGATGCCCTGCTCCCACAGACTCCGCATCCACTTCACTGCCTCTTTATAATTCTCCTGTACCGGCACGAATACAGGCTCGCCATCGTTGTTCAGCCCCATCCAGTTCCCGTCGCGGCTCACCATGGTTCCGAAAGGACTCAACACATGCCACAGGTCATCGAACAGGGGCGCGCCTGAATCCCCCGTGAGAGGGAATTCATTGTTGGGATCCCCGTCGCCGTCCGCATCCTCCTCTTTGAATTTCAACAGCACCTCTGTAAGTTCGTCTATCGTCGTAGGCATCTCCAGGTTCAGACGCTCCAGCCATTCCCTGTTGATATACGCCATGTCGCCGTTCACCTTGGGCCGCATGGCAAGACGCTTAGGCAGGCTGTATATCTTTCCGTCACGGCCTGTACAGATGGCGCGCAGCACCGGGTCTGCCTCCATAGCTTTGGTCAGGTTCGGCATATCCGCAATCTTGTCTGTCAAGTCTACAAAATACTCCCTGTTCATCGCGATATCGCTGGCGGTGAGGGTGATGGACCCCAGGAACGCATCCGGCAGATCCTCAGAGGCCAAAAGCAGGGACCTCTGTTCGCTCCAGTCGCCGTAGGAATAAATCTCCCACTCAATGTTAATGCCTGCCTTTTCCTCCATCTCTTTCATAAAGCCCTCAGACAGGAAGTCCGTAGGCCAATTGCCGTCCCAGCGCACTGTCACTATTTTAAATGTGGGACGCTCATCCTGGGAAGATGCTTCACCGGAAGCCTCACCGCCCTTATCCGCCTGCCCTGATGACTGCTCTTTCGTCTGCTCCTCCACACTGTTTCCCTGGGATTCCTGAGTCTTGTCCCCGTCCCCTGAGCCGCATCCTGTGAGCGTGCCAGCAGCCATGGCGGCCGCCAGCATCAGGCTAAACCACTTTTTCGTGTTCTTTCTCATAACCTTTCTCCTTTTCATTTTTGTTTTTTCCTTTTTGTTACCTTTATAAAAATTTTTCATCTTTATAAACTATAGATCATCCTTTCAGTGATCCCAGCATGACGCCCTGATTGAAGTACTTCTGTACGAATGGATACATGCACATGATGGGCGCGGAGGATACCACGATCACCGCGTACTTGATCAGATCCGACAGGGCCTTTGCCTCCTGACCGGCCATGCCCGTGAGCATGTTCCCCATGTTCTTGTTCACGATCAGGATATTCCGCAGTGCGATCTGCAGAGGCTGCAGTTCCGGACTCCTTAAGTAGATCAGCGCGTTGAAATAGGCGTTCCACTGCCCCACAGCCGTCCACAAAGCGATCACCGACAGGATGGCCTTGGACAGAGGGAGCGTAATCCGGAAGAAAAACCCGATGTACCCGCAGCCGTCCAATTGGGCCGCCTCCCAGAGATCCTCCGGAATGCTGTTGTCGAAGAACGTCCTGGCCACGATGATGTAGTAAGTCACCACCGCAAAGGGCACGAACATCACCCAGACCGTATCCAGCAGGGAAAATCCCTTGATCACCAAGTAGGTGGGAATCAGTCCCCCGGAGAAGAACATGGGAATCAGATAAAACACATGAAAGAACTTCCGCCCGTACATCCGCTTCCGGGAAAGGGCATAAGCCGCGGGAATGTTCACCGCCAAGGTGGTCAAAGTTCCCGCAATCACATAAAATATGGTATTCCGGTAACCGATCCACAGTTGCTCGTATTCCATGATCTTCCGGTAGGCTTTCAGGCTCACGTTCCGGGGGATGAGGAAAATCTCCCCCGTAGAGACCAGGAAAGGATCGCTGAAAGATGCTATCACTATGAAATACATAGGATACAGCACAATCAGCGCAATAACTCCTGCCAGGGCATACATGAAGAAATCGAAAATCCTGTCTTCCCTTGACTTTTTGACCTTGACCCCTACCCGGGACACCGCGTTTCGTTTCATGTTGACCACCTTTCTCTATAGAAGCGATGTATCGCTGAGCTTCCTGGAAATCCAGTTCACCAGTAGCAGCAGAACCAGATTGATGGCATTGTTGAACAGGCCAATAGCCGAGGACAGGCTGTACTGGCTGCTGAGAAGCCCCATTTTGTATACATATGTAGAAATAATCTCGCTGGTACTGCTGTTTAAGGAATTCTGCAGCAGATACACTTTCTCGAATCCCACGTTCATGACGCCGCCCATGCGCAGGATGAACATCACCGTAGCCGTAGGGAGCAGGTGAGGGATGTCGATGTAGCGCATCCTGTGCCACTTGGAGGCGCCGTCCATCCTGGCGGCCTCGTACAGCTCCGGGTCTACGGAGGAGAGGGCCGCTATGTACACGATGCTGTCCCAGCCCACATGCTGCCAGGCCTCCGTCCACACGTAGATATGGGGGAAAGCCGGTGCGGAGCCCATAAGATTTGGCAGCTTGAAGCCGAACAGTCCCACGATTTTCGCAATCACCCCGCTGCTGGGCGACAGGAACAGTATAATCATTCCCGCCATGACCACTGTGGAGATGAAATGGGGCAGATAAGTGGACACCTGAAAAAATTTTTTGAACTTCAGCGCTTTCATCTGGTTGCACATCAGCGCCAGGGCCACTGGCAGGGGAAATGTGACCAGGATAGTATAAAGGCTGATCACCACAGTGTTGCGGATGGTGGGAATGAACTGATAGGAGCTGAAGAACTGCCTGAAATATTTCAGTCCCGCCCAGTCGCTGTCCAGGATCCCCCTGGCCGGCTTGAAATCCTTGAAAGCGATGACCACGCCGTACATGGGGTAATAGGTGAATACCAGAAACAGGAGAATGGAGGGCAGCAACAGAAGATAGAGAGGCCAGCTCTTCTGTACGCCTTTCACAAATCCTGTGGAGTTTGGTTTTCTGACACTGCTCTTCATGGCTGACATCCTTTCCTGTATGGCTTTCGGTTTTGTTTCGGTTCCCTGAGTTGTATTTATCTTACCTTATTTTTCCCCTTGTATCTGTAACAGAACCGTTCTCTTTGTATCAAAAATAAGGTTTTTTTACTTATTAGTGTTTTCCCGGCTTTTCATGGCGGCCGGGCAAAGCGCATTTTTGTCATTCCATGTCATATTTTTGTTATTGCATCCTGTACCCGCCCTTATGCCGCGCACGGCAAACTTCCCATTGCGGGCATTCGCATAGAAAAAGCCGGGCTTCCGCTTTTCGGAAATCCGGCTCTTTACGCTTCTATCTCTCTTATTGATTTCTGTATTCATTGGGGGTACACCCCACCAACTCCCGGAACGTTTTGCTGAAGTAGGAGAAATTGCTGTATCCTACTTTCATTGCCACCTCTCCGATAGTAAGGGACGTTCCGTCCAGATACTCTTTTGCCCGCTCCATCCTCCGGGAGGCAATGTAGGCAGGTATGGACATACCCGTCTCCCTGGCGAACAGCTTCGACAGATAGTCCTCCGACAGACAGGCCTTTCTGGCCAGGAGCGAGCGGCTGATATCCTCTCCCAGACACTGCTCGATATACCCTTTTACCACCTCAATGGCATTTTCCGTCTGGCCCTCCTCCCTCCAGGCCTCCTCCAGCGCCCCGAACAGATATCCCACATATCCTTTCATGTGCTTCAGGGAAATCATGGATTCAAATTTCCTCCGCCCCATCTCGTCCCTGTCATAGATCTGCTCCATGTTTCTGCCCTGTATGCTTATGGCTCTGAGCAGGAAAATGGACATCTCCTGCTGGAATGTATTCAGGTATTCCCGCTTCCACCCGCCGCCAGCCTGAACTTCCTCCAGAAAAGCACAAATCGCTTCTTTCACTGCCGCCCTGCTTCCCAGATGGTTCAGCATCCGCCACCATGTCTCCCAGGGCGGCTGGGGGCAGGCCTCCGCACAGGTCCAGTCGGCTGCATAGATGACGCCGTATCCGTCGTCCAGCGCATTTTCCTCCACGTATTCCAAGCAGCCAAAGAGCGCCTCCGCCTCCGGGAATCTGCCGTCCTCCCCGATGTAGATACAGCTTCCCTCGAAGACACTCTGTTCCAGGTTCCGCTTCAGGTCACTGATGCAGGCAGCAAAGGTCTCATCCTCCCTCTCCTCCAGTACCAGCACCCACTGGTAATCCTGAATACCCACGATGGCTTCCAGCCTTTTTCCGGCGTTGCCGAAAATCTCCAGCGCGATATTGTTCAGCACGAAATCATAGAGGGCTATGTCTTTTTTGTAATGCTCGCCTGACGGGTTCACCCAGGCCCGCAGGATCACCAGCTTTAAGGGGGAGTCCTCTTTGTATAAGCCCTCCAAAAGCGCCGTCTCCACCAGCTTTCTGCCATCGCTTCTGACCCGCAGGAGGCTGTTCCAGAACGCCTCCTTGCGCCCCTCCAGGGATTTCCGCCCCTGCTTCTTTTTCTTTCTCACTATGTCCGCCACTTGGGCAATCCGCTCCTCAAGCCCTGCATTGGAGATGGGCTTGAGCAGATAATCCCTGGCGGAATACCGCACGGCGGCCTGGGCGTAGGCGAAATTGGCATAGCTGCTTAAGAAGACACATTCTATGTCCTGATTCCGGTTCCGAAGCCACTCCAAAAGCTCCAGGCCGCTGCCCTGGGGCATGTCCACATCGCACAGCAGGATGTCGATGGGATATTCCTGGAACTGCGCTTTGGCCTGGCGGATATTGTAGGCGGTGAATACCATGGATATCCCGCAGATGTCCCAGTTTACGGTGTCTTTGTATTTTTCTACGAGAAGTTTGTCGTCGTCCACAAGCAATATACTCACGCCCGGCGCTGAATCTTTCATTTCCATGTCCTGCCTACCCAATCAATACCTTTTTTCCCTCAAATGCAAAGCCATACTTGCGTATCCGCTCCGCGGGTATGCCCTTTGCCTCCAGCGAGGCGGCATACTGCTTTTCTTCAATCTGTTCCAGTGCGGCTGCTACGGTGTCCTGAAGCGTCTTTTCATCTTCCGGGTCATAGACTTTGAATTCGATAATAATTGCATCTTTGCTGCGATTATTTTTGATGGCATCTTTGGCATATCCCCCACAGGGCTCCAGCATCACGTCATAGCGGCCAAATCCGCTCTCCCGATTGGACGTAATCGCATACTGCCCCGCCAAGTCTACCATCAGCCCCAGCACAAAGCCATGGTAGAATCGCTCTGGCTCCGTATATTCAGAGGGCTTGTTTCCTGTGTCGAAGCAGCTGAATGTAGCCAAAGCCACCCGGTTCATGTAAGAATTCATAGCCTTTTTGTCCCCCAGAAGCAGTGCCTTGATAAAGTCATTGTAGGCAGGGGTATAGCGGGCGAACCACTCTTCTATCATAGTTTTGAACATCTGACAGACTTCCCGGTTGGTCAGCGCCAGCTCGTATTCCTCCCTGCCGTCTTTTAAGATGTAATCCACCGCTTTCAGATAGCCGCTGGCCAAAAGCAGGCTCCAAATGGCGCTTTCGTTATGGGGCAGCTGGTTGAATATGATTTGTTCGTCTATTTCGGTACGGAACGATTTCCCCTCAAGCAAATCCTCCATGATCAATTTAACACTTGCGCTCCCTTCGCGAATCAGCTTTCCCACCAGGCCGTTGGAGCTGGTGTTAGCCCAGTAGGAGGCGCATTTTTTCTTGTCCAGGAAGTTCAGAATCGACCAGGGATTATAGATATCCTTTTTCCCCCCAAATATAAAACCGTCATACCAGTTCTTCACTTCTTCCCTGCTGTCTTCCATCCCGTATTCGTCCAGCGCCGCGAATACCTCCCGCTCCGTGAATCCAAATGCGTCTGTATATTTATCAGAGGTGGTAGACACTACTTCCAGATTATTCAGGTCAGAAAAAATAGATTCCTTGCTGATTCTCGTAATCCCTGTCATGATCGCCCGTTCAAAGTAGGGGTTGGTCTTGAAAGTCGTGTTAAATAGATTTCTGATGAACCCCACCATCTCCTCCCAGAACCCATGTATATACGCCTCCTGCATGGGAGTATCGTATTCGTCCAGCAGGATGATGACTTTCTTTCCATAATATCGGTACAGATATTCCGACATCCTATGCAGCGCCATGGTGGCAATGACCTCCGGCATATCCATGCGCACACTATTATATTCCGCTTTCTCTGCATCTGACAGGAAATTCCCCTCCAACAGGAACGTATTTTTATGATATAAGTTTGTTAAAATCTGGCCGAAACGCAATTTGGTGTTCTGATAGTCAGACTCTTTCACATTGGCAAACGACAGGCTTATAACCGGCCATGTCCCCTGGAGTCTACGGTACTTGTAATCTCCGTCAGGACATTTTTCCTGCCAAATCTCCAGCCCCTCAAACAAATCCCCCCGGCCCGCATACTCTATGGAAAAAAACTTCTCCAGCATGCTCATATTCAGGGTCTTTCCAAAACGCCTGGGGCGGGTAATCAAGGTCACAGCGTCCTCATTCTCCCACCACTCCCGGATGAACATGGTCTTATCCACATAAAAAATTTTCTTTGTAATAACCTGCTCAAAATCCTGATGGCCTATTCCAACGGTTCTTGCCATATAACACCTCCCCAATATGCGCGTTCCGCTTTCCGAATCCCAGTCCTGTCTCATTCTGCCTTAAGCAAATAGTACCATATTTCCGGTCGGCTTTCAACATTGCTTTTCCGTGCATCCTCCTGTTGCCAACCGGAGGCAAACATGCTACAATCACGAAAGAGACCTGTCGAAACAGGGATGCCCTGAAAAAGAAAATATTTGTAGAAACGAGGAAACTATGAAAGAGACAAGGAAACAGAATGAAAAAAAGAAAAGAAACTCCCGGCAGATTGTGGCCATGGCCGGCGTGGTGCTGCTGGTTCTTTTGTATGTGGTCACCCTTATCACCGCTATTGCGGACAACTCCCAGTCCGCCAAGTGGTTTCGGATCTGCCTGGTAGCCACTTTTGCCCTGCCGCTGATCCTCTGGCTCTATTCCTGGTTGCACGGCAGGCTCACGGGGAAGTCCGCCATCGGCGACCCCCAGAACGCATCGCCCGAGGGAAATGCTTCTGGGAAAGCCGAAGAAAAGGCTATCGACTGAAACCAGATTACTGAACGTGGACAAGGCTGGGTATCCGGATCCCATTCAGCAGATATGCCTGAATCAGATATTGTCAGTGAACCCCCAGCTCCCGCAGTTCTTCCTCCGCCTGCTCTTTGGTCTGAAAACAGATTCCGTAAAGCCCTAGCGCTCTGGCCGCCTCCACGTTGCCCGGGGTGTCGTCCAGGAACACGCTCTCCTCCTCTTTCAGGGAATATCGGGTAAGCAGCCGCCTGTAGATCTCAGGGTCAGGTTTGACTACATTCTCCTGATAAGAAAGGATGCCGCCGTCCATAAAGGGCAGGAAATCCAGAGCATCCGCGCAGTCATCATAGGCTTTCTCCGAGAAATTGGACAGGTAGTATACCCGGTATCCTTTTGCCTGCAACTCCTGAATCCAGGGGATGGCGTAATCCCGCCGTGTGACCATGCCTGTCACATTGGCGTAAGCCCTGCGAAGTTCCTCTTCTATCTCCGGATCTCTCGCGATAAATGCCTGCATCAGTTCCTCCAGGGACCATACGCCCCGGTCGATTTCGTTCCAGACAGGACTCTGGACGGAGGCTTTGGCAATGCGATCCACCATGGCCTCATTGAAGCCTTTCTTCTGCAAAAACTTCCTCCAGCTGAAATCCGTCAATACATTACCGATATCAAATATAATATTCCGAATCATATTTTTACCCCCCAGCCTGTTACTCCCGGCCGTCACGCATGATTTCCAGCAGCTTCCCGGCCGCCGCCCCAAGGGGGCCTTTCCGGCTGGTGACCACACAGAACTCCCTTTTCGGTATCATTTTATTGAAGCGCAGCTCGAACAGCAGCCCGCTGTCCAGGGCTTCCGTGGCAAAGTCCCTGACCACGCAGCCTATCCCCAGGCTGCGCAGGGCGAACTGTACGATCATATCGCTGGTGGACAGCTCAAACTCCGGCTGCACCCACACGCCGTTCTCGGCCAGATAGGCGTCCATGTATGCCCTGGTGCTGGTGCTCCCCTCCAGGCAGATCAGGGGCAGCTTCTCCAACTCCTGGAGATCCAGCATCTTATTTTTATAAGAAATAAACCTGCGTCCGGCTACAAATACATCTTCTATCTCCCTGACCGGTTCCGCACGGATATCACCCTCCTCCGGGAAAGGAGTGCTCACCACGCCGAAATCAATCTCTCCGGCCCGCAGGAGCTTCAGGGTCTCCGGGGTGGGCGCGTTGGCCACGATGACCTTGATACCCGGGTATCTTTCGTGGAACGCCTCCAAAAAAGGGAGCAAATAAAATCGCAGGGTCATGTCGCTGGCGCCGATATGCACCTCCCCCAGTTCCAGGTTGAGCATCTGCCGCACCTTTTCCACGCCCCGCTCTATCTCCTCATAGCCTTTCTCCACATAGGCGTACAAAAGCTGCCCCTCTCCGGTAAGGCGCACGCCCCTGGAGGCCCGCTGGAACAATGTCACGCCCAGGCTCATCTCCAGGGCTTTCAGGGACTGGCTCACCGCGGGTTGGGAGAGGGAGAGCGCATTGGCGGCTCCCGTAACGCTTCCTAATTTGGCAGTATAGTAAAACACCTTGAAATACTCCAGGTTTCCCACCATGGCTCTCCATGTGCCTCCTCTCCTGTCAACCCACAGGCACAGCGCTTTCTTTCAGCCGCCGCGGAATGTACCTCTCACCGCGCCAGCGCAGACTCCCTGTAAATGATATCATCCCGGCCCGGGCCATTGCTGACCATGGTGATGGGATATCCGATCTGTTCTTCAATGAATTCAATGTAGTTCCGGCAGTTCTCCGGCAGATCTTCATATCTGCGGATGCCCCTGATCTCACATTTCCAGCCGGGCAAGGTTTTCAGCACAGGTTTTGCCTTGGATAATTTACTGGTCACCGGGAAGTCCGTGGTGACCTCCCCATCGATCTCATAGCCCACGCACACGGGAATCTCGTCCAGATAGCCCAGCACGTCCAGCACGGTAAAGGCCACGTCCGTGGTTCCCTGGAGGCGGCAGCCGTATTTGGAGGCCACACAGTCAAACCAACCCACTCTCCTGGGCCGGCCGGTGGTGGCGCCGTACTCCCCGCCGTCTCCGCCCCGACGGCGCAGCTCCTCCGCCCGATCCCCGAAGAGCTCGGACACAAAGGCTCCCGCGCCTACCGCGGAGGAATATGCCTTGCAGACCGTCACGATCTGTCTGATTGCATAGGGCGGCAGGCCTGCTCCGATGGCGCCGAAAGCCGCCAGGGTGGAGGAAGAGGTCACCATGGGATAGATGCCGTGATCAGGGTCTTTCAGGGTGCCCAACTGGCCCTCCAGCAGCACCGTTTTGCCCTCTTTCAGGGCTTTGTCCAGAAATGCTGACACGTCACACACGTAAGGCGCTACCATGTCTCTGTAGGAGTGCAGCGTTTCCAGAAGTTCCTCTGGTTTTATTATAGGTTTGTGGTATAAATGCTCCAGCAGCGCGTTCTTCAGTTCGCAGACCCGTTTCGTTTTCTCTTCCAGTACTTCATCATCAAAAAGCTCGCTGACCTGGAAGCCGATTTTCGCATATTTGTCGGAATAGAAAGGCGCTATGCCGGACTTGGTGGAGCCAAAGGACTTTCCGCCCAGCCTTTCCTCCTCGTACTGGTCCAGCAAAATATGGTAGGGCATGACGATCTGCGCCCGGTCGGACACCAGCAGCTTAGGGGCAGGGACACCCCGCTCCACCAGGGACTGTACCTCCCCAAACAACAGAGGGATATTCAACGCCACCCCATTGCCGATGATATTCGTGATATGGCTGTAGAATACGCCGGACGGAAGCGTGTGCAGCGCGAACTTTCCGTAATCGTTCACGATGGTATGTCCCGCGTTGGCACCGCCCTGGAACCGGATGACGATATCCGCCTCCTGCGCCATCATGTCCGTAATCTTGCCTTTTCCCTCATCGCCCCAGTTGGCCCCTACGATTGCTTTGACCATAGTTCTCCTCCATTCCCTGCCCTCAGGCGGCAGGCTGTCATCCATTTCAATCTATGCTCCCGCACAGGAAGAGGCAGTTGTTCCCGTCAATGCGAAGATGCCATCCTGGAATCCCGGACAAGCCCGGATCCTATTATCTTCCTTTGCCATGCTATTATACTATATTTCGTTCCATAAGTAAAATCAATAAATATTATATTTATTATAAGTACTACTTATTTAATCTCTCGAAATACGGTTTCATCCCATCGGACATCTCAAGTTTTCCGTCCGCCATGACGAACAGCACTTCCGCCCCGTACTGTTCGGCCAGCGCCATTCCTTTCTCCGGCCCAAGGATGTAGCAGGCCGTGGACAGGCCGTCGCTGAGCAGACCGTCTTTCATGAGGATGGTCACGCCCCGCACGTCGCTGACGGCAGGGGAACCCATCTTGGGATCCAGGATGTGGTGATATCGCACGCCGTTCAAATCTACGTATCGCTCGTAGTCCCCGGAAGTAGATATGCACCACTGGCCCTCCAGGGTCAGTATGCCGATGCTGGACGAGGTATCAAAGGGGTTGACGATTCCCACCCGCCAGGGGCTGTCGTCCGGTTTGCTGCCATAAGTGAGGATACTGCCACCCAGGGATATCACGGCTCCTGTCACATGGGGATGTTCTGCCAGGAGGCTGCCGAGTTTTTCCATGGCAAAGCCCTTGCCTACGGCTCCCAGATCCAGCTGTGTGCCCTCGGGCAGGAAGAGACGAGTCGGATTTCCGGCGGAGGGTGCTTGCGCTGCGGGAGCCTCCTGTACAAGCAGCATTTTCTGGCTTCCGCATGTATCCAGAGCCTGGGCCAGCGTCTCCTCCGCGGGCGGCAGGAATCCCTCCACGGTCTCCCCTGCGGCCCATTTGTCAATATTCCACAGCCGGGTCACCGCCCCCAGGGTCACATCGAAAGCCCCCTCCGAGCGTTCCCACAATTCCAGGCAGTTCTCCAACAGCGCTGCCATATCCTCTGACAGCAGGAACCCCTCTTTGCTGCCTGCGGCTCCATTGGCGCGGTACACTTCGGAAGTGTCCAGCCGCCAGGATATTTCCTCCCTCTCCAGCCGCGCAAGCATCTCCATGGCCTGCCTGGAAAAGTCTGCCGCCGCGGTCTCATCCTTTGCATAAATGGTCTGCTGCACCACTGTACCCATGGCAATGTCCGCGTACTGCCATGGCTTAGCAGCGCTTTTCCCGGTTCTGTCCGCGCTCTCTTCATTCCCCTGTTCGGCGCCTGCCCCGCTTTCCGCCGGCTGCGGCCTCTCCGCCCCGTTATATGCACAGCCGCAGCACAGGACAATTGCTGCCAGGGCTCCGGCGATTGATCTCCTCAAAAAAAACTTCATTTTCCGATTCCTTTTTGCTATACTATTTACTGTAACCGACTTTCCGGCCATATACCCGGCAGCGCTGCCAGCCCGGGCATGCAGAAAGTCGACCATGACAGAAAGGCCGTTTAACTTATATGAAAAAGAATACAGCCTGGCGAAAGCCGGCAGTGATCATTACAGCATTTCTTCTGCTTCTGTCCACCGCAAGCCTGCTCTGTCTGTTGGCCAGGAGAGAGAAATCCGATTATGCCGCGGAAATTTTTCAGGACGGTGTACTGATAAAAAGTGTTTATCTCAATGATATTTCGCAGACGGGAACTTTCATCATACAGGGAGAAAACGGCTGCGTCAACGAGATCGAAATCCGTCCCGGCAGCATTGCCATTATCTCCGCGGACTGCCCCGACAAACTCTGCGTCCGCCAGGGTTTCATTAGCGACTCAAAGCTCCCCATCACCTGCCTGCCCAACCGGCTTGTCATCCGGCTGCGGCCCGTGTCCGATTCTTCGGAAACCACGGCAGTACCGGATGCCGTCACCTATTAATTCCCGGGCAGGGCCCTGCACCTTTCCGGCCCAATGTACGAGCCCCATGTACCGGAATCGCCGGGAGTAAGCCGCAAAAGAAAGGAAATCCCTATGTCTGTTCGAAAAACCGCTTTTTTAGCTCTCTTCACCACGTTCTCTCTGGCCGTCTTCGCCATTGAGCACGCCATCCCGCCCCTGGTGCCCATTCCGGGCATCAAGCTGGGACTGGCCAATGTGGTCACATTGATCCTGCTGCGGCATTTCCGTGCCAGAGACGCTATATTCGTGCTCATTTCCAGGATCCTGCTGTCCTCCTTTTTGTTCGGGCAGGCCCTGTCCCTGCTCTACAGCCTGGCCGGGGGACTGCTCAGCCTGTGCGTCATGGCGGCGGTGATGGGGCTTTTGCAAAAAAAGGCACTTTTCCTCACCGGGGCCATGGGCGGGCTGACCCACAATCTGGGCCAGCTGGCCATGGCCCTGGCGATCACCCGTACCATAGGCGTGCTGGCCTATCTGCCTTTTCTGATTCTCAGCGGGATACTCACAGGGCTTTTCACTGGACTTTGCGCAGGTTTTGCAGGAAAGGTTCTTGCGCCTTTCCTATCGGATATTTCCTGAGGCAGGCTCCGCCTCCCCGCAAATTCCATTAGCCGCTTTCTCTCCTTTTCTAATGATCCGCCTATGACAGCCTGGCACTGTCTTCTTCTGTCTTCTGTTCCAGTTCCTTTAAAAGCCCCATCATCGTTTTTTGGTTTATGGGATGGCGGAAATACGGCGCTATCTCCGACATGGGCTTCAGGACGAATACCCTGTTCTCCAGGTCTACATGCGGAATCACCAGCGTTTCGCTCTCATAACAAAGCCTGTCATAAAAAAGAATGTCCAGATCCAGCGTCCTGGGGCCCCATCGCACTATCCGCTCCCGGCCCTCCGCATTCTCCACCTGATGAAGCGCCTCCAGCAGCTCCTCCGGCTCCAGAAGCGTCTCGATTTCCAGCGCGCCGTTGAGGAAATCCTCCTGCTCCACCCCGCCGTAGGGTTCGGTGACGATCATCTCGGACACTTTCTTCAGTTTTATCAATGGGTGCACTTTCAGCGCCTGTACGCCGCTCAGGATATGGGTCTTCCTGTTCCCCAGATTGGAGCCTACGGCGATATATGCCCTGTGCCAGCCTCTGCGCACTTTCACGGACACATTGCCAAAGGGCAGGCGGATAGGAGCGTGAGGCTTCTGGATCTCCAGTTCCAGGGCAGCCAGGGCCTCATATTCCAAAAGCAGCGCCTGGGACAGCCTCTCCGCCACCGCCTCCAGCAGCAGGCAGGTATTCTCCTGCATCCAGTCTGTGATAAAGTGGCACACGGTTCCGTAATTTACCGTGCGCTCCAGGGCATCCTCGTTTCCCGCCCGGCTTACGTCCGTATACAGAACCGCGTTTACGTAGAAATACTGACCGTTTTTCGTCTCCTCCGGGTATACCCCATGGTGTGCAAAGACCTCCAGCCCCTCAATCCGTATCTCATCCTTTGCCCATTCAGAATACATTTTCTCTCCTTATCTCCATCCCGCTTTGCTTCACAGCCATGCCCCCGGCAGGAAGCCCTCTTTCGCTGCTCGCCTCCAGGCTGCGCATTGCTTTGGCAGAAAGCTTTCAGCTTTGCTTCACAGCCAGTCCGCCGCACTCAGGCAGCTCTATGCCGCTTTGGCAAAAAGTCTCTCCACAGCAAAAGCAAAAGTTTCTCCACGGCAAAATATATCACGCTCCAGCGCTCCCACCCAATCCCGGCCTCCAGATTGCCTCCGCCATCCGCACGGCCCGCACGTTCTCCCTGACATCATGCACTCTTACAAACATTGCCCCCTGCAGGACTCCGGCCACGGTAGTCACCAGCGTCCCTTCCAGCCTCTGGTCTGCGGGCAAGTCTAAGGTCAGCCCTATCACGGACTTCCGGCTGCAGCCCAAAAGCAGCGGACAGCCGAGGGCTCCCAGCTCCCCCATGCGGCGGATGATCTCCAGATTCTGCTCATAGCTTTTGGCGAAGCCCACGCCGGGATCTAGGATAATCTTCTCCCGGGAAATCCCTGTCTGCGCCGCCAGCTCCAGTGTCTCCTCTAAATTCCTCACCACATCCCGGACGAAATCGCGGTAATCAGTATCCTTTCTGTTGTGCATCAGGCAGCAGGGCAGTCCGCTGTCCGCAATGACCCGCGCCATTGCGCTCTCTTTTTCACTGCCTGTCCCATCGTCCGGCATGTCTCTCCCAGACTCCGGCCCGGCTTCATATTTCAGTCCCCACACATCGTTGATCATATCGGCCCCGGCCTCGATGCCTGCCGATGCCACCCGGGATTTGTAAGTGTCCAGAGAGACCGGCACATCGAAAGCGCCCTTTACTGCCCGGATCACGGGTACCACTCTGGCAATCTCCTCTTCCTCCGGCACGAACCTGTGGCCGGGGCGGGTGGACTCCCCTCCGATATCGATGATATCCGCCCCTTGCGCCAGCATCTCCTCCACATGGCGCAGGGCCCTGTCCCTATCGTTCCACTTCCCCCCGTCCGAGAAAGAATCCGGGGTCACGTTCAGGATACCCATTATGTATGTATGCCCTATGGTCTGAAATTCCCTGTTTCCTATCTTCAAGCTTTTGTCCGCCTTTCCTACATCCGCAGCATCTCAAAAAAGTAATTCCGGAGCGACATGTCCTCCTGGAATATTCCTCTGGCCGCCACCGTCACCGTCCTGCTGCCGGGCTTCTTCACGCCCCGCATGGTCATGCACATATGCTCCGCCTCCAGCACCACCATCACGCCCCTGGGGGCAAGATGCTCCATCATGGCATCCGCGATCTGCCCGGTCATCTTCTCCTGGATCTGGAGCCTCCTGGCATAGACTTCCACCGTCCTTGCCAGTTTGCTCAGTCCCAGCACCTTGCCGTCCGGGATATAAGCGATATGCGCCTTGCCATAAAATGGCAGCATATGATGCTCGCACATGGAATAGAAGACGATGTCCTTTTCCAGAATCATTTCTCCGATGCAAGACGCTTTTCCTACATCCTCGTCTTCTGCAGAGCCATCGTTGTCTCTCTCTTCCATGAAAGCCTCGCCTGTCCCATTGCCCATGGAAAACACTCTGGAAAGAGGTTCGGACACATCCGCGTCCATGCCGGAAAACAGCTCTGTGTACATCCTGGCCACCCTGTCAGGCGTCTCGATGAGCCCCTCCCTGTGGGGATCCTCTCCGATTCCCTCTAACAGCAGCCGAACTGCCTCCCTGATTTTATCCTGATCTATCATTTAGGTTACGCTTCCTTTCCATGTAGCACCGGATATGCCTGCATCTTTGTTCTGCAGGTTTCCCGGTTCATCGTCTCTGATGCAATGCTCATATCTCTTCAATATCTCCCAGTCAGCCCCAGTGGCATACCGGATCATCTTCTCCCTCTCCTCCGCAGAGCTGCCATACTCGCGGGCGGTCAGATCCGCCGCCTGCTCACGATACTGTCCGCTTTCCCTGCAATCTCCGTCATCCTCCCCGGATAAAGCAAGGCGCCAGCGGCTTGGCAGACTTTTGTGACGGCCGCAATCATAAATCATGGCTTCCTGTCCGCTTTCTCCACAATCTCCATCATCCTCCCCAGATACGACAAAGATCCGAAAGCGACAATGACGTCCTCCTTGTCCGTCAGGAGCCGGGCCATCTCCACCGCCTCCTCCGGGCTGTCCGCCGCGGTCACTTTCCCATGTACCTGCGCCACCGCGGCTGCCAGCTCACAGGCCGACATGGCCCTGGGATTCCCCGGGGGCGTCACCGTGATGATCTGGTCGGCCAGGCTGTGGGTGAGCCCGATTACTTTCCCATATTCCTTGTCCCGCAGCATACCCATGATATAAATGATTCTGCGCCCCGGAAAATAGCTTTCCAATGACCGGGCAAGCTTTTTTGCGGCATCCTCATTGTGGGCCCCGTCCAGGATGAAATATGGTTTCCTGCCCACTATCATAAAGCGCCCGGGCCAGGCTGCCCCTGCCATGCCTGTCCGAAGCTTCTCCTCTTTCACCGAAAACCCAAATTCCTCCAGCGCTTTCAGCGCCTCCAGGGCAATCACCGCATTCTCTATCTGGTATTGCCCCGCCAGGGTAATCTCCAGCTTTTTCAAAGATCCGTAGTCGAACCTCTGCCTCTCCAGGCCCAGGCGGACATGCTCGGCGGCTTTCCCATCGGCCACCGTCAGAGGACAGCCCATATCGGCGGCTTTTGCTGCAACTACCTCCATGGCCTCCTGTGCCTGCGCTGCCGTCACCACATGACAGCCCTTTTTGATGATTCCCGCTTTCTGGGACGCGATCTCCGGCAAAGTCTTCCCCAGGAATCCCATGTGGTCTGCGCTAATGGGAGTCAGCACGGCCACACAGATATCCGCCACTATGTTAGTCGCATCTAACAGCCCGCCCATCCCTGTCTCCATCACCACGATATCGCATTTTTTATCCCTGAAATAAAGAAATGCCATGGCGGTCTTCACTTCAAAGGGTGTGGGATGGGGCAGCCCCTCCGAGGCCATTTCATCGCATACGGCCTTAATCTGCCCCACATACCGCCCCACTGCCGCTTTTGAGATGAAGCTTGCGTTTACCTGGATCTCCTCCCGGTAGTCCGCCACAGCAGGCGAAGTATACTTCCCCACCCGGTATCCGCCGCATTGCAGCACAGACGACACATAGGCGCACACGGAGCCCTTGCCGTTGGTGCCCGCCACATGGACGAACCGCAGCCCATCCTGGGGATTGCCCAGACGCTCCACAAGCTCCCGGATGCTGTCCAAACCGGGCGAAATGCCGTATCGTCCTATCTGCTGCATATAGTCAAGCGCTTCTGCATAGTTCATCTGGTCTATTCTCTCCTTTTGTTCATCCGGCGCGACGGGCCGTATCCCATCCTGTTTTCTCCTGAAAAAAGACGGAATTCCAATCCCCGGATTTTCCCGCATATTTTTATCTGTCCCGAGGCATACTGATACCGTCATTTCCTTTTGCCAAAAAACATACAAAACCATACCTGACAAATCCAAAAGGAGCGCCACTCATGAAACAATGCCTGACGAATTTCATCAAAAACTTCCTCAAATGCGGCCTGGCAGGCTGGTGTCTGGAAATCCTCTTCACTTCTATGGACGCCCTCCGACGCCGGGACATGACTTTAAAAGGGCAAACCTCCCTGTGGATGTTCCCCATCTACGGCAGCGCCGCCATCCTCTCCCCTGTAAGCCGCCTGCTCAGGGGAAAATCTGCCCTCATCAGAGGCCTCACTTACATGAGCCTGATTTTTTCCACAGAGTACCTCACGGGCAGATTTCTCTCCAGGAAAAAAATCTGCCCATGGGACTACAGGCGCAGCCGCTGGAACATAGGACGCGTCATCCGCCTTGACTTCGCCCCCTACTGGTTCTTCGTCGGGCTCCTGTATGAGCAGCTGCTCTCCTCTGCACGGCCTGAAGACTCTACGCCGGCATAGTCCGATGGCATAGCCGGCACATGGCATCCCATGGCCAAAACGCGGCCTGCCCCCAGGCCCCCTGCCCATTCGGCGCTCCTCTGTCGTCAGTCGTCCATATCATCCATGTCGTCCATACCGTCCGATCCGATGTCCAGCATATTCACGGTACGTCTCTTCAGCCTCGCCTCCTCGGATTCTTTCAGGATGAAGTCCTTAATCTCCCGGGAGTGCTTGATATGCTGCAGCACCAGCTGAGGATGAGTGGTATCGCCGGTATAACAGATCACAGTGCCCAGCCCGAACATCTTCTCCCCAAGGCTGGCGCTGTGGGTTACATCCTGTACTTTATACATATAACAGTCATTTTCGATGGTCCTGAAAAATCCCTCTGCCACCGTAATCATATCTTCCCTGATCGTATACTTCGTAAAGGTGAAGGGAAGTCCGAAAAACATCCATCTTTTTCTCTCTGCATATTCCATCCTGCGTACCATCCTTTCCTGTATGCAAAAGTCCGGAAGAACCTCTGTGGTTTCTCCCCACCCTAGTATAGTAGATTTTTTTCCAAAATACAACTGTTAAAACTTGAAACCCGCGGGCGGACGTGGTATCATAGTAACAGTTGGACAGGTGCCGTTTTCGGCAATTTTCATGCCGCGGCAAAGCGATAAAAATAAGGAGGTTCACGCATGACTGCAAACGAATGTATCAGAGGCCGCAGAAGCATCCGCAAATTCACCGACCAGCCCGTCTCCCATGAGCTGCTGGCGCAGATCGTGGAGACAGCGTCCTATGCCCCCAGCTGGAAGCATACCCAGATCGTACGCTATATCGCGGTAGAGGGCGGGAAAAAGGCCGCTCTGGCAAAATGTACCAGTATCTTCCCCGGCAACGGAAAGATCATGGAGAACGCGCCCATGGTCATAGCCGTCACCATCATCAAGGGACGCAGCGGTTATGAGAGGGACGGCTCTTTCTCCACCCCCAAGGGCGACAGATGGCAGATGTACGATGCCGGCGCAGCCGGAGAGGCGTTCTGCCTGGCAGCCTGTGAGCAGGGCCTGGGCACCGTCATCATGGGACTTTTCGATGAAGAGGAGGCCGCGAAGCTGCTTGAGCTCCCTGAAGACAGAGAGCTGGTGGCTCTCATTCCCATTGGATATCCCGCAGAATCTCCCGCCGCTCCCAGACGCAAGGCGGTAGAAGATTTATTATCCTATCAATCATAAGCAGGAGTCGAAGAGGCAAAACTCTTCGACTCCTTTTTCGGGACGGATTTACACCGCGCTGTCCTCCGCCCCGAAATCCTGTCCGCACTCCGGCGCATCCGCTTTCCCGCCCCGTCCCGGACACCCGGTCTGGCGGAGGGCTGATGCCCTTTCGATTGCGGCAAAAGAGCGTTCTCCTAATGAAACGGCAGCGCAGAAAAGAGGTTACCTTTATGAGACATCTGATGAGTCCCCTGGACTTTAACACACAGGAGCTGGACAGGCTCTTCGACCTGGCAGGCGACATCGAGCGCAATCCCGGCAAATACGCCCACGCCTGCGATGGCCGGATCCTGGCCACCTGCTTCTACGAGCCCAGCACACGCACGCGCTTAAGCTTTGAATCCGCCATGACCAGGCTGGGCGGCCGGGTCATCGGCTTCTCCGACGCGGCATCCTCCTCCGCCTCCAAGGGCGAGAGCGTATCCGACACCATCCGCATTATCTCCTGCTACGCGGACATCTGCGCCATGCGCCACCCCAAGGAAGGCGCGCCTATGGTGGCCGCGGAGAAATCCGGCATTCCCGTAATCAATGCAGGCGACGGCGGACATCAGCACCCCACACAGACCCTGACGGATCTTTTGACCATCCGCAGCCTCAAAGGCGCTCTGAGCGGCTTCACCATCGGATTGTGCGGAGACCTGAAGTTCGGCCGCACCGTCCATTCCCTGATAAATGCCCTGGTGCGCTACAGCGATATCCGTTTCGTCTTCATCTCCCCGGAGGAGCTGCGGGTGCCGGACTATATCACGGAGATGCTGAAAGCAAAAGGCATTCCCTATGAGGAAGTCATCCGCCTGGAGAACGTGATGCCCCAACTGGATCTCCTGTACATGACCAGAGTCCAGAAAGAGCGCTTCTTCAACGAAGAGGACTATGTCAGGTTAAAGGATTTTTACATCCTGAATTCCGACAAGATGGCACTGGCCAAAAAAGACATGCTGGTGCTCCACCCTCTCCCCAGAGTCAACGAGATCTCCGTGGAAGTGGACAATGACCCCAGGGCCGCCTATTTCAGACAGGCGCAGTACGGCGTGTATGTGCGGATGGCACTGATACTGACCCTGCTGGAAATCCAGGTATAATATGCCAGTACATTCCCACGCTCTGCTTCCAATGCAGGAAGAAAAGGCCCACTGCCGAAATGTCTGCAAGAAATTGAGATTCAAATTTATAAAGTTTCGGAAAGGATTGACAGATGTTAAATGTAGGAAAAATCGAGGAAGGCTTTGTGCTGGATCACATCAAAGCCGGAAAAAGCCTGGAAATCTATGACCATCTGCAGCTGGACAAGCTGGACTGCACCGTGGCCATCATCAAGAATGCCAGAAGCAACAAAATGGAGAAAAAAGATATTCTGAAAGTGGAGTGCGACATCGACATGCTGGATCTGGACGTCCTGGCGTTTATCGACCACAATATCACCGTCAATGTCATCAAGAACGGAGAAATCGTGGAGAAGAAAGAGCTGACGCTGCCCAAACAGATCAAGAATGTCATCAAATGCCACAACCCCAGATGCATTACTTCCATCGAGCAGGAACTGCCCCATATCTTCTGCCTGGCGGATGCGAAAAATGAAGTGTACCGCTGCAAGTACTGCGAGGAGAAATACATGTCCTCGGCCAAGTGGACATAAATCAGACTGTGGGACAGGGATAGATGCTCCTCTTTTGGGCGCATCTATCCCTGAAATTTTACTCAATTCTTATGCTTAAGCCCTTATTATAAACCCCTCACAGTGCCTTGCCTGCAGATGCCGCATAGGGCGCGGAACCCTCATAGACGGAACTCTGCATGATAATGCTCAGCATCCTCTTCGCGCAGGCCTGCAGGTCGCCCAGGGTAATGGGACAGGTTACATCGCCCTCTGCCGCGCCTACGGACTTCACAATCTCGTCCACATCCGCCTGACTGCCCGGCATGGTCAGGTCGTTCCCGGCCTTGACGCAGCCCGCCGCATTGGAGGCGCCGTACTTGAACTTCTCGCCCGGATTCATCTCGATGCTGCCCGTGGTGCCCCAGTCTGTCATGACGATTCCGGCAAATCCCCATTCATCCCTGGCGATGGCCGTCAGCAGGTCATAGCTGTTGGCCGTATGGATGCCGTTGATCAGGTTATAGGAGGTCATGATGGACATGGGCTGGGAAGCCCTCACCGTGATCTCAAAGCCTTTCAGGTAAATCTCCCGAATGGCCCTCTCCCCTATATGGGAATTCACATGCATCCGGTTGTCCTCCTGATTGTTGAAAGCAAAGTGCTTGATGGTGGTCCCCACGCCGGAATGCCTCTGAACGCCCAGAGTGTCTGCTGCAGCGCACAGACCCGCCACCAGGGGATCCTCGGAATAGTACTCGAAGTTCCGCCCGCACAGGGGATTCCTGTGAATGTTCATGCCGGGGGCCAGCCAGAGGGTCACGCCCAGCTCTTCCATCTCCTCTCCCACGATGTCTCCAGCCTCTTCAATGGCCTCCACGTCCCAGGTCTGGGCCAGCAGGGTGGCGATGGGGATAGCGGTGCAGTACTGATAATAGTAGACTGCATCCTCAGGAATCTCCGGCTTCGGCATATTGCCCATGAGCAGATCCATGCCCGGAATAGGCGCAGAGTCTGTTCCCGGAATCAGGTTGCCCTCACCATCCGCCGCGAAGCTGGTGGAGAGCCGCAGGCCCGCAGGCCCGTCAGCCAGGATCATGTTGCGGATGTTCCGATCTTCCAGCATCAGGGAGGTAGTATCTCCGGCCGCTCCCGGACAAGCCGCAGAGGCCGCGCCGATGATGGAAGCAGAGCCGAAACCTCCTCTGGCCGTGCCCACGCACAGTTCCGCCATCTCCTGCACGGTCAACTGCCCCACCAACTCGTCCAGCGTGTATTTGCCGGCCTTTACCTCATCCATGGTGATCTTCTGCTCCGTCTTCTTCTCCGGAGCGTTTTCCTCTCCCTTACGGTAAGCGGCTGTCACGCAGGGAATGTCCCCGGCACAGATACGGATCACCGGCGCATTCTCTTTTTCCGCCGCCTCATTCTCATAGCTGTAAGGAGCAGCGCCCTCTGCGGAAAGTTCCTGCATTTCGCAGTCCAGTGGCAGACGGTTGGAAAGCTTCTCTGTGACGGCCTCTCCGTCCAGCGCAAGCGCAGCCGCAACAACGGTATCCCTGGAACTTGTACCTACTCGCACATAGTACGTTCCTGCCTCCAAAACCCAGGCCGCCCTCTTCTCGTCGTAGGAGGCCATGGCTTTCACGGGATAGGAAATCACAAGTTCCTGGGACTCTCCCGGCGCAAGTTCTTTCGTCTTCCTGTAAGCGGCCAGTTCCTGATAGGGCTTGGCCAGCTTCCCTGCAGGGGCGGAATAGTACACCTGCACCACCTCTTTGCCCGGGTATGTACTCCCGCTGTTGGTTACTTCCACTTTCACGGTGACAGCATTCCCGTCCGCTTCCACCCCTTTCGTCTTCACAGTGAAATTCGTGTAGGAACCGCCATAGCCGAAAGGATAGGCGGGAGCTACGTTAAAGGTGTCGAAATAACGGTATCCCACATAGATTCCCTCGGTATAATATTCATCGTCAATGTCGCCGTTCATATGGCTGAACTTCTCCGCACCGGGATAATCCAGATAATTCTCCGCCCATGTGGTAGTAAGCTTCCCGCTGGGGGTCACTTTGCCCGTCAGCACATCCGCCAGGGCATAGCCGCCGATATTGCCGGCCTGGCTCATGAGCAGGATGGCATCGATCCCCTCCTCTCCCCGGAGGAACTTAGTGTCGATGACGCTGCCCACATTGAGAACCACGATCAGCTTCTCATACTTCTCCTCCAGCAGACGGATGGCATCTTTCTCCACCTGGAAGAGATCATACTCTCCCTCCACAGGCCTCCTGTCCTTGCCCTCGCCGGAATTGCGGGCGATCACATAGATGCAGACGTCCGCCTCCGCACCGGCAGCATCCGCCTCCGTCACGGGAATGAGGGCAGGCTCCATGAACGGATTGTTGAACAGCTGCATGATGGCGCTCTGGCCGTTCTTTTTAACCGCCGCTGCAAAATCCGCAAAGTAGGCTTTCCTGGCGGCCTCCACGGCCTCATCGTACCGATCCAGCCATCCCTTGGTAGCCACAGTGAATCCGGCTGCCTCCAACCCCTGCTCCACGCTGGTCACCGAGCGGCTGTTCACGTCCCCGGAACCGGTTCCGCCTTTTACCGTCCGCCTGGCGCCGTTGCCGAACAGGGCGATCTTCTTTCCGGCTTCCGTCATGGGCAGCGCGCCGTTGTTCTTCAGAAGCACCATGCCCTGGGACGCGATCTTTCTGGAACGCTCCATGTTCCTGGTCTCCCGGGCGCTGACCTCAGGACTCCTTGACGCAGAAAATCTTGCCATAAAAAATACCTCCTCGTTGCCTTTTCTTCTATCATACCTAAATCCGCAGCCTTTTGCAATGTCATTTGCTATCTTTTCTTGTCTTATTTCTTTACCCTTATTTCTATATCGGTTACTATTCAGCGCATTTCCAAATCATAAGTATGGTAAAAAGACCGGCGACAGGAAACTCTCACTTTCCTATCGCCGGCTTTCCTATACAGGCTTGGCTTCTATCCTGGCCTTGAAAAGACTTCTCTCACTTTTTCACAGTGGCTGGCCGCCTCCCTATCCGGTATCATATTTTATCGCTGTTCTTCCGGCTCAGCGCACACGCCTGCGCCCTATATCTCCACCAGCTCATACTCCCTGCTGCCGATGCCCAGCTTAGCTGCCGCTTCTACAGTGTGTACGCCGTTCCTGGACTCGATGCGCTCCAGGAGATGATCTCTGCCCGGGTCGTCGGAAGCGTACACCAGATCAAGGCAGGCCTGGTCCAGCGCCACCGGATCCGTACTGGCCAATATGCCGATGTCCCCCATAGCAGGGTCTTCCGCCACGGCGCAGCAGTCGCAGTCCACGGACATGTTCTTCATTACATTGACAAAGACAATTTTATCGCCAAAGTACTCCACAATGGACTTGCTGGCATCCGCCATGGACTCCAGGAAAGAATCATGGTCGGAGCCCCAGAAATTATCCGTGTCCCCCACACCGTGGATATAGGCCTTGCCGTAGGAGGAGGCCAGGCCGATGGAGATATTCTTCAAAGCCCCGCCAAAGCCGCCCATGGGATGCCCCTTGAAGTGGGACAGCACCAGCATGGAGTCGTAATTCTTTATATGGTCGCCCACGAAGTTCTTCTTGATTTTCAGGCCATCAGGTATGGCCAGCTCCAGCTCCCCATCCTCGTCCAGGATATCCACCGGGGCGATGTCGGTCCAGCCGTGGAGCTTCATGGTTTTCTTATGGGCCTCCGTGGTATTGCGCGCGCCCTCATAGGCCGTATTGCATTCTACGATGGTACCCCTGACGCGGTCTACCGCAGGCTTCATGAAATCAGGGCGCAGGAAGTTCTGGTTTCCCACCTCGCCGGAATGGAGCTTCACCGCTACCTTTCCGGGCAGTTCCACCCCCATGGCCTCATACATGCGCACCATAGCCTGAGGTGTGATTTCTCTGGTAAAATAGACTTTTGCTTTTCCCATACTGTACCAACCTTTCTGTTATGATAAATTGCTCTTTTCCGCAGATTCATCCCGGATGGCCCGTGCCATTGCCGTTCCTGCGGTAAGCCAGTAAAGTCATGATACCATAGATATATGGCCGAAAACAAGTCCTCTTTTTATCAATCTTCCAGAAAATCAAAGACCCCGCTGCAAGCAACGGGGGTATCAATCTTGCAGCGCTGCAGAGCAGAAAGTGTCCTTCGGACACTTTGGTATTTGACCCTCGCGGCATTCGTCAAATGTGCATGCAAGCATGCCCACTTGACTCATTGCTCGCGGGAATAAATACATTCCTTCTACTGCCTTATTACATCTTGGACAAAGCCCGGTTCAAGGGCAGCAATATCATCGAATCCCGTCAAAATCCAGCGTCACCTTAAACAAATCGCCGTCAATGGTGATCTCCATCCTGCCGCCCTGGAGCTCCACCAGGCTCTTGGCGATGGACAGGCCCAGACCGTTACCCTCCATGTGCCTGGATCTGTCGCCCCGCACGAACCGCTCCTCCAGCTCCTCCGCGGAAATTTCCAGAGGGTATTTTGACATATTCCGGAAGACGATCAGTACATGTTCTTCCCGTTCCTCCACGCTTAAGTACACCCTGGAATTCTCCTGTGCGTATTTACAGATATTGTTTAACAAATTATCGAATACCCGCCACAGATGCCGTCCGTCAGCCATAATGCTTGCTATCTCCTCCGGCTGGCGCGCAATCAGATTCAGTTGCCTCTCCTCCATCCTCTGCTGGTACTCCCCCACTGCCTGGGAGAGGAGCACCCCCACCTCGCAGGGCGCCAGGTTTACCTCCAGATTCCCTGCGGTAGCCTTGGAGGCCTCCAGCAAATCCTCCAGCAGCTTCTTCAGCCGCCTGGATTGACGCAGCAGCACCTCCGCGTATTCCGCCACTCTGGACATGCTCCCGGAGGCATTGTCCGTATCCGAGGCATTGTCAGGCATTGGTTCTTCACCTCTCCCACAGGAATTATCCTCACCCCTTTCCGTGAAGCATTTCTCCATTGTCCCGGCTCCGCTCTCGCCGGAAACATTTCCCGAAGCTGATGCATTCCCGGCACTGTATCGCCCGCCTGCCCCAGACTCCTCGTAAATCAGATCCGCATAATTGATAATAGAAGTCAATGGTGTCTTCAAATCATGAGACACATTTGTGATCAACTCTGTCTTCAGGCGCTCGCTTTTGAGGCGTTCCGCCACAGCCTTGGAGATTCCCTGGCCCAGGCTGTTCAGGTTCTCCCCATGTTCTTTAAATCTCCACAGCAGCCGGGAGGTATTCACCTTATAATCCCCCTCACCCTTGGCCAGCGCATGTCCTGCCGCCAGAAGCTTCCTGCAGGCCAGCGCCACATACATGATGACCACAAACAGCACAGCCTTTTCTATGAGCCACAGCACACCGGCCAACTCCTCTCCGCCGCTGAGCATTATACAAATGCCCAGGAACTCTAAGATGCACAGCCCCAGATAGGCAATTACCACCGTCAGTACCAGCGGGAGATTCCCCAGCATAGACACGAACCCTCTCCCCAGGAACCGGCACGCCCGAAAGCATCCCCGAAGCACCCAGTAAATCACACTGTGCTGAAAGCATTTCCCACGCTTCAGGCGCACGGCGATTTCCATGCAGTACAGCGTCCCCCAGACTGCCAGCAGCGCTCCCACGCAGGTCAGCAGCACCATCTCCGTCACCGTGCTTAAGCCCCGCCCAAAGTTCAGCCCGATGAAGCCCACCACAGCCGCTCCGCAGCCAAACAGCACAGTCAACACCTCAAGTGGAATGGACGCCAGCACCCCCGGCACGATGCCCTCCCGTTCGTTCTGGTGCCCTGCGCTGCATATCAGGAAGATGAACATAAGGATGCACAGAAAGATGCCCGCCAAGGTCATTCCGATCAGCGCATATCTGGCATCATAGATAAGCTTCACAATCTCCGCCAGCTTTCGGAAGTCGTCTTTCATGGGAAAGTCCATTCTTACAGAAGCCCGAAGCAGATATTCCTCATCCTCCATTAGCCTGATGCCACCCACGGAGACATCCTCCTGAAGATCAAATATTAGGTATCTGGCCGCTACATACTTCCTTTCATAGTCGTCCAAAACGGTGCTCCAGAGGACCGTTTCCCCGCCTCTCCCGTTCTCCTGAACCAGCTCCACGTCTACATTTCTCTCCCCGCAGTATTCCTCCGCACCTTTGATATACCCTGATTCAATGTATTCGGCTACCCGATAAATCGCGGAAGCCCCGGGACTCTGAAGCTGCTGCTCCAATACCTCCTCCAGGCTTCCCTCATAAAATCCGTTTTCTCCGATCTTCACACAAGCCAGCAGCCCCCAGAACCCCACAACCCCGGACACGACCAGCAGAAAAAAAGCAAAAATCTTGGCCCCAAGAGCCCCCGTCAACCGATACCGCTCATTCCCCCTCCTAATCTTCTTTCGTCTCTTTCCCCCCATTTCACCGTCCATACCCTCTTCCTCCGCTTCACACTCTTCCTCACTCCCGGCAACCCTCTGTTCCCGCTCCGTCTCTTCCCCCAGACCCTCTCTCCAATCCCGCTTCTCCATAAAACCTCCTGCAAAAATCCCTCGCAAAAATCTCCTCAAACACCTATGCCCCCGGAAAAATGCTCACGCACTTCGGCCATTCTGCTGCGTGAGACCGGCTCGTTAAGCGAACTTGTCCGCAAGTGAATCGTATTCACTTTGCGCGCCTAGGACTTCTTCTCACACTTGTAGCCCTGCCCCCACACCACTTTCAAATATCTGGGCTCCGCCGGATTGATCTCCAGCTTTTCCCGGATATGCCTGATGTGTACCGCCACCGTATTCTCGCTGCCGTAAGGCAGATCGTTCCATATCTTCTGATAGATCTCCCTGGGGGAGAAGACCTTGCCCGGGTGCTGCATCAAAAGCTTTAGGATTTCGTACTCCGTAGGGGTCAGCGCCACCTCTTCCCCGTCCAACAGCACCTTTTTCTCCGTGTCGTCCAGCTCGATACCGCCGCAGCGCAGCACTTCCTGCTGCACATTCCCTGCCCCCAGCTGCATGTATCTGCGAAGCTGGGAACGCACCCTGGCAGACACCTCCACCGGGTTGAAAGGCTTGGTGATATAGTCGTCCGCCCCTACCGTCAGCCCCAGAATCTTGTCCGCGTCCTCCGACTTGGCCGTCAGCAGGATTACGGGCACATTGCTCCTCTCCCGTATCTTCACCATGGCCTCTATGCCGTCCATCTCGGGCATCATGATGTCCATGAGCACCAGATGGATGTCGCTTTCCTCCACGATTTTTACAGCCTCCCTGCCGTCAAAGGCCTCGAACAGCTTATAATTAGCGTCATTCAGGTAAATTTTCAGCGCATTTACGATATCTTTCTCATCGTCACAGATTAAAATGTTGTACATACCCCTAACCTTTCCTCAATATGAAAATCATGACCTCATAAAAGCATTCTACCAAAACAGCGATTAACAAAAAACAGGGGAATTGTTTAAGATTTCTTTAAGAGACACAACAGGAGCCATCGCCGAAACGACAGCCCCCATTTTATAAATCAGGATCCCCTATCTTTGCTCCTGATCATCCTCATTCTCATCCCTGCCCATAGTCCGACGCTTCAGTTCCTCCAAAGCCTCCCTGAACTTTACGGAAGTCATGCCCGGATTGGAACGGAGCAGATCACGCTGGAAGAAATCCCTGATCCTCCCAAGCCGCTTTCTGTCCTCCAGGTTGATGGCGTATTTCGTCCGCAGATCCAGGATTTCCTCCCCCATGTCTTTCTTCTGCTGCATCCCCCATGTAGGAATAAGGTTCTTTAACTGTTCCAGCCTCCGCTCGATGCCGGCCTTGATGTCCTCTATATGCATGGACATGCTCTCGGCCCATTCCTCCCTGGCAATGCCGGCGCTCTCAGCCAGGGCGGCCCTGTAGTTCTCCATTTCCTGACCAGCCAGCGCAATGACCACGTCCAGGCGCTTCTGGATATGCACCATCTCCTCTTTGACTTTTTCCATCTTCACCAGCACGTCCCGCAGATCGATGGCTGCCTTGAAAGAAAGCGCAAAGTCCGCCGCGATGTATACCGTCAGAACAGCAGTAGCCGTCCTCAAAGCCGGATTCGGTATGGAAAGAACCAGCCTCTCCACCGGCACATGGACCACCTCTGTCATCAGAATGGTGAGGAACCCCCAGGCCAGCGAAGTACCCAGGCAGATGTGCCCCTGGAAATTGAACTTATTCTTGGAATAATCCCAGTACCGCACTTTGAACAATGCTTCCATGGTGACCCCCGTCACATACTCCAGCACCGTGGCGCCGATGCAGCCGGCCACATAGACCATGAAGATACTGTCCTGAAAGGGCATGGACACCACCAGCATCATGATGGCACCGCTTCCGTACAGAGGCAGAAAAGGCCCTCTCATGAACCCCCGGTTGGTCAGCTTCCTGGTGCGGACGGACACATAGGCCGATTCAATGCACCAGCCCGCAAAGCAATAAAAATAGAAGAAAAACAGCCATTGTATAGTCGAATAGGAATACATACACACCTCTGTACATCATTTATATATACTCACAAGTATACCGCAACCTCTGCCGCCAGCTTTCCTTTCCTGGTCTCCCTGGGCTCGCCTGTCAGGACGAACTTCCCATACCCCCTGGCATTCACGGTCTCCCCGGACTTCAGCTGACGGGAATTATTCTCACACAGTCTTCCATTCACATAGACCTTTCCCGCCCGAAACAGCTCCAGGCTCTTTTCCCGGGACAGATTATAGACCTTTGCCAGCACAGCATCCGCCCGCAGGGACTGCACCTGGACTACCCCCGGCACAGGCTCCTCCCCCGGCAGATTGGCCGGACTCTCCACTATACTGCACTTTACATGGGTATGCTTCACCTGGCTTAAATTCTCGCAGATAAAGCCTGCGATAGAGTCCAGGCAGAACAGATACGCCTGGCTTTCCCCCACTTTGATATCCCCCACCGTGCTCCTCTCAATGCCAAGGTTCATAAGTGCCCCCAGGAAATCCCTATGGGACAGTTCATCCGCAAACTTCCTGGCCAGGGGCTCTATATGGATGCAGACAATGGGAAAGGGTGTCTCATATCCCAATTCCTCTTGATTCCCGAACCGCAACACCACCCTGTCCGCCGTCTCATACCCGCCCTCCAGGCAGTATCCCGCATAGGAAAGCCTCCCCTCCTCCTGCCAGAACACATCCTGTTCGCTTAAGCCCAGAAACCCCGTAAAGGTAAAGATGCCCTGGTTAAAAGACTTTTCCGCCAGGTCGTGAAGCCGGTTTCTTAACTGATGTATCTCTTTTTCATCGGAATTCTTCCTGTCCATCTTTCAATCCTCTGCGGGGAGGCTTTCTTTCGGAGGCGCTTCCCTGTCAGGGCTGCCCCGCCTTGGGCATATTGCCTCTTAAGCATACTCTGCTCCCGAAAATGTTCCTTGCCCGGAAATCAGCTCCCAAAACTTTCCTGCCTTTCACAGCCTCAGGAGAAGCTGATGACCGTGTCTTTGGGCGCTTTCGTCTTCTCTACGCTGATTGCATGGAGTATGGGACCTTCGCCTTTATAGTCCTCCCAGTACTCCTTTGCCACCGTGGCCGTCACCTTTACCCATTCCTTTTGCTTCAGCGCCCCGGCGCCGGAAAATTTGCAGGCATAGCCTAAAAAGGACATGTCGTCCGCGCAGCAGGTCATGGCCAGGCGTCCGGGCACGAAATACCCCTGGGGAAAATTCTCCGGTTTGAGCACCATGGCCACAAACTGCAGCTTTTTGCCCACGTAGCGCTCCAGATGGTCCATGGAATCCAGGTACCAGATCCCATAGCCCTGATTGTCCAGCACGATGGTCTCCTGGTTCAGATCGTAGGGCAGGTCCTCCTCGAAGATCTCGTCGATCTCGCCCTGGGCGTCCTCGAAAATTACATCCGCAGACGCATTTACGGCCTTTATGTTTCTTTTGTAGGAATTTAGCTGGTCGCGCACCGTATCGCAGCGGTTGAAGATGATCATCTCCGATTTACGGATCATTTCCGCCAGGAGAGAGCGCATATTGGTATAGTACACGGGAAAGGTGGAGCCGTCGATTATGGTAATCTGCTGCTCCGTTTTCCAGTACCAGGGAAGCTTGACATTTTTGAAATTCCACATGCCGTTGAACTCAATCACGATGCGTTCCGGCTTGTGGAGTTTCTCCAGATCCGTCAAATGCGCCGGATTGAAGTCTTCCTCTTTCTCGATCAGTTCCACTACTGTGCGGCTTTTTTTCAAAAGGGCAGGATCGTACTCGTTCTCCCCCTCCTCGCAGAGAATCAGCAGGGTCTTTCCCTTAATCTGGAAATAATTCTGTGCCAGCGTAAAAGAGATGAATTCCGTCTTGCCACTCTCCAGAAATCCATTGATCATATATACAGGCTTCATCTTTGCTCCCATCTGCCCGGTCTCCCGGGCTCTGAAAGGCAGTCCGGTCTCCGCACCGTTTCTGCCCCTTACCCATTTATCCAGCTGCCTGGTACGCAGCTTATCCGCGGAACAGTTCCTCCAGCTTATCCTCCCTTAGCTGGGCGCCGATGACGCAGAACTTTCCTGTGATCTCCGGCTTTCCTGTCCTGATGTCATGCTCCTGGGGAACATAGTCAAAGTAGACCCATGTGCCGTCTTCCGCAGGCACCATGCCCTTGGCGCGCAGGATCGCGCCGTACTCTCCGCTGTCCAGGGAAGTCAGGATACTCTCAATGCGCTGAGCCGTGAATTTGGCAGGCGACTCCTTGCCCCAGCTGGTGAACACTTCGTCCGCATGGTGGTGGCCATGGTGGTCATGATGATCATGGCCGCAGCCGCAGTGCTCATCATGATGGTGGTCATGGCACTCCCCATCGTGGTGATGATGGCCATGTTCACAGCATTCTCCGTCATGATGATATTCATGGCTTTCCTCGCCATGGTGATGATGGCCATGTTCACAGCACTCTTTCTCATGATGATGCCCGTGATCATGGTCCTCCCCATCGTGATGATGACCATGTTCACAGCATTTCCCATCATGATGATGCCCGTGCTCTTCCTCCCCGTCATGATGGTGATGCCCGCAGCACTCCTCCCCGTCATGATCATGATGCCCGTGTCCGCAGCACTCCTCCCCGTCATGATCATGATGCCCGTGTCCGCAGCACTCCTCCTCGTCATGATCATGATGCCCGTGCCCGCAGCACTCCTCCTCATGGTGATGATGATGCTCCTCTTTCGCATGCTCCAGCATCTCTTTCATCATATCCTCCAGGGTGTCATTCCCCTCTATGGTCTCCAGCACGGCCTTACCCTCCAGTTCCGCAAGGGGTGTTGTTATGATTACAGCTTTGTCATTATGTTCTCTGACCATAGCCACGCACTCCTGAAGCTTTGCATCGTTCACCTTGTCCGTCCTGCTCAAGATAATGGTTCCGGCATACTCGATCTGATTGATGAAGAACTCCCCGAAATTCTTGATATACATCTTCGCCTTGGAGGCATCCACCACCGCCACTGCGCTGTTTACCCGCACATCCAGCTCCACTGCCACATTCTCCACGGCTTTCAGCACGTCCGACAGTTTTCCCACGCCGGAGGGCTCGATGAGGATCCGCTCAGGCGCATAGGTCTCGATCACCTCTTTCAGCGAAGTTCCGAAATCCCCTACCAGAGAGCAGCAGATACAGCCGGAGTTCATCTCCCGGATCTCGATTCCGGACTCTTTGAGAAACCCTCCGTCAATGCCGATCTCGCCAAACTCGTTCTCGATAAGCAGAGTCTTGCTGCCATCCAGCGCCTCCTTTAAAAGCTTCTTGATCAGCGTTGTCTTTCCCGCTCCCAAAAAACCTGAAAACACATCTATCTTTGTCATCTTTACGCCATCCTTTCTCCGGACGTTTTGTCCATAATTGCCCGCCAAAATATTTAGTGCGCTCCAAGAACCCACCTCTCCTATTTTCCCCCAAAAAAGAGTGATTGTCAAGAAGCCACTACAAATTTCATAATTGCGGACCCATTCTATATAGAATGACTATTGACAGATCATCCTCCAAAGTTTATTGTATGATTATAGCCATCCGGCCGTTTTCTGTAGAGAATATGGTCATATTCTACCACACAATACTTTCGTAGAAAGGATCTCACGATGGAAAATATCGAGAATTATACACCCTCTGCTGATTCCCTGCCCGCCGGGAGGGGCGGTTTAAGCGGAAGCACCATCAAAATCATTGCCGTGGCCGCCATGCTCATCGACCATGCAGCGGCCGCAGTGATCGCCAGATATCTGGTAAACGGTATCCGGACAGCCTCGGCTGTGGGAAATGCCTACGCCTGGCAGCAGGAACATCTGGCCGTATATACCGTTTACAATCTCATGCGGGACATCGGGCGGCTGGGCTTCCCCATCTTCTGCTTTCTGCTGGTAGAAGGGTTCCAGCGCACAAAGGATGTCCGTAAATACGCCCTGCGCCTGGGAATCTTCGCCCTGATTTCAGAACTGCCTTTCAATCTGGCGATATGCGGCCAGACATTCAATTCAGAATATCAAAACGTATACTTCACTTTGCTGCTGGGCCTCCTGGCGCTTTGTTCCTGCCGGTTCCTGGAGAAATTCGGGAAGCCCGGGGGAAAAGACCTGCCCGCAGCGCCGTGCATAACCTTTCTGGTCACGGGAGCGCTTCTTCCAGGCGTCTATCTATGGGCAAGCGATCTGCCTGCCGGGGAAAACGAGCGCCTCATTGCCGCTGTCCTGGTAAGCGGCGCCACTGCCATAGGGCTCTTTCTGTACGGAATACATCAGGGGCTGCGGCAGGTTGAAAAGCTGGGCGCGAATCTGACGGCATTGGCTTTATGCATGACAGCGGCGGAATTTTTGCGCACGGATTATGCAGGAATGGGCGTGCTGGCCATTTACACAATGTATCTCTTGCGCAAGCGCAAGACACTTGCCATGGCGGCAGGATGCGTGGTGCTATGCGCCATGAGCATGACGGAACTGCCTGCCTTTTTTGCCGTCATTCCCATTGCCATGTACAATGGCAGACGGGGGCTGAAGATGAAATATTTCTTCTATGCTTTCTATCCGGCCCATCTGGCTATCCTCTATATCATCTGTGTCCTGATGGGTCTTGGGAGCGTGACTCTGCTGTAGGAGGCACTTACTTACGAGTAGTCAAATTTGCCGCCTGTCCACGATGCTTTCCACTGGTGGGCCAGGCGGCTTGGCAAATACATACTGTAGACTGCCAGAATTTACAGTATGGAAAAAACGATAATCACGCAGGAGGAAATATATCATGCTGGAAGTCATTCATTTAGCCAAAAAATACGGAAAGACCCTGGCCGTGGACGATGTGGGGTTCACAGTGCCGGACGGCAGAATCGGAATTCTCTTAGGCCCCAACGGCGCGGGAAAATCCACGGTCATCAAAAGCATTGCAGGGCTTCTGCGGTTCAAGGGCGCCATCCGCATTCAGGGACAGGATTCCCGCAGCCTGGAAGCCAAAAAGCAGTTTGCCTATGTGCCGGAGCTCCCCTACATGTACGATGCCCTCACGGTGCGGGAGCATTTGGAATTCATCTGCAGGGCCTACGGCATGGCTTTCCCCGAGGAACAGGCGCAGTCTCTCTTCCGCAGCTTCGAGCTTTCGGACAAGCTGGACAAGCTGGGCAACGAACTCTCCAAGGGCATGATGCAGAAAGTCAGCATCTGCTGCGCCCTTGTCACCAATCCGAAAGTAATTCTGCTGGACGAGCCCATGGTGGGCCTGGATCCTGCGGCCATCAAGGAGCTGAAAGCCCGGATTCTGGAATTGAAAGAGGCCGGATGTACCGTGTTGATCAGCACCCATATGCTGGAAATGGTAAAGGAATTGTGGGACGTGACTTTCGTGATGGACAAAGGACATATCCTTGGCACTTATACAAAGGAAGCCCTGGCCAGCGAGGATCTGGAAGAGCTTTACTTCTCCGTGACAAAGCAGACAGCGGAGCAGGCGGCCGGAGACGGGAGGTAAGCCATGGGAGCGATAGGATATCTCTATAAAAGGACATTGGTCAATAAGACAAAGGCCGCCCTGCGCAAGCCGGTGACATATTTCCTGCTGGTTATGGTTGTATTCTACTTTACCGCGGTTCCCCTCTCCCTGAAGAATCTGGTAGCAGGAACGGGGATCGACACCCCCGAGGGTATGGCGGGCATGCTGACCGTAATCGCTTTCTGGCTGATTCCGGCCAACTTAATCGCCTACGCGAAGCGCAGGGGGCTGGTATACCGGGGCAGCGATGTGCACTTCCTCTTTCCGGCGCCGGTTTCTCCTAAACGAGTGCTGCTCTACGCCTTTCTCAGAACCCTGTTCATGCAGATTCTGATCAATCTTTTTGCCGTGATATGCGGCGGCATGCTGTTCCTTGTAGATGGCTGGAAGCTGGCTTTGTATTTTGTGTTTTCCATTTTCGTGGAAAATCTTTTGGAGGGAAGCATTATGCTCCTGCTCTATGGCTCGGAGCGCATGCAGGAAAAGCAGCGGCGGCTGGTGGTAAAGGCTGCTTACGGTCTTGTGATCATATTGCTTGCCATGGGTGTCTGTACCTATCTGCAGGAAGGGCTCACCACGAACATTCTGTCTCGTTTCCTGCACAGCGATATGATACAGATGGTGCCCCTGGTGGGCTGGTATATCGCCGTAGTGCATCTGCTCTTCCTGGGGCCCACCGCAGTGAACGTGGCCGGAACCGTGTGCTATGGGGTGTTTCTGATAGCCATGGTGGCAGCGGCATGGCGGATGAAGTGTACCGGAGGATATTATGAAGATGCCATGAAGTTCGCGGATGATTACGAGGAAGTTCTGGCCAGCCGCAATCAGGGGGATAATGGCGTGAAGCGGCTGGGCAAAAAGCAGAAATTCAACAAGGCAAGCATCCGCTGGCGCGGAAAAGGAGCCGCTGCCCTGTTCTACAGACAGCTCCTGGAATATAAAAAGAGCAGATATTTTATTTTTGACATCAATACTGTGGTGGCACTCCTGGCGGGCGCGGGGCTGTCATATCTGTACAAAAGCGAGGGCGGATTTGGGGGGCTGGAGAACTATCGGGCATTCATTGTACCTGCCATTGCAGCTTACATGATCTTCATCTTCACCGGCTTCGGCGGGAAGTGGGCAAAGGAGCTGAAATCCCCCTATACCTACCTGCTTCCCGACTCGCCATTCAAAAAGCTTCTGGCAGCCACCATGATACAGCATGTACAAAGCCTTGTGAACGGCTGCCTGATAACAGTGCCATGTGCTGTCGTCATAGGCCTTTCGCCAGCCGAAGCCCTGCTCACCATCCTCTTTTATATGGCCCTGTCAGGAGGTAAGCTGTACTCTCTGGCTGTCGCCCAGGTCGTGGCCGGGTCTTCCATCGGCAATACTGGTAGACAGCTGATCCAAATGCTGCTATTGTGCATTGCCATATTTGTCTCTGTCATGGGAGCCATCCTGGGCATGAGTGTCGGAGGCGTGCTGCTTGCTCTGGGAATCATGGATCTGTTCCTGATCCTGTTCACCGCTATCTATATGGTGATCGCCACATTGAATTTTTACAACATCGAGACTTAGACGCCGCCGTGGAGATGCTCCATGTATTTCACGAAATCCACCACTGTGGCCTGTGCGCCCTTGTTCAGGGACAGGACGGTATTGACTATGTCCTGGGCCGTATAGTCCGGAGACACATAGCCGTCTAAAAGTTCCGGTGGGCAGCGGTATTTTGTACGCCCCAGCAGATAGTCGGTGGTGACAAGGAAGAAGTCGGCCAGCCTGCACAGCGTTTGCAGATCAGGGGAATGTACATCGTTCTCATAATTGGAAATAGTACCTACGGACAAGTTCAGCGCAGATGCCAGCTCCTTTTGACCGAGTTCTTTTTCCCTGCGCAGATCTGCCAGTTTATTGCCGATTCCTCCCATGGACTGCCTCCCCTCCTGATAACTGTGGATCCCGGTACTATTTTAAAAGATTCTGCGGATTATAAAATATGTTTTCACAAATACAATAAAATTATGCCCAAATTATAGGTCGCCTGAATTTTTGACAGCATTTTTCCATATCTGCAAAAAAGCGGCACACATTGACTTTGGGGAACCGGAATGATAAGATGTTTATAAGAAATTTGCGGACAGATATTTTACGCAGGAAAGAGGGAAAACATGATCAACAAGCTGATTGCAAAAATTCGCAAGACCAACGCGCCTATTGTGGTAGGCCTGGATCCCATGATGAAATTCGTGCCGGACCACATCAAAAAAGCCGCCTTTGCCCAATGCGGGGAGACCCTGGAGGGCGCGGCGGAAGCCATCTGGCAGTACAATAAGGGCATCGTGGACGCCATTTGGGATCTGGTGCCTGCAGTGAAGCCTCAGATCGCCATGTATGAGCAGTTCGGCCTCCCCGGGCTTGCGGCATTCCAAAAGACGATAGATTACTGCAAGTCAAAGGATCTGGTGGTCATCGGCGATGTGAAGCGCGGCGACATCGGCAGTACCTCCGAAGCCTATGCGGTGGGACATCTGGGGCAGGTACAGGTGGGAAGCCAGAGATATTACGGATTTGGCGAAGATTTTTCCACGGTGAACCCCTATCTGGGCTCTGACGGCGTAAAGCCTTTCTTAAAAGTATGCGCGGAGGAGAAAAAGGGAATCTTCGTTCTGGTGAAGACCTCCAATCCCAGCAGCGGCGAGTTTCAGGATCGCCTGGTAAAGAATGGGGCGGCAGAAACGCCGCTGTATGAAATCATAGGCGGCATGGTGAACGCCTGGGCGGAGGAAACCATGCCCGAGCAGGGAGATTACAGTTATGTAGGCGCTGTCGTGGGCGCCACCTATCCGGAGCAGGGCCGGATCTTACGCCGGATCATGCCCAAATCCTTTATCCTGGTGCCCGGCTATGGCGCTCAGGGCGGCAAAGGAGCGGATCTGGTACATTTCTTCGATCAGGACGGACTGGGGGCCATCGTCAATTCCTCCAGGGGCATCATAGCGGCATACCAGCAGGAGCAGTATGCCCGCTTCGGCGGCGAGGGCTATGCGGATGCCTCCAGGGCAGCCGTGCTGGCCATGCGGGAGGACATAGGCGCTGCGCTGGGCAGGCTGTAGCGGCTATCAATTCTGACCTGCTCTTTACAGGATGATGCTGCAGCAAACGCGCAGACCGCAAGGGGCAATGGAAAGCTGCCGTCTTTCCATTGCCCCAAAACTCCCCTGAATCCCGGAAGTGGTTACCCCACCTTATATCCGTTCCCCCACACCACTTTCAGGTATCTGGGCTCCTTGGGGTTCTTCTCAATCTTCTCTCTGATATGCCGGATATGCACCGCTATGGTATTGTCCGCGCCGATGGCCTGCATATGCCAGATATTTTCATAGATCTGCCTGTTGGAGAACACCTTGCCCCGCTGCTGTACCAGGAAGCGCAGAATCTTATATTCAATGGGCGTCAGGCGCACACTCCTCCCCTCCACGGTGACTTTCCTCTGGGTGTCATCAATGACGAGCTCATCTACCTTGTAGATTCTGTCGATATTTGCGCACATGTTCACCAGCTGGGTGTACCTGCGCAGCTGGGATTTGATCCTGGCCAAAAGTTCCAAAGGATTGCAGTCCGCGGTCACATAATCGTCCGCCCCCGCTTCCAGAGCCATGATCTTCGCTGTCTCCGCAGACTGGGCGGATACTACGATCAAAGGGATGCTGCTCTTCTTGCGCAGTCCTGCGATCATCTCTATTCCCTTGTCCCAGCCCTTGTCGTTCAGTTCCACATCCACCAGCATCAAATGAATCCGGTCATGCTCCAACATGCTGTGCAGATGATCCAGATCTGCAGCCACCAGCACCGAAAATTCTTCCCCATACAGCAATGGCGCCATCTTTTCCGCAATCCCTGTCTTATTGTTATACACCAGAATATTTTTCTCCATCGTATTCTCCATCCTCTCCCAGTCGGCAGCCGACTGTCACTCTTATTCCATAAAGTACACCGTCAGATCCAGGCTATTCAGGATCCGCTGGATTTCATTCTCCTCAAACCCTCCGAAACTGACTGTCAGATCTCTGCCGTTTACGGAGATTACCGCGTGAACCGACTCCAGTTCCCCGGACTGATCCACTATGTCAAACACCTTGTAATTCAGCCCCTGGCTGTTGGTAAAATTTCTTTCGTTACAGTTCTGTCCCATAAAGGCTGTGGCGGAACTATAGCTTTCATACTGTCTGTTATCCGTCTGGTGCAGGGAGAACCAGGAATCCTCGTTCCTGAGGTCCATATAAATATCCTCTCCTCCGCCGAAGACGCACACCCGCTCACTGGCAAATTCCCTTTCGAACAGGCTTTTCACCGGAATCGCTATCACGGTTTCCTCCGCCGCCAAAAACGCCTCCAGAGAATCGTATTCCACACTCTCCTCTTCTATGTCTATCACTTGTGGGTCAGGGATAGTGTCCGCTATAGGAAATACCCCCCCTAAGCCGAAATTTGAGGCTATGTCCCGCAGCTTCCCCATCTCCCCTGCTCCGGAAAGCAGGTCATCATCGACGGAGGGGCCGTCCCCCTCTCCGGATCTGGTAACGGCAAACCCGTTCTCTCTCATGGAAATGACACTGTCTCTATAGCTTTTGGCCGCTATTGTCCCCACGCCACAGAGAAGAAATACCGTGGCTGCCACGCAGCCTTTTGCCATCAGGACCTTTCTTCTCTGGCGCCGCATCCTGGCGTGATGCAGTTCATCCTGAACCTCTTTCGCGCTGAGAGACATCCTTGGTAGTTCCTTTGAGGCTTCCCGATATGCATCCCGAAATTTATCCAAAGTCATATTCCTCCTTCAATGACTTTCGCAGCAGCTCCCTCCCCCTGGTCAGCTGGGAAGTGACTGTGGAATCTCCCCTGCCTGTTATCCGGGCGATCTCCTTTATGGAAAGTTCCTCGTAGTAAAAAAGGTGGATCACGTCCCGGTATTTCTCAGGCAGCGACATCACTGCCTGAAGCAGACGGGTTCTGGCCTCCTGTCTGAAAAAACATTCCTCCGGCTCCCGGGCCTCTGTGCGGGCGTCCGCCTGAGGCTCTGCCGCCTGAGCCCAGATGCCATCCTCTGCGGGCTCCCCCTCTGGCCAGGATGTCCGGTGCCGCCTCCATGCGCTGCGCCAGAGCTTTCTGCAGCCATTTAATGTGACTTTCAAAAACCAGGCCTTTTCGTGCTCCGGACTCTGAAAGGTCTGCGGCTTCTTCAGGTACTGGTAAAAGACCTCCTGAACCACATCCTCCGCGTCTTGCACATTCTGGAGACGCAGATAGCTAAGCTTGAACAGCATGTCACTGTAGGTATCAATCTTCAGTTGTAATTCCCTGTCATTCATGCCTGCATTTGCCATACCGGTTCTGCGCTAAGCCTTTTCTTCAGAATGTTTTTCCATTCTACTAATAATATCCCATAGCATATCGTTTTACTGCATTTATTGTAAATTATGTTTGTATCAAAGTTGCATAAATCTTTTAAAAATTTACGCATTCGCCAAAATTTATCTCCATCCATAAGAATAGAGAGTGTTTTCACACTCCCTATTAATATAGACTCTATTTTGTTTCAAAAAGTTTCAAAAAATCCAAAAAAGTTTTTAAAATCATTCCTCTCTGTTCAGCCTCTTCGCCGTCTCCTCATTGCGCCGGTTCATCTCCTCCACCTCGGACATATCCCCTTTCTCCAGCCTGCGGAACCGGTTGATGCCGGCCATTAAGATCAATACACTGTTCTTCGTGGTGTCAAAGGCACCCTCCTCGTACAGGGAATAGACCAGCAGCCCCAGGGGCACTGCCAGGATCATCCCCAGAACGCCGCCCAGCTTGTAACCCACAAAGAGCAGGAAAAGGGTGGGCAGCGGCGGCACCCCGATGGAATCCCCCACGATTTTCGGCTGAATCAATTGTCTCGCCAGCTGCCCCACGCCCCAGATGACCAATAGGCCAATGGCTGTCTTATAGTCCGCGGTAAGGATTTTTACCACCGCCCAGGGAATCAGTGCCGTTCCCGTGCCCAGAAACGGCAGGAAATCCAGGAATGCAATGCCTAAGGCTATCAGGCCGAAATAATCTACCCGCAGAATTCCAAGACCGATCAACAGCAGAAAATACATCCACACTTCGATCTTCAGCTGCGCCTTGAAATATCCCCCCACGGATTTGCCCAGGCTGCGGCGGATGACTCTGTAGCGCATCTGTATGGATGCCGGCGTATATTTTCGGAAGCAGTCGTTAAGCTGATGCTTCTCCGCCACGAAAAAATAGGCTGAGAGCAGCGCCATGATCACGCCAATGAAGATACCCGGCAAAACCTTGGCCAGATTCCCCGCCGCCTCAATGGTGGGGGAACCCAGCTTCTCCAGAAGATCCCCCAGGTAGGTATCCAGCTGCAGTTCTTCGCTGTTGCGAAAATCCAGCTGCAGATTGCCGGGCAGCCTGGCCAACAGCATGTTCAGCCTCTTTCCGATGCTGATGAAATCAGATTCCATGTTCCCCAGCATTTCCGGCAGGGACTTTAACAGCCCCGAAACCTGCTGGAACAGCTGAGCACAGATCACATAGATCCCCAGCACCACCAGGGCAATAATGACCACAATGACAAAAGCGCTGCCTGCTTTCCGCTTCAGTTTTATCTTCTCCTCAAAGAAATGCACCAGCGGCCCTGCGATCAAAGCCACGATCCAGCCTGCCACAAAGGGCATAAAGAAAATGAACATCCTGGGCACCACAAACAGAACCGCTGCCAGGATTGCTGCCGCTATCGCCAGGTTTACCACTGCTTTACAGTACTTTTTCACGAATTTTCCTCCAGAACTTTGTCCAATATTGCGTATATCTCCTCACGTCCCTGCTTGGTCTGGGCAGAGAAAGGTATGATGACTGCTCCCTCCCGGGCATTCAGGGTGGTAAGAATCAGGTTCAGCTGCTTTTGAACCTGACTTTTCTTTATCTTGTCCAGCTTTGTGGCTATAATCACAGGCTGGTAACCATTATGCAGGATCCAGTCGTACATCATGCAGTCGTTCTCCGATGGCTGGTGGCGGATATCAATGAGGTGGAACACCAGCTTTAACTGTCCGGACTTGTGCAGATAGTTTTCCACCATCTTGCCCCACTGCTCCTTGACTTTCACGCTGGCATTGGCGTAGCCGTATCCCGGCAGATCCACAAAATAAAGGGCGCTGTTTATATTATAGAAATTGATGGTCTGTGTCTTACCCGGCTGGGAACTGGTCCTGGCAAGGGATTTACGGTTCATCAGCGCATTGATCAGAGAGGATTTCCCCACATTGCTCTTCCCCGCAAAGGCCACCTCCGGCAGCTGATTGTCCGGAATTTTGCTTGTAATGCCGCATACCGTCTCCAGACTGACATTTTTTATCACCATACTGTTCACTTCCTTTTCCAGGTATCCTCAAATTTCCAGGTATCTTTTAAAAAACGCCGTCACGGGGACGGCGTTTTCCTTGGAATACTCTTCCATGGAATGCTTTTCTTCCATTACATCGCTTTATCCAGACTTCTATGGTCATTCTTGTGGAAGATCAGGGGAGCATCGCCCTCCTCCACCGTCTCTTTGGTGATGACGCATTCCTCAATGGACTCGTCAGAGGGAATCTGGTACATGGTATCCATCAGGATATTCTCCATAATGGAGCGAAGCCCTCTGGCTCCTGTCTTGCGCTCAAACGCCTTGGAAGCAATGGCCTTTATGGCCTCTTCGTCAAAGTTGAGTTCCACCTCGTCCATGTCGAAGAGCTTCTTGTACTGCTTGATCAGCGCGTTCTTGGGCTCCTTGAGGATACGCACCAGCGCTTCCTTGTCAAGGCCTTTCAGGGAGACCGTAATGGGCACGCGGCCCACGAACTCGGGGATCAGCCCGAACTTCACCAGATCCTGGGGCGTCACTTCCTGGAGCAGATCGTCCAGTTCCTTGGTGTTCTTCTGAGTGACTTCCGTGTTGAAGCCAATGGCCTTGCGATCCAGCCTGGCCTCCACAATCTTCTCCAGCCCGTCAAAAGCGCCGCCGCAGATAAACAGGATGTTGGAGGTATCAACGGAAATCAGCTCCTGATGGGGATGCTTTCTGCCTCCCTGGGGAGGCACATTGGCTACGGTTCCCTCCACAATCTTAAGGAGCGCCTGCTGAACGCCCTCACCTGACACGTCACGGGTGATGGAGACATTCTCGCCTTTTTTGGTAATCTTGTCAATCTCATCAATGTAGATAATGCCATACTGGGCGCGCTCCACATCATAGTCCGCCGCCAGAATCAGCTTTAACAGGATATTCTCCACATCCTCGCCCACGTATCCGGCCTCGGTAAGCGTGGTGGCATCCGCAATGGCAAAAGGCACATTGATAATCTTTGCCAGCGTCTGGGCCAGATAGGTCTTGCCCGAGCCCGTAGGCCCCACCATGATGATATTGCTCTTCTGCAGTTCCACATCGTCCAAATCCCTGGGCGCCGTTACTCTCTTGTAATGGTTGTAGACAGCCACGGAGAGCACTTTCTTGGCCTCCTCCTGCCCCACCACATATTCATCCAGAAATCTTTTAATCTCCACAGGCTTCAGGAGATTGATATCGGGACGAACGGATTCTTCCTCTTCCTCCTCTTGCAGCTCTTCCTCCAAAATATCCGCACAGATGTCCACACAGTCATCACAAATATAGACCCCCGAGGGGCCTGCAATCAACTTGCGGACCTGGTTCTGGGTCTTATTGCAGAAAGAGCATCTGATATCGCTTCCGATCATTTTTCCAGCCATTCTCTTCTCCTACTATTTTACGAAAGGCCGCCAGAATTTCCCAGGCCGGCTAAGCCAGAATATAGCTGGCGGTCTTTCGTCATACATTACTGCAGTTCTATTCGACATGCAGTATAAATACCTGAACTGCGCAGGACTTATTTCTCGCTCTGCGCGGCATGGGAGCTGATGACCATGTCTACGATTCCGTAATCCTTTGCCTCCTGGGCGCTCATCCAGTTGTCGCGCTCAGTGTCGGAACATATGGTCTCATAGTCCCTGCCTGTATTCTCCGCAAGGATATGGTTCAGCTTCTCCCTTGTCTTTAAGATATGCTTTGCGGCGATGTCGATCTCTGTAGCCTGGCCCTGGGTTCCCCCTGCAGGCTGGTGGATCATGATCTCCGCATTGGGTAGGGCATAACGCTTTCCCTTAGCGCCGCCGGCGAGCAGGAAAGAACCCATGCTGGCCGCCATGCCGATACATACCGTGGACACATCGCACTTGATATAATGCATGGTGTCATAGATCGCCATGCCAGCCGTGATGACGCCCCCGGGGCTGTTGATATACAGATGGATGTCCTTTTCGGGATCCTCCGCCTCCAGAAACAGAAGCTGGGCCACCACAACGCTGGCGGAGGCATCGTTTACCTCTTCCCCCAGCATAATGATCCTGTCTTTCAGCAATCTGGAATAAATATCATAAGACCGCTCGCCTCTGCTGGTCTGTTCAATGACATAAGGCACTAAACTCATATTAAAACCTCCTTATTGAAATCGCTGCGCGGTGGCACAAATTGCCGTGATCGGCACAAATTGTCGTGATCGGCACAAATTGCCGTGGCCGGCAATTGGGTAAAGTCCTTTAAGCGCATGCCTCACGAGAGGAACTTTCATTCGAAAGTGCGCTGATGAAAGTTCCTCTCGTGCGCCTTTGGGACTTTACCGTCCACCGATAATTTCCCCAAAAATTACTCCTCCTGCGCGTTCTCCACCACGAAGTCCACCGCTTTTCTGACCCGGATATCCTCCGTGACCTGCTTCCTGCCGTTCTCGCCCAGAAGCTCCAGCACTTTATCAGGCTCCATCTGGTAGACTTCGCCCATGGTCTTTAACTCCTGAGCCATTTCCTCATCGGTAACCTGAATGTCCTCCGCGGCTGCCACTGCCTCCAGCACCAGTCTGGACTGGATCTTCTTCATGACCTGAGGCTTCACCTGCTCCAACAGCATCTCGTTGGTCATGCCGGTGAACTGCATGTACTGCTCCATGCTGATGCCCTGGGACTGCATCCTCTGGGCATATTCCTGTACTGTCTGTCTCTGCTGGGTCTCGATCATAGCCTCGGGAATGTCCATTTTGGCATCGGCAATGATGGCATCAATGACCGCGTCCTCTTTGACGGCCTTGGCCTCGTCTGTCTTGCGCTTCTCAATCTTCTTCCTGATCTCTTCCTTATATTCCTCTACGGTATCGCTCTCCTCAGAGATTTCGCCAACGAAATCATCATCAAGTTCAGGAAGCTGCTTCTCCTGCAGCCGCTTCACCGTGCACTTGAACACGGCCGCCTTGCCCGCCAGTTCCTCCGCCTGATAGTCCTCCGGGAACGTCACGTTTACATCTGTTTCCACTTCCAGCTCGGCTCCGATCAGCTCCTCCTCAAAGCCCGGGATGAAAGCATGGGAGCCAATGGTCAGCGGATAGTCCGTCCCCTTGCCGCCCTCAAAGGCCACCCCGTCCACAAAGCCCTCGAAGTCAATGGTAGCGATATCGCCGTCCTTTACAGGCCTGTCCGTGACATCCACGGTTCTGGAGTTCTTGTCCCTCTCCTTGTCGATTTCTGCAGTGATCTCTTCCTCTGTCACTTCCACATCGGCCTTGTCCACCTTGACGCCCTTGTACTGTCCCAACTCCACAGAGGGCTTCAGGGCCACCTCCGCGGTAATGATAAAGGGCTTTCCCGCCTCCAGCTGCTCCACATCGATCCTGGGGCTGGACACGATCTCCTCTTCGCACTCGTCATAGGCCTTTTCATAGGCATCGGGAATCAATGCGTTGGCTGCGTCTTCATAGAATACCTCTTTGCCGTATATCTGCTCGATCATCTTGCGGGGAGCTTTGCCCTTGCGGAAGCCCGGAACATTGATACGGTTCTTGTTCTTCTGATATGCGCCCTCGATTGCTTTTTCCAGCTCCTCGGCAGGCACTTCTATCGTCAGCTTTGCCATGTTGTTCTCTAATTTCTCTACCTGTAAACTCATTTTTCTACGTTTCCTCCTTCAATCGCCTGGCCTACGCAGCAGACGCACTCACAGTCATTAACAGATTATAACATACGGAAGTTCAAAATACAAATGTTTTTGTTCTTTTCTTCTGGCTTATTTCTTATTTATTTCTTAAAAATCGGTAAAATGGTCTGCTATGATCAGGATGCGGCCTGCCTGCCTTTCCTGAATATAACGTCCGGCCCTTTCCCTGGTCTCCGGATCCATCCCCGAAAAAGGCTCATCCAAAAAGACGCAGGCCGAATCGGCCTCCATGGCGCGGACAATGGCCACCCTGCGCCGCATGCCGCCGCTGAGCTGTCTGCATGGCTTGTCAAAATCCTCCCGCTCCAACAGCAGACCCAGCGCCTCTTCTGCTCCTTTCCGGTCTCCCGTGACCAGCTCCACGTTTTTCACAGCACTGTAGTCATCACAGAGCCTGTCCTCCTGAAAAGTCATGCTGCACCGGGAGGGGACAGAAACCTGCCCGCTGTCCGGCATAACCAATCGGGCCAGGATATGGAGCAGGGTCGTCTTGCCGCTGCCGGAGGGACTGGTCAGGTAATAAGTCCCTCCGGATTCATAGACCGTGCTTAGCCTGTCTATGACTGTCCGGCCATTGTAGGATTTCGTGACTGCCTTAAGCCTTATGGGCATATTCGGACAGGCCGCCTCTCTTTCCCCGGCGCTCTTCTCCCGCACCGTTTCTTTCGTCCCCCGCGGCTTCCTGCAGACAGGCTCCCAGGCGAGGAAACGCTGCAAAAGCAGCAGAACGGCTTTCTCGAAAAGCAGGCTGAGCCCGATGACCACGCCGGTCCATACAAAAATGCCTGCCGTGTCCAGATAGACTTTCGACAGATACAGCCTCTCCCCGATGGAGAAGTCCGGCGTGCCGATTACCTCCGCCGCCACGCCGGACTTCCAGCACATACCCAGAGAAAGCTTCAGTCCGCTGTACAGGAAAGGCCGAAGCGCCGGACGGAAAATGTAGAAAAAACGATTCCAAAGGGGCAACCGGAACACCTGTGCCATTTCCAGCATTCCTCTGTCCATGCTCTTCATGCCCTCTAAGAGATTGATATACAGATTCGGCAGCACCACCATAAAGCATACCGCCACCGCCAGAAAGGAGGAGCCCCACCAGATCAGCAAAAGCACCGCAAAGGATGCCACGGGAACCGCTTTCATCAATGTCATCACCGGGGACAGAACCTCCTCCACCCAGGGATATCGCCGGCTGCCAAAAGCCAGGAGAACCGCCCCTGCGAAACCTGCTGCGAAACCAAGCCCGATGCGCAGGAAGCTCTTTCCCACGGTCAGATAGAAGCCGACGCTGCCAAGCAAAGACACAAGCTCTCTGGCCGTCTCCAAAGGCGTGGTCAGCAAAATCTTGTTGTCCACAGCAAGCGCCAGGATATGCCACAGGACAATCCAGCCCGTTACTATGATGTACTTTCTGTATTTTCTATATTTCCCTGCTTTTCTGTTATCTTTAATGTTCCTGTTCCCTTTCTGTTTCAAATGTGCCTCTTTTATATGATGCACTTCTTGATGGAGCGCATATCTCTTAAAGAATTTTTCTGTAAAAGTTTCTTCTATAAAAGTTTCTTCTATAAAAGTTTCTTCTATAAAAGTTTCTTCTATAAAATGTCTGCTCTGTGCTTACGAGCGGTAAAGTTTGCCATCGGTTTATAGTATCTGGCGTTCGCGGGTCGGGTATCATAGAAGAAGAGCATTCCTTGGAAAAAAGCCCTCCATGGCAAATGTCAGCGGCTGTCAGTATAAATAATAGAAATCCTCCTCCGGCAGCTTCCCTCCCACCAGTTCCGCGTTGAAACCGACCAAAACCTCCAGATATGCGGACAGCGCGCCTTTCATCTCCTCTCCGGTGACGCACACCAGATTGCACCGGGGGATCGCTTCCCTGGCAATTGCCTCTTTTGCCACGATGCCTGCCTCCACGGCGAGAACCGCCCCCTTGTCCGGGTCATCGTTGACGGCTGCCACGCTGTCCTTGTGGTGCTTTAGGAAGTCCTCCACTGCCTCCCTGTTTTCCCGCAGGAAGTCATTGCGGACGATAGTGACCCCTGTAACCATTCCGCCCGCTTCCTCTTCCTGAGAATTGTCCTGAGAAGCTTCCTTTTTCCGGGCAGCCTCCCTTTTCTGGACGTCTTCCCTTTTCTGGCTGCCCTCTCTTTCCCGGGCAGCCTCCCACTCCTCATTCATGTCAAGTGCTATGCGCAGATTTTCGTTCTGCATCAGGGCAGCCGTAGCAAAAGGCTGGGGAAGCAGCCCGATGGCCGCTGGATCCTGAGCCAGGACAGCAGCCACCTCCGCTGCTTCCGATTTGTACTCAAGCGTGTAGTCGCCTGGCTTCAGGCCGTTCTGCTCCAGAATGTATTTGAGGGACGCCTCCGGAGTGGCGCCTTTTCCGGTAAGATAAATAGTCCTGCCCTCCAAATCGGACACTTTCTCTATCTCCAAACTTCCGGAGACCAAGTACAGCACCCCAAGGGTATTGATGTCGATCACCGTCACGCCGCCCTCTGTCTTCTGATACAGCGCCGCAGCCACATTCGCGGGTACCAGCGCAATGTCCAGTTCTCCTTTCACCAGCAATGGCAGCAGTTCATCGGCTCCTGTAGCCATGCGGAATTCATACGGATAATCCGCGGGATTTTCTTTCGCCTCCTCCATCAAAAAGAGGATGCCCAGAGAAGTAGGGCCTTTCAGGGAACCTATCCTCACTGCCCCCGGCCCTTGTCCCCGTTCCCCCTGCCTGCCGCAGCTGCAAAGCAGGGAACAGCACAGCAGCAGCGCAACAAGCAGCGCGCAAAGCAGCCGTCTAACCGGATGAAAGCTTCCTTGTCCGCTCAGACAGCTGCCCGCTTCTTTCTGCGCTCCCATATGTCCATGTCTTTGTATATATTCCCGCCTGTCATTCCCGCTGATTTTCATTTCCCGCGTATTTTCCTCATCTTATTTCTCATTTCCTGCTACCAGTTTCTTGCTTCAAATCTCCTGCTTCGGTTCTCCTGCTTCGGTTCTTCTGTTTCAGTTCTCGCTTTTATTCTCCTGCTCCCGTCCCCTCTTCCGTTCTCCTGATTCCCTCTTCCCGGTTCACATCTCCGGCTGTCGTTTTCCTGCTCCGCATCTTCCGCTCCCCGGCAGCTTCCTGGCACTCATAATTCTTTCAATAAAATGTCATGGTTGATGGTCTCATAGAACAGCTTTCGAAATTGCTCCGGATCCCTGGTCTGTCCCAGCACCCACATGACCTTGGTCACCGTGGCCTCCAGGGTCATGTCGTAGGTCTCCATGAGATGGAATTCCTCCTTAATGGCCTTTCCCACCTGATAGACCTCCATGTCGCTGCCCTCATGGGTCACCTGGGTGGCCATCATCACAAGCTTCCCGCCGTCAATCCACCGCCTGATCTCCGGGTAAAAGGGCATCTGTCCGTACTCCGGGAAGCCGCCTACCCCGAAAGCCTCGATGATCACGCCGTCATAATAGGGAAAAAGCCTGTCCAGCATCATCCCGTCCATGCCCGGCATCAGCTTCAGCAGCAGGATCCGCTCGTTCAGCGCATGGTAAAAGGATACATTGCCCTCCATCCTGTCCTTATCCTCAATATAGAATACCACCCTGCCGTCCCGTATCATGGCTATATTGGGATAGTTGATGCTGGAAAAGGCATTGTAACTCTTGGACCGCTCCTTTTTCGCCCGGGTTCCCGCTATCACATTGCCTCCGAAGACAATGTTCACGCCGTGCGCTCTGTCCTCGGAGGCAAAGCGCAGACTGTCCAGGAGATTGGTCCTGGCATCGGTAATGGGCAGGTCTATGGGCTTCTGGGCCCCGGTGACCACCACGGGCTTCTTGCTGTTCTGCACCAGATAGGACAGGGCCGCCGCCGTAAAGGCCATGGTGTCCGTTCCGTGGCAAATAACGAATCCATCGTAGTCCCCATAATGTTTCTCAATCAAAGCAGCCAGCTCCAGCCAGTGCTTTCCGTAAATATTCGTGCTGTCAAGGCTGAAAGGCTGTACCACCTCCACCTGACAGAAATCCTGGTATCCCTCCACATACTGCAGCAATTCCTCCGCCTCTATCTTCGGAGCCAGCCCCTCTTCCGTATATCCTGAGGCGATGGTGCCGCCGGTGGCTATCAATAGTATCTTTTTCATCTATATATTCCTCACATTTCCCATCATGCCGCCTACGGCGTCAGTGCCGTTTTTAACGGCACAACGATCCGTGAGAAGAATCGCTTCTCTTGCGGCTCTGACTTGTGCTTCCTCGCCTAAAATCTCTGCACCTCACAGCGACAGCGCCACCACAGCCTCAATGGCATCCGTATAGGGGAACATGTCCACTGCCACAGCTCTTTCCACCCCATATCCCTTTTTCTTCAAAATCCGCAGATCCTCCACCAAAGTATCCGGGTTGCAGGAGATGTAAACGATCCGCTTGGGGCCAATCTTCGCCGCCGCGTTCAGGAACGCCTCGCTGCTGCCGCTTCTGGGAGGATCCATGAAAAGCACGTCCAGCTTCTCGCCTGCCGCCGCCAGCTCCAGCAGGAATTCCCCTGCATCTGCCTGGTAAAAACGGATATTGGAAATCCCGTTGCGCTTCCCATTGCTGACAGCGTCTCTGACCGCGTCCTTATTCAACTCCACCCCCAGCACTTTCCCCGCCTGACGGCTGGCAATCATGCCGATGGTACCGGTGCCGCAGTAGGCGTCCAGCACTGTCTCTTTTCCGGTCAGCCCTGCGTATTCCATGGCTTTCCCATACAGTTTGCCTGTCTGTACCGGATTTACCTGATAAAAGGACTTGGGGGAAATCCGGAAAGTCATACCGCAAAGTTCGTCCTCAATATACCCCTTTCCGTATATCACCTGCTCCCGCTCTCCCAGTATCATGCTGGTGTCTTTATCGTTGACATTGATCACCATGGTAGTGATCTCCGGGTGTAGCTTCAGCAGCGCCTTTACGAAATTGTTTTTAGACGGCATTACGGGGTAGCCCAGCACCAGCACTACCATAATCTGACCCGTTGCATGTCCCACTCTTACCAGCACATGGCGCAGCAGCCCCCGGCCGGTGTCCTCATCGTAAGGACGTATCTTGAATGATTTCAGCAGTTCCCGTATGGACACTATGATTTCGTCCGCTTTCCGGTTCTCTATCAGGCATCTGTCCACAGGCACGATGCGGTGGCTCTTTTCTTCGTAAATGCCGGAGATGGCATTGTGCTTCCTGTCCTCGCCGAAAGCCGCGTGGACTTTGTTGCGGTAGTGGTTGGGGCTTTCCATGGGGATGATAGGCTCCGGCCTGCAGTACGGCTCCATGAGCCTGCGGAATTTCATGGACTTCATCTCCAGCTGCTCTTCATAGCCTTTATTGATCCACTGACAGCCGCCGCATTTGGAGGCCGCCGGGCACAGATTATGTTTTGCCTCTCTTTCAGTCCCGCGGACTGGTGCCTGGCGCCTTGGAACCTCTCCCCTGCGCCTGCGGCCGGACACTGAACCCTTGGCTGCTCTTTCTCCGGAATGCTTTTCTTCCATTCTCTCACGCCCTGGCGCCTGACGCTTTCGGCTGTCCTGCCCTTTATTTTCTTTTCCATACATGTCTTTTTCGGTTGCCCCTGATCTTTCCTTTCCCGGAGCCTCCCGCCCGGAAGCCGTCCTGCCCCGGTTTTCCTTTTTGAATGCGCTTCTTTCCGCTGTTTCCTTTTTTGTCATCTTGTATTGCGGCATAGTTCTCCCTCCGGCTCCCTGGAGGGAGCGTGTCATTAATATTATACTGCACACCAATGAAATTCGCAGTAAACTACAATGAAGCCACCATAGCAGTGGTGGCTTTTAGACCGCCGGCCATATATGCTCGTATCAGACAGATTCGTAAATTCCGGCGGTCTTGAATATAGGACCATCATATCATTCTATCCGGCAGATTTCAATGGATTTCTTTTCAAATCAGCTTCCGGCAGTATTCCCATTATGCCAATCCTATTTGGGCAAATAGAATCAAATCACAAAGATGAAAGAAGTGACTGAGTTTTGACTGGCGCACAAAAAGAAAAATGTCAAAGCCCCAGCATCGCTAAGGCTTTGACACTTCCTAATGTATCGGAGTGGCGGGATTCGAACTCGCGACCTCCGCCTCCCTAAGACGGCGCTCTAACCAAGCTGAGCCACACCCCGAAAGACATTAGTTATTATAATGCGCCAGTGGAGAAATTGCAACCATTTTTTTGCAAATTTCGCAAATTAGTGATTGTGTACAAAAGCATGCCCCTATTCAATATTTATTTCAGCAAAGTTAATATCAAAATCATCATATATTCCAGTCTTTACTTTGTCAGAAAACGAATACTCTTCAAAGGTATCATGTTCAAAGTTGTAAACTGTAATCTGCCGTTTCATCGGATCTACAATCCAATATTCTCTGACGCCTGCTGTCCGATATTTGAAAAGCTTCTTATTATAGTCCATTGGACGGCTTGTGGGTGAAACTATTTCGATAATCCAGTCAGGCGCACCTTTGCATCCTTCTTCCGTAAGTTTATCTTTATCACAGATTACAGAAATATCAGGTTCAAGATAAAGTTTATCATCAGCATTCAAAAATACTGCAAACGGCGACGGATAGACTTCGCAATCCCCATTTTTACTATTAATATAATTAAAAATCCTGTTTGATAATAGCATAACAAGCCTTTGGTGTATTCTGCCAGGTGTTGCCATCATGTACAATTCGCCGTCAATCAATTCTGCCCTTTGTCCGTCTGGCAAATTGTAGATATCTTCTACTGTATAATATTGCAGCTGTCTTGGCGAAGCCATTTATATCACACCCCATTTCGTCCATAAATGTATTATCATCTTAATGCTCCGCATTCTCTTTCTCTTCCAGCAGCCTTACCAAAAACTCCCACACCCGCCCCGTGGAGGAAATGCTTAAGGTCTCCTCCGTGGTATGGATATCTTTCATGGCAGGCCCCATGGAAACGCAGTCCAGATCCTTGATCTTGCTGCCAAGGATACCGCATTCCAGGCCCGCGTGGATGGCCTCCACTCTGGGTGCTTTTCCATACATCCTTTCGTACAGGGCCGCCATCTTATCCCGCAGAGGCGAGTCCTTGCGGTACTTCCAGCCCGGATAGTCCCCGCTTACCTCACTGCTTCCCCCGGCGAGACTTATGGCTCCATGCAGCCTGTCGATGAGCGCATGCTTTGCGCTCTCCACGCTGCTGCGCACGGAGAAATCCGCCAGAAGACAGCCGTCCTCATATTTCAGGATCCCCAAATTCAAAGAGGTCTCCACCAGTCCGTGGATGTCCGCGCTCATGGCCTGCACCCCATTTGGCAGGGCAATGAGGCATGCAGCCGCTTTCCTGCTCTCAGACGGTGTCGTGCACAGATAGCTGCCGGTCCTGCCCTCTCCCACAGACACAAATGCCCCCGGATCCTTGGTTGAAAGCTCCGCCTGGATTTCCGCTTCAAAAACTTTTGCCATGTCGCAAAGCTTCCCCTCGTCCCCCGCATCCATTACCAGCACGGCTTTCGTCTCCCTGGGGATTGCATTGTCCGCCAGGCCGCCGTCTAACCGGGAAATCCCCAGGCTGATCTCTTTCGTCAGCCGGTACAAAAGCCGTCCCATCAGGCAGTTGGAATTTCCCCTCTCCTTGTGTATCTCTCCGCCGGAATGGCCGCCCAGGAGCCCGCCTACAGTGACTTCCACAGCCACGCCCTCCCGCTGCACCGTGGAAAGCGGCAGCCGGCATTTGACTCTGGCGCCTCCCGCGCAGCTGGTCAGGAAGATCCCCTCGTCCTCCGAGTCCAGGTTCACCATGCGGTTCCCTGTCAGCATGGAAAGGTCTATCCCCCTGGCTCCGTCCATGCCCACTTCCTCGTCCACCGTGATGATGACTTCCAGCCGGGGATGCTTTATGGTATCGGAATCCAGCAGCGCCAGCGAATAAGCCACCGCGATGCCGTCGTCCCCGCCCAGGCTGGTGCCCTCCGCGTAGACTTCATCCCCCCTAACGGCGATCCGCAGTCCCTCCTTTGTCATGTCGATATCGCAGTCCGGCTTCTTTACGGCCACCATATCCATATGCCCCTGGAGAATCACTACGGGTTCATCTTCATACCCCGGAGTGGCTTCCTTTCTGATAATGATATTCTTATACTCATCCTGAATGCAGAAAAGCCCTCTCTGCCTGGCAAAGTCCGCCAGATAATCGCTGATCTGCCCCACATTGCCCGACCCGTGGGGGATTTTCGTAATTTCCTCAAAAAAGTAAAATACATTCTTCGGTTCCAGATTTGATAAGACTCCCATGTTGACCTCCTGTTGTTCTATTGCGCACCCGTCACTGACAGTTTCCCTTTACTTTCTTTCTGCTTTTCCATCATCCGTCATCTGCAGTGATCGTGTCTGCTTTTGCAGTGCCAGCCGTCTCTGAGACAACTACCGGGTTTGATGGTTTCATTATACTAGAGGAACTGCCTTTTTACAAGCATGGGTAAAAATTTCGATTGGCATACCGTCTTTTCAATTTCCTCTTTTCATTGTAAAATAATGGTAACAGCCCATAAAAAGCGAAGCACAGACAAGGAGTCCCCCCATGAAAACCATCGGCATCGACATCGGAACCACCAGCATCAGCATTGTCCTCGTAAGCCTCCCGGAAAATACGCTCCTCCAGGCTCTTACGCTGCCCAACGATACCTTTCTTCCCACAGCCCACACCTGGGAGCGGCTTCAGGATCCCGCAGCTATTTTGGCCAAAGTCCTCCCGGCTCTGGAGGAGCTGCTTTCCGCCTACAGAGATGTCATCTCCATAGGCCTCACCGGCCAGATGCACGGCATTGTCTATCTGGACAAGAGCGGCAGTGCGGTGAGCCCTCTCTTCACATGGCAGGACGGTCGGGGGAATCTGCCCGACTATGAGAATGGAAAGAGCGTCTGCAGCCACATGAGCGAGACCTATGGCATAAAGCTTGCCACAGGCTACGGCCTGGCAACCCATCTGTACAATCTGAAAAAAGGCCTCGTCCCGGCGGACGCAGCCTCCTTTTGTACCATCGCCGACTATGCGGGCATGGCATTGACCGGGCGGGGCACGCCCCTGCTCCACATCAGCCAGGCCGCAAGCCTGGGGCTGTATGACTGTAAATCCAACGTTTTTCTGCGGGATATCATAACGGAAAACAGAATCTGTCCCTCCTTTCTCCCGGCCGTTACAAAGGAGGCCGTGTCCCTGGGCACATTCCGGGGCATTCCCGTCTGCGCCTCCATAGGGGACAATCAGGCCAGCTTCATAGGCTCTGCAGGGGAAGACATGGATTGCATTCTGGTGAACATAGGGACAGGCTCCCAGATTTCCGTGCTGTCCCATTCCTTTTTCCAGGGTAAGGGCATCGAAGCCAGGCCACTCACTGCGGACAGCTATCTGCTGGCAGGCGCAGCCCTCTGCGGCGGCAGCGCCTATGCCGCGCTAGAGCGGTTCTTCAGAGAGTATGTGGCGGCCGCGGGCGGGCCGGATGTGCCCCAGTATGATATCATGAAAAAACTGTTGGACGGCCAGGGAGAGCCGAAAGAAACCTGGACAGTGCGCACCACTTTCCTGGGCACCCGGGAGAACCCGGAGGAAACCGGCTCGGTCAGCGGCCTGCGCCTGGACAATTTCCGGCCTGCCGCCCTAATACGCGGTGTCCTAAACGGCATGGCAGAGGAGCTTTACGGCCTGTATCAAATCATCCGAAATGAGACCGGACTCTCCCCTGCCAGGCTCATAGCCTCCGGCAACGGAGTGCGCAAAAACAGCGCCCTGCAAGACATCCTAAAAGCTCGCTTCAAAATGCCCCTTACCATTGTTGCGCATGAGGAGGAAGCCGCTTACGGCGCGGCTTTGGCTGCCGGTCTCCAGATAAAAGAACGCATCTTCTAACGATCACCCGCCAAGGACGATGCTTTCACCCGCTTTAAGAGCAGAGGCATGAACAGCCCTCCCTGGACAGTGCGGTTCTGGAAAGAGCAGTGCCTGCCGTCCCGGGTCATGTACCAGTCGGAAAAAGGTACCCTGTCCCCGCTCTCTTCCAGAAATGCCAGGATGCGCTCCGCAAATTCCTCCACGGCCCTGCCCTCAGGATCCATGGCTGCAGCCCACATCATCCAGTCGCTCTTGGTATAGCTTTCCCTGGAATCCAGCGGAACGCCGTATCTGTTGCATTTCTTCCGATACTGCCGGATTTCCTGCTGATAAAAGCTGTCCTCCCAGAAGCCGGAGCCGAAGATCAGATCCCAGACTGCATTGTATTTCAGGCTCCAGGTACTGCCGTCCCCGTCAAAGGTCAGTCGGGTATGGTCATCCCCAAACGCCCTTTCAAAGGCATCTTTCGCCATGGCTTTGGCCTTTTCATGGTACTGCGCGGCCTCCCCGCCCTTTCCGGCTGCATCCATCAGAATGGAATAGGCTCCACACCCATGATGGCCTTAAAGGCCAGGTTCACATTATGGGCCAGATGTCCCGCAAAATCGTCCGTGCACAATTGTTCCCCGGGATCGCTGCCATATTCCAGCAGATATTTCACCCATTTTTCGTACAGGGGAAGATTTTCCAAAAGCTGCTCCAACTCTCCCTCCGGATCCTGCCTGACCAGCATTGCCTCCAGAATCAACATATTTCCGCTCTCCTCCACAGGCATCTGGTACTTCAGGTCGTACATCTGCGCGCTCCTTGGCATCTGCCAGAGCATGGGGTACACATAGCTTTCCTCCTCAATGCCATGCAGATCCTGGGCTGCCTCCTGATAGCCAGCCACGCCATACATCTGTCCGGTGACATGGGGATAGCGCCCCGCATCGTGGGGCGCGAAGTCATACCCCCATACCGGGGACTTCGCGAATCGGAAGATCGGCCGCATCATCCCCCGCACCAACTCCGGATTGTAGCAGTAGAACAGCGGCGTGGAGGGATAGGTCACGTCCACAGTGGCAGCGCAGCCGCCGGAATGGCATTCCTTAGAGATGAAGACTGCCTTGCCCTGTTCGTCGGCGATCAGCTTATGAGCCGCTATAGACTGGCGGTATGCGGCAATACAAATTTCTGTATACGCTTCGCCGAACTCCATGGTCTCCCTCTCCAGTTCCCCGTCAAAGTTCTGGCAGCGATCCAGCAGGCTGTCATGTTCTGAGAGCGCCTCACGGACTGCGTCCAGGAGCGTTTTGCCGTCCCTGGCCCAATATCCGGGCAGCAGTCTGCCGAAATAGTTGATGGAGGCAATGTCGTCGTAGGCCGCCACCAAAAAGGCTTCCTCCCAATCTTCCCCTTTTACGCCAAAAGAGCCTTCCGCCACCAGACTCCTGTTCACCTGGCGGTAGGACACCTCCAGCGGGCTGCCCTCTGACGCGGTCAGGTACAGGTAGCCCCAGTCGATGGCGATGCTGTCTCCGCTATGCCCCAGAGGGTGCTGCTGTCTGAGTCCCATCCAGGCAGTGTGCCCCATGAGGTGCCTCTCTCCCTTGGGATGCTCCTCTCCCTTGGGATGCTCCTCTCCCATGGGATGCTCTTCTCCCATAGGATGCTCCTCTCCCATAGGATGCTCCTCTCCCATAGGACGTTCCCCTTGTGCTCCTCCCATTTCCAGCGCAAAGCTGCCCCCGCCGATTTTCTCGGTCTGTCCTGCATCGCAGCAGAACTCACCGAAAAATTCCCATGCAAGCTTTACCTCATGGGGCTTCCCGTCTGCTGACCGCACGGCCATGTCCACATAGGAACAGGGCCTGGACATCACGTCCAGATCCTCCAGCAATAGCGGTGTCCAGAAATTCAGACACAGTTCCACACCCGCTGCCTGAAAGCAGTAAACGCTGCAAGTAGCGGTGACAGAAAGTTCTGTCTGCTCCATGGCCTGTTCTTTCCCCAGCCCCAGGAAGCGGTAGTCTACGCCGTCTATCCTTGCCGTACCCCTGACACGCTTGCGTCTGCCTGTCCAGTGCATAGTGTCAGTCTCATAGAGTCTGTCGCTGCCCGACCAGAGGCTGAAATAGGGGTCACAGGTGATCAGCGGCACTGCCGGCAAACGTCCTGCTGTGATTCTTTGCTTTTTGTTTTGCTTCATCTTCTTCCTCCTCATTTCTGCGCGCCTGCGGCCAGACCCCGGGGCGCGCGCTCTCTTCCATGCTGAATCTACTGTCTTGCAGATCCTGTCAAAAGCCATCGCCGGCTTAACCTATCTTTTTTATGCTTCTTAAGGCACCCCATACAGGGAGGAAATCAGCAGTTCCCCATATTGAAAATCACTGCCAATCTGGCGGATTCCCAGGTACATTCCCACACAGTCTTCCATGTCGATCATGCCTGTGTAGGAATGTCCGTCTTCCGGAAGATATCTGTCCAGATCCCGGATCTCCACTTTCTGCCATCCCATCTGCCTGGTAAGCTGGGTGGTGGAAGTTCCGTCATTTGCCCGAAACACCGGTTCCTGTCCCAGAAAGTCCAAGCTATATGGCACATCCGACACATTCTTTACCCAGAAGCAGATGCCGGAAAAGCGTTCTTTCCATTCATAGCGGAAAGGATTTTGGAAGAACAGCATATGTTCCACCATACTCTGGGCAGCACTGGGCGCTTTGGCAGCAGTAAGCTTCAGGCGTGCCGCTGCCCTGCCATCCGGAGCCTCCTCCTTTGTCATCTGCAGCCGGACGCCGATCTGAGCCGTTGTCTGCTCTTCCAGTCCATATACGGTGTCCATCTCATAAAGACAATTCAGCCACCTGGAATCCTGCGTGGCTGCCACGACTGCCCTGCGCTTCGCCTGATTCCCGCTTTTATCCGTGGAAATGATGCAAACCACATACTCCCCCTCCTCATCCGCCAAAAATCCCTCTCCGGTCACCGGAATCTCTTTTCCCTCATAATTGACGGACAATTCATAGTCTTTCGTGCCATCGCTCTCAGCCACCCTGACCACAGGCAATTCCGCCATGCTGCCCACCCGCACATATTTTAGAGAATAGCTTAAGGCAAGAACTGGCGCGACAGTATCTCTGGCAGTCACTTTATGCCAGGAAACTTCTCCGTCCACTACCTTGCTGTAGGTATATACGCCGGGCTCCCTTACCGCAAATCTTCCGTCCCACAGTTCCAGGGGATTGCCCAGAGGGTCATAGACAGCGTATCCGGCTCCCTGTTCCACGGGAATGGCATAGATTGAATAAGTCTCGGCGTATTCTTCGCTGGCGTATTTTCCTGCAATCCCTGCTACTTTCGGTGTCCATGCTCCAGTCCGTGCATCCTCCGGCTCTGCCTTTCCTGCTTGTTCTTTTTCGGGCTCTTCTGACTCCGGCCCCGGTTTTCCTGCCTCTCTAAGGCCAGACTCCTGCCCGCTTGCCCCTCCCGGCTCCTCTCCTGCTCTTTTCCCTGCTGCCCCGATCTCACACGCCTCAGCTGTCCCTGTACATGCTTTCATCCTGCCCAGCCTGAGATTGTTCATATAGAAATATCCCGTTTCAAACACATCTACCCGGGAGGCCGCTAACCGGAGCCGGGCGTCACCCTGTCCCAGGTCAGGCATTTCTGTGCCTCTTAAGGAGATCGTTGTCCAGGTTCCCTTTTCCAGTTTATAAGCCGTACTGTCCTCTCCGCCTTTCCATCCCAAATACACCTCTTTATCATATTCGAATCCATTGTATACATCCAAAGTCACCTCGTAGCCATCCATACGCAGCCGCTCCAGATCCGCATCACAAAAAATACCGGTAAACTCCACTCCCGCCTGCAATTGGTCATAAGTACTGTCATGGGTATACTGCCTGAACCAATTGTCACAGTCGTTGTTCACGGGGTCCAGCCTCATGGCCAGGGAGCCTTTCTTTCCATTGGTATACGCAGGATCCGTATTGTACTTCAATGATATCCCTGTCCCGAACTTGATTTCCCTCTCATTCCAGGACAGATCTCCCCGGGCTATGTAAGCAGCCGTATACTGCATGTCCGCAATGCAGTCAAAGGACAAAAGGCTGCCCGGAGAGTTGCCGAAGCACATATGCGAATCCATCTCCTCCCCCAAATCCACCACCGCATGAAGATTGTCCAGATATACAGTGGCCTCCGGATAATACAGATCCCCCACCTCCAGCAATTCCGTCTCCTCCTCAGCCACCCTGTAAGGGTAGCTTACTGTAATGGGGATCTGGGTCACAAGTTTATACCGGTTTGCATCAGCCCCATTCAGGGACATCCGCAGAGTGCCCCATTTTCCCGGCTGTACCGTGACAGCATCATAGCCAAAAGCATAATAGCTGTTCCCAATGCGGCTGGTGATCCACCCCCCGAATGTCACTGCGAAGCCATTGGCATTGTAGCAGTCCACGGAGAGATACCGCACCTTACGCATATCCGTAAAGGAAGCGATGGTATTGTTGTATACCTTGTAATTTCCGTTCATGGGATTGGCAATGTCGTAGCATTCCCCGTTCCAGAGGGAGCCGCATACACCCTCCATCTCCCATTTCAGGCTGCCGTCTCCCTGGGTGATGTAGGCAGGATCCCGGTTGATGGAGGTTCTCCCTATGGTTCCGGTGTTGGAACCGTCCAGCCAGAAATTGTACAGATCGTCCCGGCTGTCAAAAGTGGCAATCTGGCAAGTATCCAATCCCATATCCGCCTGGCTCCCGTCCTGAACCTCTGCTCCGCTTTCCCCGACCTTTTCCGGCACAGCCTCTGCTCCTGCCGCCTCCCCGTTCTCCGCAGTATATCCTGCCTCGCCCGGGATTCCGGCTTCTGCCCCACCTCCGTCTTCGCCCGATTCTCCGCTTTCTGTTTCACTTCCTGCCTTAGCCTGTACTCCGCTTTCTGTTTCGCTTCCTGCCTTAGCCTGTACTCCACTTTCTGTTTCACTTCCTGCCTTAGTCTGTACTCCACTTTCTGTTTCGCTTCCTGCCTTAGCCTGTACTCCACTTTCTGCCCTGCCTACGGCAAAGAAGCACCATAGAGCAACAAGCAGCACCGCCAACCCCCATCGCCGCCCAATTCGCTGCTTCTCCCTGGGCTGCTTTCCGGCCGGCAGCGAGCTTCCTCTCGCTTTCTCATTCTTATTTCCATACTCTTTTTCCCTCTTTCTTCCGCTCTTTTTCTCGCTCTTTTTTATGCTCATACGCCTGCTCCTATATCTGCTCCCTCTATTTCGTCCAGGACACGCTCGTGATGTCCAAGGTAATATCTCCATAGACATGATATTTCCCGTCCCCCTCATATTTTCCGGTTCGGTCCGAATCGTAGTCAGCGGCATAAATAGAATAGTCATAATATGGCTGCCATTCAAACAGCAGACAATCCCCTCTCTTCTCATCCATATGAAAAGTATAGGTAAGCCGCCGCCTGGTGGTGCCGTTGGCTTTCAGGTTCACGATCTCCATCTCCGATTTGTATCCCATGTCCGTGGCAAGATAAATCTCAATCAGCAGATCCGTGTCTTTATCTGCATCTGAGGTCTCAAGCTCCACCGTCATGGTGACATCGTATATCTCCCCCAATCCGCAGTCAAAATAGGAATCGTCCAGTTGAATCATGTTTCTGTCCAGAAGCCGGATTTCCTCCTGGCTACGGACCTGCCCCCCGTCAAAACGGAACCTGGCCGCCGTACCTTCAAGGAACTGGCCGGCTGCAGAACTGGTATAAGCCGGGGAAAGTTCCCCGTCCTGTCCATTCATGCCGATGTGCACCCTATCCCGCAGCATCCTGCCGGCAAACACATACTCTTCCCCGCCTGTCTCTTTCCTGATCTCAATGGAAAAGTCATTTGCCGTATTTCCATCCCGCGCTACCCGATATCTGACCTTATCCGATTTTCGGGTTTTGGCCTGTCCGGTTCCAAACTCCCCAGTCCCAGATTTTTCGGTTTTGGATTTTCCGCTCCCGGACAATACGGCTTCAGGTTCTCCGGTCTCAGATTCCCCGGCTCCGAATTCTCCAATCCCGTCTTCCCGCTCCAGCACAGCGCCGTCCATAGACACCTCATATCCGTCCCGCACCCAAAATTCCATCGTCCCCTGATTTGGCTGTTCCCCGTCAAAGGCAATCCCCCCGAACACAAACCCACAGTCCGACTTTGCCAGTTCAATCAGCGACACAATCGTCTCCCGCATCTCAAACAACAGCCCGTCGTCCCCCGGGTAATACCGCCAGTCCGCCACGGCCTTTCTCAATACCCAGTCCAGCACATCATTCATGTCATAATCCGCTCCCCAGACCTCCTCCAGAGTCCCGCGGTATAGTTCTTGCAGCTGCCAGAGCAGTTCATAGTCCTCGAACCCGTCCCGCCTGGCGGCCAGCCGAACAGAGGGAATGAAAGTATCCATTCCGTACCCTGATCCCGGATATACATAGAACCCGTCCATATACAGCTTCAAAGAGGGAAAGCTTAATCCCTCCTCATACCAGTTCCGGGGATAGAGTTGGATATCGGCTGTACCGTTCAGAACACTGTAGAGGGTGACGCCCCAGGTCAACTCCCCTGCCGTACCCATGTTGTACATGGCATAGCCCCAATACCTGAGGGCGCTGCCCCAGTTCGGCAGACCACTGCTGATCATAGGCCCCTCTCCATTGATATAGTGGAGCCACTCCCCGCTGTCCCGGTAATACTCCCTGTAGGCGGCAAACTCTGCATTCCCGTAATTGTACACAGGCCCATACACCGGAAGCTTGCTGGAGTTTCCCCCGGTCCTGGCCATACAGTAAGTGATGCCGTATTCCGCAAAAGCAGGATTGTAGCCAACCGTATAGATCAGCTTCACGTCCCGGATGGAATCCGTCAGTTCCTGATAGAACTCCCCTCCTATGCCCCCGAATCCCGGCTGATCAAAGAATCCGTCCTGTTCCAGGGCCGCAATCACCCGCTCCATGGCCTGTCTGTATTTCATGGCAGCCTCCATGACCTGGCCCGGATTGTCCGATTCATCCCGGTTCTTGTCATAACAGACCAGCTTGTCCGTGTAAAGCTTCCCCGGCGCGGACAGCCTTGCCGCCTCCAAAAGACATTGCTCAAACAGCCCAACGGAATCCGGCAGCCCAATGGAATTCACCCTTGGATGGTCGTAATAGCGCAGTAGTTCCCGCCGGAACCGCACAGGGCTGGCAGTGGCAAAAGGCATGTCCGTCACCTGCACCCTGTAGTCCAGCAGCGTCTCATAGTATCTGCGTATCTGCTCCGAGGACGCCTCCCCGCCCCGCTGCATGGTGTCATACTTCGCCACGGCCACGCTGCGCAGATGGCTTTTTGTAATGTCAATGTCCCACACCGTCACCTCCACCGGAATCTCTGTCCGCAGACCGTCCACATCCAGGAAAAAGGTACCTGTATATGTCCCGGGCTCTGTATTCGAATCCGTAGTCACTTCCACCGTGATTCCCTGGTTCTGTCCGGCCGCAATGGTATTCTCCCCATATTCTGCCGCAACCTCCATAGGCAGCAGGATATCCGGATACTTTGCAGCCGGGAATCCCGTGTCCTCCCTATCCACATAGACATACCCCTGCTTGTAAGCCCTGATCTGCTCCAAAGGTATCCTGTTCTCTCCGCAGGCCAACTCCGACAAAGTCAGAAAATACTCCCCCACATCCGCCTGGGGCGTAAGAATCAGCTGATCTCCTTCTGTCTCCCCCTTTGCCATGCGGATCTCCAGCTTCGCCTCCTGCTCCACCGGGCAGGAGGCATTCTCTACCTCCGGATCCTGGAATACTGTGGCAGTGCTGTATGTACTCCATATCTTTACCTGACTTTCCGGGGAATCCTCCCAGGAAAGGGAGTCCTCCCCGGAAGTACTTTCCCCGGAATTTCCCCGGGCCCCTTTGTCAGTCCCCCCGCCAGCTTTCTCACGATCTCCCTTTCCATCTCCCGGCTCCCCCATTCCCGATCCTCGTCCGGCATCTCCTATGGCTCCTCCGCCTGCCTCCGGCTCCTTTCCATCTCCCGAATCCCTCCCGTCGCCCCATGCCCAGAGCCACCCTGCAGCAGACAATGCTGCCACCAGCCCCAGAACGGGCAGCACATATCTCCAATTTTTTCCCCTATTTCCCGAATGCTCCCGCTTCTTTTCCATTTTCTGTCTCTCCTCCATTGCATCTCAAAATCTATGCTCCGCCAAAAGTCGAAATAGGAAAACATACACTTCCATTTTTTAAGATTCTATTATAATACAAAATCGGAACCGCGCTCCAGGCATGACACAGACTTCCCGTACCCTCGAAAGCCGAAGCCCCCTCCTCCGTCTCCCAGAACGAGGTCGCCCCTGCTTCCAGCATCCTGCCATATCCGGAACGGATGTCCTCCAGCACATACGCCCCGTTTGCAGGATCCGCCTGCAGCAGGGCATCATATACAAAGCTCCTCATAGCCAGGGTAGCCGGTATCATTCCCTCCCCCGTCTTCAGCGCTTCCTCTACTCTCTTATCCCCCAGCCCCGTCAGAACCGCAAAAGCATTGCCCAGCTGGCTGAATAATTCCTCATGTTCTGTGGACACACAGTAAAGCCCCTGCCTTTCCCGATAGAAATACTTCCGCACCGCCTGCCTCAGTGCCGGACAACCGGATAAAAGCCCCTCCTCTTCCCGGCCTTTCCATTCGCAGAGCGCCAGAAAACGCTCAGCCGCATAGAGATATGCGCAGTTCAGGATCAGATACTCCTTTCCTCCCTCATCTCCCGCACTATAGTAACTCCATTCGTAAAAATTCCAGAAAGGCGTATCCAGCGTAGGAATCAGCCCCCTTTCGTTTCGCCGGTTCCCGAAAAAGCCCATAATCTCCCGCACCGCCTCCCAGGTCTCATCCAGAACGGTCCTGTCCCCGGTGGCTTCTATGTATTCATATACAGCCACTACATACATCAAGGAGAAAAAGGGGATGCCGCCCTCCTCCTTTCTGGGATTTACCAGCTTCAGCAGTCCGTTGGGATTCCTGTCCCTTGCAAGGTACACCAGATTCGCCCTCTGGAACCCGGTCTCCTCAAAGACATCGTATCCGCACAGCATCTGATTTCTGGCATCCAAAGCATACAGAGCCTGCTCCCGCCACGGGCAGTCTTCATAGTGCTCATGCATACACAGCCTCAGTGTCCGGACACAGACGGCATATATCTGCCTGTCCGTCTCCGTCAGTTTCCCGCCATGCTCCCACAGGACATTCCCTTTCCTCGCTTTCATGTCCCGAAACTGTGCCGGCTGATCCCCGCCATGCTCCCACAGAGCATTCCCCTTTCGTCCTTTCTCAGTCACCGGATAAACAGCCTCATAGAGACCTATGGAGACCACCTCCGCCTCCTCCTTGCATAAAACCTGCAGATATCGGCATCCCAGACGGACAAAAAACTGTTCAAACGCGTTTTCCCCGGGCAGACAATAAAAATCCAGAGAGAAATCATGGCTTCCCACCAAGTATCTTACCTTTCCGTCCTCCAGATGTTCCCCCCAGGCCACTTTCACCACACATTCCACCTGGCACCTTACCTGCAGGTACAGATATCCTGCCGTCTCAAACCCCAAATCATAAATCCGCTCGCCGCACCGCACAGACATGGCTTCCCGCTTTCCGGCCAGAACCAGCTTTTCAACCGGACGAGGCAGAATCCTACAGTCTCTTTTTTTCTCCGCACAAGGCACCCGGCAAGCCATGTGAGACCCAGCGGCCATATCCGAGGCATGCCCCAAGGCAAAATTGATTTCCCGCGGCGCATGGTTCACATAGCGCAGGGCGCGCCACGCCTCCACCCTTTCATCGCTGATCCCAATCGTCTCGCTCTCCTCCAATATCTCAAAGAGAAGCCCCGGCCCGTCATCTATATGGGTAAAAGAATCCGCTCCCTCATACCGCACAGTGACCTGAAGCAGATTCTCTCCCCTTTCCACTTTCCCTGTAAGTTCCACCTCATCATAATATTTCTCGAAAGGATAGCCCGGAAACTGCCCAAATGCGATTCTCTCCCCATTTAGATAAGCAATATAATCTGTCTCCGCGCATATCCGCAGCCAACAGTTCCCCTCCCTGTATTCAAACCTCTTTTCAAAAGATGCATATTCCTCCCTGCCATACTTTCCCTCCGGCCAGATCCACTTGGCTCTTTCTGAGATTCCTTTCCTCTCCGGTTTTCTCCCCATCTTTCTCTCATCCCTTTCGTATTTCATCTCTTTCCTTTGCGTTCCATTTCATTCCTTTGATTTCGTTCCCAATTCTATTCCCGATTTCATCTCCCACTCCATTCCCCCGCATAAATCCCATTGGCTTTCTGCCGCTGCTGTTCCATGCCCCCTCCATGAGAACAGCAGCCATTTTCTCCTTGTCAACTCCCAAGCTTCATGATAGACTATCCCTGTAAAGATATGGCAAATCACACAGGAGGTCTTTTGTTTTGTTCAAAGTACTGTTGGTAGACGATGAGGAACTGGCGCTGATATCTCTGCGCTACTCCTTTCCCTGGAATGAATACGGCTTCACCGAGATTCTTACCGCCACGGATCCCCAGGAGGCGCTGTGCCTGCTTATAGAGCAGCACATCGACGCCGCTTTCGTGGACATCCGGATGCCCGGGCTCACCGGGCTGGAACTGATCGCACAGGCCAGACAGGCACAGGTCTCCACCTGCTTCGTGGTTGTATCCGGTTACTCGGACTTCTCCTACCTGAAAGAGGCTATACAACTGGATACCCTGGATTACTGCTTAAAGCCCGTATCTTCCGAGGACATCACCAGCACCCTGGAAAAGGTGTCCGGCCGTGTCCTTAAGAACCGTCTGACCCAGGATCCCGTCCGCTTCCAGGCGCTTTCCCAGGACATCTCCCTCTGCGGCAGATACTTAGAAGACCTCCTTACCGGGCAGACAGACTGCGAAAGCCTTACACTGCTGTATGTCCGCACAGAAAACCTACTGCCGCTTTTAAGGGAAGCGGATCTCCATTCCCTGAAACGGTTCCTGTTCCCGGGCCCCCGGGAGGCTCTTTTGATCTGGGATCATCCCGTCCAGATCAGTGAACTGGAGGACGCCTTTGCCTCTTTATGCTCCTCCTGTCTTATGCTTCTGGACTATTCCAGACCCCGGGCAGACGCTGTCATTCCCGTGCTGAAGCGTCTCCGTACCGAATGCCACAATCGCGGAAAAGACGATACCGGTCTGGTACAGCTTCCTGCCGTCTCCATGGAAATGGCTGATTATTTTCCCAAAATGCTCTCCTACCTCGAAGTCCATTACGCAGAGAAACTGACCCTCCAGGATCTCTCCCGGAAATTTGGCGTCAACTACACCTACCTAAGCCAGATCTTCAAGAAGTCAACGGGACAGTCATTCTCCGAATACCTGACCAGGCTCCGCCTGACCCATGCCTGTAGACTCCTGGAGGAGACCGAACAAAAGATCTCCCTGGTAGCTGAACAGACCGGCTTCAGCGATTATCATTACTTCTGCAACGTGTTCAAGCATGCTTACTCCATGTCGCCTCTGCAGTATCGTAATACCGTCAAAAAGAGAACTGACATAGAAAGAGAAAAGGTGCCAGATGAAATCCTATAAGAATCTTCCCCTGAAGCGCCAGTTTTACCTCCTGTTTGGCATGACAGCCCTCATTGTCTTCGGATCCGCACTCCTGTTTTACCAGGTTTCCTTTCGCTCCCTTCTGGACAAGGAGTCCAGGTACATGGAGAACATGCTCTCTCAGGTCGCCCAGCGCACGGAGGACATCACCAATTCCGTGAAGCTGGTGGCAAAAACCGTATCCGGCTCCCCCGCCACCATCCACCTGCTCACTGAGACCAACAGCACCCAGAAATGGGCCTACAGACAGACCCTCAATAATCTCATCACGGAGCTGTCCAACAGCAACCCCAGCATCCAGATGATTCTTCTTTTGGATACCAAGGGCAAGGTCTACAGCTTCAACGGCTACGACTACTCCCTGGCCAGCAGATTGGATGCCCAATACCAGTTTTTCTCCTCCGGAACTTACGCCGGCGGCTTCACCGGAGCCATGACTCTGCCGGATTCCAGCAGCGTCTATTACGCCTGTACCCAGCCCGTATACCTCCAGGGGAAACCTGCCACAGAAGAGAATAAACTGGGGACCTGCCTGATTCTGTGCAGCAGCGATGCCCTCTATGACGCATGCAGCAGCACTGCCTCCTCGGAGCACTCCTTTTTCGCCGTGCTGGATGCCGGACAGGGGATCCTCTCTGAGAATCGGGTGGACAGCAGGTTCGATGCGGATATCCTCCCCGCCATCCTTTCAGAGGCGCGACAGGACACTTCCAGCAAGATTGACGGCATCTCCTACCTGGTGAATCAGATCCCCTCCCTGTCCGTCACCGGCTGGAGTGTGGTCAGCATCGTCCCCTACTCCGACATCAGCGCGGATCTGTCCCGGTTCCATGCGATTGCCCTGTTGTTTATGGCTATTCTACTGTTTACTTTCCTGGTGCTGATCCGCCAGATCATGAAGAGCATTACCCTGCCCACCTTGAAGATCGTTGATTTTGTCCGGGAGAACCCTTACGACATTCTGCATCGGCATCTGGACATTAAAGGTCCGCCGGAGATCCGACAGCTTGCTTCGGGCATCAATCAGATGCTGGATCAGATCAATGATCTGACCCACACCGTGCTGCAGAACCAGTCCCGGATGTATGAAATTGAACTGGGCAACCACCAGGCCAGGCTGTCCGCTCTCCAGAGCCAGATCAACCCTCACTTCCTCTATAATACCCTGGATGCCATCCGGGGGCTGACCTATCTGGGAAAACAGGAGGAGATCCGCACCATCCTCTCTGCCCTCTCCCACATCATGCGCTACAATATCAAGGGGGAGGAAATGGTATCCGTGGAGGAGGAACTGCTCTGCGTACAAAAATATATCCAGATCATTGACATGCGTTTCTCCGGACGCTTCCAGATCAACCTGAACATCCAGGAGGAAATCCGAAATTACAAAATGCCCCGCTTCCTCCTGCAGCCCCTGGCGGAAAACGCTATCTTCCATGGCCTGGAACTGCGTCCCGGGAAAGGAACCCTGACCCTGGTCTGCTCCCTGGGACAGGACGGTATCCTGCACTTTACCTGTACGGACGATGGAGTGGGCATTCCTGCAGAAAAACTGGAGCAGTTACAGGAAGCGCTTGCCAACGATTCTTTCCTCTCCCGAAAAGCCGAGGGAAATGCCCATATCGGCCTGCAGAATATCCACCTGCGGATCCGGCTGCTCTATGGGCCGCCCTACGGCCTGTCCATCGCAAGCACTCAGGGGCTTGGCACCACGGTCCGCCTGGACTTTCCCGCTGCGCCGGACAACCTGCCGAAGCCCCAGACGCAACTTGGGCCTTTCTGACAACTCTGCCAGAAAGAAAAATCCTGCATGGGACTTTTTGACGGTTCCATGCAGGATAAAACGCTTACAGTTTCTGAGGTACTGGAAAGTCCCTTACTGGGCGCTGTTCCATGCGTCAATCTGGGCCTGCACTTCGGCCACAATCTTGTCCACGCCGTTGGCTTTCAGTTTCTCGTTAAGTTCGTCCAGGGTCTTGATCACTTCCTCAGGAGTCTCACTCTTTCCGCCGTTTAATATCCCTATATAGCCACTTACCACATTGTTGCAGGCAGATATCTCATTCTGGATATTAGAAGTGTCCAGTACGAAACCCATATGGGCGGCCAGCTTTGCACTGTTGTTGTACTCCACCATTTTCTTGAACACAACGTTATCCGGGCCGCTATAGCTCTCCGGTGCGTCCGTAATGGTTACATTGCCGAAATAAATCCCATACCAGTAGAGCCATCCCGGGTTGGAAACATCACTGTTGCGTCCGCCCTCCAGAGTCTTTTTCCCATTCTCATCCACGGAGTAATGCTGGCCTTCGATACCGAAGCGGAGCAAGGTAGCGATATATGGATCTGTATTGACCAGATCCAGAAGCATCATGGCGCGTTCCGGATTCTTGCAGTTTGCTGAAATTGCTGAACCTGCGCTAGTGTAATTGCCTGTATCTGACCATACATTGTCAAAAACTACCAGCTTTGTCCGAAAATCCTCCCCATACAAATGCTCGTCAATCCAGGTATATCCCCAGGATCTGCTCAGCAGCGTGGACGGCTCATAATTGATGGTAGGGTATTGGGCATAATCATAAGCAAATACGCCCTCTGCTATCAGTCTTTGCTGTTGGAGACAGAACTCCTTGTATTCCTCTGTTTCGTAAAAATTAAACACTGTATCCGGGTCATATCCCTCCACGTCCTCAATCCCGGGAATATTGCAGACTGCCATTAAATCTACAAAAGTCTCCAAGGCATAGTAAGAGGGTACAATGGGCAGGATGCTGTCCGTCAAGGGCATCCCTTCCCATTCGGGGTGTTTTTCGTTGCGGCGCTTCAGCGCATCCACCAGGAATTCCTCACAATCCATATAGTTCTTCCAGCCCAGGTTGTCCATATCCAGCTCCAGTTCCTCTGCCAAGTCCGCATTGTAGATATATCCCATGATATAGGAATTGTCCTTTAAAGTGGGCACGCCGTATATATGCCCATTCACTGACATGGCTTTCCACACATCCTCGCTAAACAGCCCTTTCACCCCGGTTCCATACTCATCCCAGAGCTCGTCAAGGGGATAGAAAGCCCCCATATTAGCATGAGTATTGTAGACTACATTGGAGTCAAAACTCACAATTCCCGCATCTTCACCTGTCTGCAGCATGTTCTTCACCTTTTCCCCATACTCTCCCCAGGACATCAGATGAAGCTTGACATTCATATTCAACTTTTCCAACAGGTACTCGTTCAGAGCATCCTGCACCATCTCCTGATCCGGCTGACCCACGGCGTCAATATACCAGTCCAGCTCCACATACTCCAGATCGCTCACTGCCTGTTTTCCCTCTTCCTCTGACTGGGGCTGCTCTTCTGTCTCTTTTGACTGGGACTGCTCCCCGCCTGCCCCCCCAGAACTGCTTTCCGCACCGCTCTGGGCACTGCTCTCTTCTTTCCCCCCGTCCTGTGCCGGTTTGCTCCCGCACCCGGCCAGCAAAGAAACCGTCATCGTAACCGTACACAATAGTGCTGCCAGCTTTCTTTTCATTTTTCACTTCTCCTTTGGCTTAAAATATTTTGGTGCTTTATCATTATCCGCGGCGGGTCTTCCGCGGAGAACAATCCCTGATTCAGGAATTCCGGTTCCGCGCTCACTCCTTGATGCTCCCCATAGTCATTCCATTCACAAAATACCGCTGGAAAAACGGATAGGCGAAGAGAATGGGCAAAATGGCCACCAGGGTGCATGCCATCCGCAGGTTTGTTGTGGGAATGGTCTTCAGCATCCGCAGTCCGTCCGGCGTCCCCGACAGCCCTGAATTTGTCTTCAGATAGTCCACAGACCCCTGAAGCTTCAACAGCAGAGTCTGCAAAGGCACCAGATTGGGATTCTCAATATAAAGCATTCCCGTAAACCAGTCATTCCATTTCCCCACGAAGTTAAACAGCGCCACCGTGGCAATCCCCGCCTTGGACAGGGGCATCACCACCCGGAAGAAAATAGTGAAATGTCCTGCCCCGTCAATCTTCGCCGCGTCAAACAAGGCTTCCGGAATGGAGGTTCTTAAGAATGTCTTCAAGATGATCACATTGGAGGCTCCTACCAGCCCCGGCAGCAGCAGGATCCAGATGGTATCTTTCAGGTGGAAATACCTGACATTGATAATGTAGGAGGACACCAATCCGCCGCCGAACAGCATGGTAAAGAACAGGAACCAGGTCAGCTGCCTATGGCACCAGAAATCTTTCTGGGAGATCACATAGGCGTACAGCATCATCACCAGGACGCCCATTGCCGTTCCCACTACAGAGTAAATGATCGTAATCCGATAGGATTTCACCATCTGTTCCCCTATTTTCAGTAGATACGCATATCCCTCCAGAGACCATCCCTGGGGAAAAAAGGTATAGCCCGCACGGTTGATGCTGTCCGTGCTGGAAAAGGATATGACAATGACCAGGACCAGGGGCAAAAAGGTGACCAGCGCCGTGAATATCAGTATAACGCTGAACGCTAAATTCCATTTGGTGCTGAGTCTGTTCAGCTTTTTCCTGTTCTTTCCTGCTCTTTCCGAATATTTCCTGCTTTTTTCTTGTCTGTCCATCTGTCTTCTTCCTGCCTGCTTTCTTTTTGAAGTACTGCCGTTTTTCTGGATTGTGGCTTTTCTCACCGCTTTTTGGAGGACTGTCCTCTTTTTATCGTGCCGCTTTTTGTAATGCCTCTTTCCTATTACTCTATGGCTTTCTTTTATAAAGCCTGCCTACTTTTTCAATACACCCGCTCAAGTCCTGCAGTTTAGAACATAGCGCTGTCCGGGTCGATTTTGGAGACTACCTTGTTCGCCGCCAGGATGGCCACGAAGCCCACTACCGACTGGTAGAAGCCCGCTGCCGACGACATGCCGATATTGCCCAGGTTCATCAGCCCCCTGTATATATAAGTGTCCAGCACATCCGTCACCCGGTACAGGGCTCCGCTGTTTCCCGTCACATTGTAAAACAGCCCGAAGTCCCCCCGGAATATCCCTCCCATGGCCATAATCATATTGATCACGATGATGAATCGCAGATGGGGCAAAGTGATGTACCTGGCCTGCTGGAGTCTGGATGCCCCGTCCAGCACTGCGGCCTCATAATAGTCCGAGGAGATGCCGGAGATTACCGCCAGGTAGACCACTGCCTGAAAGCCTACGTTTTTCCACGCGTTGATGAACACCAGCAGAAAGGGCCAGGGCTCTATGACCAGATACCAGTCCGTCATCCCCTTGCCCCCAAGCATCCGGATCACCTGATTCACAAAGCCGTTATTGCGGTCCAGGAATGCGGTGACTATGATGGTGACCACCGCCCAGGACAGGAAGCTGGGCATCATGAAAACTGTCTGCAAAGACTTGGCTAACAGCCTGGAATGCAGTTCGCTGAGCATCAGCGCCAATCCCACTGCCAGGAACAGGTTCAGGGCAATGAACACCACGTTGTAGAGAATGGTATTCCTGGTGATGATGAAAGCATCCGTAGTAGTAAAGAGAAACTCAAAATTCTTGAATCCCACAAAGTCAGAGCCGAAAATCCCTTTCTGCACCTTGTAGTCCTTAAAAGCCAGAACCAGTCCCCCCATAGGGAGATAGCAGAAGCAGATCAGCCATATCACTGTAGGAAACGCCATTATATACAGGGGAATGTCCTGTTTCCTGAAGATTTTCCGCCGGGTTCGTTCTTGTCGTCTTTTCACTGTCGGTATATCCTTTCCTGATTCTTTTATCGAAATTCTGTTATCTAAGGTCTATCATACATTTCGTAAAAAGAACTGACAATAGAATATCTTCAGGCAAAAATGTGTAAAATCTTCGGTTTTGCCTGCCTGTGCCCGCTAACTTTAAAAGCGGAGAAGCCGCAATTCTGCCACGGCTCCTCCGCTCTTACTGTCAAGTCTGTGTTCTGTCACAACTCTGTTCTTACTGTCAAATCCCTATGTTCAATCAAACGCCGCCTTTACAGCGCCACTGCCTCCGCAGCCTTTTACGGCCCGCCGGCTTCTCTCAGGGCCACCCGGTAAGCTTCCGCCTTGGCCTCAAATTCCTCCTCAGAGCGATTCTGCTTCCCAAAACCAGCTTTCCTCCGGTCCCGTATATGACTTAAGCCCGGCACAGTCCGGCCTGTAAATGCGTATCCGCTCCAATACCGTTCCCGCTTCCAGCGGACTGATCACAAGTTCCTGTACCCCCTGTCCAAAAGGCATCACCAGGCGGGTACACCTCTCCTTGTCGAGAGCGGCTTTGGCCCATCTGCCGTCGCTGCCGTCCCCCGACCTGAAATCAGCGGGCACCAGCCGGGCTTTCACAGGCTCTCCATCCCCGGCCCGCACCAGCAGATTTACACTTTCGCCGTTAACCAGTGGATTTGCAGGCGCCGTCAAAAGCTCCACCTGATATTCCCCGGCTTCTTCCGTCCAAAAACGGTATACCAGTTCCGGCTTCTCCTCCTCTTGTGCAAATACAGCCGTGCTCGGAAAAACCTTTACGCCGCAGCCATATTTTCCGTAATCCCGAATGGTTTGAAAGCTTCCCTTTTCCGTATCCTTTTTGCGGCAGTAATGCTCTGCTCCCATCGTGATAATCCCATTCCGTCCCATAAACATCATGGGCAAAGGCTTTTCTGCCGCCTGTCCTGACACCTCCACAAGCACTCTGGCCTCCCCGTCGGTGACAAGCAAACTGACGTCCTGTCTCTCCCCAGGAAGCTTCTCTCTATGGCAGACGAGGACAATCTCCTCCAAGTCCTCCACATCTCCCTCCCGGGATGACAGTTCCAGCCACTTTGGCAGTTCTTCCCGCCCATCTGCCCTGCAATCGGCTTTGTTTTCTCCATGGTTATGCCCGTATGGCATTATCTGATAATGCAGACTGCCCCTCCCGGTATTGGCAATCTCCAATACCGTCTTTTCACAGCCGGCATAGCAAAAATCCGGTACCTTTATCACCGTGGGCGATCCATAATTCTTTGTCGCCGTCTCCTCCCTGTCCTTTCGTGAAACGCTCATTGCGGGACGGTGGCCCGGCTCCACTTTCATCATAACCGGGTAACGATAATCATCCTCGTTCCACTTGGTAAAGCCGATATGCTGTGCCATCTGCATCCCGTTCCATTTACCGCCGCGAAACTGCGCCCACTCCTCCTGAAAGGCCCGGTCAGCCTGGATGCAGTCCTGCACCATCTCGCCGTAGGCATTGGCCGCCTTTCTGCCCTGTGCCGCATAATGATGATTTTTTCCTGCGTACAGATGCATCTTCAAAAGATTCATACTGGCCATGGCCGGATAATGAATCATACTGTAATACGCCCTGTTGTCCTCCATCTCCTCCATGATCTGTTTCGACAGAGCCTCCACCTCCCCGGCTCTCTCCAGCATTCTGTCAGTTTCCCCGTAATGGCAGGGGTGATAAACCCCCTCATGAAGAGCTTCCGGCCTGCGCAGGCTGTTCCATCGAATATAATCGGTCAGCACCTTTTCTATTCCGCTTCTTAAGGCAGGCGTTGTCCCCTGAAAGGTCTCCTTTACCCAACGCCGCGTATATTCCCTGCAGCTGTCAGGATTGCCATATCCCCATTTATCATAGTCATAAGCCAAAGCCATAAAATAGGAAAGGGGCACCTCATGGAACTTCAAATCCCCCACATTCACAATCCACACATCCCGGATTCCATATTCATAGGCCTCCGACATCTGCTCCCAGATCTGTGAAAAAGGGGTGGAATCCACCCATTCATAGGATATGGGACTTCCGTGATAATCCAGATGATAATACATACCAAAGCCACCGCTGCGGTTTCGGATATCCTCTCCGGGCAAAGTCCGCATATAACCGTAATTGTCCTCGCAGAACATACAGGTCACGCCCTCCAGCCCTTCCCAGTCTTTCAGTCCCGGCGTCTCCTCATCCCCGTAGAAATAAGGCTCCACCTCCTTATAAAGTGCCAGAAGCATGGGCACATCTTCCCTGTCCCGCTCCACATACCTGTGTATCAGTTCCCTTTGCTTTGTGATGATATCCTTTAGCAGACCGATATTCTCCGCAATCGTGGAATGGGGTCCCAGCATGGAAGTATCCCGCTCGCCCCGCATTCCTATCGTTATGATATGCTCATATTTCCCGCTGCGCTTCAGGGCATCCTCCCAATAATGCAGAAGCCCCTGTTCATTGGTATGGAAATTCCACTCGTTTCCGTACCGGCTTCCCTCTCCCCGCACCTTGTCCCATTCCTCGCTGGCTCTCAGACAGGGTTCATGATGGGAATATCCCACTACCACTCCATAGAGATCCGCCAGTTCCTCGTTTTTGTTCCCCGGTCCGTCCAGGGGAAAAGAGGCGCTCCACATGGCAGGCCACAGATAATTGCCCTTTAGGCGCAGGAGGAGTTCAAACACATGGTCATATGCCTCCTGGTTAAAACCTCCGAAATGCTCCGTTACCCAGCTTCCGAAACAGGGCCATTCATCATTGATAAAAAATCCTCTATACTTTATGCTGGGCTCTGGGGACACTGTCTCTATCTCTTCTCCGATTTCCAGTGCTTCCCTCGCCGCTGGCTGCACATCTCCCCAATAACACATAGGAGATACGCCGATGTATTCCGACAGGGCGAACATACCATAAATGGTTCCCCTTTTATCACTGCCGCAGATTAGCAATACCGTCTGAATTTCCCGGGGGAACGTCAAAATCTGCGGTTTCTCTTTCAGAGAAATCATCTGAATCCTGTAGACTTCCCATTTGGCGCTGCCGTCCTCCCGCCTCAGTTGCCTCGTATCCGTCAGGCCTCTCTGCTCCAGTTCTTCCAAAACAGGGCTCTTTCCCAGTGTCGCACACAGGATCAGCTGAGAGGCATGTACCGCAGCCAGACCTTCCTCTGTCACCACAGGCGGCCTGTGGCCAAAGACTTTCTCCATATCTCCTGCTACTTTCCCGGCAATCCTCCTGATTCCCTCTCCGCCGCTTTGTTCCACCAGGATAGGCGGTATCGTGCCTTTTCCGATTTTCATAATCGCTCCTTTATTCTTTTAAGCCCCTCACACCACATATCCAAAGCCCAATATGGTAAATTCCTTACTTTCGCTCCCAGGCTCCATGCGCACCTCCACATGATGCCGTACAGACTCTCTTCCCCGAAAACAAATTGCCGGATTGCAATGTGTCCATCCGTTCACACGCGGATCAGCCGTAAGCACCTTTTCTCCGTCTACCCAAACCTCCGCACGCCCTGCCGTATTGCTGCCGGAATCCTTGTAGATCAAAAGCAGAGCACTGCAGGTAATATCCATGGAAAAAGGCTGTACGACATCCCCGTCTTCTCTTTTCCCTCCCTGATACATCCAATTGTAGGGAAATTCCTTTACAGGCTCCAGATTCCTGTCCATCTCCACTGCCTGCAGCTCCTGATCCCATTCGCAGAAACTGCCGCAGTTCACCGAAATATCATCCACCTGCATTTTTCTGTCAAACAGCTTTACCGACTCAAATTCCCCTCCCAGTGGCGGGACAACATCTCCTGTCTCCAGCGTATCCTCCTGCCGGAGCATTTTATCTGCCGAATGAAACAGATGCCCTATGCAATCTGCCATGACTCTGTGCCCCAAATTCGTGGGATGGTAGCAATCATAGAAAAACAGGTTCTTTCCAAACACTTTTCCCTCTCCAGGCTTGCGGTAAAACTGTTCCACCACGGCATCCCTTACGCTTACCATGGGCAGTCCATAGGCCCTGCCTACGGGCGAAAGCCTCTCCTGCAGGTTCCAGTCATCGGCAAATACCGCAAACAGTAAAATAACCGCCGGCCGGTTCTCCGCCGCCAGAATTTTCCTCACCAGGGAATCATAGCATTCCCCTTTCGTCTCATCTCCCTCGTCATTGACTGCGAATTCCACCACCACAATATCCGGCTTCACACTGCCGTCCCGGAGCACGTCCCGCTCATACCGCAGCATCCCCAGTTCCGATGGTGTCCCGCCCACGCCGGCTTTTATGTAGTGAATGTTCTCGTCGGTACCTTTCCCCACAAGAGCACAAAACTGTTGAAATGTTTTGTACGCATAACATTCCCTGTTGATGGGGATCGCTCCCGCTCCCTGGGTGATGGAGCCTCCGATAAATGCAACCGTCACATCCTCCCCGCTCCTTGCTCTGTCAATGGCTCTCTGCAGCCTTGCGGGATTTCCCATCTGTACCAGAGATTTCTCCAGCATTTTTTCATAATAAGGCGATTCCAGATCCGCCTCCCCGTCCTGCATATCCTCCGGTACGTCAAATCCGTCCTGAAGATAGAGCCTGACGGATATCCTGGCCATTGTCCCGGCTTCCGGGAACTCAAAGCGAATCTGCCCGGGCACCGCATCGTCCTGCGACCACCGGTACTGCGCCAGTTCTATGACCCGCTCCATTCCGTCTGCCTTTACAGGCACCCTGATTTGAGTCCCGGATATATTCGGATCCGTCCTGCCGTACATCTGAAAGACAAACTCTGCCTCCCGCCCCTTTCCCTCCGTGAGTTCCACTGTGACGCCGATGCTGTGCACCAGCCTGCGGAAACCCTCTGCCGTGTGCAGGAGTTCCAGGATTTCATCATCTTCAATATTTCCGATAATTCGTGCAAAGCTTTCTATTCTGTTGTCCAGGTACAAAAACTGAATTCCTTTCCCGTCCGGCTGGACGGAACCCATAATATCTTTATTCCGCATGAGATAAAAGCTTTTCCGTTTCGCCCTGGGATCTCTCGGTGCCTTGGGGCCTTCTATGCTTTTTGTGCTTTCTGTGCATCCTGTCTTCTCATTTTCCACTGTTCTTTTTTCTTCCATCTTACCTCATCCTCATGTGTTCTAATGATAGCTCGTTCTGTTTATCATATCATATTTTTATTGAAATCTCTGAATATCTCTTTTTACCTGACAGGCAACCTCTTTACGCCGGGGCACGCCTGTATCTCATTGATAAAACGACATGAATGATCTGATTTTAGTGCCGCTTTGGGCACCCGGTGAAATCCGTGGTATCTATCTGGATGATTTGAGGGCAGCCTACCTCCCGTAACTTTTCCGCCACATACAGGATCCCGTCAAAAGTGACTGCTGAAAAGCGGCTGTTTAGCCTTTATCTTTTCCAGGACCATGTCTGTCAGTTCTCCCACATCCCTGTCATCTGTATCTATATGGATTCCCGGCAGGGATGCGCAGCCGCTCCGGGCCAGTTCAATGTTCTCCATACACCAGCAGCCTTCTTCCTCGCCCCGAGCCAGGATTCTGTCATGAACGGTCTGGTGGGATGCCTCCAGGACGATCAAGAATGTCTCGATTCCGTCCCTGGCCAAAGCCTCGATAATCTGATAGGATGCGCTTCTCACCAGCGTCATGGGCACAAGGATATTCTTCTGGAAATTGTTATGTATGTCCTTTAGCAGCTGATAGCAGAACTTGCCCCACAGCGGGTAGTCCTCGAAGATGTATCCGTAAGGACAGCCCGGGTAATTGCCCCTGATGGCATTGCCCACTTCCTCTGCATCGAAAATCAATGAGTTCTCCACCTTTTCTGCCAGCGCTTCGGCCAGTGTGGATTTGCCTACACCATAGGCGCCGCTGATCCATATTATCATTCCTCTCCCCCCTCTTTCACCGCACCGGAAATTATATTTTTATACTATCATATCCTAGGCTGACAGGCCACTATATTTTTCAGGAACATAATTGTCGTGTAATGAAAAGCCTTTTTGTACACTTCCTGTCATGCCAGGAAAATATTTGATGCCTGACATTTTATGAATTGTGGAATTATTTATATAAATTATTGCATTCATGGAATTTTATTTCACACTCTGTAAAATATATTATCATAGATTCATGAATCATAAATTTTCAGCACTTTTCTGCTGAAATACACAGATGAGGAAAGGAGATGGCGTCCCATGAGAGACCTTGGCACAACCCTGGCTTCGCTGCGCGTAGAAAAAGGTCTGGTGCAGAAGCAGATGGCCGCCAGCCTGAATCTGTCCATAAGCGCCATCTCCAGCTATGAGAACAACGTACATGCTCCTGATTTATCCATGCTCTGTAGGCTGGCAGAATATTTCAATGTCACCACCGACTATCTCTTAGGCCGCACAGAATTCCGCTTCCCTCCTGAGGCAGTCAGACAGCACATCGCCCGTGATTATGATGTACTGGATATGGTGAATACTGTCCTTTCCCTGGATCAGGAAAGGCAGACATCTGCCATCGACTTTGTAAAGTACCTGAAGCACGAGGCCTCTGCCCTGTCCCAAACGCCGCATCTGCCAGCGCATCCCGCTTCAGATGCGATAAAAAGAAAACGAAATACCTCAGCGAGGCCATAACGCTTTAAATGGAAGAAGCCAAAGACTGCTGCACAGAACTCTGTCTCGTGTGCGCAACAGCCTTTGGACGGAAAGGGCAAAGCAGCTCTTCCCTACCACCGATCTGTCTGCCGGGGCATTTCCGGAGCTGGCCGTACTCCCGTCTACCGCTTTCCGCTCTTTTTCCGGAAAGCAATGGCGGCCAGCGTCCCCAAAAGCAGCAAAACAGACGCCGCTACCGTAATCCAGGCATTCCGTGTAAATCCCGCCACCAGATACCCTAAGAAACACACTACCGCCACTAAGGTGGCATAAGGCAGCTGGGTCTCCACATGGCGCAGATGCTGGCACTGGGCTCCGGTGGAAGCTAAGATCGTAGTATCGGAAATGGGCGAACAGTGATCCCCGTACACCGAACCGGCTAACGTCGCCCCCAGAGCCGGAATCAGAACGGCGCTGCCCTGGTTGCCTGCGCACATCATGGACACAATGGGCAGCAGGATCCCAAAAGTCCCCCAGGCCGTGCCCATGGAAAAGGACAGGAAAGCCGCCACGGCGAAAACGATGGCAGGCAGGAACCCAAAGGGCAGATTTACGGCGTTTACGAAATGGCTGACGAAAATGCCGGTTCCGATCATCTCCCGGCATACGCCCCCCAGCCCCCAGGCCAGAATCAATATGGTCAGCGCAGGGATCATGGTCTTGATCCCATCGATGATGCCGTTCATAAACTCCCGCAGATTCATGATCCGCCTGGGCAAATACATGGCAAGCGCCACCACCAGTGCCGCAAAGGTTCCAAGGGTCAGGCCTGCCGTGGGGTTCTCACCGATAGCCTCCGTAAAGGCCTTTCCCTCAAAAAAGCCGCCCACATAAGCCATGCCCAGAATCGCGCACACGATCAGCGTTGCCACAGGCAGCACCAGATCCGGCACGGTTCCTTTCCTCCTTTTTCCAGCCGCAGCTTTTTCGGCTGCCTCTTTTTCAGCCGCCTGCTCTCCCTCCCTGCTCCCACAGGCCTCCGCCTTTTCCATAGGGCCGAAGTCAAAGTCCGTGGCGCTTAAGAAGAACACCATGACGATGGTGAGAATAGCATACAGATTGTAGGGAATCGTCCGCACAAAGGCATTCAGCCCCCCTGCCTCCTCCACCTCTGAGGCCACCGCCACCGCCCAGCTGGAAATAGGTGCGATGATACACACCGGCGCAGCCGTGGCGTCCAGCAGATAGGCCAGCTTCTCCCTGGAAATCCGGCACTTGTCCGTAATGGGGCGCATCACCGTCCCCACGGTAAGGCAGTTGAACCCGTCGTCCACGAATATCGAAAGCCCCAGCACGGCAGTAGCCAGCTTGGCGCTTATCTTGGTTTTGATGCGCTTCCCTGCCCATTGTCCGTAGGCATCCGAACCGCCGGACCGGGTGACGATGACCACCAAAGACCCCAGCAGAACCAGGAAGATGATCATGTAGCCATTCTCCCCGATCTTTCCCGCCAGCATATCAAACACATATGTAACTGCCTGCAGAAAGCTCCTCTCCGTACAGTAGCAGTAGATGCACATCCCGGAAAAAATCCCTATGAACAGGGACGAGTACACCTCCTTGCTGATCAATGCCAGCGTAATCGCAATTAACGGCGGCAGAATGGACAGCCATCCCGCCTCTATCATCTCTAAACCCATGTCGTTTCCTCCCCGATTCTTGTTTCAAGCCTATCCATGTCAGGCGCACGCCCTTTTTTCATCGGAATGCTTTCTTTCCACTGGAACGCTCTTCCTCCACTGGAATGCTCTCCCTCCATTGGAACGCTCTTCCTCCATTATACAGACAATCCCTCAATGAAACAATACATTTTATATGAAATATAGACAGCCTTATGGGACTTTTTGGAGAACATAATTTACGAATCATGAAATAGTCTTTATAAATTATTCTAGTCACCAACCCCCACTTCAAGTGGGGGTTTGCATGAGGCCCCCCAAGGGGCCTTTGATACTTGCGCGCCTAAAAGGCGGGTGTCGCAAGCTCTTTTACTGGCTACCGCTAAAAAGCGGCTCCTTCACTATCTTCTTTTCTTGACTCTTCTGACTGTTCTGCAATGTACTTCTTAATCGCTTCTTCTGTCAGATTGCCTATTGTTGCTACATAGTACCCTCTTGCCCAGAATGCTTTGTTCCACTTATTCTGCAATTCCGGATGCCTGTCATATATCATCAGGGTACTTTTCCCTTTTAAGTATCCCATAAAGCTCGAGACACTCATCTTTGGCGGTATACTAACGCACAAATGCACATGATCTATGCATACCGCTCCTGAAACTATTTCAACCCCTTTATACCTGCACAATGTCTGAATGATCTCCCGTACATCGGTTCTTACCTGACCATACAGCCTCTTTTTTCTATATTTGGGGATGAAAACAATATGATACTGGCATTTCCATGTAGTATGTGATAAACTTTTCTTGTCCATGTGGACGCCTCCTGTTCTTTGAGTTTGGCTTGCGACACCTTACTCATTGTATCACAGGAGGCTTTTTTATGTTGTCCTCACCGCTTCCGCTTACTCTATTCTCCCCAGCATAGCTGGGGGATTAGGGTTTTCATTCATGGAATATCATTTCATAATCTGTAAAATATATTACTATAGATTCATGAACCATAGAAAGCAGGAATCCTTAGCCGATATTTAAGCGAATGTTTACCGGACATACACAAAAGATGAAAGGAGATGGCATTCCATGAGAGACCTTGGTGCAACTCTGGCCTCGCTGCGCACGGAAAAAGGCCTGGGCCAAAAACAGATGGCCGCCAGCCTGAATCTGTCCATAAGCGCTATCTCCAGCTATGAGAAAAACGTGCATGCTCCCGATTTATCCATGCTCTGCAGACTGGCGGATTATTTCAATGTCACCACTGATTATCTGTTAGGCCGCACGGAATACCGCTGCCCTCCCGAGACATTCAGGCAGTTTATCGCCCAGGACTACGCCATACAGGATATGGTGAACACCGTCCTCTCCCTGGACAGGGAAAAGCAGACCTCCATCGTAAATTTCGTTAAGTATATGAAGCATTTACACAACGAGTCCTCCGGGCTGCCTCAAACGCCACATCCCTCAGCGCATCCCGCTCCGGATGCAAAAAGCGCAAAACACAATGTGCATACGAAGCGGTAACGCCTAAATATAAAGAAAATATAAATTTTCAAAAACTCTTAAAAAAATAGAAAAAAACAGTTGGCAAAACAGCCACATCTGTGTTATAATATTTTTGTTCGCAGGATTAGTACATTGGTAGTATATCAGCTTCCCAAGCTGAGGAGGCGGGTTCGATTCCCGTATCCTGCTCTCAGCAGTCCTTGATTTTACTTGGTTTTCAGCGTATAACAGTTCCAAAACCAATCAAAGCTAATTTGATTGGTTTTTATTTTGCCTGAAAGTCTGGAATACTGCTAATTATCTGGCTTTTCGCGTCTATGCTCCGCCTGTTCCTGTGGTAATGGTTCTCCGTACATGCGATGTCCGTATGCCCCATTTGTTCCATAATCAAACATTAGTAATGCTGCCATTCTATATCTTTTCACTGCAAATCCTCACTTTTTTCTACTTCGGTGACTCTTTTTGTTGCCTTAGTCATCATTTTTCCAATGAATAAAGGGTGTCGATAGGAAAACTTCATTTGTGCTGTTTGAATTGCAGAGTGGCAAATCACAAACTTTTTTATCCAGATACGATCAGCCAGCCCATATCCAACTTTTTTTGCCTCTGCCTTGAATTCTATTGGAACAGAAATTCCTGATGCTGATTTCGTGTTTGTCAACGGTGGGTGGAACAAATGGAAAGTGATCCCATACGCTTCATTTTCTATTTGCAGACATTTCGCCAATGATTCTATTGCTCCTTTTGAGGCCGCATAAGGAGAAATATTCTCAAAACCAGTTACACCAACACCAGAGCTTGTAAAAATCATACGTCCTTTACCTGCCTTGCGCATATATGGAAGAACGGCTTTTACCAGCCGCAGCGCTCCGAAATAGTTGACATCCAGCACATCTTGGTAAATGTCGAAACCAATATTCTGTTCGTTCTCAAATACGCAAAGACAAGCGTTATGAATAGCGATATCAATATCCCCAAAACGCTCCATCGCCTGTTTTACGCCGTTTTCTATGCTCCCAAAAACTTTTGCATCCGCAAGAATGGGCAAAATAGTTTTGGGATAATCTTTCTGTAGTTTTTCAATCGCGTCTATCTGAATGTCCAATACCGTTACGGAATTGCCTGATTCCAACAGTCTTTCTACCATATAATATCCGATACCTTGATTTGCGCCGACAATAATGATGTTTCCCATTTTAGTTTTCCTCCGCAATTTCTTCAAAAAATTTTTGCATATGCTGATATACGTTTGCCCGAAAGGACTGCTTGCGTTCATCGGTCAGGGGGCCACAGAATAGCCATCGCTGGGCAAACAGAAAAATCGGTGCATAGTATTTTTCGGCTAAATAGTCGCTGTCTGCGTGTTTCATAATCTTCATTTCCATTAACGCAGAAAATACCTTGCTCTGAAATGCAAGAGGTTTGGCAAAAATCCAGTGGTCGTAAATTATATGAACCTCCTCATTGTTGAACTGCTCAATCAGGAGCAGGCGAATCACCTTGTTGCAGAAGTCATCCATCAAGTATTGTTCAAAGAAGTAATTTCCGATTATATCGTGAGAGCCTATCTTGTGTGGACCGCTCTTATCATTTAGCATAGATTCTAATCGGCTCATCATGGTGGTTGCCGTATTTTGAAAACGCTGTAGCAATTCCTCCAAAATTGCCCGTTTATCCTGAAAGTGATAATATACTGAGCTCTCCTTGATGTTCACTTTTTTACAGATATCTCTGATGGAAACTGCCTGAAATCCTCTTTGGGAAAAAAGCTCTAAAGAAACCATTAAAATATTTTCCTTTGTGTCCTGCATTGTCATACCTCCGATTCTAACAGTCGTTAGGTTTATTGTACCTAACAATCGTTAGATTGTCAACTGCTTTCAAAAAGTAGATAGGTGCAGAACATACCACAAATCAAAACATCCATTTTCAGTACCCGCACAAAACGGCAAACAATTCGGGTGTAGCCACACTCCGAAATTTTTGCCGGGCCGTGGCCCGCAAAATGCTTGTTGGGGAGCCTCCCCAACACCGGCTCTTTGGGACAAAATCTCCCCGCCTTGATAACCAAAGCAGGGCAGCCCCCAGTAGACTCTGGCCATATCGCACAAAAAGCCGCCCTTTTTTCAAGGACGACTTTCTGTGTAATGTGATCGTTTCAATCTGTTTTCGTGTATTTTCGTCAAAAACTATGTGTTTTCGTGTTCCTAATAAAAGATAATCATATTTAAAAGAATAACACCGAAAACAGAAAGTCCACGCACGTTGATACCATGTTTGCGTAAGTATATTGGCAAAAAGGTTCTCGCGAACCAAGCCCTGCGAAAGCATCTTGTGCATCGCAGGGCTTGGTGGCGGCAGGACAGACTGCACCGATTTACCGGAAACTCATCTGTTCTGACCGTTTACATAATCATTAAACTCTTCATCCGTTGTAAATACCTCCTGCAGATCAGGAAGCTCATCCAGAACGCTGTAATCCTTTATCTGGTTGCTGAATGTCCACAATCTCCGCAGTTTTGTCAGGCTCCGCAGGGCGCTGATGTCAGAAATTCTGTTCTGCTGTATCTGGAGAGTGTCCAGATTCGTCAAGCCTGCCAATGCGCTGATATCCTCTATCTGATTGTATCCGATCAGCAATGAGAACAATTCTGTATTATTACTCAGCACGCTGATGTCCGTTATATTCTTATTATTCTCCACATTCAGCGCACTAAGTTTTTTCAGATCTTTTAAAGGGCTGATATCACTCAGCTCATTGCTTCCGATCACAAAGGTCTCCAGGTTTGTCATATGACTCACGGCGCTGATATCACTGATCTTATTATTATTCAGCCCGAGATACTCCAGATTCGTCAGTTCGCTCAGAGCGCTGATATCCGTAATACCTTTGCCAAACAGCATAAGATCGGTCATCTCCCACACATCGCTGAGCATAATGTCACCCTCGGCAATCCCTGTGACAGACCGCATGGCCTCCTCCAGCTTCTCATCTTTCCAGTCCATCACATGGTCTTCCAGGCCGCTTTCCAGCCAGGGATCTCTCTCCGGCTCCTGAGATTCCTCAGGCTCTTCTTCCGGTGCTTTTTCCGCAGGCTCCGGTTCCGGATCCCTGACCGTCCTGCCCTCGCTGATTCCGTAAGTGAGATAATGCTTGTACAGCCCGGCTGCGTCATAGCCAAAGATTTCCATCAGATCCTGATAACGTTCTGCATAGCTTCTGTAGTCAAAATCCACCGTAAGCGGATTTCGTCCCTCTTGTGCACCGTACTCTAAATAATGGTTAAAGTATGCTTCCCAATCGTCACCGAAAGCCTCCTCCAAATCCGGATACCGCTCTCTGTACGTCCTGACATCAAAGCAGAGGCTGGCCTCTCTCCCCTCGCTCATGCCATATTTCAGGAAATGCTCATAGAGCGCCTCCTCGTCGTCACCGAAAGCCTCCCTGAGATCGGCATATTTGGAACCATAATACTTCGCATCAAACAAGTCCATCAGGCCGGCAGCGGATACTTCCGCTACATTGGAACAAGCCAATACGGCCGCCGCAGAAAAAACAAGTACTGATTTGAGTTTCATAACCCATGTCCTCCTGGTATTTTTTTCTATATTTTACCCCCCAGGCTCTTTTGTCAAGTATGCTTTTACGGTACTTCAGTTAGTCTTTTGATGGTCTTTTGATGGTCTTTTGATGGTCTTTTGATGGTCTTTTGATGGTCTTTTGATAACACTCTTCAAAAGCGTGATAATTACTCTGCTGTATTCTCATTGCTCTTTTGCCTCTCCAGAATCTCATCCAATGTCCTGGGCGTATAGTCCATGTAGTCCAGCATCACTCCGCAGTTGAACATATAGCAGGGCTTGTCGTAGAGCGTCTCCATCTCATATTTCATCCGCTCCATCATGTTCCATTCAAAGCTGACGTGAACATGTCCGTACAGATGGTACCAGCCGTAGTAATGATGGTTGAAGCAGGGAATGGGATAATGGCTGAGCACGATACTCCTTTTCTCTCTATAGGGCAGCTCCTTGTAATCCGTGATCTCCATGAAAAGCGACTGGAACTCCCGATTCTTCAAAAGCTTCTTGTCATGGTTTCCGATGATCAGATGCTTCTTCCCGTTCAAAGCCCTCAGGATTTCATTTGTCTTGGTGGCATTATGCCAGCTGATGTCCCCTAAAATGAACACCTCATCGTCCGGGCCCACCGCATTGTTCCAGTTCTCCGCAAGCGCCCTGTCGTGTTCCTCTATGGTCTTAAAAGGCCTGTTGTCAAAGGCCAGTGCGTTCCCATGTCCGAAATGGGTGTCCGCAATAAAAAAATATGCCATTTACTTCCTCCCCTTTATCTGCCGCCTTTCCCTAAATGCCAACGATATCAATTTGGCACATCCGCATGGTCTCCAGAGCCGCCTCATGGGTTTTTGGCGAAACACCGGCGCAGCAGGAGGCATCCACGGAGATATCGGCATCCGGGAAATGAGCCTTTAAAAGCAGTGCATTGGACACTACGCAGATATCCGTGCACAGTCCCACCAGTTGGATTTCCATCTCTCCGCCGGCGGCCGTCCTGCCAATCTCCTTCGCCAGCTTCACAGAGCCAAAAGTCCCTTTTTCAATGGCAGTGTAGTCTTTCTCTCCCAAGGCGTGCTGCACTTTTTCATCCAAAAGCCAGCCCTCGCTGTCCTTAATACAATGAGGAACAGGAAGCTTTCTGCCCTCCGCTGTCTTAAGATAATCTGTTTGATGCGTGTCAAGGGTGACGAATATCCTGCCCTCAAAGCCCGCAATCTTATCTGCCACATTGTCCACTATCCCCTCGGCCTCTTTCGTGCCCAGTGCGCCGTCCACAAAGTCTTTCTGCATGTCTACTACAACCAAAATCTGCTCCATATAAGCCTCCTGTCCTGCTTCTTTCTCCCGGAATCCGCCATGTGTTCCGCCTGTCTCATCCCCTGGGAATATATCTCCTTTTGCGAAAAACCCCGGGACAGATATATGTTCCCGGGGTGATTATCGTATGATTATGCCAGCTTTGTCTTCGCAAGCTCTGCCAGTGTCTTAAAACCATCGGCATCATTGACTGCCATCTCTGCCAGCATCTTTCTGTTGATCTCCACGCCGGCCAGCTTCAGGCCGTACATGAATCTGCTGTAGGAGAGGCCGTTTATCCTCGCCGCTGCATTGATACGCGCAATCCAAAGCTGCCTGAACTGACGCTTTCTCTCTTTTCTACCCGCATATGCACTGGCCAGAGCCCTCATGACGGACTGCTTCGCAATTCTGTACTGTTTGCTCCTTGCCCCTCTGTAGCCCTTTGCCAGCTTCAATACTCTTTTATGCCTCTTCTTAGCGTTTAAGCCACCTTTTATTCTTGCCATTCCTAATCTCCTCCTAATTCAATTAATACTGCACAATCTGTCCGCCTTCTTATAAATAGGGCAGAATCTTCTTCATGTTCTTTACGTTCGTCTTGTCTGTTATAGCAGACTTCCTCAGATTCCGTTTGGTCTTCCGAGACTTCTTGGTCAAGATATGGCTCTTGTAAGCCTTATTCCTTTTCAGCTTACCCGTTCCGGTCACTCTAAAACGCTTTGCAGCAGATCTGTTTGTCTTCATTTTGGGCATAGCAATTTCCTCCTAAACTTTTGATATTCTAACTATATATTCAGCATGTAAAACTCAAACGCTGCGTATATCATTTCCCCATCCTAACGCTTCTCCGCCAAGAACATTGTCATGCTCCTGCCTTCCACTTTCGGAGCCTTTTCTATCACGGCGATGTCAGCCACGCTCTGGGCAAAATCGTCCAGAATGTGCTTGCTGGTGTTCATATGCGCCATCTCACGGCCCCTAAACCGGAGCGTCACTTTCACCTTGTCGCCCTTTGTCAGGAACTTCCTGGCGGCATTGATCTTTGTGTTCAAATCGTTGGTGTCAATGTTGGGAGACAGGCGGATTTCCTTGATTTCAATGATCCTCTGCTTCTTCCTTGCCTCTTTTTCCTTTCTGACCATCTCATACTTGTACTTCCCGTAATCGACGATCTTGCACACCGGGGGCTTTGCGGTGGGGGCGATCTTCACCAGATCCAAACCCGCTTCCTCAGCCATTCTCATAGCCTCCCTCACAGGCATGACTCCCAACTGCGCGCCGTCCTCGCCAATCAGGCGGATCTCCTTGTCCCGAATCTGTTCGTTAATCATTAAGTCGCTAATGGTCTTATACCTCCCATAAGAAAAGTGGATAGCATAACTATCCACTTTCACTCACCGCACACAGGACAGACTGCTGTCCCTGCATGAATTCCATATCGTGAACGCTTACTGGCCCGATTGCCGTAAGGTGAGAGCGGATACTCTGCTTTGTTGCGTTGGCCCACAATGCATCGGCTGTCCTCACCGCACATCATGTTCCACACGTTTTTATACTCTACCATAGATTGTTTTTGTTGTCAATATGAAATTAAAATTTTATTCATAATTTTTTTCATAAAGCCCCAATGTGCCCCAATGTCCTTTGCGGCGGATATTTCACCTGGTTAATGACAGCCTGTAATCTGAACCTCTGCCCAGAAAGTTCTGTCCTTTCCTATTATAATCCTGTCTTCAGAGATTTCAAAGCTGCCTTTCAGCCGGATATCCTCCGAGGAAGCCCCAATGCCAATGTCTATCCTGCCGGCCTCTATCTTCCATTTCATGTCGCGGGTCAGGAATGCCATCTGGCTGGGAGAATACAAAAAGGTCACCTGCTTCTCCTCCCCCGGTGCCAGCTCTACCCGGGCAAAGCCCTGCAGCTCCTTAGCCGGGCGGAGCATGGAAGCATATAAATCCCGCATATACAGCTGTACGACTTCGGTACCTTTCGATTTCCCCGTATTGCAGACTTTACAGGAAATGCGCACTGTCTCCTCCGGGGTAACACGTACCGCAGAATTCCGTATGGCAGAGTCCTCTGCTTTACCGATTTGTAAATCCGAATAGGCAAACTCCGTGTACGACAGCCCATGCCCGAAGCAGTACCGAGGCTCATGAGGCAGGTCAACATAACTGCGGAACCCGACGCTCTCCCCCTGATGCCAGGAAGAGCCGTTTGGATGGTTGTAATACATGGGAAGCTGCCCTGCGCAAAAGGCTGTGGTCACTGGCATTTTCCCCGAGGGAGCCTGTTCTCCACAGAGAATTTCAGCCACTGCCCGGGCAGCATACTCCCCCGGATTCCACGCTTCCAGAATCGCGTTCAGATGCTCGTCGGCCGCATCGCTGGAAATCGGGCGCCCGCCGAAGTGCACTCCTATCATGGGGATTCCAAGCCCGGAAGCCTCTTTTATAAATTGCTCCTGACAGACCGGAAGATTGATATCCGCAGCGTCCACGCCCTCTCCCATAGTGGCGACGGAGCCTCCCGAATTCTTCCCGCCCAAAGTCAGGATGGCCACATCCGCTTCCCTGCAGACCTGCAAAGCCTCCGCATATTCCTCCCTGTTCTCCCCCGCCACATGGTATCCATGGGCATATGCGATTTCGGCATCCGGATATTTCTCCTTTAAGCCGGCAAGCAATGTCTGGCATCCCGGCTTCACCCATGCAAGCTGCTCCCCAAAGCAGGGAGTCTCACTGAACTGTACATTGGTTCCGGGAATCAGAACCAGCCCTCTGGTATTTGCCGCATCGTTCTGGGCAATCCCCGCCTGGCTGTTCAGCGCAGCGGTTCTGGACTCCACCATTCCGACAGTACTGTATCCCCCGAAATAATGGTTTGCCCAGTCCCCATGAGGCCCTATCAGCGCAATTTTCTTCACGGTCCTCGTAAGCGGCAGCACACCGTCATTCTTTAACAGTACGACGGACTCCCTGGCGGACTGCAGCGCCACATCCTGATTCTGAGAGGTTAGATAAATCCTGTCAGCTTCTTCCTCTTCTGCCCCGAAAGGATGCTCGAACAGGCCCTGCCGGAATTTATCTTCCAGGACTCTCAGGACAGCACGATCCAAAAAAGCGGAGTCAGCTCTGCCATCCGCAAACATCTGTTTTAATTTCTCGCCATAGGCCGCCGGAAGCGGCAGCTCCACATCCATGCCGGCTTTCAGGCACAGATATCCGGCCTCCTCCATTGTCTCGCCCAGATAATGAACCGTGTGCACATTGCCCACTGCCCCGTAGTCTGACAGAGCCACCCCCTGAAACCCCATCTCCTCCCTGAGAATCCCTGTCAGCATTTCCTCCGATGCCGACACCGGTCCGTCATCCAGGGCGCTGTAGCAGGGCATCACGGCCCGCATATCCGCTTTGGCTATGGCTGCCTGAAAAGGCTTTCCGTGGATTTCCCGCAATGCCCTGGGGCCAAGCTCTACATGGGCCGTGTTGATGCCCCCTGCGGAATTGTGGTAGGCCATAAAGTGTTTGGCGCAGGCGGATGCCCGAAGCCCTTCCACCGCCTGCCCCTGAAGCCCTTTCACATTTGCCGCTCCCATGGCAGCCGCCAGAGTGGGATCCTCCCCATAGGCTTCCCCATGCCTTCCGTGTCTGGGATCCCTTGCAATGTCCAGAACCGGGCACAGCAGGTTGGTGATTCCCATCGCCAGGGTCTGTCTTGCTATGATGCCTCCTATCTGCTCTTCCAGCTTTGGGTCAAAGGAAGCGCCCCTCCCTATTCCATAAGGAAAGCTGACAGCACCCGAAAAAATCGCCCCGGAAAGGCCTTCGTTGTGAAAAGCCGCCGGAATCCCATGGGGACTTAACTCCATAGCCATGGTCTGCAGCAGACGCTGCATCCTGCGGGCGTCCTTTCTGTCCCGAATCCCCGCCATGACCAGAGCGGAGATATGCCCTACCCCATAAGGGAACATTGCCCTGAACTTCTCCGTCTCCTCTTTCGTAAAAACCGGCTGGCAGATAAGCCCTGTCACCTGGGCCATTTTTTCTTCCAGGGACATTTTTCCCAGAAGATCCCTTGCCCGCTCCTTTGGTGTCAGAGAACAGTCTTGATACTTTTCCATATAATCCCTTTCCGCACATTACCGCCCGCTCTCCCCTACAGCGGTTCTGCGCTTTCCAATGCACTAAACTCGTATCCGTTATTTATACACACTTCCCGACATGCCGGCACAACCGGCACATACAACAGAACACAGTTCTGTTATCATAAACAATCCGTGAACTGGTGCAAGTCCGTAAGAATGCACGTTCTTGGCATTCTTACCGGAATGACTTAGATTTTCTTAGCGGACGTACAAAAGAGGTGTGCTATACACCCTCTTGGGCCGCTTAGGAAATCTTCATTCCGTTCACCCTGACAGTCCATCCGGTCAGTTCAAAAGGCAAATCATAATGCGCCGTCCATCCTTTAGGCAGTACCATCTGCATATCCAGAGTATGCTCCGTATCGTCCGCACTCCAGCGCAGGAAGATTGTCCCCTCCTGGCAGCGGGCACTCCCACTGGCCCATTTCAATTTCTCGGGATGGGGCGAAATCCGCACCGTTTTGGTCAGCTGCATAGGCTCCCCGAGCCCCAGAATCAGATTTGTCATCATGGCCCCTACACAGGCGTTAAACCCATGGCAGCCGAAAGAATCGGCAATCCCCTCAAACAGCGTTCCGGAACCAATCCTTAGCTGCTCCAGATACAGGTCTGTCCACTCCCTGACCAGCAGGTCTGTCCTCCCCAGCCCGGCCAGCACGTCAAAACGTATCATCAGCCCGATGAACAGATTGGCTCTGCCGATATTCGGATCCGGCCGATAGGTGGGACAGCTCCCCATCCTCTCCGCAAACTGCCGTATATACTCCTTGTCCTTCCGGTGAAAACCGCTCCAGAGTTCCAGCGCAATGCCGCTTTCTGTCTGACATTCTCCCCGTTTCAGGATTGTCTCATCATCTTTCTCCCGGGAAGCGCCCGGCTGCGGCGTCAGGCTTGCGGCATCGCCCCTGCCTCCCAGAAATCTGCCATCGTCCAGGGCTTCTATGACAGCCCGCATTTCATCCGCTGCCGCTTTCCACTTTAGCTGTCCATAAAGTTCCGCCATTTTTTCCAGCATGCACACGGCAAGGCAGTTGACGGGAATCGAAATCGGTTCCAGCGCAAAGCTTTTGTTTGAAAGGGACCAGTCCACAAACTGCGTCCCCACCTGTTCCAAAAGCCCGCTCTCTCCCCGCAGGGACAATACGCCCTCCAGGAAATCCGTAACACGCCCCCTGCACCCCTCAACAAATTCCCGGTCGCCGGAGCGAAGATAATAATCATGCAGTTCCAGAAGCAGCCAGAATGACCAGTTCCGGATGCCTACATCCCCTTTGGAGGGCCGCACTCCCGGATATACCTCAGGGAAAAAGCCATCCCTGGTCTCCTTTGCATCCGTGAGCATGAAATTCTCAATAAAGTCTTTTTCCACAGACAAATCCCCAAACATCTGCCATGCCCCCCTGGCTGTAAAATAGGAATCGCAGAGCCACCCGCCCCGCTCCCGCTCCGGGCAGTCCATGAAGATATCCAGCGTATTCAGCTTAAGCGTCCGCCTGGCCGCTTCATAGATTCTGTTCAAGTCCCCGTCATTGCATTGGAAATGGGCAATCCTGCAGTCCGGATAGGTATATTCCACCAAAACAGGCGCGGACAGCACCGCCTCCCCTTTCGTCCGCAGAATGACTTTCACATATTTCGCCAGCTTGGGCTCAAAGGTGGTCAGCACATACTGCCCCGGCTGCAGGCAGTACCTGGCGGCATAGGAGTTGCCCCGCAGACTTCCGGAAATATGGAGATGATCGGAATGGAGCAAATCCAGGACACAGGGCTCGCTCACCCTCACTTTGACGCGCAGAAACCCCACCTCTGACTCCGGCATCTCCCAGACAAGCGCTGCCGCTCCCTGCCCCGGGCAGATGCGGACGGTTTGTGGCCCGTCACCGAAAGGGCTCTGATTATAATCGCTTTCCGCAGAAAGAATGCCTGTAAAGGGAAAATCTTCCTCCCTGCCCAGACTGTTCAGAAACAGATTTTCTTCCGGCACCATATCATACCATTTCCTGTTTACAATCCTGGCCAGAAGCGTCATGTCCTCCCCCGCCCCCTGACTCTCTCCCATATCGCAGACTGACTGCAGTGTCCCGAAAGGAATCTCACGGTATGTAGGATACGGCGCACGGCGTTTCAGATAAGTTGGCTCCCGGGTCAGGGGCACCGGCTCCTCCCCCAGTTCCATCCTGCGCCATGCGAAACTCTCCGGGTTCAAATGATAATATTCCACAATGCCCCGGCAATGGCTCATGGTCTCCACTAATGCCATACGGTATGTCAGTTCCATGCAGGTCCAGCCGCCCTTGCCCGTGGCCGACAGCACTTTTCCTGCCCCGTCCCGTATCTCCGCCGTCAGCATCCCCGGTTCCATGGTGCAGTCGTTACAGTATTTTTCCGGTTTGGCGTAGGCGGCCACCTCTATGGCGATATGGGTTTGCCCGTCAAATACTGCCTTGATTTTATCCACACGGCAATAATTTTCCGCTGTCCTGGCAGGACCGTGAGCAGCCATTTCTCCGTTTATGTATAGTCTGTAATACGAACGCGCTGCAATTGCAATAATTACCTCTGTCCCTGCCGCTGCGGATACGCAGGTATGGAAACCCACGAACTGGTTATAGACATCCGCACTATGGGCGGTCCATACCGCCTTTGCTTCCTGAAATATAGTCATCTGTCTCCTCCGCTCTTTCATCGCTGTGCGATCCAATTTGCACTTACGTTTAAACTGTAACGCTTTTTGTTAGGTATGCCATTCTTCAAAAAGCCATAGGAATCAAGGAATTCCACAGTGCATGACTTGAATTCGTTACAGTTTAAAACAATTGCCGAAAAGCCGCTTGCTATTCCTTAGCAGAACAATTTCTGTCATTGGCAAAGCCCCTTTTGTGTTTCCATGCAGCTACCTGGCTTTTGCCCTGTTCAACCCAACATGGCCCGCAGCTCCCTGACCAGATATTCTTCACAGTCCCTGGCATATGCGGCCTGCTCCGGTGTCTTCCTCGGATCCTCGGCAGCATAGTCCGGACGGTTCACCTCCAGGAAGCCGTGCTCCGCATCCGGGTATTTCTTTATCTTGACCGCAACTCCCGCATCCATGAGCCGAATGGCATACTCCCTGCCGCTCTCTAACAGGCTGTCCTTGCCGCAAAGTACGAACAGAGCCGGGCATAGTTTCTCCAACATCTCTTCAGGTGCTCTTGCAGGAGAAGCCACCGGACTGTCCCATCCGCCCTCCGGAAACAATATCCGGCGCATCCCCTCCATCGTGTCCTCCTGTATGGTCAAATCCGGCGCAGGGTAGACCAGCACCTGGGCCGCCAGGGGAAATCCCTCCTGCGCCAGCATCAATGCGGCGCCGCAGGCAAGATGCGCCCCGGCGCTATGTCCCCCCACCGCAATCCTGCCGGCATCTATCCCGTATTCCTCCTCGTGGGCGGCAAAATAGCGGATGGCGTCCGCCACTTCCTCCTGCTGATAGGGCATGGACTCCACGTCTGCCTTGGTATAATTGACATTGACCACAAATGCCGGAAGCTCATCCGCAAGCATTTGGCAGAGGCTTTCCATCAATACGGCATCCCCGCCCACCCATGCCCCTCCGTGCATGTTAAAAAACACAGGCAGCCTCCTATGAGCGGTTTCCTCCGCTTTTTTACCCGGGCGGTAAAGAATTGCCGCAACTCCTGCTTTTCCGTCTCTGGGCACTACGAAGCGCTGGCCGATTGTGGGCTGCGCCGCCCATTTTTCCCGCAGCATCCCCAAGACGCCTTTCATCTGTTCCATCTGCGCCTGACTCGATGTATCACTTTCTGGTATTCCTGTTGCATTTGCCATAAAAATACCGTCTCCTCTCTTCTAAGTATCGCCCCCGTTTCCTGCTCCCACCTGCCGCATCTTGTCGGCAAAAATCTTTCCTCAAGAGCCATAGGCCTCCGCATCTTTCACCGGGCGATAATTCTCCGGCTCACAGGGATCGCCTCCCGCAAACTCTGTCCTATAAGGATAGACATAGGCTGGTCTGGCATGTCCAAATTTCAGCCCCTGGCCACCCATCTCAAAATGAGTTCCCAGCAGCCTTTCCGGAGCAATGCCCTGCTCACACCAGCGCTCCATGGCGCAGATCACATCATGCTCCGGGTCTCTGGGCACCTCCGTGATTCCCGCCATGCCTACCTCCTGTACGCCGGCTCCCCCTATGGTATGGGAGAACCCGGGCATCAGAAAGAAACGGAAAAACTGCATTGTTTCTTCCAGGCTTCCCTGTCTTTCAACCACTTCTTTGTAATACTCCAAGAAACCCGTATAAGGGATAATGGCATCCATGCTCCCGCCGACTACCAGCAGCTTTCCGCCGCGATCTCGAAATGCGGTTAAATCCGGATTGTCCGCATCCAAAACAGGCCCAAGTTTTTGGATTGCCTCCTGAAGATCTTTGTGGAAATCAAATTTCATAAAGTCGAAGTCCTTTCCCAAAAGCCAGCGGAAAGGATAAAAGAAATCATGGGCAAAGCTGTCACGATTGCTGATGTCTACAAGACTCAGGCCCTCCGCCTCTGTCCCCGGGAGGAAATGGGCGATGAACCGCTCCCCTGTCACCGGATCCTTTGGACCGTCATACAGCCCCCGAAGCGCCTCCCTCTGCCCCTGCGTCAGCTTCCCGGCCGCCTCCTGCAGGGCGGGATGGTCCATAGGGTTTTCCAAAATCCTGCCGGGATAGGCCAGAAAGGCATCCTCTGCATTGCTTCCGCATTCCTCTTTGTATGTCTCTACCACACTGTCTTTCCAGGCCCTTGCCTGTTCCGGTGTAAATACTGCGTTTTCTCTGCCGTGAATCTGCTGCCAGTTCCAGATGAAAAACGAATGCAGCCGAACCCTGTCAAAAGCCGGGGAAAGGCAGACGATTCCATCGTAATCCTCCGGATACCGCTGAGCCTGCGAAAATCCCTGCTGCCCTCCTGTGGAGCCTCCGATAAAATAAGCGTGTTCCGGCTCCCTGCCATAGAAAAAGGCTGCCAATCCTTTTCCGGCCTCTGTCATCAGATGGGTTGCCCGGTATCCGAAATCCGCCCAGACTTCGCTCCGCCCGATATTATCGTCCGGATCCGAGGTCATACCCATGTCCGTATTCGCTGTCACATAGCGGCGGCTGATTCCTCCCAGCAGTGCGCCCTCGGCGATAGCGCCTGCGAAGCCTCCGTTTCCGGTTCCCAGGAATTTGCCGTTCCACAGCTCCGGCTCCGGCAAAAGCACCGCCACCGTAATATCGGACTGCTCCGTGGGGTGCAGCTTCATGGTCACCCTGTAATAACTCCCCGAATCCTCCACACGGATTCCCAGCGGATTGGGCTCCGGCATATTCACCCTTTCTTTCCACAAAACTTCAATGATTTCCCCGTCTTTTAACGGATATTTCCGCAATTTCTCTATTCTGGCTTCCCTCATGCTTATCCCTCCTTGCGTGCTGTAACACATATACTATGCTCATGATTGTATTCATTTGCTGTATCCGGTTTTTCCTTTCAGAAACACTTCCCTGCAAAAACGCTCTCTTGCAGAAGCGCTCACTGTTTATACGCTTCATTTGGCAAATGCTTTCGTGCGTGGGCATGATTCCAGGCTGCTTACAGCTTGTCCTTATTTTTATACTACTATAAAATGAATCTTCCCCCCACTCTATAATTGCCTTTTTTATCCTGTTCTCAACTTTTTTCAGTCTTTCTGTCTCAACAATTCCCTGTACTGGCTGGGGGTATAGCCGCTGTATTTCTTGAATTGCCTTGTGAAGTAGGCATAGTTCGCATAGCCTACCTTTGCGGAGACGGCAGTAACCGTAAGGTTTGTGTCTTTCAGAAGCTTCTCCGCAAGGCCCATACGGTAATCGATGATATATTCTGTAACTGTCATGCCATATTGTTTTTTAAAGCATCTGGTGAGATGGTTGGGGGAGACAAAGGCCTTTGCCGACAGTTCGTCCACCGACAGTTCCGATGTAATGTGCTCTCTTATATAGGCATTGACCTTTTCCACCACGGTCTGCTCCGAATCGTCAGCGCCCACCATCTTTCTGGCATAGGCTTCCCCGAACTGCATCATCCTGTCATCGGCGGCGGACTTAAGCACCTTTGCCGAGGCCTTTGCCAGCGCCTTGTCCATAGCCTCCGGCGTGGCAGGCTTTAGGATATACAGCAGGCAGGAAAGCCCCACGGCCTGCTGGGCGAATTCAAATTCATTGTGGCAGCTTAATATCAGCTTTACCACCCTGGGCCTGTTCTCATTGACCCACTTTATCAGATCAAGCCCGCTGCCGTTTGGCATCTCGATATCGCAAAGGAGAATGTCCACTTTCTCCCGTTCCAGTATCTCCACCGCCTGCTGCATGCAATTTGCTGTCAATACGCCGTCAATTCCATATTTTTCAAAGGGCGCCGCAGCCATTATGCCTTCTATGGCAAACTTTTCATCATCAACAATCAATAGATTCATCCTCATACCCCTCTCTGGATAATCTCCGGGACGCAAGTTCATTTGTTCGCCCTTTGGGCTCCTGCCTTGCAGCCACACTCACTGGTTATCCGTCTTCACCCTGTCAGGTGATTTCGGCTGTACGGAAACATTGTGAATCGCCATTGCCGCTTCTTCGCTGTCCATAGGCTCCATGGGCAAATCCATCCAGACCTGCGTCCCCTCCCCCTGAACACTTGTAATATCCAGAGTGAAGTCTTCTCCGTAATAATACTGAAGTCTTCTCCTGCAGTTCCAAATTCCGATATGCTTCCCCACGGAGTCTTCTATTACCTGGCCCTTGCGGATGTTCTCCAGCACATCCCCCTTGATACCGTTTCCGGTGTCACATACCGAGCAGATAAGCCTCCCGTTTTCCAAACGCACGTTCACCACAATTTCAATCTCGCTTCCCATCACCAAGCCGTACTTCACTGCGTTCTCCGCAAAATTCTCAATCAAAAGCTGGGGAATTCTCACCTCACCCGCATCATCGTCCATGTAATATACAAAGGTAAAGCTGTCCGGAAAACGCATCCCCTGAAGCTTCAGATAATCCTGGACAAATTCCATCTCTTCCGCCACAGTCACCAATCCGCCGTCCTGGCGCAGCACATAGCGGAAATATTTCATCAAAAGCTTGGAAAAGTCTCCAATCTCTTCGTTTTTCCCCACCAGAGACAGGCTGTAGATGGTGTTCAGGAAGTTCAGGAGCATATGCTGGTTCACCGTAAGGCGCAGGTTGATGGATTCCGTCTGTAATTTCACAATCTCCCTCTCGTAGGAAGCAATGACCAAGTCGTTGAGTTTATCCACCATATGGTTAAAGCTTAAAAACAGATACTCCAGTTCGACGGTACCGGTCTTTCCCTCCAAATGATAATCCAGTTCTCCGGATTCCAGTTTCTGCATTCCCCCCACCAGCCGGATTAACGGGCGAACCACCAGCCGGACGGAGAAAAGGCATACCAGAGGCAGGCACACCAGGCAGATAATTGCCAGGGCATAGATGACGCCAAGGATGGCAGGCAGATGATGCATCAATGCCTGTCTGTCACAGACCTGTACCAGCTGAAAGCCATCCACCTCCACGGCCTGGCTGAATACCACCTTGCTCCCATCAGCCATCAGCGCTTCCATATCCGAGCCGTCCTCTACAATCTCAAGGCCCTCCGCACTATACCTGACTCGAATCCTCCCCTCTCCGTCCGCCAGGCACAGGATGAAGTGGTTTTCCTCAAACAGCGTGAAGTATTCCTCCAAGATAGCCCCCGCATCCACCATGACAGCCACGCCAAAGCGTTTGAAATCCAGAAGCTGCACAATATAGCCCTTGTGGCCGTCTGCGGCAAATACCCATTCCCCTTTTTCCAGGCCGCCCCCATATCCCATTCGCAGTATCTCCTGGGCGTTTTCCTCCTCGTTCCTGGAATAGGTCCTGCGCTCATGAAAAAGATACATGATGTCTCTTTCCTTATCCCAGACCCCGCACAGGCCGGGATACCTGCACCAGGCATTTTCTCTTGTGAGTTTCCTTTTAAATCCGGTCACCTCCACTGCCGGATCCTCCCCGGAGCTATGATCCAGCTTGCTCACGTTTTCACTGGTGAGAAAATCGGCAATCATATTCTGGACAATGGAGAATTCCGATTCCAGTTGTCCACAATACATGTTCAGCTGCGCTCTGTAGGAAGATGTGATATTGTCCTGATAGGCATTGTTCATCATGTTTGCCATAATCAGCGTCAGCACGTTTATGGGCAATACCACCATAGCCACAAGAAGCATCCACTTCACAACGAGCCTGTGGAAAAAGATCCAAATTCTTTTTTTCTTCATGTGAACCTCCTCCCCGGAACCGGAATACCTGCCGTGTGCGCTGCTGCAATGCAGAACGGAAAGCGGCAAATGATTATGTTCACGAGTATATGTAATGGGCAGGAATAGCGTATCCCTATTCCTGCCCATCCATTTTATCACATCAATGCGATTTTTCCTACTGCTGCGCCAGCCAGGCGTCAAACTGGGCCTGCTTGTCGGCCACCAGCTCGTTCATCCCGTTGGCCTCCAGCTTATCTATGAAACTGGCGTAGGTAGACTCTAAGTCCGCGCTGCCTGTGGTGAGGGCGGGCACATATTCCTGAATGACAGCGTCGATTGCCGTAATCTTGTCCGTCATATTGGAAGCGTCATAGCAGAAGCCATAGCCCTTTGTCCTGCGTCCTAAGGCAATTTCGGTCCAGGCATCATCCGCCTCCTTGGTACTTCCTCCCATGGCATAGGCATCATCCTGATTTCCGAACAGTCCCAGGCCATAGGCATAGGGATTGTTGGTGGTGTCCACTCCCTCCGGTAGGGCGATAATATTTTGCTCCCTGTCCACCATCACATAGTGAACATCTTCGATTCCCCACAGCAGCAGATTTACGATCCGGCTGTCTTTGTACATAAGGTTCAGGAAACGCATGGCCCCTTCCGGATTCTTCGAAGTCACAGGGATGGTCATAAAAGAACCCATGGAACCGGTCTGAGCCATAATGAACGGCTCCTGGAACAGCAAACGTACAAATTCCCGCCCGGTTTTCTGTTCCAACTGCACTTTCAGCCCCATAGTACAGTCACTGAAGTATCCGCTCATGCCCCCGCTAGCAACCAAATCTTCCAGCGATGTGTCCGTGGTGGCGGCATCCTTTAAAGTATATCCATTCTCATACCAGCTGCGAACATGCTTTAAATAATTCTTGTATTCTTCAGTAGCATACATATTGACAACCTTAGTGGAATCCAGGCCTATGACAACGCCGGAATTTACCGAAACACCCAGGGAATCTGAAATAAAAGTACTATTTGCCCTGTCCACGGAGCCGATGACCCCGCAGGGCAGCACATCGGGCTTCGCTTCTTTGATTGCCGCAAAAATGGTATCCAAATCATCTAACGTAATGATTTGTCCGTCTTCATAATTCAGCTTTGCGGCCTCAAGGTCATCTTTCGCGATCAGATACCCTCCGCCTGTACCCTGCAGGCCGTTGGGTGCCGTAGGCGCAAGTCCATACACATTGCCGGTAAAATTAATATCAAAAATCGGAACTGTCTCCGCTTTCGCCCAGATATCAGGAGCCAAATCTTTCCACTGGTCCAGGGGCTGAATCATGTTCTGGGTAATGAAAGGCTCCATGGGCACAAATGCCACCGGCATAAGGTCGATCTGCTCACCGCCTCCAATCCATCTGGTAGCGGCAGAACCTAAATCGAAGATGGAGACCGGCTTGAACTCAATCTCTACCCCTGCTTCCTTAGTAGATATCTCATTAATCGCATCCAATACCTTTCCCAAATCTGCAGGCTCTACTCCGGGCGTGGGGAATACCATGATGACCTTGGAGACTTCGCCCGTCCACTCATCATCGCCAGCCTGAGTATCATCCTCCCCCTGGGATTGCTGCTCTGCGCTTTCCCCATTATCCTGAGACTGCTCGCTGGATTTTTCCTCTTTGGAGCTCTCCTGTGTCTGAGAGGATTCCTGGCTGCTGCCTTTCTCTCCGCCGTCACTGCCGCAGCCTGTAAGTAGGGATAGCGACATCACTGCTGCCATGATTCCTGCAATTACTTTTCTCTTCATACTTTCCTCCTCGCTTTTGCTTTTTCTTTAGACAACCTTTTGTCTGTATCATACAAAGGTTCCCACAAGAGTGGAAAGAACCCTTGTATTACTTTCTATTATACATGGGCTTTTCTATACGGTATTATACAAATCCACCCGAACCATATACAAATCCACCTAGTTTTCAGCTTCTATACCGATCAGCCTTTCACAGCCCCCAGCGTAATCCCTTTCTCAAAGTACTTCTGGAAAAAAGGATAGAGTATCAATATGGGGAGAATGCCCACCACCGCAATGGCCATCCTGATGGAGGTTCCCGGCAGATTCTGCTGTATGGTGTTCAATTCCGAGTGGGACGCCAGATACTGCACATTGTTGTTCATCTGATTGAGCAGCAGCTGGACGCTGTACAGCTTCGGATCCGTGATATAGTACAGGCCGTTGGTCCAGTCGTTCCAGTATCCGATGGCTGTCAGCAGCCCCACCGTGGCAAGGATGGGCTTGGAGAGGGGCAGGATAATCCGCAGGTATATGGAAAAGATGCCCGCCCCGTCTATTTCCGCAGCCTCCTGCAGTTCCTCCGGAATGCTGTGCTGTACATAATTCCTCACCAGTACCAGATTAAATCCGTTTAACAACAGGTTCGGCAAAAGGAGCGCCCAGATTGTGTCCTTGATATGAACCAGATTCGTGTATACGATATAGCTGGACACCACCCCGCCGTTAAAGAGCATGGTAATCAGAATCAATACAAAAATAAATTTCAGCCCCGGCACGCCTTTCTGGGCGAGGGCAAATGCAGTAATGGAAACCATGATCAATGACAACAAAGTTCCAAGCAAAGTCACAAAAACGGTAATCATATAGGCATTGCCAATCTGCGCCCATTCCCTGGCGATATAAGTATATGCCTCTGTGCTGAACAGCTTCGGCCAGAACCTGTAGCCGTATCGGGTCAGCGTATCATTATCCGTAAGGGACCCTGACACCATCAGCCAAAACGGGGCAATGGCCAGTACCGCAAGTGCAATCATGACGATATGCGCGGCAATCTCAAATGCTTTCTCCTGTCTGGATCTTATGCCTCCCATCTTATCCTCCTTCCCTAGAACATTGCGTTCTCTTTGCTGATTTTTCTGACTATGGCATTTCCGGCAAGCACCAGAATAAAGCCTACCGCCGCCTGCAGAACACTGGCTGATGAAGACATGGCTATATTATTCTGGTTCATCAGGGCATTGTACACATAGGTATCTATGGTCTGGGTCACGCCGTACAAGGTTCCGCTGTTCCTGGGTACCTGATAGAACAGTCCGAAGTCCGACATGCATATCCTGGATATGGACAGGATGGTCATTGTAATCACCATTGGCTTCAGGAAAGGAAGCGTCACATAGCGGATCTGCTGCCACTTGGTAGCGCCGTCCACCCTGGCGGCCTCATAGTATTCCACGCTGATCCCCAGAATCGCCGAAAGGTACAGCACCATACTGAAGCCAATCCCTTTCCAGAGATGCACAAAGGTCAGGATAAAGGGCCAGTATACTTTCTCCTGGTAAAAGGAGATGGTATTGCCCGTCAGAGGCTCTATAATTGATTTATTGATGAATCCCGTATCCGCGCTTAAGAATGCAAAGACAAGGTAACTCACAATGACCATGGACATAAGATAGGGAACCAGCACTATGGTCTGATATACCTTTTTTGCCAGGGCATTTCTGATCTCGTTGAACAAAATCGCTACTGTGATGGGAAGAATGGTGCCCAGCACAATAAACGCAAGGTTATAGAGAATGGTATTGCGCACAATGGGACCCAGGTTCCCTGAGGCAAACAGAAACTTGAAATTATCAAAGCCGTTGAAAGGGCTTCTCAAGATTCCTTTCGCATAATCCAGCTTCCGAAAGGCAATGGTAATTCCGTACATAGGCAGATAATTGTTTATCAGAAAATAAACAAGGGCGGGCAACAGCATAATGTAAACGGGTATCGCCTTTCTCCACCGAATCTTTTTCTTCTTTTTAGGCGGCATAGCCGGCAAAGCAATGCTCCCGCCTGCAGCCCTGGTTTCTCTTCCCATACTCTCTCCTCTCTGACATCATCGTCTGTGTCGGCATTCCTGATCCGTTCTAAAAATAGTATAGCAGGCTGTACCCAGGGCTGTATTACACGAATCCACCCGGATTATGCACAAATCCACCAACTTTGCATATGCTTCTTACCTTTTCCGCTTTTCCCAGCCCGCGTCAATCCGCTGCTCCAAAACCTCGAATGGCTGCAGGCCGGACAATGCGTCATAGCCGGTTACGCAGCAGGCTCCGGTGGCCGCCGCCAGCTGTACGGAACGCTTCAAGGACTTTCCTTTCAGCATGGCTGTCAGAAATGCCGCAATGCTGGTATCTCCTGCTCCTGTTCCCGAAAGAACCCTTTCCGGCTCAAAACTGGTTTCAAACCCTTCTTGATCAGCCCAGGCAGCAACATCCAGTTCCAGGCGCGGACTGATGGCTTTTATTGCCTCTGTGTCTGCCGCGCGGTAATACATACCGCAAGCGCCGCATTTTAACAGAAGCACCTTTGCCCCCAGTTCCATACAGCGGTATGCCAATGGCTTGATGTCACGCTCCACATCCAGAATCTCCGTAATATCTCCTCCTGCCGCTCTCCTCTGCCATTCTTCATATCTCTGCCTATCCAGCATGAAGCACAGTTCCTCCACGCTGGGCACGAAGAAGTCCACGTAAGGCAGCGCCTTTGCCAGAACAGTAACCCAGTCCGTGCGCCCTGCCTCGGAATCGGCGTCCACTGCCGCAAAATCCAGAGAAGTGGCAGCACCGGCTGCTTTTACCCTCCGCAGCAGTCTGCACAGCTCCCCGCCCTCTTCCAGGTACATGCTGCGCATCAAGGACGGATAGCCGAAGTGAAACAGGGCGGTCTGCCCCAAGAGTTCCTCCGGCACGTCATCTGCGTAGAAATGGTCATTGGCCCCCGGATTATGCAGGAAAATCCTGTCAATCCCCGGCACTGCCAGTACCACGGAATAGGAAGTGGATTCCTGCTCCGACACTATCATGCGGCAGTCAGCTTCATGCTCCTGTAAAATATTGGTGATCATACTGCCAAAGCTGTCTTTTCCCAGCTTCCCCATCAAGGTTACATCAGCGCCCAATAGTTTCATGGCAAGGCCGGTATTGGCCACGGCACCGCCGGTATGTACATCAGCCCATCCCACCTGGAGCAGCTTTCCCGGGGACAGAATATCTGTCAGCCTTTCCGCTTTCTTATCCGGGAAGACCGGGGTGATGTCCAGACAAATATGCCCGGCTGCTATTACTTTCTTTTTCACTTTTACGCCTTTCTGCGTACTGCAGTACTACAGCACACCTACCAATCTTTGGAAGTTTACTTCCGGACCATCCTCCAATCGGTACCTGCTTTTGCTGAGGAATTGCCATATGCGCTTCCTAGGTCAAATCAGGCGGAAGATATGTCACTTCCGCCTAAAAGCAAGTCTCTGTTTACGAGCTATTCCACACCCATCAGCAATCTCATCACATACATCTCCAGCGCCTCAAAGTCCCTGTTCTCCACGCATTTCTTCTGGAAATCATAATCGAACTTTTCCGCTTTCTCCTCCAGGTAACGGAAAATCTGCAGGCTGTTCTCCAGGTGCTTGTAGCTGTCCTCGTCCTTTGTGGTACGCATGGCCTTTACATCCAGTCCCACATACTCCCCATGCTCCCCGTAGCCATTTTCTTTCAGCACTTTTACCTGGTTGAAAGCGGCACGCAGATTCTCCACGCCAAAGGATTTATCCTGGTCATACCGGATGCCGTTCTGGTCATTGAGATGCACGGTCATCAGCTTGCCCATTGCATTGCCCTGGATAGAGCCCAGGGCAAGCGCAAACCCAATCTCATGGGCAGGGTCCAGTCCGGCCAGAATAGCGTGGGCGCTCTCCAGGTTGCCCCCTACACGGGACGGGTCAATGGTAGCCGCGGAAATCGCCATCACATGCCCCATGGTACCGCAGATGCTCCGGTCGATGGGTTCATTGGGCTTGGGTTCGATGCAGATACGGATTTTGGGGTCATACCGAAGCATCTTGTTGATGGCTTCAATCAGCATCTTCGTAGCCCACACAGGGGATTTGCTTTCCGCGCAGAGGGTTCCTTCCCTGGCAAGCCACAGCACCACCATGTCGCAGCCCAGTTCATTGGCGATGTCGATAGAACGGTATGCCCTCCACATGGCATACTCCCTGTCTTTCTCCGAGGTGCTCATAAAGCCGCCGTCAGCCGTCCTCTCGTCCATCCAGAGGCGGGGCGCCACAAATTCCGCGGCAAGGCCATACCTGTCAAGTTTGCCCTTAAGCTCCCTGGCTTTCTCCTTAATCTCTTCCTCCGTATACTGATTGATATTCGGCACAGCATCATCGTCATGGAACTGGATGGCCGAGAAGCCAAGCTCTGCAAACTTGGCAAGCTTCTCATCGAAATCAATCTCTTTCCTGGTGGCAGGGCCGTAGGAATCGGCTCCCGCATGTACATTCCATGGTCCTACTGAAAATTTAAACTGGCTCATTTGTTGCTCCTCCTATATTTAGATTGTATTTTTTGTGCTGATTCAAGCATATCAGAAACCAAAGCATTTACCCGGCTGAATTTGCTTTTCCGGTATGACAAATTTGCGATTCTGTCATGAATCGCATGTAAGAATCAAAACAGAATTTTAGGGCCATGTCACGTAACAAACAGGATGAAAATCTTTGAAATAAGATTGACGGATTTCACCCGAAGCCTCATAATAAATGAAAAATAACATATCCTGAACCGATATAAAAACAGCACTGAAAGCAGGGAAAGCCATGCAGAGTGAATATGAAATTATATCCCACAATAATGCCAATTTCCATATCTTTGTTGTGAATCTATTATACCGCACGCCCCATCTCCATAAGGACTATGAAATAGGCCTGATACTGGACGGGGAGGTGTCACTCATAAATCCGGAGCTGTGCTTAAAGCTGCGGAAAGGGGACATTTTTGTCATGAATCCCTTTTTCAGCCATGAGCTGAAAGCAGAGAACCCGACGCTTATTCTGTCCCTGCAGGTTTCTCAGGCTCTCTTTGCGCCCTATTACCCTCAAATAGAGCAGACGGAATTCGACGATACCCTGCTGACCTGTGCAAAGGAGCCGGAGCGCTGCGGCGAAGCCATTCGTCTCCTCTTTGACATTGCTTTCACTTACTATCGGCAGGAACCCTATCACACCCTCAAATGCGCTTCCTTTATCAACCGGCTTTTTACCTGCCTGTTAAGTTCTCTATCTCATCATCTGGTTTCCGACAAAGAACAGCAGAGCATTCAGGCAAAAGGGCGGCGCATCCGCAGAATCCTGCAATATATAGAAGAACACTACACAGAAAAGATCCTCCTGGCCGATATAGCCCGCCAGGAAGATCTTGACCTGTATTATTTGTCCCATTTTTTCAAGGATTCCTTTGGAACCACGTTTCAGGAATATATTATGAAGCTGCGCTGCGAAAAAGCCCGCCAGTTCCTTTTGCTGACGGACTATTCCCTTTTGGACATTAGTTTAAGCTGCGGCTTTTCCGATGCGAAATACTTTAATAAAGGCTTTCTTGCCCAGTACGGCTACACGCCCAGAGAATATCGCAGCAACTTTCAGCATTCCAGGCTGGAACAGCAGCAGAAATCCATGCTGACCACCCAGGAATTTCTGTCCGATGCCGCAAGCCTGGTGACCCTGGAGAAGTATCTGGCTCAGACCTCCGTAAACCGGTGAGCGTATCAGGCTGGGGTCCTGTCAATGGTTCCGCAAACCATGAAGCGGATTGCTTTTCATGATTGGAAGTGGTATAATTTTTTCGATACAGACAGACACTCGGGATTTATACACGTTCCTGATACAAATTTTCGGAGGGTATTTTTATGTTTTTTTCAGTAATATTAATCTTGTTGATTGCCATTGTATTCAGAAAACGGAAAATGGACAAAACAGGACAACAGAAATCTGATGAAATAGAATATTTGTCTAAAAATAAAAAGCAACTCATTCTCGGCTTAGCGTGGTATGTATTCTATTTTATGCTGTCTTACATAAGCTGTGCTTTTCAGGTCGATATCATAAATGAATTATCAAACTGGTTGTTTCTGGTTCTCTTTCCCCTCCTGAT
>CATKYJ010000003.1 GCA_949840885.1 uncultured Acetatifactor sp.
AAAATTTGAAGATTTTATTTTATTGGACAAGCAAGATGCACATATTCTGAAAAATAAGATTGTGTTAGCGTTTTGCTGTTCCAGCGCAAAAGAATTCGGAAAATATTGTGTTTCACCGGAGATTGGCTGTAAGGCATATGTGGGATTTGAGCATGATATTGTGTATGACAATGGAAAAGCGGAGAAGTCCAGAGGATTGATATATGAATCGTATAAAATAGCTTTTATGAAGTCATTAGAGTATGCGGTCAAAACAAAATGCAGCATCGCGGAATATCAAATAAGGCTGCTTCAACTTATGAGAAAAGAAGCCGCAAGAGTTATTTTTGAGTCAGGGAATCATACCTTAAATAACATGTATAGCGGTACAATTGAGGGTTTGGTAGCATTGGGCGATAAGGGCGCCAAAATGTTCTCCTGATTTCGTGTAATCCGGAGATTTTTAGGACAAGGAAGTAGTGCCAGCTATGGAAAGGTGCTTGTAAAGTGAGTTTAAAAAGGATGCGGTGCAGTGCAGTAAAGCCGTATTGCCAGATAGAATTTCCTTAAGCTCACTTTGATAATAAACAAAATCTATGGGTGCCAGCTGTAGCGAGGAGGACTCCTGTATTAATGTGTTGATATAAGAAATTTCAGCTTCAATTTGTTTGATACACTGTTCCGTGTGATATATTAAACCGGATTCCTCTTGACCTATTAGCATAGAACATTTATATGAAATCATTATAGACTCCTTTTTTACATAAGTATATGTCATGATGAGCAGAGTTATACTTTTTTAAGAAAAGAGGATTTATGTCCATGCTTTTGTGGGAGCCGCGGCGCTGATTGGAAATGGTAATCTGGTAAGGATGAGTATTCAGGCTCATATACTATGTTAGGTAAAGGAGAAAGGCAAGAGCAAATGTATAACGAAGCTTCACATTATAAGGAAACCGATTTAGACAAAACCGTTATAAGCCAGGAGCCTCCTGCGGAAGAACCGGCCAGACAATACTACTTTATGGCAAAATGCCGGGAACATGTAAAAGCCTTTGCGCAGAAAAACGGCTGTCCCCCCAAAGCTTGTGTAACCACTTTCGGCTGTCAGATGAATGCTAGAGACTCCGAGAAATTACTAGGCATCCTGGAGTCAGTGGGCTTTTTGCCCACCGACAATGAGCAAGCGGATTTCGTTATCTACAACACCTGCACCGTCCGGGACAATGCGAATCAGCGGGTCTACGGCAGGCTGGGCGAGCTGAACCGGTATAAGAAGCAAAACCCTGAGATGAAGATAGCTCTCTGCGGCTGTATGATGCAGGAGCTAACAGTCATCGAAAAGCTGAAGAAAAGCTATCCTTTCATAGACCTTATCTTCGGCACCCACAATATCTACAAATTCGCGGAACTCCTCTGCGCCTCTTTTGAGACAGAGGGGATGTTAATCGACATTTGGGAGGAAACGGACAAAATTGTGGAGGATCTGCCGGTGGAACGAAAATATCCGTTCAAATCCGGCATCAACATCATGTATGGCTGCAATAACTTCTGCAGCTATTGCATAGTGCCCTATGTGAGAGGGCGGGAGCGCAGCAGGGCTCCAAAAGAAATCCTCAGGGAAATCGAAAAAGTGGTGGCGGACGGCGTTGTAGAGGTAATGCTGTTAGGGCAGAACGTAAATTCCTATGGAAAGAACCTGGACGAACCTGTCACTTTTGCCGGGTTGCTGCGGGAAGTGGAGAAGATTGAGGGGCTGAGGCGCATCCGCTTCATGACATCTCATCCCAAGGACTTGTCGGAGGAGTTGATAGAGGTCATGAAGCAGTCGAAGAAGATCTGCCGCCATCTCCATCTGCCCCTGCAGTCAGGCTCCACCCGGATTCTGGAGCGGATGAACAGGCGCTATACCAAGGAGCAGTACATAGAGCTTGCTGAGCGCATCCGTAGGGAGATACCGGACATCGCCATTACCACGGACATCATAGTCGGTTTCCCGGGGGAGACAGAAGAGGACTTGGATGAGACTCTTGACGTGGTGCGCAGGGTGAAATATGACAATGCCTTTACGTTTATATATTCCAAGCGCACGGGCACCCCTGCGGCAGCTATGGAAGATCAGGTGCCTGCAGAACAGGTAAAGCAGGGGTTTGAGCGGCTCTTAAAGCTGGTGCAGGAGACTGCCAGGGAACAGGTGGCGAAATACCAGGGGCAGGTCATGGAGGCTCTGATCGAGGAGGTCAACGAAAGCGATGCTTCTTTGGTCACCGGCAGACTGTCCAACAACACCATCGTCCATGTGCCGGGCGATGCTTCTTTGATTGGGAAAATTGTACCTGTATCCCTGGATGAGTGCCACGGATTTTATTACATTGGGCATTGCATTTTGGACGAAACAGGTGCAGAATAGAATGGAAGCACAGGAAGAAATATCCGTCTGGCACCAAAGGGGCCAGGCTAAAATCCGGGATGGGATAGTGACAGAATGAAGATGACAGGACAATTTGCAAGGACGGAGCTGCTGCTGGGAAAAGCGGCCATGGAACGGCTGCGCAGATCGAGAGTGGCCGTGTTCGGCATAGGCGGCGTGGGCGGGCATGTATGCGAGGCGCTTGTCCGCAGCGGCATCGGAGCTTTTGACTTGGTGGACGATGACCGGGTCAGCCTGACCAACCTGAACAGGCAGATCATAGCCGCCGCAAGCACGCTTGGACGCTGCAAAGTGGATGTAATGCGGGAGCGCATCCTGGACATCAATCCGGAGGCGGAGGTTCGGGTGCACAAATGCTTCTTTCTGCCGGAAAACGCCTCAGCCTTTCCCTTTGAGGAATATGACTATGTAATAGACGCCGTAGATACCGTCACCGCCAAGCTGGCGCTGGTCTTACGGGCAAAGGAGTACGGCACGCCCATCATCAGCAGCATGGGCGCCGGAAACAAGCTGGATGCCACGGCTTTCCGAGTGGCGGACATCTATGAGACAAAAGTCTGCCCACTGGCGAAAGTCATGCGCCGGGAACTGAAAAAGCGTAACGTGGAGAGCCTGAAAGTGGTATATTCGGAAGAAATTCCCGTCAGTCCGAATGAAATCCAGGCTTTGGATGAGGACGAAAAAACCGGTACCGATAAAGCGGTCATAAAAAGTTCAGACATGGAATCTGAAGAGAGCTGTGCGGACAGCCAAAACCGGGATGCCAGACGGCGCAGCATCCCCGGGAGCATAGCCTTTGTGCCGTCAGTGGCAGGTTTGATCATCGCGGGCGAGGTGGTAAAGGACTTAGCAACGGACAGATAAAAACCTGCCCTAAAGATCGAACCAAAAGAAACTCCACACAGATAAGGAGATACCCATGAAAGTAGTATTGCGAAATCTGACGAAAAAATTCCCCAGCCGCGACAAGAAGAACAAGGCGGATGTCATCGCTGTCAACAACTTCGACTTTGAGATCCCGGACGGCAAACTCATCGGCCTGCTGGGTCCCTCCGGCTGCGGCAAAAGCACCACCCTGAACCTGATCAGCGGCCTGGAAAAGCCCACGGAGGGTCAGGTCTTCTTTGGAGAGGACGATGTGACAGGTCTCCCCCCGGAGCACAGGGGCATCGGCCTGGTGTTCCAGAATTATGCCTTGTACCCACATCTGACCGTAAGGCAGAACATCCTCTTTCCCTTGGAGAACTTAAAGGGAAAGGACAAGCTGTCCAAGGCAGAAATGCTGGAAAAGGCAATGGAGGCGGCAAAGCTGGTGCAGATCGATGAACTCATGGAGCGAAAGCCCGGGGAACTCTCCGGCGGTCAGCAGCAGAGGGTTGCCATCGCCAGGGCTCTGGTGAAGCGCCCCAGAGTGCTCCTTTTGGACGAGCCCCTTTCCAACCTGGACGCCAGACTCCGCCTCCAGACCAGAGAGGAAATCAAGAGAATCCAAAAAGAGACCGGCATCACCACCATCTTTGTCACCCACGACCAGGAAGAGGCCATGAGCATATCCGATATGATTGTAGTCATGAAAGACGGCATGGTACAGCAGATCGGCCGCCCCCAGGAGGTCTATGACAGCCCTGCGAACCTGTTCGTGGCAAAATTCCTTGGCACACCGCCCATCAATGTCTTCCAGGGACAGGTAAAAGGAGGAACCCTGTATCTGGACAAAGATCCTGTCCTGGAGGTCAGCGGAGCGGCAGACGGCCCGGTCTGTGCAGGCGTCAGGCCCGAGGGCTTTTTGCTGCGAAAAGACGGTACTTTGGGCTGCGAGCTGAGCGGCGTAGAAGTGATGGGGCGGGACATCAGCGTGGTGGCTTCCAACAAGGCTTCCATGATGCCCACAATCCGGGCCATCATAGGGGCGGAAAATCTGGCGGAGATTTCCGCGGATGCCAGCCAGGTCAGGTTCTGTTTAAAGCCAAACAAGGTATTCCTTTTCCACCCGGAAACGGAAGAGAGAATTTTGTTTGAAGTTGTAAAATGAATATTCCATAGATGCAGTGGACAGATAGGAGCCTGATATGCAAAAAAATATACAAAAAGAAAAGCAGTCGCAGTCTACAGGAACAACCCTTTCCCCCAATACTTCTCGGAAAGCCGGCTTCTTTCGTTGCTTCAGCCGCTGCAAAGGCTGGCTCTACCTCCTGCCTGCCATGCTTTTCCTCGGTTTTTTTATGGTATACCCATTGATAGACGTATTCGTCTATTCCTTTGAGGAGGGCTACAATTCCGCGTCCCAGACCTATTTCGGCACTGGAACCTACAATTACTCCTATGTCCTCCACGACCCTTATTTCCTGCAGGCATTGAAGAATACGTTCCTGCTGGTCATCATTACCGTGCCCCTGTCTACAGGAATCGCCCTGCTGATTTCTGTGGGACTGAATTCCATAAAGCCTCTGCGCGATTTCCTGCAGACCGTCTACTTCCTGCCCTATGTGACCAACACCCTGGCAGTAGGGCTGGTATTCATGATTTTATTTAAAAAAACCGCCTATTCCGATGGGCTGGTAAATCTCCTGATCCAGTGGTTCGGCGGAAAGTCCGTGGATTTCATTTCCGGGCCCTACTGGGCGAAAATGTTCGTGCTCTGCTTCTATACCATATGGGTCGTCATGCCTTTCAAGATTCTGATCCTTACCAGCGCCCTGGCTTCCGTGAATCGGGACTATTACAAAGCGGCCCAGGTGGACGGCACTTCGAAATTCCGCACATTTATGCGCATTACCCTGCCCATGATATCCCCCATGATCTTCTATCTGGTGATCACGGGCTTTATCGGGGCTTTCAAGGCATACAGCGATGCCGTGGCCCTGTTCGGCACGGATTTGAACGCCGCGGGCATGAATACCATTGTAGGCTACGTCTACGACATGCTCTATGGGGACAGCGGCGGCTACCCGTCCTACGCGTCCGCGGCGGCTATCCTCCTGTTCGCCATTGTACTCACAATCACATGCATCAACTTGCTGATCAGCAAGAAAAATGTACACTATTAGATAGAAAAAAGGGAATTAGGGGAAGCAGGAAAATGAAAGAAATAGCAAAATCAAACGGATTGCAAACAGAAATTGGAAATCAGGCAGATTATGACAGAATCGGAAAAACAGCCAGAAACCGCAGGAGAGCGCTGGACGCCATCACCTATGTCTTTCTGGCACTTTGGGCGGTCATCGTGCTGTTTCCCTTTTACTGGATGATTCTGACCTCCGTAAAAAGCTACGGCGCATACAATTCGGAATACATCCCCAAATTTTTCACCCTGTCCCCCACGCTGCAGAACTATGTGGACGCGTTCACGGCGGTGCCCCTTGGACGGTATTTCGCGAATACGATTCTCTTCACCCTGCTGACCACGGCCATCATGATGGTAGTGATCACGCTGGCGGCCTTTGCCTTTGCCAGGCTGGATTTCAGGGGACGGAATTTCGTTTTCCTCCTGTTTTTGTCCCTGATGATGATACCAAACGAACTGGTGATCATCACAAACTTTGTAACCATCACCAACCTGAACATGCGCAATACCTTTCAGGGGCTTATTCTGCCGTCCGTCACCTCCGTCTTCTATATTTACCTGCTGAAAGAGAATTTCGAACAGGTGCCGGACAGTATGTACAAAGCAGCCAAGGTGGACGGCACTTCGGACATGAAATATCTGCTGAAAGTTCTGGTGCCCATATCCAAGCCCACACTGATCACCATAGCCATCCTGAAAGTAATCGAATGCTGGAACTCCTATGTATGGCCCAGGCTCATCACCGATGACGAAGCATACTACCTGGTGTCCAACGGCATTCAGGAAATCCGTGAGAACGGCTTCGGCCGGGAGAACATCCCTGCCATGATGGCAGCGGTAGTGGTAATTTCCGTTCCGCTGATCGTGCTGTTTTTGGTATTCCACAAGAAAATCATGGCGGGGGTATCGAGAGGAGGAATCAAGGGGTAATGGAAACGGGAAATAATCACATATCGGTAGTTTATTACAAAAAAAATCAAAATCAGCCACAGGCCTGCCCTGGACTGCAGAAACAGCAGCCGCAAAAGCAGCAAACACACTGCCCCATAAGAGTTCTGCTAAGCGCCCTCTTAAGAAGCATGCATCTGTGCCTCCGCCCCCGCGCCCTGGCTCTTGCGGCCATGCTGGGAACCATCCTTGCTCTGACAGGCTGCCATGGCTCCAGGGGGCTGGACGCCTTTGCAATGCCCCAGGAATTCGATACAGCCAGACAATACGAGATTACGTTCTGGGCCAAGAACGACACCAACAAGACCCAGACCGCCATCTATGAAAAGGCCATAGCGGATTTTGAGAATCTCTATCCCAATGTCACCGTAAACTTACGCCTGTATACGGATTATGGGAAAATATATAACGATGTAATAACAAACATCGCCACGAAGACCACGCCCAATGTATGCATTACCTATCCGGATCACATCGCCACCTACCTGACAGGCGTGAATCAGGTGGTTCCGCTGGAAGAGCTGTTCGACAGCGGAAAATACGGCCTGGGGGGCAGCGAGATCAGGTACGACTCCCCGGCAAAAGCAGAAATCATTCCCCAGTACCTGGAGGAATGCGCCTTTGGCGGCCATTATTACGCCATCCCCTACATGCGCTCCACGGAAAGCTGCTATGTCAACAAAACCTATGTGGAAAAACTGGGCTACCAATTGCCGGACACCCTGACATGGGATTTCGTCTGGGAGGTCTCGGAGGCCGCCATGGCCAAAGACCAGGATGGAAATTACCTGATAAACGGCCAGAAAGTGCTGATTCCTTTCATCTATAAATCCACGGACAATATGATGATACAGCAAATCCGCCAAAAGGGGACCGGCTATTCCACCCGGGAGGGAGAGATTCTGCTGTTTTCCGATGACACGAAGCAATTGCTGGAAACCGTGGCGGAGCACGCGGCAACCGGAGCGTTCTCCACTTTCAAGATTTCCAGCTACCCGGCCAATTTCCTGAACGCAGGACAATGCATTTTTGCCGTGGACTCCACAGCCGGCGCCACCTGGATGGGAAGCAGCGCGCCCTTAATCGACATCAGCGCCGACAAGCTGGTGGAATTCGAGACGGAAGTTCTGCCCATCCCCCAGTTCGACACTGCCCATCCCCAGATGATATCCCAGGGACCCTCGGTCTGCATCTTTAATAAGGAGGATCCCCAGGAAGTGCTGGCATCCTGGCTTTTCGCCCAGTATCTGCTCACCAATGAGGTACAGATCGCCTACGCCCAGACAGAGGGCTATGTGCCCGTGACCTCCAAGGCCAGACAGTCGGCGGAGTATCAGGACTATCTCGCCAGAAGCGGAGAGGACAATACCCTCCACTACGACGTCAAAATCAAGGCCACCAGGCTTTTGCTGGAAAACGTGGAGAACACCTTTGTGACGCCTGTATTCAACGGCTCGGCCTCCCTGCGGGATGCTGCCGGACAGCTCATCGAGGAAACGGTAAAGTCCGTCCAGCGCTCTCAGACAGTGGACGACGCCTACTATGAGAAGCTTTACAAAGACCTTGCCTCCCGGTATCACCTGGACGGGCTGAGCCGTCCCACCGAAACTTACGGGGGAGAAAAGGCCGAGCTGGGGCCTCTTCCCGGGCCTGCCGTGTTCCTGCTAGCCTCGTTGGCATGTGCCTGGGCGCTGATTGTTTTGTATGTTATTTCCAAGAAAGTGAGGAAAAAGTAAAATAACTGGGGATTTTGACTATTGATTTCTGACAGAATTCTTGTATAATAATTTTCGATGTATTGATAATGGAAAAAGGTGGAAGCCGTTTTCCGTCATCATGATGAAATGGGGATTATCCCCATGAAAAAGAGGAGGATATCATGAAAAAAATTACATCGTTACTATTGGCTGCCGGATTGGTAATCGCTTGTGCCGGCTGCGGTTCAGACGCAGATACGGACAAGAAGTCCGAGGGCGTCATGACCTATGCGGAGTACGAGGCTGCGGCTCTGAAGTCGGAAGTCGTAATCGAGACCTATGTGCAGGCAAAGCAGGCCTGGTGGGAGGACAAGGCCACCGTATACAGCCAGGACAAGGACGGCGGTTACTTCTTATATAACATGGCCTGCTCCGAGGAGGACTACGAAAAGCTGACTCCCGGAACAAAGATCAAGGTCACCGGCTACAAAGATGCATGGTCCGGGGAAGTGGAAGTCATTGATGCCACCTTTGAGATCGGAGAGGGGAATTACATAGCGTCCGCTGAGGATGTGACTTCTCTTCTGGGAACCGATGACCTGATCAAGCATCAGAACAAGTTCGTGGCTTTCAAGGGAATGACCGTAGAGCCGGCTGCAGAGGGCAGCGACGCCGCATTCCTTTACAACTGGGACGGCTCCGGCCAGGAGGGCGACGACCTGTACTTCAACGTCTCCCTGAACGGCCATACCTATACGTTCACCGTTGAGTCATATCTGTGCGACAGCAGCACGGATGTCTACAAGGCAGTGCAGGGACTGAAAGTCGGCGACAAGATCGACATGGAGGGCTTCCTGTATTGGTATGAGGGCGTCAACCCCCACATTACTTCCGTAAAGGCAGCCAAATAAACGTTCCTGCCATGTGAAGTGGCTGGAAAGCACATAACCTATACTTAATCTATCCGAACAAAGAGAGCCGGCTGGCCGGAAAGTTTCCGCCAGTTTTGGCTCTTTTGGCATATGGCGGAAGCCGCGGAAAAAATTCATGAAATTACCAAAAACAGGTTGACATTCCCGGGAAATGTGCTTATACTAAAAAAGGTCTGAAAAAATTTAGAAGAAAGGAGGCAGTTAAGATGAAGTTCAGATTGAATCGTACAATGGCAGAAGAGAATAGAATCAGGAAAATGTCTCCCGGAGTTATTGCAGATTGAGTGAAACGGCAGTCTTTTGCATGTAAGCTTGTAAAAGGAACCATGGCTACCAGTCTTTTGGGACGCCATGGTTTTTTCATGTCTGCACGGGAGGAGAGCAGGGAGGAGTAGAATGAAGTTACCAAAAGGATTTGTCAGCATTGCCGCAAAATATGGCATAAAGGAATCGGAAGTCGTCTTTGCGGCCATGGCTGACTTCGACATGGAATATCGGTTTGCGGATACCATCGTAGCGCTTACGAAAGAAAAGCTGCTGGTGGCTGCCTATCCCTACCAGAAGCAAACAGAAAACGGACATTCCGTGGAATACCGTTTCGGCGGGTACAGCGGATGGCAAATGAACGAGAACGCCGCAGAAGAACCCGCGCTGCAGGTATATGGACTGGACAAAGTGGAGGCAATGGAGGTGCTGCGCCAAGTGGCCACAGGCGTACTAATGGCCAAAATCGACGGCGTAGAGCGCAACCTCTGTCATTTTTCCAATACGAAAATGGGGACATTCCTCAAAGTCTGCAGCATATTTCAGAAGCTGAAGAAATCGGAAGAGATCACCAAGGAGGATCTGGATGTAGAGAAAGGAAAAGAATGCTGTCCCAAATGCGGCATGATCTATCCTGATCAGGAGCGGAAAGTCTGTCCCAAATGTATGGACAAAAAGTCCATTCTGTTTCGGGTGCTGTCATACTTCAAGCCCTATAAAAAATATCTGGCCATAATGATCCTTTGCTACTTCGGTACGGCAGGGCTGAATCTGGTGTGGCCATACTTAAGCGGTACCGTCCTGTACGACCAGGTGCTGGCGCGCAACGAGGAATTCCTTGCGCTTCTGCATCTCCCTGCAGGCCGCTTCGTGACCGCGTTGACCGTACTGGTCATCTCCATGATTGTGACCAAGATAGTCATCCAGAGCCTGACCATTCTGCAGGGCGCCTTAACAGCCCGGATCGCCCCGTCAGTGGTGGCCGCGCTGAAGAGCCAGGTTTTCTCTTCCATGGGGAGGCTGTCCATCAGCTTCTATTCCAAGAGGCAGACCGGGGGGCTGATGACAAGAGTCTCCGATGACGCGGAGGAAATCTCCAGCTTTCTGATAGACGGCATCCCAAATTTCTTCATCAACGTTGGGACCATGCTGGCTACATTTGTCATCATGTTCCTTTTAAATCCCCTTCTGGCTCTGATGTCCGTGTTTTTGATGCCGGTGCTTGTAGTCATCAGCTACCGGATGATGCCCCATCTGTGGCATTATTACGGCAAAAGACACCGCGCCAACCGGCGGCTCAAGGGACAGATGAACGAGAACTTCACCGGAGCTCGGGTGGTAAAGGCTTTCGGACAGCAGGAGCAGGAGATGCACCGCTTCAAGAAGAACAACGGCAAGGTGCGCACTTCGGAAATGGATTTGGCGCGGTACGACAATAAATTCTATGCGCTGTACCGTTCCGTGGAAGATACCATCAGCTTCCTGGTATGGGCCGTAGGCGGAGCCATGATCATCGGCGGCTCCGATATCGAGCTGGGTCTGCTAATCACCTTTTCCGGCTATGTGGGACAGCTCCAGTGGCCGCTGGATTTCTTCTCCCGTTTCATCCGCTGGTATACCCAGTGCATGAACTCGGCCCAGCGCATGTTTGAGATCATAGACGCGGTGCCGGAGGTAAAAGAATCCCCCAATCCCCTGCGTCCTGAGGAGCTCAGAGGAGAGATTGAACTGCGGAACGTGACCTTTGGATACGAAGCCCATAAGCCCATCTTAAAGGATATCAGCTTTCATGTGAACGCCGGGGAGGTGTTCGGCATCGTGGGGCGCTCCGGCGCAGGCAAGTCCACGCTGGTGAACCTGATCTCCAGGCTCTACGACACCCAGGAGGGCGAAGTGCTGGTGGACGGGGTCAACGTAAAGCAGTACGGATTTAACGAGCTTCGCAAAAACGTGGCTATGGTGTCCCAGGAGACCTATATCTTCATGGGCACGGTGGCGGAGAACATCGCCTACGCCAGGCCCGAGGCCAGCAGAGAGGAAATCATCCGGGCTGCCGTACAGGCCAACGCCCATGACTTCATCTGCAAAATGCCCGAGGGATACGATACCCTGCTGGGATCTTCCAGCCGTTCCCTGTCAGGGGGAGAGAAGCAGCGGATTTCCATTGCCAGAGCCATTCTGGCGGATCCGAAGATACTGATTCTGGACGAGGCCACCTCCGCGGTGGACACAGAGACGGAGCTTGCCATCCAGAAATCCCTGGAAAAGCTGGAAAAGGGCAGGACAGTGCTGTCCATTGCCCACAGGCTCTCCACCCTGCGCAATGCCACCCATTTGATCGTACTGGACGACGGCAGGCTGACGGAGTCGGGAACCCATGAGGAATTGCTGGCGAAGAAAGGAACCTTTTATAAATTGAGCGAACTGCAGACCAAAGCACTGGCCATGCGGGGAATCGAATAGCGAAAATCCCATGCAGCCAGCCGCGCCGCCTTATATAAAAGCATGAACGCTTAGTTAACGCGGTACTGTAGGGATAGGATCTCTTACAATTAATACATTAGAAAGGAACAGTGCATATATATGGATGGACAGGAAAACAGCAGACAGGATCTCCTGGATCTGCAGGAATTTGACGAAGAAGCCCTCAAGAAAGAATCGGAGGAGCTTCTGGAGATGCACATCCTCACAGGGGAAAATGCGGAATTTTCCAGGACAGAGGGCGGATTTATCTCATTAAGGATCAAGGAAACCCAGGAAGCGGAGGCCAGGGAATATGCCCGGGTGGGCGTATACCTCACATTCCCGCTGACGAATCCGGAGGAGTTCATCTCCATTCGTGAGGCCGATGAAAAAGCAAAGGAAATCGGCATGATCGAAAAGCTTTCACAACTGGAAAAGGATCAGCAGGAGATGCTGCGGGAACAGATCAAACTGCGTTACTTCAGGCCTATCATCACGAAAGTGCTGGATGTGAAGGATGAATACGGATACGCTTACTGGAATGTAGTCACAACTTTCGGGGCATGCCGGTTCACCACCCAGATGAGCGGAGACGCGGTGATCCATTTAAGCGATTCCAGGCTGCTGGTGACAGACATTGACGGGAACCGGTACGAAATCCCCGATTTCTATCAGCTGGGAGTCATGGAGCGTAAAAAACTGGATCTCTTCATTTAACGGGAAACGCTTTTTTCGCTTAGCCGGGATTGGCGGCCTTTCAGAATGGCACCTGTGTCCCAGGCAGCATGACGGAAAGCAGATGACGGAAAGTTTGAGGATGACCCGCTGGTTTCGGGTCATGGAAAGGTATGTAGAATTTTATGAAACTATTGTATACATTGACAGAATTCCACCGGGAAGCCCTGAAGCTGAAGCCGGGGGAAGAGCCTCTGTACTGCGTGCCGGTGGATCTGGAATTCGACAGGCGGAAAATGCAGGCAAAAGAGGCATACACCGGGAAAGTCTTTCTGGTGGTGACCCAAAAGCGTTTCCTGGTGCTGGAAGAAAATGGGCTTTCGGCGGAATTCCTTTTGGAAGAATGCGAAAAAATCAAATGTGAACATCAGGTTCACAGCGGCATCATTATCGTGACCAAAAAGGATGGCCGGATGACCTGCGCCGCACGTTTTTCCATGCGGCATATTGTCAGGGTGGCCTATGTGGCCAGAGGGGCACAGTCCATCATCGAGTCCCTTAAGACCGGGGAAGAGCCGGAGAGAATCGTCAGCCTGGAGTATGAAAAGTACTGCGACAAATGCGGCCGCGCCCTGCCCGGCACCAGCAAATGCCCTTACTGCGAGGGAAAGGCGGACATCCTGAAAAAATTCATGGCGCTCTGCGGGGAATATGTGGGGAAGCTGCTGCTGATCTCCCTGCTGATGGCGCTGATCTCTGCCATGAACCTGGCCATACCTTTGGTACAGCGTAATTTTATTGACGGTGCATTGTCTACAGGACAGGGCGCATGGAAAGACCTCTGGATTTTCGTCGGCATCACGTTTACCATGCTGATAGGCCGCATCCTGCTGGACGTGTTCCGGTACTGGCAGTGCGTGTCCTTAGGAAGCGCGCTGAGCATGAGTCTGCGGCGCAAGCTCTACTACAAGATACAGTCCCTGTCCCTTTCTTTCATCAACAACCGCAAGCCGGGAGAACTGCTCAACCGCGTCTCCCGGGATACCAACCAGATCAGGGGCTTCATGGAAGAAGTGTTCGGGGACATGTTCTCCACCCTGCTGACCATGGCGGTGTCTTTGATCGTAATGTTCATGATCAGTTGGAAGATGACATTGCTGTCCCTGTTTTTCATCATTGTGGTGTTCGCGGTGACCAGGGCGTTCTGGCACCATATCCACAGCATCTACCATAAGCAGTGGCTGAAAGCGGATGACCTGGCCAGCAGCCTCCAGGACATCATCTCCGGCATGCGTGTGGTGAAGTCCTTTGGAAAGGAAGAGCGGGAGGCAGCCCGCTTTAAAAGGAAGACAGAAGAGTATGCTGACATCAGCAGGCGCAACGAGACGTTCTGGGCGGTCTTTTTCCCCATATTGACGTTTCTGCTTGGGGCAGGCTCTTACATCGCCGTATACTTCGGCGGTATCGACGTGCTGGACGGAAAAATGAGCCTGGGCGAGCTGGTACAGTTCATTACTTACTGCGGCTACCTCTTCGGCCCTTTGAGCTGGATGACCCATCTGCCCAGAATGGTCATGCAGATGATCACCAGCCTGAACCGTATCTATGACGTGTTGGACGAAGAACCTGTAATCAAGGACAGGGAGGACAGCAAGGAATTTCCCATCCAGGGCGCCTTTGATTTCCAGAGAGTGTCCTTTGGCTACCACACCTATGAACCGGTGCTGGAGAACATCAATTTCCAGGTGAAGCCCGGGGAGATGATCGGGCTGGTGGGCGCTTCCGGCACAGGGAAATCCACCCTGATCAACCTGATCATGCGGCTGTACGATGTGGATCAGGGAAAAATCCTGCTGGACGGGGTAGATCTGCGGGATGTGAAAATGGAGAGCCTGCACTCCCAGATCGGCGTGGTGCTCCAGGAAACGTTCCTGTTCTCAGGCAGCATCCTGGCCAATATCCGCTTTGCCAGACAGGATGCCTCCCTGACGGAAGTCATCCAGGCGGCCAAGGCGGCCAATGCCCATGACTTCATCTGCAAGACGCCGGACGGCTACAATACTTATGTGGGTGAGCACGGCTACAACCTCTCCGGCGGAGAGCGGCAGAGAATCGCCATCGCCAGAGCCATTCTGAACAATCCAAGGCTCTTGATCCTGGACGAGGCCACCTCGGCCCTGGACACGGAGAGCGAGTTCCTGATCCAGCAGGCCCTGGACCGGCTGGTGAAAGGCCGTACTACCTTTGCCATTGCCCACAGGCTCTCTACCCTGCGAAACGCCGACAGACTCGTGGTAATAGACAAACACGGTATCGCGGAGATCGGCACGCACAATGAGCTGCTGGAGAAAAAAGGGATTTATTACGGGCTGGTGACAGCCCAGCTAAAGATGGCGGAGGGGAAGTAAGGATTAGCCCCTGTAATCCAAATCCAAAGAAAGAAATCCGGCTGGCATTCCTCTATGACGGGGAAAAGCGGATTCCCGTGACGGGCGGCTCCATCAACGGCAGTATTTTGGAAGCTGTCTATAGATACCATAAGCCCTGTGGCAGGAGTTGGCTTTCCCCCTGCGGCAGGGCTGGATTTTTCCCGGAAATACACGATCTCATGAGATATTTAACTCGTTAGTCGAAAAGGAGTATTTTATGGAGCGTTTGCTGATAATAGAAGACGATGCAGCCAACAATCAGATGATAAAAGAATACCTGGAGTCCCACGGCTATGCCTGCACACAGGCCTACTCCGGCAGCGAGGGGAAGCTGTTGTTTTCCATGGAACAATTCGACCTGGTACTGCTGGATCTGATGCTGCCGGGCGTGGCGGGAGAAGAGCTGGTAAAAGAATTTGCCGGAAAAGCGCCGGTCATCGTATTGTCGGCCAAAAGCGGACTGGACAGCAAGGTGAAACTGCTCTCGGACGGGGCGGAGGATTATATCTGCAAGCCTTTCGAGCTAAAAGAGCTTTTGGTACGGATCCAGGTACAGCTGCGCAGGCAGGAAAGACTGTCCCCAAAAGCAGGAGGCGGGGACGATGGAGCCACAGGGCGGGTCTATACCTATCGGGAATGGGTGCTGCAGCCGGACAGGCAGGAGATGATAGCCGCAGGGATGCCTGTGGCGCTTACGCGCCACGAGTTCCTGATTTTGGAACTGCTTGTACGGAATCCGGGAAGAGTATTCTCCAAGCAGATGATCTATGAATACGCCTGGGGAGAGGAATATCTGGCAGAGGACAAGACCATCAATGTCCATATCAGCAATATCCGCGGGAAGCTAAAGGAAAGCGGCACGGACAGCTACATCCAGACTGTCTGGGGCTTAGGGTTCAAGCTCTGCTGAAATCTTTACCCTTTCTTAAACTTTTCTGAGCGCTTTTTGAAATGTTATAGTTTAGAATAGAGGGCATATCAGGAAAGGAGATTTTAAAAATGGAGAGCGAACAAGAAAAGCTGGCCGTGGAAACCATATCCCTGACCAAGACCTACAAGGGAAAAGCGGCAGTGAACCATCTAAACGTAAAGGTCCGGGAGGGCGCCATCTACGGATTCATCGGCAGAAACGGCGCCGGGAAATCCACTACGCTGAGAATGCTCTGCGGGCTTGCAAAGCCTACAGAGGGGGAAATCAGGATTTTCGGGAAGCCGGCCAGCGACCCTTATGCGGCAAGGCGGATTGGATGCCTGGTAGAGGCCACCGGACTCTATCCCGGTATGACTGCCAGGCAGAATATGATGATGAAAGCCAAATGCATGGGGCTGACGGATGAAAGGAGCGTGGATAAGGCGCTGGCCTCCACGGGCCTGACAGAGACAGGCAGCAAGAAAGTCCGCTATTTTTCCATGGGCATGAAGCAGCGGCTTGGGATTGCCCTTGCGCTTTTGGGCAATCCGGATTTGCTGATTTTAGACGAGCCCATCAACGGCCTGGATCCGGAGGGCACCAGGGAGGTGCGGCAGCTTTTGCTTGCGCTGTGCCAGGAGGAGGGGAAGACTCTCATCATCAGTTCCCATATCCTGGGAGAACTGAGCAAGATTGCCACCCATTACGGCATCATCAAGGAGGGGCATCTGGTAGAGCAGATTGACAGGGAGCATCTGGAGAATAACTGCAGGGACTATTTTCAGATAGAGGTAAACGACAGCAAACGCGCGCTGCCATTGATTCTGGAGCACGCACAGCGCGCCAAAGGCCAGGCCGGCGGTACCGTACAAGCCCGGAACACGCCTGCAAAGCAGGCGCCGGATATACAGGCAGAGGTTATGGAAGACAGAATGATACGCCTTTATAATTTGAAAGACGGCGCATGGCTGAACCAGCTTCTCATCGAAAACGGCATACAGGTCTATTCCTCCGGATTCCATCAGATGAATCTGGAAGAGTATTTTTTGAAGCGAATGGATAATCTGACGGCCGGGGAGACGGCCGCTTCCCAAGGAGGTGAAAGCCATGTTTAACCTGTTGCGTATGGATCTGTACCGTATGAAGAGGAGCAAATTTGTCTATGTCTGTTTCCTGTGTCTGCTGGGTGTGATTTTTCTGGGTTATCTGATGATCTGGCTGATGGCTACGCCAAACGGCCAGGAGGCCGGGCTAAAGATAGGACTGCTGGCGCTGGACGAACTGGAAGAGGACAAGGCCATGCTGGCGGATGTGGATCTTCTGGGCATGTTCCGTGAGGCCAATATGGACGGCGGGGTCTACAATCTGATCTTCGGAATTGCGGTGACATTGCTAGTGTGCGGAGATTACCAGGGAGGCTTTCTGAAGAATATCATGCCCCTGCATCGGAAACGCTGGACCTATATAGGCAGCAAGCTGATGGCGGCAGGCATCCTGAACTTCCTGTATCTGGTGTTCACCTTTGCTTTCAACGCATTTATAAATGTGCTGTTCCACAACATAGTTCCATTGCCCGACTGGAAAGGGACGCTGTTTTATCTGACATGGGCCTGGGTGATAACCATGGGCTTTGCAGCCCTGATCATTCTGCTGTGCGTGGCAAGCCGCAGTACCACTGTAGGCGTGCTGGGGGCCGTACTGGGCGGCAGCGGCTTGATTGTGGCGCTTCTTTCCGGCATCACCAATCAGTTCCATCTAAGCGGCTGGGAAGAGTACACTATCTATTATAATCTGACCTATGGGCCGTCTGCCTATACCTCTGTGGCAGATTTGAAAGTGTTGGCAGTGGGGCTGGTGTTCCTGGTTCTCTATACTGCGGGAGCAGTGACGACGATCATCAAACGTGACGTGTGAGAATACAACACAAAGCAATTTTGAACGGAAAGAGGCATATTTTACGGGAAAGGATGGGAGTGGGGATATGGAGATTCTTCTGGCGGCTGCCTGTATGCTGGCATTCTATTTGGGCTTTCTCTGTGTGCAAAACAGAATGGAACTGCGCTCTCTTTACCGGCAGTTGGAGGAAGTCGCCGCCGGAAGCCATATAGAACTCACCGCAAACAGCCGCCGGAAGCCGGTGCTGGCTCTGTGCAGGCAGCTGAACCTCATCCTGCGCAATCAGGACAGAGATCAGCTGCGATTCCGCCAGGCCCAAAAGGAGCTCAAACAGAATATCACCGGCCTGGCCCATGATATCCGCACGCCTCTTACAGGGGCTTTCGGATACGTGCAGCTGGCAGAAGAATGCGGTGACGAGGTGAAGCGGGCCCATTATCTCCACGCCGTGAAGACGAGGTTGTCTGAACTGGAAGAAATGCTGGAGGAAATGTTCCTGTACACAAAGCTTACCAGCGAGGATTTCGCGCTGTCCCCTGAGAGGCTCCAGGTACTGCCTTTGCTTGGCGACTGCCTCCTGAATCTCTATCCGAAATTCGAGAAGGCAGGCATCACCCCCCAGATCGCTTTTCAGTCTGAGGATTTCTGTGTCATGGCGGACAGAGAAGCTCTGAGGCGGGTTTTCCTGAACCTGATCGCAAATGCGCTGGTGCATGGGGCCGGCGGAATTACTATCTCTCAGAAAGGAAACCAGCTGCTGTTCAAGAACCCCCTTCGCGGAACGGAACGGCCCAATCCGGAGCTGATGTTTGACAAATTCTACAAAAGTGACCGGGCCAGAGGAAGAGGCTCCTCCGGCCTGGGGCTTTTTATTGTCCGGGAACTGATGCGGAAAATGGGCGGGGAGGCAGAGGCTGTCCTGGAGGATGAAAATCTTCTGATTACATTATATTTCCTATAATTGACATATCATTCATATTATATTCTGGTATAAATATTACTTCTCCTTGACTGGAAGCGCAAATAATGATACTGTATAAACAGAATACAGACCCCTTACAGAAAGGAGACTTATGATGTTTGATTTATCTGCTCTCTACCAGGTTGCGGACATAAAGTCGCGCTCCATCAGTGCAGAGAATTTTACCGGAGAACCGGGCAAAGGAGGCATGTGTCCCCTGGAAGACGGAATTGCAAGACAGGCTGCCAGGGATCTGGGTACCGGCTGGAAAGTGAATCCCTATATCCGGATCCCGTCTAAAGGCACCTTTGAAATCGCGAATATCGATGGCCCGGGCATCATCCGCCATATCTGGCTGACGCCTCAGGGGCGCTGGCGCGACGTGATTCTGCGCATGTATTGGGACGGGCAGGAGAACCCCTCTGTGGAATGTCCCGTGGGAGATTTCTTCTGTATGGGTTGGAACGAATATGCCCCGATCCATTCCCTGGCGGTGTGCGTGAATCCCGGAAGCGCGTTTAATTGTTACTGGCAGATGCCTTTCCTGTCCAAATGCCGCATGACCCTGGAAAATCTTGCGGACAATGATACCGTCATTTATTATCAGATTGATTATACCCTGCAGTCCCTGCCGGAAACCATTGCGTATTTCCATGCCCAATTCCGCCGTGTCAATCCCCTGCCGTACAAGGACGTCTATACAATCGTGGACGGAATCCGGGGCCGCGGCCAATATGTGGGCACCTATATGGCCTGGGGCGTAAACAACAGCAATTGGTGGGGAGAGGGAGAGATCAAGTTCTACATGGACAAGGATACGGACTATCCCACTATCTGCGGCACAGGGACGGAAGATTATTTCTGCGGATCCTATAATTTCGAGAATCCCATAACTCATGACGCCTATGTCCCTTTCTCCACTCCGTATACCGGACTGCAGGTTCTGGCTCCGGACAAGCTCTACCGCAGCCAGTTCCGTTTCGGCATGTACCGTTGGCACATTCCGGATCCCATCTGCTTTGACGAGAAATTAAAAGTGACCATCCAGGCGCTGGGCTGGAGAAGCGAGGGGCGCTACCTGCCTCTGCAGGACGATATGGCATCCGTGGCATATTGGTATCAGACACTCCCCACAGCTCCTTTTCCCGGGCTGCCGGATCGGGACTATCTCGAAGTCATATAGCCGTAAGATAACATGGGGCGAAAATTTTTGCAAAATTTTTACTAAAAACTGTAAAAAACTGTTGACGCACGAAACTTTTATGATATAATAAAAGTTGTGTATGGGCTATATGCGATACATAAAAAATAACCCAATCAGTCATGTTGCGGGACTGAAGGGAGGGTCGGGTGGACATGTCAAACGTAATCGTAAAAGAAAACGAAACATTGGACAGCGCTTTGCGCCGTTTCAAGAGAAGTTGTGCGAAAGCTGGAATCCAGCAGGAGATTCGCAAGCGCGAGCATTACGAGAAGCCGAGCGTCAGACGTAAGAAAAAGTCTGAAGCCGCCAGGAAGCGCAAATATAATTAACCAACTTGTCCCCAGCCTTTAAAAGGCTGGGGATTTTGTGTCTGAATCATGTTTCCCGGCGCCGCGCGCTCCCTGACAGCCAATCTGATTTTTACGCCAAATGGCATATATCCGGCTGCATTTTCATATTCTAGTGACAAAGATATGGAATATGGAGTGTGGCATTTTTATGTTGAGAAAGAAATCTTTGGCGGCAGCTCTTTTGGCACTTGCGCTTTTCTTTTCGGCCTTGCTGCCTGTAAGCGCCAATGTGACGGTCTCTGCCCCTTCTGTGATCCTGATAGAGAGCTCCACCGGCCAGGTGATCTATGAACTCAATTCTACAGAGCGCAGAAGTCCGGCCAGCATCACCAAGATCATGACGCTCCTGCTTACCTTTGAGGCTTTGGACAGCGGTAGGATAAGTCTGACGGATCAGGTCATCACCAGCGAGCATGCCAGTTCCATGGGCGGTTCCCAGGTGTATCTTGCAGAGGGAGAGACCCAGACCCTGGACACCATGATCAAATGCATCACGGTCTCCTCCGGCAATGACGCCAGCGTGGCGGTGGCAGAGCACATAGCGGGCAGTGAGGAAGCCTTTGTGGCCCTGATGAATGAAAAGGCTGCGGAACTTGGCATGGTAGACACCCACTTTGAGGACTGCTGCGGCTTAAGCGACTCCGACAATCATTACACCTCTGCAAAGGACGTGGCGATTATGTCCAGGGAACTGACCACCAGGTATCCGGATGTGTTCCATTATACCACCATCTGGATGGAGGACATCACCCATGAGACCAGACAGGGCACCTCGGCTTTCACCCTGAGCAGTACCAACAAACTGTTGAAGCAGTACCAGTGGACCACCGGATTAAAGACCGGATCTACTTCAAAGGCGAAATACTGCATTTCGGCAACGGCCTCCAAAGACGGCATTGATCTGATTGCCGTAGTGATGGGAGCGCCTGACTACAAGACGCGCTTCGGAGATGCTCAGACGCTTCTTACCTATGGATTCAGCGTCTGTAATCTGTACATAGACGAGAATCAGGATCCGCTTCCCCTTTTGCCAGTGGAGGGCGGCATTGCGGATGAGACCGGAATCGCATACCAAGGTGAATTCCGCCATCTGGATACGGCCGGCAATGACTTAAGCGCAGTGGAAAAGGTACTGGAACTGCCAAAAACCGTACAGGCACCTGTGGAAAAGGGGGCTGAGGCAGGCAGGGCCCGCTATTTACTAAACGGAACAGAGATCGGCAGTACCCCCATCCTGTTCACGGAAGATGTGGAGAAAGCCGGTTATCCGGATTATCTGAAAAAAATATTCGGCTTTTTCCTTTTGTGATTTTGTGGTATACTTATCTGCGAGAGAACAAGGCCGGACGAACAAAGCCGACTCCCCGGCTGGAGTCCTTTGGACGTCCGGCGGATTCAGGAAAGGAACTCAATGACGGACATTTTACTTACCATCATCGTAATGATTGCGCTGGCGCTGCTCTGGGTCATGCTTTATGATACCAATCGCTTTGTGGTCAGATGCCATAAAGTGACAGACCCACGGATCAGGCACAGATGCAGGGCAGTGCTTCTGACGGATCTGCACAATAAATGCTATGGCAAAGAAAATGAGCGGCTTCTTGCAACGATTCGCAGCCAGGAACCGGATTTCATTCTGATCGCCGGCGATCTTCTTACCGCCCACCCCAAAGCGCCCCTGCAGCCGGCTCTGCATCTGTTGGAGAAACTGGCAGAAGCTTACCCCATATACTATGCAAACGGAAATCATGAACAGCGGCTGAAGGAAGCCTCCAGATACTATGGGAAAATGGCAAAGCAGTACAAAAAGGCGCTAAAACGTATTGGCATAGAGCCTTTATTGAACGGCCATGTGAGCCTGCCGGAACTGGGCCTCAATATCTATGGGGCCGAAATCGACATGGATTATTATAAGCGCTTCCACGCTAAGAAGATGCCTCCCGAATACCTGCCCCATCTATTGGGACAGGCCTCCGCAGACGCATATACAGTGCTGCTGGCCCACAATCCGGATTATTTTCCCCAGTATGCCGCATGGGGGGCTGACCTGACGCTGTCCGGGCATATACACGGAGGCGTGGCACGGGTGCCTTTCTGGGGGAAAGGGGTGCTTTCGCCCAGCTGGCATGTCTTCCCCAAATATGACGGCGGCATCTTCCGGGAGAAAGAGTCTGTCATGGTGCTGAGCAGGGGGCTGGGAAGCCATACCATCCCTGTGAGGGTCTTCAATCCCGGAGAACTGTGGGTGATCGACTTTCGCCCGGAGGAATGACGGTTTGCAGGAGAATATATGTTCTTTCTTGAAATACTGTGTCAAAAGCGGTAGAATAGTATCTCGGGCTGCAAACGTAAAAAGCCCTGTGCGAGGAAGAGAATGGCGATACCGATAAAGCTGGAAGCTTTCGAAGGCCCCCTGGACCTTCTGCTTCATCTGATCGAAAAAAATAAAATTGATATCTATGATATCCCCATCGTGGAAATCACGGCGCAGTATCTGGACTACATCAAGCAGATGGAGACAGACGACATGAACGTGATGAGTGAATTTCTGGTGATGGCGGCTACTTTGATTGACATTAAATGCAAAATGCTGCTTCCCAGGGAGGTGGATGAGTTCGGCCAGGAGGAGGACCCCAGGGCAGAGCTGGTGCAGAAGCTGCTGGAATACAAAATGTATAAGTATATGTCCCTGGAGCTGCGGGATCGCCAGGTAGACGCAGCGAAAAACCTGTACCGGGAGCAGAAGCTCCCGCCGGAGGTGGCAATGTACAAGCCCCCGCTGGATTATGAGCAGCTTATCGGGGGTATGACTCTGAACCGTCTGCATGAAATCTTCAAAACCATCATCAGACGCCAGGAGGACAAAATCGACCCTATCCGGAGCCGCTACGGCAATATCGAAAAGGAAGAGATCGATATGGACGTAAAGCTCCTGTATGTGGAAGCCTACGCCAAAGAGCACGGCCAGTTCAGCTTCCGGAAGCTGATGGAAAAGCAGTCCAGTAAGATGGAGGTCATCGTCACCTTTCTGATCATTCTGGAACTGATGAAGACAGGAAAGATCACTATCAGCCAGGAAAATCTTTTTGACGACATTCTTATAACCTGGATGCAGATTCCGGCATAAAAAGCCAAAAAAGCTATAAAGGAGCTTCGGAAATGAAAAGGACAAGGGCGGAAGCGGTCATCGAGGCGGTATTGTTTACCATGGGGGAATCCGTGGAAATCAGCCGTCTGGCCGATGTGATAGAAGAGGATGTAAAAGTGGTAAAGGAGATTCTCCAGGGAATGGAAGAGCGCTATGCCAGGGAGGACAGGGGCATTACGTTGGCTTACTTCGAAAACGCCGTGCAGCTTTGCACCAAGGAGGATATGTATGAATATCTGGTAAAGATCGCCAAGACGCCCAAGAAAATAAGTCTTACCGACACTGTGCTGGAGACCCTTTCCATCATTGCCTACAAACAGCCCGTCACCAGGGCGGAGATTGAGCGGGTAAGGGGGGTCAACTGCGACCATGCAATCAACAGACTGCTGGAATACGACCTGATTACGGAACTGGGACGGCTGGACGCGCCGGGCAGGCCCTTGCTCTTCGGGACTACGGAACAGTTCCTGCGCTGCTTTGGCGTAGGAAAGCTGGATGATCTGCCGGAGCTGAATCCTGTCCAGCTGGAGGAGTTCAAGCAGCAGGCCGAGGCTGAGGTACAGTTACAGCTGGATGTGTGAGCTAAGGCGACTATCAGATAACGCAGAGAGGGCAGCGCCGGGGGACAGGCGAGCCCGGAGGAATGCAGAAAAGAGAGGTCAACAAACATGTCAAAAACAATCGATTACTTTTTGCAGTACGCGAAAATCGACACCCAGTCCGACGAAACCACAGGCACATCGCCCAGCACGGCGAAGCAGCACGACCTGGCGGTTCTCCTGGCCGCGCAGCTTAAGGACATAGGAGCCACAGAGATTACCTACGACAGGGAGCACTGCTATGTATACGCCACCGTCCCCGCGTCGGAGGGCTGCGAGGACGCGCCGGTGCTGGGGTTCATCGCCCATATGGATACCTCTCCCGCAGTGTCCAATGAGAATACGAAGCCCTGGATTGTGGAGAACTATGACGGCGGCGACATTGTCCTGAATGAAGCGGAGAACATCGTGTTCCGGCGGGCGGACTTCCCGGAGATGGAAGAGTATGTGGGCCATGACCTGATTGTGACGGACGGCACCACGCTCCTTGGCGGGGACGACAAGTGCGGCATCGCGGAGATCATGACGGCCAGCGAATATCTGCTGCAGCATCCGGAAGTGAAGCATGGGAAGATTCGCATCGGCTTCACGCCGGATGAGGAGATAGGAGAGGGCACCAAGTATTTCGATGTGGAGCTGTTCGGTGCGGATTTCGCCTACACCGTGGATGGCGGCGGGTTCGGCGGCCTGCAGGCGGAGACTTTCAACGCGGCGGGGGCGAAGCTTACCGTAAATGGCCGCAGCGTCCACCCCGGCGAGGCCAAGGGCCGGATGATCAATTCCATGCTGGTGGCCTTTGAGTTCCAGAGCCTGCTCCCGGTGTTCGACAATCCCATGTACACCGAAGGGCGGGAGGGCTTCTTCCACCTGGACAATATCCAAGGAACCGTGGATAGAACCGTGTCGGATTACATCATCCGCGACCATGACCGGGATTTGTTCGAGCACAGGAAAGAGGTCTTCAGGCAGTGCGCAGACTTCCTGAACCAGAAGTACGGGGCGGGGACTGTGGAAGTGGAGATGAAAGACAGCTATTACAATATGTGGGAGATGCTAAAGCCCCATATGCATCTGATAGACAATGCCTCCGAGGCCATAAGGGAGCTGGGAGGCGAGCCGGTGGTGAGCCCTATCCGGGGCGGCACGGACGGCGCCAGGCTGTCTTTCCAGGGTCTGCCCTGCCCCAACCTCTGCAATGGCGCAGGCAATGGCCACAGCCGCTTCGAATTCGCCAGCGTGCAGTATATGGAGAAAGTGACGGAATTGCTTCTGAAGCTGGCGGAGAAATATGCCACATTCCGGCAAATGTGACGAAGATTAGAGGCTTTTGAAGCCCCCCGTTTTTCCTGCCGGTGTACTCAAATATATACTTGATAAAAGCCATTTTTCAGACGCTCGTAATCAAAACACTTCCGGCTGACACTGATCGAAAACTGCAGAAAATGCATTCCACGGATGCAAGCCTCATATATTATTAAAAATCCCATTGGAAGCAAGACCATGAAAATGCGGATGAATAAGATAATAGGAGGCTTTTTCTGCATCTGCCTGCTGCTTTTCCAGCTGCCGCTTCAGACAGCCGCGGCCAATGCCGCAAACGAGCCATCCCCGCCTCCGGAGGGGTCCTCCCTCTTCGCCACCTCCGCCGTCCTCATGGACGCCGATTCCGGCCGAGTACTCTACGGAAAAAACGAAAACGCCGTCATGGCCATGGCCAGCACCACAAAGATCATGACCTGCATAATGGTTCTGGAAAATGCATCCCTGGACGAGACCCTTACCGTGTCCGCCTATGCAGCCAGCATGCCGAAAGTAAAGCTGTACCTACAAAAAGGAGAGCAGTATACTGTCCGTGATCTGCTGCATTCCCTGATGCTGGAATCCCATAACGACACGGCAGTAGCGTTGGCCGAACACATAGGCAGGCAGCACCTGCCCTCAGCGCTTCGTGACAAAGCCGTGACGGAATATACAGCAGAGGAGAGCAAACAGGCCGTGGCGGCATTCGCTACCCTGATGAACAGCAAGGCGGCTGAGCTTGGCTGTGAAAACACATGGTTCATCACGCCCAATGGTCTGGATGCCACAGAAACCATTTCCCTGTCAGACGGCAGCACGGTCCAGAAAGAGCACTGCACCACGGCAAGGGAACTGGCAGGGATCCTGTCATACTGCATCAAGGAATCCCCAAAAAGCCAGGAGTTCCTGGACATCACACGGACGCAGAACTATAGTTTTTCCGCCAACGGGCGCAGCTTTTCCTGCGTCAACCATAATGCGTTCCTAAACATGATGGACGGCGCCCTGACAGGAAAGACAGGATTTACCAACAAGGCAGGATACTGCTATGTAGGTGCCCTGACTCGGGACGACAGGACTTTTGTGGTGGCCTTGCTGGCATGCGGTTGGCCCAATAACAAGAGCTACAAATGGGCGGATACCAAAAAGCTGATGCAGTATGGCATTGACAATTATTTTTACAGAAGCTTTGACCAGGAGGGCATAAGCTTTGACGAAGAGTACCTGCCTCCCATCCCCGTGCGAAATGGACAGACAGCCGTTTTTAACGCTACTGCGTATACGGATGTGGAGGTTGACAGGGAAACTCTCCCCAAATGGCCGGTGGAGGATGCCCCAAATGGCGCGGGAGCGTCCGGCCAGACCGATATAAAAGACGCAACCTGGGACGAAGAGTGGCTGGAGGGCCTGCTCCTGCGCCCGGATGAGAAGATTCAGGTCAGGTATACTGCGAAAAAGTCGTTGACAGCCCCCATAGAACGCGGCACAGTTGTGGGAAGCATTGACTACATAGTGGACGACACTGTGTACAAGCGGGAGAATGTCGTCACGAAAGACACTGTGGAAGCCATAGACTTAAGATGGTGCATGGTACAGATCTGGAAGCGCTTCCTCTGCATCAGATGACAGTCCGTTTGGTTTTGTTCGGTTTTGCCGGAGGGAATTTTTGCTAAACCGAATACTTGATATTGGTCGGATGAACCAGGAAATGGCCTCCCGGGCAGCCCGGGGGCGCACGAGGGGCAGCCCGAATGAAATTTATACTTGCCTGTGGACACATTATGATATATAATGGGGAGAGGGCAAAAGAGTAACTGATTTCTACAAAAGGGGTGCGGGGGAATGGCTTCATCTTCCAGGACAGATACAGAAGTGATCATCGGCGGCAAGGTATTTACTTTGAGCGGTTATGAGAGTGAAGAGTATTTACAAAAAGTGGCGTCCTATATCAACAACAAGATAAACGAGTACAGCAAGCTGGACGGCTTCAAGAGACAGCCTGCAGACACCCAGGGCGTGCTGCTCCAGTTGAACATCGCGGACGACTATTTCAAGGCGAAAAAGCAGATTTCCGCGCTGGAGGAGGAGCTTCAGGCCAAGGACAAGGATTTGTACGACTTAAAGCACGAACTGATCTCCACCCAGATCAAGCTGGAGAGCGTTGAAGAGCAGGTCAAGGCGCTGCAGAAAGCGCAGAACGAGGGTGAGAAAGAAATCGTGCGTCTGGAAACAGAGCTGAAAAAGAAGTAACAGGGGGCTGTCCGAATCCCGGGCAGCTTTTTTCATATAAGAGATTGGAATGAGAGACCGAATTGTGGAAGAAGAGTCTTCCAATGAAAAATTTTTGGAGAATTATATGGAGAACCATCACAAAGTCGAGCTATTGGCGCCGGCAGGGAATGCGGCCGCCTTTTACGGGGCAATCAGCGCAGGGGCAGATGCGGTGTATCTGGCCGGGAATCAGTTCGGAGCCAGGGCTTACGCTGAAAACTTCACGGAGGAGGAGCTTTTGGAATGCATCCGCTATGGGCATCTTTACGGACGCAGGATTTACCTGACCGTGAACACGCTCTTAAAGGATGCCGAGCTGGCGCAGTTGTACGCGTATCTGGCACCGTTTTACGAGGCAGGACTGGATGCGGTGATCGTGCAGGATCTGGGGGTTCTGCGCTTTATCCGCACGCATTTTCCCGGGTTAAGGATCCATGTGAGCACCCAGATGACTGTCTGTGCCCCCTGGGGAGCCTCCCTTTTAAAGGAGATGGGGGCAGAACGCATTGTTCCCGCAAGAGAATTAAGCCTTGCGGAGATTGTCTCCATGCGCCGTCTCTCCGGCCTGGAGGTGGAGGCCTTTATCCACGGCGCCATGTGCTACTGTTATTCGGGCCAGTGCCTGTTCAGCAGCATTTTAGGAGGCAGGAGCGGCAACAGAGGACGCTGCGCCCAGCCTTGCCGTCTGCCTTACGATGTGGAGGCTGGCGGAGCCAGACGCCGGGAATGCTACCCTTTAAGCCTGAAAGACATGTGCACCATCGAACATATCCCGGAATTGATAGAGTCCGGCATTGATTCCTTTAAGATAGAAGGGCGTATGAAGAAGCCGGAATACGCTGCCGGAGTGACGGATATTTACAGACGCTGTATCGACCATTATTATGAACTCAGGGAAGCCATGGGGCCATCCGGGGCCCAGAAAGCCTGGCATGTGAAAAAAGAGGACAGGAGCGCCCTTTCTTCCCTTTATGTCAGAAGCGGGCTTTTAGACGGATATTATTTCAGGCACAATGGACGGGATATGGTGACTCTCGACAGCCCGGCCTACCGGGAGAGCGCTGAAAGCCTGCTTGCTTCTATACAGGAAAAATATCTGGGATCCCGTCCGAAGCTTCCTGTGACCATAAAGGCCTTTTTCCATGTGGGCAGCCCAGCCAGGGTTGTTATGGAATGGGGGAAAGTGTCTGCCTGGGCAGAGGCGGCGCCTGTGTCGCAGGCCCTCAGACAGCCCATTACAGAGGAAAATGTCAGAAAACAGCTCTGCCGGCTGGGAGACAGTGCTTTCTATGCGCAACGCACTGAAATTTCCATGGATCCGGACTGCTTTTATCCATTGAAACAGATCAATGAGCTGCGCCGGCTGGCCGCGGCAAAGTTGGAGGAGCAGATTCTCATCGCCCGGGGCTATTCCGCGCCGGCGCATTGGGCACAGGGGCAAAAGGCGGAAGCAGGACTATCGGCAGGGGAATCAGAGGAAGCGGCGGCAATACCGACGGCAGGGAAATCAGCGAAAGCGATGGCAATGCCAGCGGCAGCGCTGTCAATGGATGTGCCGAAAGAAAAGCCGGCGAAAAATGCCTGGACGGCTATCCCGCCCCAAAAGACAGCGTACGCATTTTATGTGCGCACGATAGAGCAGCTGAAAGTCCTTGGAGACTGGCTGGATGAAAATCCGCCGGACTTGCCCTGGCGGATTTATGTGAATAGCGATCTGCTTTTGGCGGAGCCAAAAACGCTGCAGCTATGCCAAAGGCTCTCTGCCAGCGGAGTTTTGTACGCGGCACTTCCGTATATTCTGCGGGAGACTGACAGGGAGTATATGCGGCTATTATATAAAAAAGTGGCTGAAAGCGGAATCTTCCGCGGCTTTCTGGCCCGTTCCATGGACGGGCTTGGTATTTTGCGGGAAATGAGAGCCTCGCATTCCATAGAAGCAGAATATTGCTCCACAACCGCCTTGACTTGCCGAACGGATGCAGGGCTGTATGTGTGGAATGTTTCCGCCCTGCAGGAACTGTCCGCCCTGGCGGACGGATTCTGTCTGCCTTATGAACTGAACGCTGCGGAGCAGAGGAATCTCTGCGGGAATTCAGATGTCAAAAGCATAGTCAACAACTCGGTAGACGGCTTTTCCTGTGAAAAAATCATCTACAGCAGGATTCCCATGATGGTCACGGCCAATTGCCTGCGAAAGACCATCGGCGAGTGCCAAAAAGGACAGGAGACTGCAGTCCTAAAGGACAGATACCGCAAAGAATTTCCTGTTCTGACGAACTGCACCCACTGCCTAAACATTATATACAACAGCGTCCCCTTTTCGCTGCACCAGGATTTTGCTAAATGGAAAGGCCGCGCAGATCTGCGCATGGACTTTGCCTTGGAATCCCCGGAAGAAGTAAGGCAGGTGCTGGATGCATTTTTCAGGGGAAAAGAATTTCCGGGAAAAGAATATACCACCGGGCATGAGAGGCGCGGTGTCATGTGAGGCTAGTCCTGGGATTTTTGTCCCACATAATACCAAAAAATGCCTAAAACAAGGCATTCCGGACGAGACATTCCGGATTTCGGACGGCACTCTGCCGGGCATATGCCGCAGGGGAGCTGACAGAAATGCTGAACTGTGCCTACGCCTTTTGCCTGGCACAAGCCCGGCACAAAAGACATTCGGGAAAGGAAAAAGATGCGGGAATATATTACGGAACTATCCAGATATATCATACCAGCTTTGATGATCATCTATACTCTGTGCAGCTACGCTGCCCTTGCGGACAGGCCGTCATGGAAAGACGGCGTTTTGTCCTATGTCTATACCGTGCAGAACATTGTCATGTTTTTTATGCAGCTGTTTATGTTCACGGATCTGGCGCTGACAAGCGGAGACCTGGAGTATGTGTTTTTTTATGTGTTCGTACAGATCTTCCTGGCTGCCGCCGCCATCATGGTACCTGCCATATACGACCGGCTCAACCGGCTGCTGTTAAACAATATGTGCATGCTGGCAGGAATCGGACTGTGCGTCATTTCAAGGATTTCCTTTGGTCAGGCGGTAAGGCAGTATGTGATTGTATTGCTGTCCTTGGCAGTGGCCCTGTTCATCCCCTGGATCCTGTCCCGGATTCATTTCCTGAAAAAGCTTACCTGGGTGTACGCAGGCGCAGGCATTGTCATGCTGGGCATGGTGCTCCTCTACAGCGAGGTCACCTATGGTGCGGAGATATCCTTTACCATCGCAGGTCTGACCTTTCAGCCATCGGAATTCGTGAAGATTCTCTTTGTCTTCTTCCTGGCCGGCGCTCTCTGGGAGAACGTCTCTTTCGCCAGGGTGGCGGTTACGGCGGTCATTGCCGGGGCCCATGTAGTAATTCTCGTGGTCTCAAAGGATCTGGGGAGCGCATTGATTTTCTTTGTTGGCTATGTTTTTGTAGTATTTTCTGCCACCAGAAATTACCTCTATCTTCTGGCAGGCGCCATAGGAGGCAGCGGGGCTGCTTTTGGAGCCTACAAGCTGTTCGCCCATGTAAGGAACCGGGTCATTACATGGCTGGATCCCTGGACTTATATCGATAATGCGGGGTATTCCGTCACCCAGTCCCTGTTTGCCATCGGCACTGGCAGCTGGTTCGGCATGGGGCTGCTTAAGGGCAATCCCAAGGCAATCCCTTTCGTGGAAAAGGATTTCATCTTTTCTTCCGTGTGTGAGGAGTTGGGCGTGGTGTTCGGCATCTGCGTCATCCTGGTCTGTGTGGCATGCTTTCTGGAGATGATGAAGATGGCTGCCCTGATCAGGGACAGGTTCTATCAGCTGATCGTATATGGGATCGGAATCATGTACATCTTTCAGATCTTTTTGACCGTAGGTGGCGGCGTCAAGCTGATTCCGCTGACCGGAGTGACCCTGCCATTCATCAGCTATGGCGGCAGCTCCGTGATGACCACCATGTTCATGTTTTTCCTGATTCAGGGAATCTATATCCGACTGCAGCAGGAAGGAGGCAGGCACAATGGCGGAAATGCAAAAAATAGCGGAAAAGCAAAACAGCGCCCGGGGAAAGACAGCGAAAGCTGACAAGAGCGCAAAGAGTCAGAAAGCGAAAGCAGGAAACGCCGGACGCTACAGCGCAAACAGGCCGGAAATCGTTGCCACCTGTTGTTTCTTCGGGCTGCTGTTTACCATATTGATCGTTTATCTCGGGTACTTTGCGGCTACCAGCAGGAAAAAGATGCTGGACAACAGCTACAATTCCAGGCAGGAAATCCTGCTGTCCAGGAATTACCGTGGCACCATCTATTCCGGAAGCGGGGAAGTCCTTGCAAAGACTGTGGTAGAGGAAGACAAGCATGAATACAGGGACTATCCCTATGGCAGCCTGTTCGCCCATGCGGTGGGGTATGCCACCAAAGGACGCCTGGGCATGGAACGGCTGGCAAATTATTACCTGATCAATACCGGAGCTTCCTTAGCCGACAGGGCAGCCAACGATAATGCCGGCGTCAAGAATCCGGGGAACGATGTCTATACCACCCTGGATGTAGGGCTCCAGCAAGTGGCGGATTCCCAGCTTGGCCTCTATAAAGGCGCCATTGTGGTGACGGAAGTTCCCACCGGAAAAATACTGGCCATGGTGTCCCATCCGAATTTTGACCCCAACGAAATCGACCGGATCTGGGATTCCATCGTTGAGGACGAAGACAGTTCCGTGCTGTTGAACCGGGTGACCCAGGGGCAGTATCCCCCCGGCTCCACCTTTAAAATCGTAACGGCGCTGGAATATATCCGTGAAAACCCCGATACCTATGGGGACTATTCCTATGCCTGCAATGGTTATTTTCATTCCGACACCGGTGGGCGCATCAACTGTTATCACGGGACTGTCCACGGAGATGTAAGCTTTGAGAGTGCCTTTGCGAAATCCTGCAACGCCTCCTTTGCCCAGATTGGCGAAGGGCTGGATCGGGTTTCCTTTGAGGAGACTCTGGAGAGCCTGCTGTTCAATCAGACGCTGCCCGTTGACTTTCCCTATTCCGAAAGCAAAGTCAATGTCGTGGATGGGGTATCCGTAAACGAACTGATGCAGACCTCCATTGGGCAGGGAAAGACCCAGATTTCTCCTCTTCACCTGAACATGATCACAAGCGCCATTGCCCTCGGCGGCGCGCCCATGAAGCCCTATATATTGGAGCGCGTGGAGAACGATGCCGGGAAAGTGCTGGAAGCTTTCGCTCCTCAGGCCTGCCAGCGCATGATGACGCAAGAGGAGGCCGGGATCCTGAAAAGTATGATGGAGGCCGTGGTGGAAGAGGGTACCGGCAGAAAGCTTTCCGGCCTGGATTATACGGTTGCGGGAAAGACGGGATCCGCGGAATTCAGTGACGAAAAAGAGGATAGTCATGCATGGTTTACCGGTTTTGCCCCGGTGGAAGAGCCCAAAATCTGCGTCACCATCATCATTGAGGAAGCCGGCAGCGGCGGAGATTATGCCGTTCCCATCGCCAAGAAGATTTTCGATGCCTATTTTGAAAGTCAAAAGTAAATCCGAAAGCAGGACAGCATCCTGAGGGGCAGCACCCTGAAAAAAATAGGCTTGCACTTCTGGTAAGATTGGAATATACTTGTGTTTAGTCAAGTAATGACACACCAATCAGGAGGAATTGCAATGTTAGAAGCAACAAGCTGTGGTGGTGTGGTAATTTTTCGAGGAAAGATCCTGCTTTTGTACAAGAATTACAAGAACAAGTACGAGGGCTGGGTCTTGCCTAAAGGCACCGTTGAGCAGGGAGAGGACTACAAGGAAACAGCTCTGCGGGAGGTGCTGGAGGAATCGGGAGCGAAGGCTACCATCATAAAATATATCGGGAAGAGCGAATATACGTTCAATGTGCCCGAGGATATCGTGGAGAAAGAAGTGCACTGGTATCTGATGATGGCCGACAGTTATTACAGCAAACCACAAAGGGAAGAGTTTTTTTCGGATTCTGGCTTTTACAAGTATCATGAGGCATACCATTTGCTGAAGTTCGCAAACGAAAAGCAGATTTTGGAAAAGGCGTATGAGGAGTATCTGGAACTGAAGAAAAGCAATTTATGGGGCAGCAAGAAGTATTACTAAGCTTTTTGCTGCAGTGAAGGAATCCTTGCATGGGTCTCGGAATCGAATATCATCCGAATTTGTATCTGGGGAATGGCATTAAAGCCAAAAAACTGGATAAGATAAAGAAAAAGCTGGAAAACAGGCCTGTCCTTTCCGGTGTCTTTGTGGTTTCCGTTTCCCGCAACCCTTACGACCAGCTGGAGATATACGAGGCCAGGCAGCTTTGCCAGTCCTATTACCGGAAATATCCGCCCTATGTGGTGGGCATCGCGGGGAGCAGGGAAGATGCCTTTGCGCTGGTGGAAAGGATTGCGGCCGAGTGCCTGAAAGCCAGGGGCGACTGCTCGCTTAAGGAGTATCTGCAATGTTAGCTATCGTTTTGAAGATTTTGTCCATAGTCGGCATAGTCCTCCTCCTGGTTCTCGCATTTGTGCTCCTGCTGCTGTTGATTATCCTGTTCTTTCCCATTACCTACCGGGTTCGGGGCAGCAAGGATGAGGACGGTTTTGGGCTGACGGCCAGGGTAAACTGGCTTTTCGGCCTGTTCAGAGTGCGGTTCGGATATCCCGAGCCGGGACGGCTGACAGCAAAGGTGCTGTGTTTTACTCTGTTTGATATGAGGATCCCGCCGGAAAAGGGAGAGCCGGTTCAGACGGGGCAGGGAGAGCCAAAAGCGGACCGGGCCGCCCGAGAGACTCCCCTGGAAAAAAGATTTTTCGGAAAAAAGGCGAAAAAGGCAAAAACTCCTGCGGACACAGGCCTGCCGCCCCGGGAAAAACATCCGTCGGAGGAAGAAGCGCCTCAGGAGGAGCGGCTCCCCGCCACAAGCGAAAGCGCCGCGTCTGCAGCGGAGAGCAGCCAGGCCCATGCCCCTGACTCCCAGGCAGAGAATGGGGCTCCAGGGGCTGTGCCGGAGGACAATTCAGGATTACCGGGGAAAATTTTACAAAAATTTCAGAAGATAAAGTACACAATCCATCACATCTATGATAAAATAAAGGAGATTTGGGACAATATATCTTATTACCTGAGGCTTTTACAGGAGGAGAACACAAAGCAGCTGGCGGCTCATGCCCTGCGCAGGGTAGGCAGCATCCTGAAGAGCATCCGTCCCAGGCGCATGGCGGTGGAACTTTTCTTTGGCATGGAGACGCCGGACACTACCGGTTATCTGTATGGCCTCTACTGTGTCCTGTCGACAGCGCTGGGCCCGGAATTTAAGGTGACGCCGGATTTTGAGCAAAAGAGGCTGGAGGCAAAGTTTGATATTGCCGGGCATGTCATTGTGTGGGTATTTGTGATAAACGGACTGAAGCTTCTTCTGGACAGGAAGCTGCATCTGTTCCTGAAAAAAATAAAGGCGGGCTTGAAGAAGCCGGAAAAAGCCGCGGCATAGGTTAGGTAAACCGCAGGCTTGAGAATGGAGGAAAAATGGCAGAAAAGGAAAATCAGTTTCAGGGAGTCGTGGAGTCTCTGCTTCGGGGGATGGACACCGTGCTGTCCACCAAGACCGTGGTGGGAGAGGCCACCCAAATCGGTGACACTATCATTTTGCCCCTTGTGGACGTAAGCTTTGGCGTGGGTGCCGGGGCCGGAAGCAACGGACAAAAGAATTCGTCCTCAGGTGCAGGCGGCCTGGGAGGAAAGATGACACCCAGCGCGGTGCTGGTCATCAAAGACAATGCCGTCAAGCTGGTGAACATCAAAAACCAGGATGCCGTCACCAAGGTGTTGGACATGATACCGGATCTGGTGGACAGGTTCACAAAGCCCAAGGACAAAAAGGAAAAGGATGAGGCGAAAGAGGAGATCTCCGACGTGGAGGTAGTGGACATCGCGTTTCCGGAGGAGAACAACGGGGACTGACATTTTTCCCCTGACAGATGCATATAATAGAGCGATACCATGAAATGCGGGGCATCATGAAGAAGATCATAGGATTCGTTGCTTTGTTCATCGCTATCGGTATGCTGATCATGCTGATCACCCACAACCGGCTGGTGGGGCTGATTCTCATCGCTCTTTTATTGTTTCTGGGATATAACTGCTTCTGTGACGACTAGAGTCCGTGAGGTGGACATTCAAAAAGAGCAGAAGAAATTCTGCTCTTTTTTAGGCTGACTTCAATTTTCCATTCTGTCCAAATGTAACCTTAAGAGTTTATGCTCTCTCGACCTTGCCCGACCTTAAGCAGCGGGTGCATACATGCATCCTCTTCGCAGCGCCGTTTACCTTGCATTTTACTCTCTTGACATTTGCTTTCCACATTGCATTGGTCTTTCTATTAGAATGGCTCACATTATGACCGAACTGAACGCCTTTTCCACAAATATCACACTTCGCCATTTTGCCACCTCCTCAACATGCGCGTTTGTATTTTATTCTCCACAACATTAGTATCTTAACAGAAATATATGGAAAAAGCAAGTAAAAAAAATCTTTTTTTAATTTTCATATTTATTATTCCCTTTTTCTGGGAAAGCTGTTAAAATAGTATCTATATGTCTGCTTTTTATTGTTTGGACAAAGAAAGGAAGGGTTACTATGAAAGGTTCTTCTATGAATACTCATATGGGAAAAATTGTCGTTCATAATGAAGTGATTGCCCAGTATGCGGGAGGCGTTGCAGTGGAATGCTTCGGTATCGTAGGCATGGCGGGCGTGAGCGTAAAGGACGGTCTGGTAAAGCTTCTGAAAATGGACAGCATCACCAGAGGCATCAGCGTGGCGCTCCACCAGAATAAACTGATACTTGATTTCCATGTCATCGTAGCCTATGGCGTCAGCATACTGGCAGTGGCAGATAACCTGATCAGCAATGTAAAGTACAAAGTGGAAGAGTTTACCGGCATTGAGATCGAGAAGATCAATATCTATGTCGATGGTGTCAGAGTGATTGATTAAGGAGGAGCATGTCGTGAGTTTACAACAAATCGATGCTGGGATGCTTTCCAAGATGTTCCTGGCCGGCGCAAAGAATCTGGAGAATAAAAAAGAGTGGATCAATGAACTGAATGTTTTCCCCGTTCCTGACGGCGACACGGGCACCAATATGACCATGACCATCATGTCAGCGGCCAGGGAGGTGACCGAGCTCGGAGACGCCATTACCATGCAGGGGCTTTGCAAGGCCATTTCCGGCGGGTCGCTCCGGGGCGCGAGAGGCAATTCCGGCGTTATTCTCTCCCAGCTCTTCCGCGGCTTTACCAGGCGGATCAAGGAGGAGCAGACACTGACCATCCCCATCCTTGCAGAGGCCTTTGACAAGGCCGTTGAAACTGCCTACAAGGCCGTCATGAAGCCCAAGGAGGGCACGATCCTTACGGTTGCCAGAGGCGCCGCCCAAAAGGCGGAGGAACTGGTGGAGGAGGGCTGCACGGACATGGAGTCCTTTTTGTCCGCGGTGATCAAGCACGCGGAATATGTGCTGAGCCAGACGCCGGAGATGCTTCCGGTGTTAAAGCAGGCCGGCGTGGTGGATTCCGGCGGACAGGGGCTCATCGCAGTGCTCTCAGGCGCCTTTGACGCGTTCCTGGGCAAGGAAATCGACCTCTCCATCAAGCCTGCTGCCGGCCAAAAGGGGGCTGAGGGAAGCGCCCGGGAGAATCAGAGACAGGCAGAGGAACAGATGGAGATCAAATTCGGCTACTGCACGGAATTTATCATCCTGCTGAACAAGACCTTTAACATTAAGACAGAGATGGATTTCAAGGCCTATCTGGAATCCATCGGAGATTCCATTGTATGTGTGGCGGACGATTCCATCGTGAAAGTGCACGTACATACCAATGACCCTGGCCTGGCTATCCAGAAGGCATTGAAGTATGGCGCGCTTTCCAATATGAAAATCGACAATATGCGCCTGGAACATCAGGAGAAGCTTTTCAAGGCAGCGGAGGCTTCCAAAGCGGGCAATGCCAGCCCGGCTGATAGCACGCCGTCTGCGCCGCCTAAGGACTACGGCTTCATCGCCGTCTCCGTTGGAGAGGGCATCAATGAGATCTTTAAGAGTCTGGGCGTGGATTATATCATAGAGGGCGGCCAAACCATGAATCCCAGCACGGCAGACATTCTGGAGGCAGTGGAAAAGGTCAACGCCAAGACCATATTCATTCTGCCCAACAATAAGAACATTATCCTGGCGGCGAACCAGGCCGCTGAGCTCACCGCGGAAAAGGATCTGTTCGTGATTCCCACCAAAACCATCCCTCAGGGCATCACGGCTGTCATCAACTTTGTGCCGGATCTCTCCCCTGACGAGAACGAAGCCAATATGCTGAGCGAAATCGGCAATGTCTGCACCGGCCAGGTGACCTATGCAGTGCGGGATACGGTCATCGATGACAAGGAGATCAAAAAAGGCGACTTTATGGGAATCGGCGATGACGGCATCCTTGCGGTGGGAAGCGACATGGCCAGCGTGGCAGGCGACACGGTATCCGGAATGCTGAAAGAAGACAGCGAGCTGATCAGCATCTATTACGGCAGTGACGTCAAAGAGGAGGAGGCCGAAAGCTTCCGGGCCCAGGTGGCGGAGCGCTACCCTGACTGCGACATTGAACTGCAGTACGGAGGCCAGCCCATCTATTACTATGTCATGTCCGTAGAATAATCGCGGGGCAGGAGGTGGGCAGTATGGACGGAAATACGCCTGTGACAGAGCTCAAAGGGGTGGGTGCCAAGACCTGCGAACTGTTCGGGAAGCTGGACATTCATACAGTGGGAGATCTGCTGGCTGCCTGCCCCAGGGACTATGAGGTGTTCCAGGAGCCTGTAAGGATCCGGGAGGCGGCATGCGGGGAGGTATGTTCCGTCCATGCCGCAGTGTCCGGCGTTGCAGGCGAGCGCAGAATCCGCAAGCTGTATATCCTCAGCGTGAATATAGCGGATGATTCCGGCGGCATGCAGCTTACCTTTTACAACATGCCTTTTTTAAAAAAGACCCTGCGGCCCGGAGGCTTCTATATCTTCCGGGGGCTGGTTCGGGCAAAGGGCGCTTCGAAAATCATAGAGCAGCCGAAGATCTTCTCCAGGGAGGATTACAAACAGTTGACAGACCGCCTGGTTCCCCGCTACGCCCTGACCAAGGGGCTTACCAGCCAGGCTATCCAGAAATATGTGCGGCAGGCTCTGTCTTTCTATGAATTTGAGCCGGAATACTATGAGGATTTTGTTCTGGAGGAAAATCACCTGGTCTCCCGCCGGGAAGCCGTGGAGGCCATCCACTTTCCAAAAGACAGGGAGTCATTGGTAAAAGCCAGGCAGCGTCTGGTGTTTGACGAGTTTTTCTCTTTTCTTTTCCAGATGCGCAGCGGCCAGAGGCTTCAAAAAGAATTGCCAAACAGCCACAAAATGTTCGAGACTGCCGATACTGTGCGCTTTTTGGAAAAGCTTCCCTTTCCCCTGACAAAGGCCCAGCAAAAGGTCTGGGAGGAAATCCGGGCGGATCTGGGAGGGCAAAGCAGCATGAATCGCCTGATACAGGGGGATGTGGGCTCCGGAAAGACCATCGTGGCTGTGCTGGCGCTATTGATGGCCGCCGCCAACGGGTATCAGGGCGCTCTGATGGCTCCTACCGAAGTGCTGGCCATGCAGCATTTCGAGACGATACAGAACTATGTAAAAGAATATGGCCTGATTTTCCGCCCGGTGCTTTTGGTGGGTTCCATGACAGCCAAAGAAAAGCGGGCCGCCTATGAGAGCATCCGGGAGGGCGAAGTCAATCTCGTCATCGGAACCCACGCCCTGATTCAGGAAAAGGTCCGGTACCGTTCCCTGGGGCTGGTGGTGACTGACGAGCAGCACCGCTTTGGGGTAAGGCAGCGGGAGCTCCTTGCCGGGAAAGGGGAGAATCCCCACATCCTGGTAATGAGCGCCACGCCGATTCCCAGGACGCTGGCCATTATTTTATATGGAGATCTCCAATTTTCCGTCATTGACGAACTGCCGGTGGGCCGGCTGCCAATCAAAAACTGTGTAGTGAATACCGCGTATCGGCCAAAAGCCTATCAATTTATTGCCGGGCAGGTGGCCCAGGGACGCCAGGTCTATGTGATCTGCCCCCAGGTGGAGGGGGACGGAGACGATTCCGAGGGAGGGCTTCCCCTGGAAAATGTGGTGGACTACACGGAAAAGCTGAAAAACGCATTGCCGGCAAGCGTACAGGTGGCCTATCTCCACGGAAAGATGCGTCCCGGAGACAAGAACCGCATTATGGATCAGTTTGCGGCGCATTCCATTGATGTGCTTGTGTCCACCACGGTCATAGAGGTGGGAATCAATGTGCCCAACGCCACTGTGATGATGGTGGAGAACGCAGAGCGCTTCGGCCTGGCCCAGCTGCACCAGCTGCGCGGCCGGGTAGGACGGGGAGAGCATCAAAGCTACTGCATCTTCATCAGCTCGGATGAAAAAGCCCAGTCCATGGAGCGGCTGCAGATTCTGAACAAATCCAATGACGGATTTTATATTGCTTCAGAGGATTTGAAGCTCAGGGGGCCGGGTGAGATGCTGGGCATCCGCCAGAGCGGGGAGTTTTCTTTCCGCATGGGGGATATCTACGCGGACGCAAATGTGCTGAAGCAGGCCTCGGAGGCAGTGGAGAGGCTGCTCTCCACGGATCCGGATTTGGAGAAGCCGGAGCATGCCCGCCTGAAGTGTTGGTTAAAGGCATCTGCGGATGTGGATTTCCGTTCTATATGAAAATGAAAAACATGACAATTACGGAAAATCATTTTCCTGTTATATAAAAATATCGAAAGCAAGACAAATGCGTCATCTAAAGAACATCGGAAGACATGGCGCAGAAATGAGGGAAACTATGTCAAATGTAGCAATTGTAACAGACAGCAACAGCGGAATAACCCAGGCTGCGGGAAAGGAGATGGGCATATTTGTGCTGCCCATGCCTTTTATGATCAATGAGGAGACTTATTTTGAGGATATTGACCTGACCCAGGAAGAATTTTATAAAAAGCTGGCTTCCGGGGCCGATATCGCCACCAGCCAGCCCTCCCCGGAGTCTGTCATGAAGCTGTGGGACAGTGTGCTCTCGGAGTATGACGAGCTGGTCCACATTCCCATGAGCAGCGGCCTGTCAGGTTCCTGCCAGAGCGCTATGATCCTTGCACAGGACTATCAGGGACGGGTGCAGGTAGTGAACAATCAGCGGATCTCCGTAACCCAGCGTCAGTCCTGCCTGGATGCAAAGCTTTTGGCCTCCAGTGGGAAGAGCGCAAAGGAGATTAAGGAATTTCTGGAGGCCGACAAGTTCAACAGCAGCATTTATATCATGCTGGACACTTTGTATTATCTGAAAAAAGGCGGCAGGATAACGCCTGCGGCGGCGGCTATCGGCACCATGCTGCGGCTCAAGCCCGTGCTGCAGATTCAGGGGGAAAAGCTGGACGCCTTTGCCAAGGCCCGAACCACGAATCAGGGGAAGAGCATTATGCTGAACGCCATAAAGGGGGATATCGAAAAACGTTTCGGCGGCATGACGGAGGATAAGCATATCTGGCTCCAGATTGCCCATACGGCGAATCTGGAGGAGGCACACGCTTACCGGGAGGAGGTTTTGGAGCATTTCCCCGGGTATGACGTGCATATCGATGCGCTTTCGCTGAGCGTTGCCTGTCATATCGGGCCGGGAGCGCTGGCTTTGGCCTGTTGCAGGAAAATTCAAGTCTAGGCGCACGGCGGCTCTGGTTCAGGCCGTGGGTTGCTAATCCAATGGCTCGTCTGCACTGCAATAACTTGCATGCAGACAAGCCACTGGATTGCAACCGCACAGGTGGAAAATTTCGAATTGATTTAAAAGATTTTGAGCAGAGAGGTTTTTGGAATGGCAAGCGGTGTAGGTGTTGGGAATTATGATGCCTCCAGCATTACGGTGCTGGAGGGGCTGGAGGCTGTGCGGAAGCGGCCGGGGATGTATATCGGCAGCGTTTCTACCAAGGGGCTGAACCATCTGATATATGAGATTGTTGACAATGCCGTGGACGAGCATCTGGCAGGGGTATGCGATACCATCCGGGTGGTACTGGAGGCGGACGGGTCTGCTACGGTGACGGACAATGGGCGCGGAATTCCGGTGGGAATGCACGAAAAGGGGATCAGCGCAGAGCGGCTTGTGTTCACTACGCTTCACGCAGGCGGGAAGTTTGACAATTCGGTTTACAAGACCAGCGGAGGACTCCATGGCGTGGGCTCTTCGGTGGTGAATGCCCTTTCCACCAGGTTGACTGTAACGGTCAAGACAGGCGGATATATTTATGAGGACAAATATGAGCGCGGAAATCCCGTCACGCCCCTTCAGGATGGGCTGCTTCCCGTACTTGGGAAGACGAAAGAGACCGGGACCACCATCAATTTTCTGCCGGACGACACGATCTTTGACAAGACCCGGTTCAAGGAGGATGACGTAAAGAGCCGGCTGCACGAGACGGCCTATCTGAATCCGAATCTGACCATTATCTTTGAGGACAGACGCAAGGAAGTGCCTGAGGTGGTGACTTTCCACGAACCGGACGGCATCACGGGCTTTGTCAAGGATATGAACAAGTCTCAGGAAGCCGTGCATGATATCGTCTACTTCAGCGGGGAGAGCGAGGGGATTTCCGTTGAGGTGGCTTTTCAGTATATCAATGAGTTTCATGAGAATGTGCTGGGATTCTGCAACAATATCTTCAATTCCGAGGGCGGCACCCATTTGACGGGCTTTAAGACCATGTTCACCAATGTGATCAATACTTATGCCAGGGATCTGGGGATTCTGAAAGAGAAAGATGCAAATTTTACAGGGGCGGACGTGCGAAACGGCATGACTGCCGTGGTGTCCATCAAGCATCCGGATCCCCGCTTTGAGGGACAGACCAAGACCAAGCTGGACAATCAGGATGCCGCCAAGGTAGTGTCAAAAGTGACGGGAGAAGAGATCGTCCATTTCTTTGACCGGAACCTGGAGACTCTCAAAAACGTCATTTCCTGTGCCGAGAAAGCGGCCAAAATCCGCAAGTCCGAGGAGCGGGCCAAGACGAACATGCTGACCAAGCAGAAGTTTTCCTTTGACTCCAACGGGAAGTTAGCCAACTGCGAATCCAAGAATCCCTCCCAGTGCGAGATCTTCATCGTAGAGGGAGATTCCGCAGGGGGCAGCGCGAAGATGGCCAGAAACCGCATGTTCCAGGCAATCCTGCCCATCCGGGGCAAGATTCTGAATGTGGAGAAAGCCAGCATTGACAAGGTGCTGGCCAATGCGGAGATCAAGACCATGATCAACGCTTTCGGATGCGGATTCTCAGAGGGGTATGGGAACGATTTCGACATCTCCAGGCTTCGCTATGACAAGATCATCATCATGGCGGATGCGGATGTGGACGGCTCCCATATCTCCAATCTGCTGCTGACGCTGTTCTACCGCTTCATGCCGGAGCTGATCTTCGAGGGACATGTGTATATCGCCATGCCGCCCCTTTACAAGGCCATGCCCGCCAAGGGGCAGGAGCAGTATCTCTATGACGATAAGGCCCTGGAGCGGTACCGGAAGACTCACAAAGGCTCCTTTACCTTACAGCGGTATAAGGGACTGGGAGAGATGGATGCGGATCAGCTCTGGGAGACCACTTTGAACCCGGACACAAGGCGGATGAAGCTGGTAGAGATTGAGGATGCCAGGATGGCCTCCGAGATGACGGAACTGCTGATGGGAACAGAGGTTCCTCCCCGCAAAACATTCATTTACGAGCATGCCATGGATGCCCAGCTGGATATCTAGGCTCAGCCAAATTTCTTTTACAAAAATCAAAATATATGCTATATTTATAGGTACCGGAAAAGGATTGAAATAAATGGACGACAGCAGGATCATAAAAACAGAATATTCGGAGGAGATGCAGAAGTCTTTCATCGACTATGCCATGAGCGTCATCATCGCCAGGGCGCTGCCGGATGTGCGGGACGGCTTAAAGCCCGTACAGCGCCGCACCCTCTACGATATGTACGAACTGGGTATCCGCTATGACAGGCCTTACAGAAAATGTGCCCGTATAGTAGGCGATACCATGGGTAAATACCACCCCCATGGGGACAGTTCTATCTATGACGCACTCGTAGTTATGGCGCAGGACTTTAAGCGCGGCCTGCCCCTTGTGGATGGCCACGGTAATTTCGGCAATATCGAGGGAGACGGCCAGGCCGCCATGCGATACACGGAGGCCAGGCTGCAGAAAGTGACCCAGGAGGCCTATCTGGCGGATCTGGACAAGGATGTGGTGGATTTCGTCCCGAATTTCGACGAGACTGAAAAGGAGCCCTCCGTGCTGCCGGTGAAGCTCCCGAATTTCCTTATAAACGGCTCAGAGGGCATTGCGGTAGGCATGGCCACCAGCACGCCGCCCCACAATCTGGGAGAGGTGGTGGATGCCCTGAAAGCCTACATGCGCAATGAAAGCATTACCACCAAAGAACTGATGCGCTATCTGAAAGGGCCGGATTTCCCTACCGGCGGCATTGTCACCAACAAGGATGAACTGCTCCGGATCTACGAGACCGGAACAGGGAAGATCAAAATCCGCGGGAAAGTGGAATTCGAGAAGCAAAAAGGCGGGAAGACCAATGTGGTCATCACGGAAATCCCTTATCCCATGATCGGCATGAACATCTCCAAATTCCTGTCGGACGTGGCAGGGTTGGTGGAATCCAAGAAGACACAGGACATCTTAGACATCTCCAACCAGTCCTCAAAAGAGGGCATCCGCATCGTCATAGAACTTAGAAAAGACGCGGACGCAGAGAATTTTGTAAATCTGCTCTACAAAAAGACCCGATTAGAAGACACATTCGGAGTCAACATGCTGGCCATTTACAATGGCAGGCCGGAGACCATGGGTCTAAAAGATATCCTGAAAGCAAATATGGACTTCCAGTTCCAGATCGCCACCAGGAAGTACAACAATCTGCTCTCCAGGGAGTTAGAGCGCAAGGAGGTGCAGGAAGGCCTGATCAAGGCCTGCAATGTCATCGACCTGATCATCGAGATCCTGCGGGGCTCCAAAGACCGGAACATGGCAAAGGCATGTCTGGTGGAGGGAAACACCGCCGGCATCAAGTTCAAAAGCAGGGAATCGAAAATCATGGCAGCACAGCTTTCCTTTACGGAACGGCAGGCCAATGCCATCTTAGAGATGCGCCTGTACAAGCTGATCGGCCTGGAAATCGAGGCCCTGATCAAAGAGCATGAGGACACCATGGCCAATATCTACCGCTATGAGGACATCCTTGACCGCAGGGATTCCATGGTACAGGTGATCATCAACGAACTGGACGAGTTCAAAAAAGCATACAGCCGCAAGCGCAGAACCGTCATCGACAATGTGGAGGAGGCTGTCTACAAGGAAAAGGAGATAGAGGAGACAGAGGTGATCTTCCTCATGGATCGGTTCGGCTATGTAAAGGTCATCGACCTGGCTGCTTACGAGCGCAATAAAGAAGCCGCGGACGGCGAGAACCGTTTCGTGTTCCCCTGTAAAAATACCGGCAAGGTATGCCTCTTCACCTCCACAGGACAGCTCCACACCATCAAGGTCATGGATCTGCCCTTTGGGAAGTTCAGGGACAAGGGCGTTCCCATAGACAATGTAAGCAACTACAATTCCGAGAAAGAGGCCATTGTCTATATCACCAGTCAGACACAGCTGAACCTCAGGCAGGTGGTCTTCGTCACCGCTCAGGCCATGATAAAGCTGGTAAACGGCGGGGAATTCGATGTGTCCAAGCGCACCGTGGCCGCCACCAAGCTGGCCCAGGGGGATCAGGTGCTAAACGTTATGCCCCTGGAAGAGCAGCGCCATGTGGTTCTCCAGACAAAGGAAGGCTTTTTCCTGAAATTTGCCATGGAAGAGGTTCCCGAGCAGAAAAAAGCCGCCCTGGGCGTGCGGGGCATGAAACTGGGGGCAAAGGACTTTGTGGAAAACGTGTACTATACCTGTGCCTCCGCGGACAGCACCATCGAGTACAAGGGAAAGAGCATTGACCTGAACAAAATGAAGACCGCAAAACGCGACGGCAAGGGTACGAAAATCAGAGCATAGTTCAGAATCTATGGAAGAAAAGCATTCCAAGGAAAGACAGAGGGAATACAATGAGAGTAATTGCAGGGACAGCCAGAAGCCTTCCCCTGAAGACGCCGGAGGGGCTGGACGTGCGGCCTACCACGGATCGTATCAAGGAGACCTTGTTCAACATGCTGCAGTGGGACATTCCGGGCGGCATATTCGTAGATTTATTCAGCGGCAGCGGCAGTATCGGCATCGAAGCCTTAAGCAGGGGCGCCAGAAAAGCCTATTTTGTGGACAATGCCCAGAAAGCCATTGCCTGTATCCAGCAGAATCTGGCCTTTACGAAAATGGCCGACAACGCCGTAGTGCTTAAGCAGGATGTCCGCAGCGCCTTAGGCGGCATCCGGGAAAAGGCAGTAGACATTGTTTTCATGGATCCGCCCTACGACTGCGGGGAAGAAAAATCTGTCCTGGCCGTTCTAAGGGACATGCCCTATGTGACAGAGGACACCATTCTGGTGGTGGAGGCCTCCCGGGATACGGATTTCTCCTGGATATCAGAGTTTGGCTTCGAGATCACCAAGGACAAGCAGTACAGAACCAATAAACATATATTTTTAAAGAGGGTATAAACATGAAACGTGCTGTCTATCCCGGAAGCTTCGATCCGGTCACCTTTGGGCACCTGGATGTAATCAGACGTGCTTCGGAAATGTTCGATATACTGATTGTCAGCGTTCTGGACAACAAAGCAAAGACACCATTGTTTTCTGTAGAAGAACGTGTTAAGATATTAAAGGATGCTACATGGCATTTGGGCAGCAATGTGCAGGTGGACAGTTTTTCCGGTCTCCTGATTAATTATGCGGCAGAGAATGATATTCATGTGGCGGTGAGGGGGCTTAGGGCCATCACGGACTTTGAGTATGAGCTGCAGATCGCCCAAACCAACCGGAAGCTTTCTCTGGGAAAGCTGGACACTGTCTTTCTGACTACAAGCCTGGAGTATGCATACCTCAGCTCCTCCAGCGTAAAGGAAATCGCCAGCTTCGGCGGGGACATCAGCCAGTGCGTGCCGGATTTCGTAGCTAAGATGATTTATGAGAAGTACCATATATAAGCTATACTGCAGTATATATTCTCTAAAGAGATAGGAGTGACGTCTATGAGCAGCAGAATAGAACAATTGATCGATGAACTGGAGGAGTATATCGAAAGCTGCAAACCCAAATTCATGTCGAATTCGGAAATTATCGTAAACAAGGACGAAATCGATGAATTGCTTCGTGAGCTGCGCATGCGGACTCCTGAGGAAATCAAGCGGTATCAGAAGATCATCAGCAACAAAGAGGCCATCTTAAACGATGCCAGATCCAAGGCTCAGGCCCTGATCGATGAAGCCACGGTGCATACCAATGAGCTGATCAGCGAGCACGAGATCATGCAGCAGGCTTATTCCCAGGCCAACGGAATCGTGGCCACCGCGGCAAAACAGGCTCAGGATATCCTGGACAAGGCCACCATAGAGGCCAATGAGCTGCGGACCCAGGCTGCCCGGTATACGGAGGATAGGCTGGCTGAGCTGGATTCCATCGTATCCTCCGCCATCCAGTCCGCCAATTCCGACTACGATCGCCTGATCGGTTCTCTGGGACAGTACCGCGATTTGATTCAGTCCAATCTCAGAGCGCTCCGTCCTGCAGAGGATCTGGGGCTTGACCATGATGACGACAAATTGGATGTGTTGTAAAAATGGAAAAATTCATTCCACAATGGAAAAATTTTCCATTAACAGAACCAGTTTCGTATGGAAGAAGCGCATTCCAAGGGAACTGGTTCTTTCCTGTATCCCGATTTCGCCGTCCCATTTTGGGGTTTTTAAGGGGATTTTCAAAAGCCTGTCTGTCAGCGCAGAAAGGAACCGGGCAGGGCAAGGTACCAGCCCAGATAAAAAATTGCAGTCAGCATGGTCAATATGATTTTGTGATAAATATAAGCTCCTATGGACAGATCTGAGCCGTCTATACAGCTGTAGGTCTGGGCGATGCAGGATAGCCCGCCAAAAGAAAGGGCAAGCAGACCATACAGGGCAGGAATCGCATTCCCCGGCAGAGCGGCACTCAATGGATGAAAGGCATTCCATGGAAGAGGAGCATTCCATGGAAGAGGAGCATTCTGCAGGCTCCCCCAGCCGTCAGAAATGGAATTCCACAGCTGCTGCAGCCCGCTGGTGATTTCCAGCAGGGGGGAGAGAAATGCCATGGGCTTTCCAATAAGGATGTGGGGAACCAGGTTCAGCAGATTAAACAGAATCATGTATCCGCCCAGAGAAAGCATGCTCTGCAAGGAGGCCTGAATGGAGCTGTTGACTTCTCTCAAAAGCCTCTCCCCCAGAGGGACTTCCCCGGATACAGCCTCCCCGTTTTGAGAAAGACTGCTTCCCATGGCCTCACAGGCCACCAGGGAGCGCCGAAAGCGTCCTGAGGGCTGCGCCAGGGACAGATCCCGAAATCGTGTGTAGCGCAGCACAAGGCCGTACAGCAGCGGAATCCCGTACATGCCAAGCAGGTAGGGCAGCACCAGCTTCCTGCCGAGCAGAGGCAGTGCAAAGCTGCAGAAGTACACAGGTCCGATATTGTTGCAGAAAGCCAGAAGATATTCCGCCTCTCTTTTAGTAATCATCTGTCGCTGGTACAGATCATCCACGACTCTGGCCCCCATGGGAAAGCCGCAAAGGAATCCCATCATCATGGCGTAGCATACGTTTTTGCGCACTTTATAGAGGGGTCTGACGATAGGGTATATCAGCATAGCCACTTTGTCCGTAAGCTTCATACGCACCATGACGCCGGACAGGATCATGAAAGGCAGAAGAGACGGAATCATTTTTTCGAACCAGAGTCCCAGCCCCATGGCGGCATAGGAGAGGCTTAAACCGGAGTGGGAAAGGATAGCGCAAAGCAGTACCAGAAACAGTACAGTCAGTACTCCCATAGCAAAACATCCTTTTTTGATACTATATGCACGGCAGGGCGCGTACATTCGCGTCTGGCTTACGAGGGCAAATCATGCGTCTTGACAGATTTTTATGTGAACTGAATATAGGATCCCGGAATCAGGTAAAGGCGCTTATCCGGCAGGGAACCGTAACCGTAACCGGTGTTCCGGCCACCAGCCCGGAGACAAAGGTGGATCCTTTCCGGGATGAAATCGCCTTTCGCGGGGAAAAACTGCATTACCGGAAATTCGTCTACTACATGCTGAACAAACCAGAGGGTGTGGTGTCTGCCAGTCGCGATGACAGGGAGCGGACGGTGGTATCGCTTTTAGGAAGAGATGCCAGGGAGGACATCTTCCCCGCGGGCAGGCTGGACAAGGATGTGACAGGCTTCCTGCTCCTTACCAATGACGGGGAACTGGCCCACAGGCTCCTGTCCCCCAAAAGGCATGTGGACAAGACCTACCTGGCAGTCCTGGAACACGGATTGTCTGAAGAGGACATCCACAGGCTGGAATCCGGGCTTGACATAGGTGAGGAACGCCCCACGCTGCCATGTAAGGTAAGGGTTTTAGAGGAAAAGCAGGGGAAGCATGCCATTCTCCTCACCCTGCACGAAGGGAAGTTCCATCAGGTCAAGCGCATGCTTCAGGCCGTGGACAACCAGGTGGTGAGACTGAAGCGCATCGCCTTTGGCGGGCTCCAACTGGATCCTCTCTTAGAGCCGGGAGAGTACCGGGAGCTCACCGACAGGGAGCTGGAGATTCTAAAGGCGGGCAGTACAGGCTGCCAGGCCGCCGAAGAGGAGGGCACCGAGAGTGGAGAAAGTGTTTGAGGGGCATAAAATGCATGAAATGCTGCAAAACATAGATGCCGTCATATTCGACATGGACGGTTCCCTGGTAGATTCCATGTGGATGTGGAAAGCCATCGATATCGAGTATCTGGGGCGCTACGGCATTGCGCTGCCGGAGGATCTGCAGTCCAGGATAGAGGGAATGAGCTTCTCAGAGACAGCGTTCTATTTTAAGGAGCATTTTCCGATTCCCGCATCCCTGGAGGAGATCATGGAAGAGTGGAACCGGATGGCATGGGACAAGTACATGTACGAGGTGCCCTTAAAAAAGGGCATTCCGGAATTCCTGGCCGGCTGCAGGACGGCCGGAATCAGGCTGGGCATAGCCACCAGCAATTCCAGAGTCCTGGTGGAGAACGTGGCCAAAGTACATAATCTTCGGGACTATTTCTCCTGCATCATGACAGGCACGGACGTGCAGCGCGGAAAGCCCAGCCCGGACATCTATCTGGCTGTGGCGCAGGGACTTGGAGTGCTTCCTGAGCGCTGTCTGGTGTTCGAAGATATTGTGGCCGGAATCCTGGCCGGGAAAAACGCCGGGATGCGGGTCTGCGCCGTGGAGGACGAGTATTCCGTTCAGTCCAGAGCAGCCAAAAAGGAATTGGCCGATTACTATATCGAAGATTTTACAGGCTTGATTTAGGGCTGGTTCTGAAAGAAACGAATCATGCCAGGCGGCAAAGCCGCGCAGCGGCAGAAGAAAGGAAGACGTATGAATATCATTGTCATTACAGGAGCCTCCTCAGGCATCGGCCGGGAATTTGCAAGACAAATGGATAATCATTTTGGCCGGATAGATGAATTCTGGCTTGTGGCAAGGAGCCGGGACAGACTGGAAGCCCTTGCCGGTACCCTGAAGCACCGGACCAGGATATTTGCCATGGACATTACTGAGAAAGAGTCCCTGGACAGGCTGGAGGACACAGCCTTACGGCACAACGCGGCGGTGCGGATGCTGATAAACTGCGCTGGCTATGGGATTATGGGGAGCTTCAGTGAACAGGATGCCGATCTCGAAACCGGAATGATACGCGTCAACTGCCAGGCTCTGACAGAACTGACCCACCGCCTGATTCCCTATATGAGATGGGGAAGCCGAATCATTCAGATGGCCTCAAGCGCTGCTTTCCTGCCTCAGCCGGGCTTTGCGGTATATGCCGCCACAAAAGCCTATGTGCTGAACTTTTCAAGGGCGCTGGGGGAGGAGCTTAAGAATGCCGGCATCTATGTCACCAGCGTCTGCCCGGGACCGGTGGACACGCCCTTTTTTGACATTGCGGAGGCCACGGGCTCTACCCTGTCCGTAAAGAAATATACCATGGTGGAGGCAGAGCGGGTAGTAGCCAACGCCTTATGGGATTCTTATCACAAGCATCCCATGTCCGTGTGCAGCCTGCCAATCAAGGCTTTCCAGGTACTTGCCAAAGCCGTGCCCCATAGCCTGCTTTTGAGGGTTGTGGAGCAGATGAAGAAGAAAGGACTCTAAACCTATGCAGCTAAAACGCCTGTTCTCCACGGAAAGCGCCAAAGGGACGAAGAATTATCTCCGTACCCAGAAAAAGTATGAGATCATCCGCACAGTTCTCTATTTTGCCATCTCCCTGTCCCTGTTTGCGGCAGGGTATATCCAGACAGGCGAAAGGACGAACCTGCTCACCATTGTGGCCGTGCTGGGCTGCCTGCCCGCCAGCAAAAGCGCCGTGGCCGCGGTCATGTTCTTGCGCTTTCAGGGCTGCAGCCTCCGGACAGCCCAGGAGATCGAGCAGCATAGCCAGGGTCTGAACTGCCTGTACGATTGTGTGTTCACCTCCTATAAGAAAAATTATGTGATAAGCCACATGGCCGTCTGCGGAAACACTGTCTGCGGCTTTGCGGAGGATAGCGCTGCTTTCGCGGAAAATGAATTTTATAAACATATCGGCGATCTTCTGAAAGCAGACGGGCACAAAAACGTCACCGTGAAGATATTCACGGATCTGTCCAAGTATACAGGACGGCTGGAACAGATGAAAGAGCTGGAGCCCAGGGAGGCAGCGACCCAGGCGGTCATTGCAACGATAAGAAACGTTGCATTATAAATGCAGAAGTATTCCAATGGTAGAAGAACATTTTGATCAGGATGGCAGAAGTCCGTCAGGAAAAGCTTTGGAGGACTCATATGCAGTCTGTAAAGATTGGCACAAATCAGGCCGGACAGCGGCTGGACAAATTTTTGCATAAGTATCTGCCCCTGGCAGGCAGCGGATTTTTGTATAAGATGCTGCGGAAGAAGAACATTACCCTGAATGGGAAAAAGGCGGAGGGGAAAGAGATCCTATCTGTGGGAGATGAGGTGTGCACCTTTTTTTCCGATGAGACCTTTGCAAAATTTTCCGGCAGGGCTTCGGCTGCGGTACAGCCAGGCGGGGGAGGGGCAGAAGCGAAAGGCCATGACGGCTGTTTTGCTAATGACGCCATTTTTGCAAAAGAAGCCTTATTTCTGAGGGAAGAAAGGCGTGCCGGAGACTATAAGGCCGCCTATGAACGGCTGCGGGGAATCAGTCTGCTGTATGAAGATGAGGACTTCCTGATCCTGAACAAGCCGGCAGGGATCCTGACCCAGAAAGCCGTTCCGGCAGACTTAAGCCTGAATGAATGGCTGGTGGGTTATCTGTTGTCGGAAAATCCTGCCCTGGCGGAAGAACTTCCCACCTTTCGTCCTGCCGTCTGCAACCGGCTGGACAGAAACACCAGCGGCATCGTGCTGGCAGGGAAGAGCCTGGCAGGGCTGCAGTACTTAAGCAGGTGCATAAAGGAGCATACACTGCGGAAATATTATAGAACCATCTGCATAGGAGAATTGCGCCAGGCGGCTTCCATACAGGGCTATCTGACAAAGGATCCTTTGAGAAATCTGGTGACGGTGGTGCCGGAACACGGCACGGGCCCAGACGCGGGATCGGCAGAATCCGTATCTGCAGACCTGGCACCCCCGGGCTTGGTGTCCCAAAACCGGATGTACCCGGACACATCCGCGCAAAAGCAGTCCTTAATCCATACGGTTTACACCCCCATTGCCGTCACGAAAAAATACACCCTGCTGGAAATAGAGCTGATAACCGGAAAAAGTCACCAGATCCGTGCCCATTTAGCCAGCATCGGCCACCCGCTGGCGGGAGATGTCAAATATGGTTCCGAAGCTGTCAACCGGGAATTAAAGCGGCGATACGGTCTGACGTATCAGCTGCTGCATGCCTGTCGGGTAGTATTTCCGCAAGCCCAGTCGGGAGTGGGCAGTTCCTTAAGCGGGAAATCCGTCATTGCAGCTTGTCCGGATTTGTTCATAAAGCTGGAAAGCGGGCTTTTTGATGTCGGTTCCAGGCATGCTGCCGCTGGCGAGGCAGGCAGCATGGGAAATTTGGGCAGCCGGTAAGAAAGTACTGTCCGGAAAAACAGAGGAAATATATGGCTACATGGAATTCACGGGGACTGCGCGGTCAGGCGCTGGAGGAAATGATCAACAGGACAAATGAGAAATACGCCGATGCCGGGCTTGCCCTGATCCAAAAGGTGCCCACCCCCATTACCCCCATTAAGATCGACAAGGAGAGCCGCCAGATCACTCTGGCCTATTTCGAGCAGAAAAGTACCGTGGACTATATCGGGGCAGTGCAGGGGCTTCCGGTGTGCTTTGACGCCAAGGAGTGCGCCACGGACACTTTTGCCCTGCAGAACATACATGCCCACCAGGTAGCGTTCATGGAAAAGTTTGAAAAGCAGGGCGGCATCTCATTTTTTCTTATTTACTATACCCACAAGGACATCCTGTATTATCTGCCGCTGCAGATGCTGCTTTTTTTCTGGAATCGGGCAAAGGAGGGCGGCAGAAAGAGTTTTCGCTATGAAGAGCTGAATCCGGAATACATCCTGCCGCGCAAGCACGGCATCCTGGTCCCATATCTGGACATTCTTCAGAAAGACCTGGAGGACAGGGCTTGACAGCAGCAGTATCATTCGATATACTAAGGTGGTTCCATACATTGTTATGGTAACATGGCAATACGTTAACGCACAAAAGCGGCATTTCAGCGCACCGGGTCTGCAGAGGTTGCGTCTGAAAGCAGGCTATCGTTTGACCTTTCGATTTGACCGGGTCCCATTTGACTGGGACAGTTCGGTTGACCGGACGGGTCATTTTACAAGAAGGGATAGACAGCATATGAGCCAGCGGTTATTACATACGCCGGAGGGTGTAAGGGATATCTACGGAAAAGAATACGCGCAAAAGCTCCATGTAGAGAGGCAGATGAAGACCTCCATCCATCTGTATGGCTATGAGGACATTCAGACGCCTGCTTTTGAGTTCTTTGACGTGTTCTCCAGGGAAATCGGCACCACCCCCAGCAAGGAACTATACAAGTTCTTTGACAAAGAGGGAAACACGCTGGTGCTGCGGCCGGACTTCACGCCATCCATCGCCCGCTGTTGCGCCAAGTATTTTTGTGAGGAAACGCGCCCCCTGCGTTTTTGCTACATGGGTAATACTTTTGTCAATACATCCAATCTGCAGGGGAAGCTTAAGGAAGTGACTCAGTTGGGGGCTGAACTGATCGGCGACTCTTCCGTGGAAGCAGATGCGGAAATGATATGTATGGTAGTCCAGGCGCTTCTGAGCGCAGGCCTGGAGCGTTTTCAGGTGACCATCGGAGATGTGGAGTATTTTAAAGGCCTCTGCGAGGAGGCCGGGCTGGACGAGGAAACGGAGCTGGAACTGCACTCCTTTATCTCCGGAAAGAACTATTTCGGAGCCCAGGAGCTTCTGGCAGACCGCAAAGTGGCAGAGCCTTACCAGAGCAGGCTCTTGAAAGTAGCCGATATGTTTGGCGATATGGGCTCTCTGTCAGGGGCAGAATCCATGGTGGAGAACGCCCGCTCCCTGGGAGCCATAGGCCGCCTGGAGAAGCTCTATTCCCTGCTGCAGCTCTATGGTGTGGAGGAGTATGTATCGTTTGACCTGGGGATGCTGAGCAAATATCGGTATTATACAGGAATGATCTTCAAAGCCTATACCTATGGCGTGGGAGAGGCCGTGGTAAAGGGCGGCAGATATGACAGGCTGCTGCTGCAGTTCGGCAAGGAGGCTCCTGCAGTGGGCTTTGTCATTGTCATCGACAGCATTATGGAGGCGCTCTCCAGGCAGAAAGTGCAGTTCCCCCCTGCGCAAAGCGCGATAGAACTTGCCTATGGTGCGGAAGATTTTGCGGAGAAGCTGGCGCAGGCCCAGAAGCTGCGCAGCCAGGGAACGGCGGTCTTACTGCTTCCAAAGCATTCCTGTAGAGCAGCGACTTAAAGCCCCGCCAGGAAATTTCACCATGCCATGGAGCAAAAGCATTTTGGTACCAAAGGCGCAGTGCAGTACTGTAATAGGAGACAGAATGAACGGAGACAGAGAAAAATATCTGACCTTTGCGCTGGCCAAAGGCCGGCTTGCAAACAAAACAATGGAGCTTTTCGAGGAGATGGGCATCTCCTGCGAAGAGATGAAAGACCCAAAGACCAGGAAGCTGATTTTCGTGAATGAGGAATGGAAGCTGAAATTCTTCCTGGCCAAAGGCCCGGACGTGCCTACCTATGTGGAGTACGGCGCTGCGGATATTGGCGTGGCGGGACGGGACACTGTGCTGGAGGAAAACCGCAATGTCTACGAGGTGCTGGATTTAGGCTTCGGCAAATGCAGGATGTGCGTCTGCGGGCCCGAGTCTGCAGGAGAGCTGCTTCTGCACCATGAGCGCATCCGGGTGGCCAGCAAGTATCCCAACATTGCAAGGGACTATTTTTATGACAAAAAGCATCAGACAGTGGACATCATCAAGCTGAACGGCTCCGTGGAGCTGGGGCCGCTGGTAGGACTGTCGGATGTCATCGTAGACATCGTGGAGACGGGCTCCACCCTTCATGAGAATGGGCTTCAGGTTCTGGAGGAGGTCTGCGGACTCTCAGCCAGGATGATCGTCAACCCCGTTTCCATGCAGATGGAGCGAACCAGGATTCAGGAGCTGGTACTGGGACTGCGCCGGAAGCTATCCTGACAGCCGAGGTGAACCTGACATCGCTTGTGAGTATAAGCGGCATACATCAAAGTAAATATGGAAGAAGAGTATTCCGGCAGAAAGGCAAACCACAATGAGAATCGTAAAGCTGACAGCAGATACCAAGGCAAATCTCCTAAACGATTTGCTGCAGAGGAGCCCTAACAATTATTCCGAATATGAAAGCACGGTAAACCAAATTTTGGAGGATGTGCGCAGGAATGGGGACAAAGCCCTGTTTGACTACACCTTGAAATTCGACAAATACGCCCTGAATGCGGATAACATCCGGGTAACAAGGGAAGAGATCCAGGCGGCATACAGTCAGTTGGACGCGGGGCTCACAGAGGTCATTAGGCGCTCTGCGGAAAACATCCGCGCCTTTCACCAAAAGCAGCTGCGAACCAGCTGGTTTGAGCCAAAGGAGGACGGCACCATCCTGGGGATGAAGTTCACCCCCGTGGCCAGGGCAGGCGTCTATGTGCCCGGCGGCAAAGCCGCCTATCCCTCCAGCGTACTCATGAACGTGATCCCCGCAAAGGTGGCGGGAGTGGAAGAAATCATCATGACCACGCCTCCCAATGCGGAGGGAAAGATCAATCCGGGTACTCTGGTGGCAGCGGACATCGCAGGCGTGGACATTATCTACAAAGCAGGCGGCGCCCAGGCAGTCGGCGCCATGGCCTTTGGCACTCAGTCCATCCCAAAGGTGGACAAACTGACAGGGCCTGGCAACATCTTCGTGGCTCTGGCCAAAAAAGCCGTGTACGGATATGTGGGGATCGACTCCATCGCAGGCCCCAGCGAAATACTGGTACTGGCAGATGAGACGGCCAATCCAAGGTATGTGGCTGCGGATCTCCTCTCCCAGGCAGAGCATGACGAGCTGGCCAGCGCCATCCTCATCACCACCTCCCGGGAGCTGGCGCAGCAGGTCTCGCAGCAGGTAGACACCTTTACGGCCAGTCTGCCCAGAAAGGACATCATCCAAAAGTCCCTGGACAATTACGGCTATATCCTGCTGGCCCACAGCATGGAGGACGCCATAGAGGCTGCCAACGAAATCGCCTCCGAGCATCTGGAGATCCTCACCGCCAACCCTTACGAGGTGATGACCAAAATCCGCAATGCCGGCGCGATCTTCCTGGGGGAATATTCCTCAGAGCCCCTGGGAGACTATTTTGCAGGCCCCAACCATATCCTCCCCACAAACGGTACGGCGAAATTTTTCTCACCGTTGAACGTAGATGATTTTCTAAAAAAGACAAGTATCATTTCCTATTCCAGACAGGCTCTGGAAAAGGTGCATGCAGATATTGAAACTTTCGCCGAAAGCGAAGGACTTACGGCCCATGCAAACAGCATCCGGGTGCGTTTTGAGGAGGGGAGTCTATGACCAGGACAGCCGCAGTGGACAGGAAGACAAAAGAGACTGACATCTCCGTCCGTCTAAACCTGGACGGAACCGGGACAGCCGAGATTTCCACAGGCATCGGTTTCTTCGACCATATGCTGGAGGGGTTTTCAAGACACGGCTTCTTTGATCTGAAGTGCCATGTGGAGGGAGATCTGCAGGTGGACGGGCACCATACCGTGGAAGATACCGGCATCGTTATGGGCGAGGCCATCAAAAAAGCGGTTGGGGACAAAAAGGGAATCCGCAGGTACGGCTATTTTATCCTGCCCATGGACGATGCCCTTGTCCTGTGTGCCGTGGATCTTTGCGGCAGGCCCTACCTGAATTTCGAAGCCGCCTTTCCCGCCCAACGGGCAGGCGGCCTTGACACGGAACTGGTGCGGGAGTTCTTCTATGCGGTGTCCTACAGCGCCGGGATGAATCTGCACCTGAAAATGCTGTCCGGCATTAACACCCACCATATAATCGAGGCTATGTTCAAAGCCTTTGCCAAAGCGCTGGACATGGCCACCGGCATGGACACCAGAGTCAGCGGCGTGCTCAGTACAAAGGGGACACTATAGAGGAGTCAAATAGAATCAAATTCAAACAAATGAGGTCAATGCTATGCTTGTGAAAAAATTCGTGCCATGTATCTATCTTTATAACTGCCATGCGGTAAGAAGGCTCAACGACTTGTCCGTAGTGGAGACAGATCCTCTGCGCCTGGTGCATTTGTACAATGAGAACAACGCGGACGGGCTTATTGTATTCGACATGTCCCAGGGTGATGCAGAGCACGAGGAGGCGCTGGAAATGCTCAGGGAAATCTGCTCCGCGGCCGAGATGGAGGTCACAGGCGCAGGAAATGTCAATCGCCTGGAGGATGTGAAAAAGCTCCTTTACGCAGGCTGCAGGCGTGCTGTCCTTGATTATACCAAAGAAAGCAACATCGCCCTTACAAAGGAGGCCTCCCAGCGCTTCGGCAGGGACAAGCTTTTGGCTTCCGGCAGCAGCGCGGACGTTTTTGCCGAAAACAGAGAGCTGCTGGAGACTTATGTATCCGGTCTGATTCTGTTGACTCCCCACCAGATCAGAGAGACCGAAAGCGCCATCAGCCTGCCGTTTGTGGTGGAGGTGAACCAGGTCGCTTTGAACAAGCTGATGGAAATCTTTGCCTATGAAAATGTCTGCGGTGTTACGGGAAATACCATCAATGACAATTACCGGGACATTTTGGTATTAAAAAATCTATGTAAGGAGAATGGGATTTTGGTGGAAACTTTTGAAGCCGCTTTGCAGTGGGAAGATCTTCAAAAGAATCCGGACGGCCTGATTCCTGTCATTGTGCAGGACTGCCGTACCGGGGAGGTACTGATGATGGCTTATATGAACGAGGAGGCCTATGGCCAAACGCTGCGTACCGGGCGGATGACCTATTTCAGCAGGAGCCGCAGACAGCTTTGGCTCAAGGGAGAGACCAGCGGCCATTTCCAATATTTGAAAAGCCTCACCGCGGACTGCGACAAGGACACGCTCCTCGCAAAGGTGTCCCAGGTAGGTGCTGCCTGCCACACAGGATCCAGAAGCTGTTTCTTTCACGAAATCGTGAAAAAGCCGGAGGAGGAGGCTGCCAATCCCCTGCAGGTATTCGAGGAAGTCTTTGATGTCATCAAGGACAGGAAAATCCATCCCAAGGAGGGTTCCTACACCAATTACCTTTTCGACAAGGGAATCGACAAAATCCTGAAAAAGCTGGGAGAGGAGGCCACTGAGATCGTCATAGCCGCCAAGAATCCCGGGGCCGGCGAAGTCAAGTATGAGATAAGCGACTTCCTCTACCATATGATGGTGCTGATGGCGGAGAAAGACATTACATGGGAAGAAATCACAGCAGAACTGGCGAACCGTTAATGACAAAAAGCGCAGGCATTATGCCTGCGCCTTTTTTCCGCCTGGCCCTTCGTCCAGAATTCTGTTCAACCTTGTGAAAAGCATGGTGGCTGTGACGGCCGCCGCCAGGATATCGCTGACAGGCTCTGCCACAAATACGCCGAAGACCTGGTTGGAAAGGATCTGCGGCAGGATAAAGATCAGGGGAATCAGCAGCACAAGCTTGCGCAGGCATGCCATCAGCAGACTGATCTTCGCCTGCCCAAGCGCCATAAACGTCTGCTGGCAGCCAATCTGCACGCCGGTGGAGAAGATGCCCGCCATGTAGATGCGCATTGCCCAAACCGTATAATCCACCAGAGCGGCATCGCTGCTGAAGATACCGGCAAATACCCGGGGGAAGAGCAGCATCAGCAGCCAGAAGAGAGTGGAATAGGACGCACAGGCAAAAAACTGACAGCGAAACGCCTGTTTCACCCGTTCCTTTTTACCCGCACCGAAGTTAAAGCTCATGATAGGCTGGCCGCCCTGGCAGATTCCCTGCATAGGCAGCGTCACCAGTTGGCTGCAGGAGGAGATGATGGTCATTGCCCCTACGGCCACATCCCCGCCGAAACGGGAAAGGCTGCTGTTGAAACTAATGTTCAGGATGCTCTCTGTACTGAGCATCACGAAAGTAGAAATGCCCAGCGCCAGACAGGGCAGGATCACAGGCGCCTCCAGTTTCATGTCGGGCAGGGTAAGCTTCAGCATGGTCTTGGGCCCAAGCAAAAAGCGCAGCACCCACAGAGCGCTGACGGCCTGGCTGACGACCGTGGCTATGGCCGCTCCCTCCACGCCCATGTGCAGGCCGAAGATCAGGATGGGATCCAGAATGATATTGCAGACCGCGCCCACCACGGTGGTGATCATGCTGAATTTGGCAAAGCCCTGGGTAGTGATGAAAGGATTCATTCCCATCACGATCATCACGAAGACGATTCCCAGGATATAGATGCGCGCATAGGAGAGGGCATAGGGCAGCGTCACATCGCTTGCGCCAAAGAGCCTAAGCAGCTGAGGCGCAAAGGTATAGAATACCGCTGTCAGCAGGACGGCAAAAATCATGAGTACACCAAAGCAGTTCCCCAGTATCTTGCGGGCGCTCTCCATATCTTTCTTTCCCATAGCAATGGCGGCCCTGGGCGCGCCTCCGGAACCCGCCAGCATGGCAAAGGCATTGATCATCATCAAAATGGGCAGAAACAGGCCCACCCCGGTAAGCGCAGACGCCCCCGCATCCGGAATATGCCCGATATAGATCCTGTCCACAATATTGTAGAGCATGTTGATAAGCTGAGCCACTACCGCCGGAATGGCCAGATTCAGCATCAGCTTCGGTATGCTGTCGCTTCCCATGTCCTGCTTTATCCCCTTTGATGCCATAATGCTGCCTCCTTTCAAAATGCAAGAAGAATCTGTGTTTCCTGTATTTTCCATTGTAACAGAGTTCGGCACAGGCTGCAATGGGAAATAGTATGATAAGAATACGGAATAATGACAAAAAGCTGCTGGTTTACAGCAGCTTTTTTCAGGCACACCTCCATATAACACTTTACCAAAAAATAAAAGAAAAGTCTAGTATTATTTTTATTTTTCTTTATAATTTTAAGTACTTGACCCGCAGGAAAATTTGACGCAAAGGAAGGAGCGAACAATGATTCAAGAGGAACAAGTACGTGGCACTACCCGCCAGGACGAGGAAGGTTTTCTGGAAGAGGCTCTCGGCGTAATTCGGGACAATCTGGAAAGCTACGGCAGTCAGGTAGACCAGATGGGGGCGGAAATCGATGATATGCTGGATCATTTTCATGACGACAATCCGGAATTGATCAATGCTCTGCAGAACCTTACCACTATGCACGAGCATATGAAGCATGCACTGGAACGGAATGAGAAAGCGCTAAGCAAGCCCTATTTCGGACGGATAGACTTCCATGACGAGTCTCTTGACAAAGAAGAGTCCCTCTATATCGGAAAGGGCGGCATCGCAAAGGACACTACCCACCAGATCGTGACTGATTGGCGCGCCCCCGTAGCCAATGCCTATTATGAGAACGGCCTGGGAAAATGCAGCTACCTGGCTCCCGGCGATAAGGAAATCCCCATTGACTTAAAGCTGAAGCGCACCTACGAGATCGAGGACGGAAAGCTTCTGGATTACTTCGACAGCGAAGTGGTGGCCAACGACGAACTACTGACCAAGTATCTGGCCAAGAACAAGCAGGCCGTTCTGAGCGAAATCGTGGCCACCATCCAAAAGGAGCAGAATGACATCATCCGCAAATCCCCCTACCACAACATTATAGTCCAGGGTGTGGCCGGCTCCGGAAAGACTACCGTGGCCATGCACAGGATCTCCTTTATCCTGTACAACTATCCTGACCACTTTAAGCTGGACGATTTCTACATCGTAGGGAGCAACCGGATTCTGCTGAACTACATCACGGGCGTCCTGCCGGATCTGGACGTGTACGGTATCCGGCAGATGACAATGGAGGAGCTTTTCGTCCGGCTCCTGTACGAAGACTGGGACGAAAAGAAATACCGCATTCAAAAAGGCGGACAGGGAACGAACCGGGGCAGCATAAAGGGAACACTGGAATGGTTCCGGGATCTGGAAGCTTACTGCGACAAGGTGGAATGGGAGAGCATTCCGCGGGAATCCATTTATTTAAATCCCGGCCAGTTTGTGGAGGGGCTTCAGGACGGCAAAAACGGCGTCTATGACAGGACCGCAGGCAGGAAGATCAATCCCCGCAACCTGGTGCTGCTGATGGACGGAAACGCGGTGGAGCGCTATATCCGCCAGAACCCCAGGATTTCCATGCAGAACAAAATCAACATGCTAAACGACCGGCTGGCCAACAAGATAAAGGAAGAGTTTACGGGCAAAGGTGTCAAGTATACCGAAGCCGAGCGCAAGGCCATCCAGAAAGCCTATCGGGGCAGGTACGGTCCAAAGGTCTGGAAAGGTTCTATCTATGATCTGTACCGGAAATTTCTGGAGCTGCAGGCCCTTAAAGGCAAGGCCGTGGACATTCCGGCCGATGAATTTGATGTGTACGATCTGGCGGCGCTGGCCTATCTCTACAAAAGAATCAAGGAGACAGACGTGATCAGCGAAGCACACCATATTGTCATTGATGAGGCACAGGACTTCGGCATGATGGCGTACTCGGTTCTGCATTTTTGTATAAAGGACTGTACCTATACCGTCATGGGCGATGTATCCCAGAACATTCATTTCGGCTTTGGCCTGAATGACTGGGAAGAACTGCGGGCACTGCTTTTGCGGGACGAAAAAGCAAGCTTCGGCATATTGAAAAAAAGCTACCGCAATACAGTGGAAATATCCGATTTCGCCACCCGTATCCTCCATCACGGAAGCTTTTCCAGCTATCCGGTAGAACCAATCATCCGCCATGGCTGCCCTGTGGCCGTACTGCAAAGAAGCGAGGGGGAGTTGATTCGGGAGGCTGCTGACATCTGTAAGAAATGGCAGGAAAAGGGATATGATACTATTGCAGTAGTCTGCCGCAACCGCCAGGGAGCGGCCTGGGCGGCAAAGGAAATGGGGCAGTATATCGAACTGATGGAAAGCGATCTGGAAAAGGCCGTCTTCGGCAATGGCGTCATGGTGCTGCCGGTGGAGTACACCAAGGGGTTGGAGTTTGACACAGTGTTGATTCTGGATCCCACAAGGGCGGAATATCCCGTGGACGATGGGCATGCCAAGCTTTTGTATGTGGCAGCCACCAGGGCCCTGCATGAGCTCTGCGTGCTCCATACCCAGGATCTGACGGGACTGATCGCAGAACCGGTGCCGGAGCCAGGGCCGGAAGTGGATCTGAATCTGAAAACGTCCATGGCAAAGGTTTCCGGCGAAATATCCGGCAAAGTCTCCGGTAAAACTTCCGGTGAAAGAGGAGCCTCCGGCACGGGATATCCCGCAAACCCGGTAAGCGCCCAAAATGCCCCAGGACAGGGTGAGAGCAGCAGGGGAACCAAGGGCGGCAAGCCCTCTGTAAGAAGCAGGGTATCCATCATACAGACACCCTCACAGTCCCTATATTTTTCCAGAGAAAGCAAACTTTCCAGAGAAAGCAAGGAAATTCAAAGTACCGGTGCAAAGCCACCGCAGCCGCCTGCCGCCGGACACAAGAGCATTTCCCCTGCCACAAAAGCCCTGCAGGCCAGCCTGGAGCAAAAAGCCGCATATTCCATGCTCCCATCCTTTGGCGACATCCCTCCCACCGAGAAACTCCGCCCTCTTGGCCATGGGAAGATCGACCTTTCCATCCGCTGGATCACGAAGCAGCCGGACGGTCTCTATCTGCAGAGCCGCTATGGCACCCTGCGCCTTAGCCCGGTGGGCAGCGCCATCATACGGGTCTCCTTTGTAAGGGAAGGCCAGCCCGACAAAGCCGTACATCCAGACATTGCAGTGAATCGGACGGAAAAATTTTGGATGTACCGGGACAATGGGAAAGTAGTGGAACTGACCACCGATGAACTGGCGCTTCAGGTGGACAAAGTAAACGGAAGCATCCGCTATCTGGCTGTGGAGGAAAGCCAGAAAGCCCCCAGACTGCTTTTGGCAGAGCGCTCCAGGGAATGCCGCCAGCTGGAGAGCGCCGCCGACAAAAGCCTGCGCGCATGGCTGTACCTGGACTGGGCTAAGGACGAGCACATCTACGGCTTCGGCCCGAAAGGCCAGCCCGCTTTAAGCCTGCGGGGCACGGCCAGATACCTTTCCCAGGCAGCAGGCCTCCCATTTTTCCTCTCAGACAAGGGGTATGGCATTTTGGCAGCCACAGGGCATCCCACCTTTGTCTGCGACATCCCGGCCTACGGCTCCTATCTCTATATGGAAAGCCCCAGGCAGCTGGATTTCTACTTTATCGCCGGAAAGCGCCAGGAGACTATCCTGAATGCCTGCGCCTGCCTCTGCGGCACGCTGTAAGGACAAATATCCGCAGACACTATTTCCGGACATTGGAGGAGATCGCCTCCACCACAGTCTCCAGCACATCCTCATAATCGGCCGAAATCACCTCGTATATCTTCTCCGTGGTGATTCCGGCCACTGTCATATGATTGGTGTCCATGACAATCACCATAATCGCCAGGAACATGGCAATAAAAAGCCGCAGCCGAAAGGACGACACTTCCCCCTGGAAAGGCATGTCATCCTGATAAGGATCATCATAGACAGAGGCATATCCCTGTCTTCCCAGGCTGACGCCGCTTCTTCCATAAAGGATCCTCTCCCTGTTGGATAAATCATACTGGTCCTCCTGATATCTGGAACGCACCTGCTGCACCAGCCTCAGCTTCTGCTCCATTGTCGCGTCATTCATAGCCAAATCCCCGAAAATAAGAAAGAAACATTATTAAAAAATATGGCAATTGGGACTACATTATGATAAAATATATACAAATTGTTTTTGGAAGAGAGGTAATAAAATGGGAAATGATGGAAGGAACGCATCCCATGGAAAGATGTTAGGAGAAAAGGTGCTGTCCAATATCTCTAAGGTCATCGTGGGAAAGGAACAGACCGCCAGGCTCTTGCTGACAGCGCTTCTGGCGGACGGGCATGTGCTGTTAGAGGACGTCCCCGGCACAGGTAAGACCAAGCTGGCCAAAACCCTGGCAAAGAGCATCAGCGCTGATTTCGCCAGGATTCAGTTTACGCCGGATCTTCTGCCCAGCGACATCACAGGCTTAAACGTCTTTGACCGGCAGAAGAATGAGTTCATTCTGCGGAAAGGCCCTGTTTTCACCAACATCCTGCTGGCGGACGAAATCAATCGTGCCACTCCCAGAACCCAGGCGGGCCTGCTGGAATGCATGGAGGAACGCCAGGTGACCATTGACGGAGAATCCTATGTGCCAGGCCGCCCCTTTTTCGTCATAGCTACCCAGAATCCCGTAGAGACCACAGGTACCTTTCCCCTTCCGGAGGCCCAGATGGACCGCTTCATGATGCGGCTTTCCATGGGACTGCCGGACAGGGCAGAAGAACTGGCCATTCTGGAAAAATATATGGACAAGGAACCCCTTGCCGAGCTGGAGAGCGTCCTGACCTTAGAGGAGCTTGCCACGGCGCGCGCAGAGGCCGGACGGACTTTCGTACATAAATGCGTGCAGGAATATATGGTAGACATCGTGGAAGCCACGAGAGACGGCGATCAGGTAGTCATGGGCGTCAGCCCCAGAGGAAACCTGGCGCTGCTTCGCTGTGCCAAGGCCTACGCCTTTCTGGACGGCAGGGACTATGTGGCACCGGACGACATCAAGGCGCTGGTTGTGCCGGTGCTGGCTCACCGAATTGTGCTGGGTTACGGTTCCGCAGGCACGGAGAACGCCAGAAAGTGGATGGAACAGATTATCTCCGATACCCCGGTGCCCACCGAAAATTTTGAGGCGTAAAAAAGTGTGCGAAGAAGTTCCAGGATGGCACTTATTTGTGCAGGGAGATATAAAATGATCAAAATATTTGGAATCGGCCTTATTGCCTACCTCCTTTTCATTATACAGAGGCGCCTCTATGAGAAGCTTTGGCAAAAGCATCTAAGGATTTCCGTCAAGTTTGCCACAGGGCATATCTTCGAGGGGGATCAGGGCGAGTTGAAAGAGGTCATCGAAAATCGGAAACGGTTGCCTTTGTCTATGCTGAAAGTGAAGTTCAAGACAGACAGGCATCTGATTTTCAACAATGACCGGGGCTCCCGCACCACAGATCAATATTACCGCAATGACGTATTCCGCATCGGCGGCGGCGAGAGAGTGACCCGTACCCTGAAGTTCACGGGCGGGAAGAGAGGCTATTATACCATAGACGAAATCAGCCTGGTGGCTTCGGATCTGTTTTTCCTTGGGCAGATGGTAACGGATCAGCCCGTAAAGACGGAACTGTATGTATATCCGAAGCCATATTACAGCAATCGTCTGCGCCAGTCTTTTGTCCAGCTTAATGGCGAAATGCTCACCAGGCGGCATTTGCTGGAAGACCCCTTTGAATACCGGGGCATCCGGGAATATCAGCCCTATGATGACATGCGCAGCATCAACTGGAAAGCCACGGCCAAAACCGGGGATTTCAAAGTGAATCAACGAAATTACACCTCCTTGAAAAGTGTCCGGATTTTCTTTAACATTCAGGATGACAACATTCTGAAAAAGGAGGATGCCGTGGAGATGTCCCTGCGGATCGTGGTGTCTTTGTGTCTCTTTTTCCTGCAGCAGGGAATGCAGGTGTCCTGTTACGGAAACGGTGTGGATGTTCAGACGCATCAGCCTGTCAGCATTGACGGCAAATCCAGCGAGGGACAGATGGATTTCATCTACCGTACCCTGGCAAGGATTGACACCTCTCAGCAGACGGCTAACTTTGTAGAGACTTTTGAAGAAAAGCTCCTGCAGGAAGCCAAAGGGGCTTTCACCTGCTTCGTTGCGCCAAACCAATATGACGACTTCACGGAACTTCTGAAAGAATATGAGGGGACAGGCAATCCCTTTACTTGGTTCTATCCCATGTCAGGCGGTCAGGAGCCGGAGTTTCCGCCACAGCTTCAGAAACGGATTGAAGTCATAAATTTTGATGTATAAGAGGTGCCGCAGCACAGCGCCACGGAGGATGGCATGAATACAAAACGGATCGAAATCGCAAATGAAATATTGACAGAGCAGATGAACCATTGGCTGCTCTTTCCCCTGGTTCTGACCTTTATGGGAGTGGTGAATAAAATGTTCGGAATGGGCGACCCTGCATTGCTGGCATGGGTTCTGTGCAGCCTGATCCCACTGGCATTCTTTGTTTTCCGCTGTAAATTAGAGAATCTCCTCCTCTTTCTGCTGGCCCATCTGGGCACAGCCGTGCTTGTCTTTGTGTTTTCAGGCCAGTCCATCCTGACCAGGGTTCTCTGCACGGCCTGTGTGGCGGGGTATATGATTCAGTCCTTTCTATTGCGCCTGAAGCAGGATACCGTGTTTACGACTGGTTTTCACCCGATGTTCGGAGTGGGTCTGGCAGCTGTTGCCGCGCTGTTTCAGTATTATCAGGGGACAAGGGGCTGGGAGAATTACTACAATTTTTCCCTGATTGCAGCGATTACTCTGTTTTTCATTATCTATTTTATCAACCATTATCTGCATTTCCTGTCCATGAACCAGAGCAGTGCGGGGTATCTTCCCGCCCCGGAGATGTTTCGTTCCGGCATGGGACTGATCTTGGTTTATACCCTGCTTGGAGCAGGCATCTTGGTAATCAGCATGCAGTTTGAATGGCTGGCCGGCATCCTGACGCCAATTAGGGATCTGCTGTTAAGCTTTCTGCGCTTTCTGGTTTCACTGATTTCTCCATCGGAGGAATTTCCCGATTCCATAATCGAAGAGGCGGCTCCATCTGCCCAGGAGGGTATGGGTAATATGCCGCTGCCCTTAGGCGAGACTTTCTGGTTATGGAAAGTGCTGGAGGTCATTCTGCTGGCCGCTTTCGGCATCGCTGTCGTCATCGGTATCTACAGGCTGCTGCGGAGCCTTTTTAAGCTACTTCTAAAATATATGGTGTTTCACCACCGCGAGAAGACAGTGGATACCGGAGAAGCCATAGACGTGCGGGAAAAATGCGAAATAGAGAAAGATGCGGGGAAAAAATCCTGGAATCCGTTCAGCGCACTTTCCTACCGGGAGCGAATCCGTAAGCTCTACAAGAAAAAACTGGCAGCCACCACTGCCCGGACGGATGTTGAGGGCAAGGATCATCCGGAGCTGTATACTGCCAGAGAATGGGAGCGGAAGCTTGCGTTAAGCGGCATGGCGGATTTATATGAGCAGGCCCGCTACTCGGATCGGGAGATCACCGGGGCTGATGTGAAGCAGATGAAAGAAGCGTGGAAATAAGGAAAAGAAAACATATTTTGAATATGGTACAATGTCTGGAGAGAAAATCCCGGAAAACATATAAGAGGAGAGAAGATGAGAGAGCGAAAATTGGCGCTGAGCGATGATATCCTGATGCGCATAGAAAAGCCTGAGCGGTATATAGGGGGCGAATATAATTCAGTCATGAAGGATCCCTCCAAAGTGGCGGTGCGGTTTGCCATGTGCTTTCCTGACGTTTATGAAATCGGCATGTCCCATCTAGGAATCCAGATCCTGTATGATATGTTCAATTCCATGGAGGACGTATGGTGCGAGAGGGTCTACTCCCCCTGGGTTGATCTGGATGCCATTATGAGAAAAGAGCACATCCCCCTGTTCGCGCTGGAATCCCAGGATCCGGTCAGGGACTTTGATTTTCTGGGAATTACCCTGCAATATGAGATGTGCTATACCAATGTGCTCCAAGTATTGGATCTGGCCCGGATTCCCATTAATGCAGCCGACAGGGGAGAAAACTGTCCTGTAGTCATCGGAGGCGGCCCCTGTTCCTACAATCCGGAGCCTTTGGCAGATTTTTTTGACATATTCTACATTGGCGAGGGCGAGACAAGGTACCGTGAGCTTCTGACTTTGTATGAGGAATGTAAAACCCATTGTCTGGGGCGCGTGGAATTCCTGCGCAGAGCCGCAAAGCTGCCCGGCATGTATGTCCCTCGCTTCTATGAGGCAGCTTATAAGGAAGACGGCACCATAGAGCGGTTTTTTCCGGTGGAAGAGGGCATCCCTGAGACCATATGCAAGGAAATCGTCATGGATGTGACAGATACCTATTACCCCACAAAGCCTGTGATCCCTTTTATCAAGGTGACTCAGGACCGCATCGTGCTTGAGATCCAGCGGGGCTGTATCCGCGGCTGCCGTTTCTGCCAGGCGGGACAGCTGTACCGCCCTGTTCGGGAAAGGGATGTGGAGACCCTGAAGAAATATGCCCTGGAGATGCTGGAGAATACCGGTTACGAGGAAATCTCCTTAAGCTCCTTAAGTTCCAGCGATTATTCCAAGCTGCCGGAACTGGTGGATTTCCTGATTGAGGAATGCGGCAAGCGGCATGTGAACATCTCCCTGCCGTCCCTGCGTATCGATGCTTTTTCCCTGGACGTCATGAACAAAGTCCAGGATGTGAAGAAGTCCAGCCTGACCTTTGCGCCGGAGGCCGGGAGTCAACGTCTTAGAAATGTCATCAATAAGGGATTGACCGAAGAGGCCATCCTGAAAGGGGCGGCGCTGGCTTTCGAGGGCGGCTGGACAAGGGTAAAGCTATACTTTATGTTGGGCCTGCCCACAGAGACCGAGGAGGACATCCGCGGGATTGCAGAGCTTTCCAACAAGATTGCCGCCACCTATTTCGATACCGTTCCCAAAGAGCGCAGGGCGGGCGGGAGAGTGCAGATCGTGGCCAGCACCTCCTTTTTCGTGCCAAAACCGTTTACGCCTTTCCAGTGGGCACCGCAGTGCACGAAAGAGGACTTTCTTGACAAGGCCTATCTGACCAGAACTGCCATTTCCGAACAGTTGAACCAAAAGAGCATCAAATACAACTGGCATGAGGCGGACGCCAGCGTGATGGAGGGAGTCCTGGCGCGGGGAGACAGGCGGCTCTGTGAAGTCATCCGCAGGGTTTATGAGAAAGGCGGCTTCTATGATGCATGGGGCGAGTACTATGACAATGACAGATGGCTGACAGCCTTGGAAGAGTGCGGATTGTCAGCTGCCTTTTATGCCCACAGAGAGCGGCCTCTTGACGAAATCTTTCCATGGGATTTCATCGACTGCGGCGTTACCAAAGACTTTTTAAAACGAGAATGGGAAAAAGCGAAACGGGAAGAGGTCTCTGAGAACTGCAAACAGAAATGCCAGAGCTGCGGCGCTGCAAAATTTGGGTGCGGCATCTGCTTTGAGCCCAGATAAGCTTTTACCCCAAAAGAAGCCAGAAAGGATTCAATGCAATGAGACTTCGTATCAAATTCAAAAAATACGGCCCTGTCCGCTATATCGGGCATCTGGATGTGATGCGCTTTTTTCAAAAGGCTATACGGAGAGCGCAAATCAATGTGGCCTATTCCAATGGATTCAGCCCACACCAGATCATGGCTTTCGCCGCTCCCCTGGGCGTGGGCCTGACAAGCAATGGAGAATACATGGATATCGAAGTTCTTTCCATGGAAAGTATTTCTTCCATGGAAAGTATTTCTTCCATGGAAAGAACTTCTTCCATGGAAAGAACTTCTTCCATTGTATCCTGCGCAGATGTGCTTGCGCGCCTGAACGCAGTCAGCGTGCACGGAATAGAAGTCGTATCCGTAAAAGTGCTGCCGGATAATGCCGGTAATGCCATGGCCAGCGTGGCGGCGGCAGAATATACAGTGCGCTTCCGTCAGGGCCGGGAACCAGTGACGGATATACAGGCCGCTTTACCGGCGTTTCTGGCCAGAGAGCAGATACTCATTACCAAAGAGACCAAGAAAGGAAGCAGAGAGGCAGATATTAGGCCGGGCATCTTTCAGCTCACTGCGGAAAAGCTTTCTATGGAGGAGTTTTCCGCAGGAGATTCCATATCACTTCGAATGCTTTTAGATGCCTCCAGCGGCGGAAATATCAAGCCGGTACAGGTAATCCAAGCCCTCCTCGCTGACCACGGCGAGAGTCTGAAAGAGAATGCTCTGATTATCACCAGAGAGGATGTCTATACAGATGTTGGGACTTTAGATAAGAGGGCACTTGTGCCATTAGACGATATTGGATTTGTGTGTTAAGATTATGTTCTAGGATATAGGAACCCAATGACTATACGAGTCTGCGCGACCAGTTCGGTCAATGCACCGTGGCCAGAGTCAATGGAATAAAAGACATTCCAGGAATTAAAGGCATCCTAGGAATTAAAGGCATCCCAGGAATTAAAAGGCATTCAGGGAATTAAAAGGCATCTCGGGAATTAAAGGCATCCTAGGAATTAAGGTATCCCAGGAATTAAGGTATCCCAGGAATTAAAAGGCATCGCATCCCAAGGAAAGGAAACGCACTATGAGCCGAAAAATCGCACAAAAGCCTTCCGTAACCCTCACAGAAGAGGACGCGGCACTGCGGCAGACTGTCCGTCAGGGCAAATTGCTCTTTACATCCTATCACGGCCAGCCCTGTGCCCTGGCCATACGGGACAATCGCCTGACAGGGGCTTCCTTTTTCCCTAAGATCCCAAGCAAAATCGGTTCTATCTATATCGGAAAGGTAAAAAGCGTAGCAAAAAACATCAATGCCTGTTTTGTAGAAATCGAAAAAGGGGAATTATGTTTTCTTTCTCTGAAAGAGGCTGATAACAGAATCAATCCACTGAACCGTATCCCTGACGGCCGGATTTTGCAGGGAGACGAAATCCTCGTCCAGGTCGTCCGCGATGCCCAGAAATCAAAACGTGCGTCCGTGACCGCGCAGATTTCCCTGTCCAACGACTATTTTGTTTTGGCAATGGGTTCCAGAAGAGTGAGCTACTCTACAAAACTTAGCAAAAAGCAAAAGGAAAATCTGCACAAGGTTCTGTCGAAAGCAGGAATCCTGGCGGCTGGCGATCAAAACACCTGTCTGACACAGGATTACAGGCTTTTGCTGCCGGATTTTTGGTCAGATCAGCTGAAATCGGATGGGCTGGAAATATCCTCCCTTTGCCTGCCCTCCACCGGGATGATCGTCAGAACTAAGGCAGCAGAGCCGGAGAGTGCGGAAGAGCTGTTGAATCATTTTTATGCACTGGCCGCACAGTATATCAAATTGCTTTACATTGCCAGATACCGAAGCTGTTTTTCCTGCCTCAAAAAAGCTGATACCGAGCTCATTGCCGCTTTGGAGAAGTTTACCTGTTTTAGAGATGCCTCCCCGGGGGTAAAAGATAAGGGGCATCCCATGGGAGAAAAGCATCCCATGGAAGAAAAGCATTCCGTGGAAGAAAAGCATTCCGTGGAAGAAAAGCATTCCATGGAAGAAAAGCATTCCATGGAAGAAAAGCATTCCATGGAGGAAACGTGTTCCAGAGAAGAAATAAAAGCTGGTGCAGAAGTGCCGAGAACACCCGCATGGGAAATCATCACCGATCAGGAAAGCTTCTATGAGCAATTGATGCAGTTTGAAAGAGAGAATTCCACCGGAATTCCCATACGATTCTATCAAGACGATTTGTTACCGCTTTCCGCGCTTTATGCTGTCGAGAGCAAGCTGAAGACGGCTCTGGATAGCCGTGTATGGCTCAAATCAGGCGGCTATCTGGTCATAGAGCCAACAGAGGCTCTGACCGTCATAGATGTCAATACCGGGAAATGTGAAGACGGCAAGAATCCAGAGGAGACCTACCTCAGAATCAATCTGGAGGCAGCAGCGGAAGTGGCATTCCAACTCCGCCTGCGGAACCTGTCAGGCATCATTATCGTTGATTTCATCAACATGCGCTCAGCAAGCGACAATGCCCAGCTGCTCCATACGCTGAAGTCGCTTGTGAAGCAGGATAAAGTACAGACTATCGTAATAGACATGACACCGCTGGGCCTGGTGGAGATTACCAGAAAGAAAATCAGCAAACCGTTACGGGAGCAACTGCAATTTTCAGAGGAAAAATAAATGCCATAAGGGGGCTTACCATGGAATTCATAAAATTTGAAAAAGTCAGGGACGGAAAATATCTGAAGAACTATGAGCTTACCTATCGAAACAAAGCAGGCAGGGAAAAGAAATATGAAATAGTCAGCCGCAGGGAACTTGCCGGCATCCAGGATGTGGGAGGAAAGCCAAGCGGCGTATCCATTGTTGCGACTTATGAGGATAAAATGCTTTTGCTCCATGAATTCCGGATGGGCGTCAACCGCACGGTATACAATCTCTGCGCCGGGATGCTGGAACCGGACGAATCCGTGGAAGACTGCATCGCCAGGGAGCTTTATGAAGAGACCGGGCTGAGAATCCGGAAAATCAACAGGATTCTGCCCCCGTCCTTTGCGGCAGTCGCCATTTCTGATACCACCACCTATATCGCCTTTGTGGAGACCGAAGGGGATTTTGAAGACCACACTTCAGAAAATGAACAAATTGAAGCAAGATTCTATTCCAGGGAGCAAATCCGGCAGCTGCTGGAAACTGAATCGTTCAGTTCACGAGCTCAGATGGCGGCTTATTTCTTTGCGGAACGTATTTACGGTTGATTGTGGTGATGGTTTATTAGGGTGGTGGCAGTGTGGCGTGATTTCCAACTATTCGCAAAAGACAACTTTAACGAATAGTTGGAAGCATTCATAATAGATAATCGCTATTTTGGTTTTTCCGTTTGGCTTATACCGCCAGATCTTCCGAATCAAGGATTACCGTAAATGGCCCGTCATTGCAAAGCGAAACTTTCATATGCGCACCAAAGCTTCCACATTCTACGATAGGCACTTCCTGTCTACATTTTTCAATGATATATTCGTAGAGCGCATTCGCTTCACACGGAGGCGCTGCATTCACAAAGGACGGCCTGTTTCCTTTCCGGCAGTCCGCATATAGGGTAAACTGCGAAATGATCAGCAGCTGGCCATCCACTGATTTCAAATCCAGATTTGTCTTGCCGTTCTCATCGCTGAAAATCCGAAGCCCTAACAGCTTTTTGACCATCTTGTCCGCTATTTTCTCAGAAATGCCGCTTTCCACGTCAGAAACGCTGATTCCGACCAATACTACAAAACCATTTCCGATTTTGCCGATACATTCTCTCTGATGCTCCTCTTCCATGGAATGCCCCTCTTCCATGGAATGCCCCTCTTCCATGTTCACAGATACCTCGGCCTTGCTTACCCTTTGTATCAGGAATCTCATTTTTCCTCGGTTCCCCCTTCTCTTGAATGCTTTTTCAATTCTCCGGAATTTTTCAAATTATTCTTTCTTTTGTTTTTTCTTTACGGGAGAATTTTTCCGTGGGTTCTCTTCCGTACTTTTGTGTTCATCTCCGTCTTTCATGGGATGTATAACTCCGTCTTCACCTATGTATTCCACATTTTCATATTGGTTTGTCTCTTTAGGTAACTGCTTCATCTCCAGCTTTGTATTGACAAAAGACCTGAGAGCGGCGTAGATCACCGCAAAAATCGGTACGCCCACAATCATTCCGAATACACCAAGCAGACCGCCGAAAAAGGTAATGGCAAAAATCACCCAGAAGCCTGTCAACCCGGTAGAATTCCCCAGAATCTTAGGGCCTAAAATATTTCCGTCAAACTGCTGAAGCGCCAGGACAAACAGGGCAAAATAGACGCAATTCAACGGATGCATGGGATCCACCACAAAAATCAGGATCGCGCTGGGAATGGCTCCTAAAAACGGCCCAAAGAATGGAATAATATTGGTGAATCCTATTATTACACTAATCAACATCGCATAGGGAGTCTTCATCAATGTGGTTCCGATGAAGCACAATATGCCGATTATGATGGAATCCAGAACTTTGCCGCTTAAAAAACCAATAAAAGTCTTATGAGTAAAGCGGAAATTCCTTATCACATGGTTTGCCGTCTCCTGTTCGAATAATGCGTAAGCCGATTTCTTTGCCTGTGCGGCAAAACGCTCTTTGTTTGAAAGCACATAAATGGAAATAATGAAGCCAATGATAAAATCCCATAAAACATCCACCACGCTTATAATGCTCTGCGACACGGACTTGATGATCGATGCCGTACTAGGTAAAATGTCACTGAACTGATCAGTCAGCTTTTTCTCCATCTGATCCAGAGTTCTTGTTACATAATTGCCGATTTCCGGATTATCCTTTAATGTCCTTTCAATCCAGTTCGTGAAATTCTTGCTATAGTCGTCAAAATTGTCTATGATTCCCTGCACGCTGGGGATGATCTGCGAAACAAGCATGGAAATCAGCATATAGATTAATGCCACGAACAGAAAGGCTGTAATCAATATGCCGATTCCCCTGGTAAATATGCTCCTTTTTCTGCCTCTTTTCCAGTTGCATTTATCAAAAATCGGGCTGAGAATCTTATTCTCTACGAAGTTCAATACAGGTGTCAGCAGATACGCTGTGGCCAGCCCGAACAGGACAGGCTTCAGGATATCAAGTATCGTTCCTATGCCTGACTTAATGTTCGTACTGTGAAATATAAAATAATAAAATGTAATTCCGCCTGCCACAACAGCGAATGCTGTCAATCCCCATCGTACGTACTTGCTGTCTTTATTGAATTTCATATAGGCGCCCTTTCTTGCATGATCCTTGCAAAACTTTCTCTTTTTATAATACTCTTAATTTCTTTACATAACAAGTAGGCTTTCCTAAGATTTTACAAAAATTGTCTAAATACGGAATAAAAATCGGCTTCAGGCAAAGGGCGACAGCTCGAATCGGATAAAATAGCCTTGATCGCTACGGCACACCGGACAGCGCTCCGGCGCTTTCTTTCCCTTGAATACATACCCGCAGTGGAGGCACATCCATTCCTCTTCCACGTCTGACACAAAAAGCTTCCCCTCTTTGAGCAGCCTGGCATATCTTCCAAAACGATCCCCATGAACCTTTTCAATTTCCGCTATCTGCGAAAAGGAAAATGCTATCTGGTCGAATCCCTCCTTTTTGGCTGTCTCCGCGAAAGACTTATAGATAGGATCGTGTTCCTCATACTCATTGTGCTGCGCCTTGTCCAGCAGCTGGCATACATCATCGAAGATATCCACCGGATAACCGCCGTCTACAGTAATCGTGCTGCCAGCCATTTCTTTTAGATGATTATAGAAAACTTCCGCATGCTCCTTTTCCTGAGAAGCTGTAAATCCAAAAATCGCACTGATGACATACAGGCCGTTTTTCTTCGCCTGGGAAGCCGCAAAAGTATAGCGGTTCCTGGCCTGGCTCTCGCCGGCGAATGCCCTCATCAGATTATCCTTTGTCACGCTGTCTGAGAAATTTACCATATTCCTCTCCTTTCAGTTGGATCTTCTTCCATTGGAATGCTCTTCTTCCATTGGAATGCTCTTTCTTCCATTGGAATGCACTTCTTCCATATCCTCCGGCAAGATTTTGGTCTAGCCTGATAAAAGTATGTCCATCTGTCCCAATTTTATAATACAATCATGCGTTTGATTCTATAATAGAATCCAAGAAAGGATTCTATTATCCGAATTCTATTATAAAAACTGATTAGCTATTGTGAATTAGCTATTGTTTTTATTTCACAAAAATACTAAAATAGTAACGAAAGGAAGGAAAACGCATGAAGCTTCAACAGGTACTCAGTTATGTCCGCAAGGCTGTGGACGATTATCAGATGATAGAGGATGGGGACAGAATTGCTATCGGTATCTCAGGCGGAAAGGACAGCCTCACGCTTTTATATGCCCTCCACGGCTTAAAGCGTTTTTATCCGAAGCGGTTTGATATCCACGCTGTCACAGTGGACTTGGGATTCCAAAATCTCAACCTTGACAAAATCAAAGATCTGTGCCGGGAACTGGAAGTGGAATACACCATTGTACAGACAGACATCGCCCAGATTGTCTTTGAGGATCGAAAAGAAGACAATCCCTGTTCCCTCTGCTCAAAAATGCGGAAAGGCGCCCTGAACCAGACTATCAAGGAGGTCGGCTGCCAGAAAATCGCCTATGCCCACCACAAGAATGATGTGGTGGAGACCATGATGATGTCCCTCATCTTTGAGGGAAGATTCCATACCTTTTCCCCGGTCACCTACCTTGACAGAACGCAGCTTACTGTAATCCGTCCATTGCTGTACATGAACGAGGCAGATGTCATAGGCTTCGTAAACAAATATAATGTTCCTGTAGCAAAAAGTCCCTGTCCGGCAGACGGCCACACCAAGCGCGAATATGTGAAAAATCTGCTCCGTCAGCTGAATCAGGAAAATCCCGGCGTGAAAGAACGAATGTTCACCGCAATCCAAAATGGCTCTATGAAAGGTTGGACAATTTAATGGCTGTATTAAATGAGAACAATTACCACGATGAACAAAATAAGCAGAACATCCTGAAAATGAGAGCTGTCCTGGAAACACTGCCGCCTTTCTGCAAGACCTTTTTCCGCGGGATCGAGGAATATACATCCGCCCGCACCAGGCTGGCCTATGCCTACGATATTAGGCTGTTCTTCGAGTATCTCCACGAGCAGAATGCCCTGTGTAGAAAGATGGAGATCAGGGACTTTCCCCTATCCCTGCTGGACGAGCTGACCCACCTGGACATAGAGGAATATCTGGAGTATATGTCTCTGTACCAAAAGGAGGGCAGGGACATCACAAACACGGAGCGTGGAAAATCCCGAAAACTTGCCTCACTACGCAGCTTCTATAATTATTTCTACAGGGCAGAGATGATAAGGAACAATTCGGCCTCTTTGGTGGCTCTGCCAAAGCTTCACGACAAGGAAATCATACGCTTGGAGCCAAATGAGGTGGCGATCCTGCTGGATCAGGTGGAGGACGGCAGCAAGCTTACGAAAAAAGAATTGGAATACCATAAAAAGACGAAGATCCGGGATGTGGCGCTGCTGACTTTGCTCCTCGGAACCGGCATCCGTGTGTCGGAATGCGTGGGGCTGGATCTGAAAGACGTCAACTTCGATGTGTGCGGCATCAAGATACGCCGGAAAGGGGGATACGAGGCCATTGTCTACTTTGGCGAGGAAGTGGAGGACGCGCTTTTAGACTATCTGGAGGAGCGGGAGCAGGTCATTCCCCTTGAGGGACACGAAAATGCCCTCTTCCTCTCACTGCAGAACCGCAGGATGACCGTAAGGGCAGTGGAAAACCTGGTAAAGAAATATGCCTCCAGAGTCACCACCCTAAAGAAGATAACTCCCCACAAGCTGCGGAGTACCTACGGAACCACCCTCTACCAGGAGACCGGGGATATCTATCTGGTAGCGGACGTGCTGGGCCACAAGGACGTCAACACTACCAGGAAGCACTATGCGGCGCAGCAGGACGCAAACCGCCGCAGAGCTGCCCAATATGTAAGGCTCCGGGAAAAGCCCCTGGAAGAAAACTAATGATTATTCCACATATTCATGGGAATAATATGGAATAACCAGCAATTGCCCGGCCGTAATCGTGCACTCATCGTCCAGATGGTTGATGCGCTGTACCTCGGCGATATATTTATTCTTGTCCTTATAATGCTCATAGTCCACATATTCATCGGCGAGGCTCCAGAGGGTCTCGCCGCTCTCGACTGTAACGCTGGTATAATACTTAAAGCCGCTCCCTGCCTGAGTCCTGATGGAAGAATAAAGGAGCGTGCCTATCATGACCACGCAGAACACTGTCAACATGACAAACATCGACATCAGGAGCCTGCGCCTGCGCTCCCTGCGCAGCCGGAGCATGCATCTGTAAAACCTCAATTCCCCATTATTCATCCTGCGGACACTCATCTGCTCTTTTCTCATTTCAGTTCCTCTCCCTGCCTCAAAAAATCTTCAAAAATGCGCTCATATGTTCCGGAACATCTGTTCTGATTAAGATTATAGTATAAGAACATTTGTTTGTCAATAAAAAGCGAACATATTTTTGGAATATATGTTTGCTTTTTTTCTCCATATGTGATAAAGTAGAGGTAACCAAAAGAAAATCAAACAAATTCAGGAGGTAGCACATGGCATCTGGAAAGATATCCGCCAAACAACAGGAAATACTTGATTACATAAAAGATGAAATACTAAAGAAAGGCTATCCGCCTACAGTCCGCGAAATCTGTGAGACAGTTAATCTCAAATCCACTTCCTCTGTCCACTCCCATCTGGAGACGCTGGAGAAGAACGGCTATATCCGCAGGGATCCAACCAAGCCCAGAGCCATTGAAATCTGTGACGATAGTTTTCAGATGATCCGCACTGAGATGGTAAATCTTCCGATCATCGGCAATGTGGCAGCCGGACAGCCCATCCTTGCAGAGGAGAATATCGAAGATTATTTTCCTGTACCGGCAGACCTTGTGCCAAATGGCGAGTCTTTCGTTCTCAATGTCCGTGGGGATTCCATGATCAACGCCGGGATCTTCAACGGCGACAGGGTCTTTGTCAATTCTTGTGCTACGGCCAGCAATGGAGAGATCGTGGTGGCTCTGATCGATGATTCCGCCACTGTGAAGACCTTTTACAGAGAAGACGGCCATATCCGCCTACAGCCTGAGAACGATTCCATGGCGCCCATTATAGTGGACGACTGTCAGATTTTGGGTAAAGTATTCGGCGTTTTCCGTTTTTACCGTTAGAAAAATACCTTTAAAAAATTTTATGTGTCTTTTCTCCTCTGTGCGTATAAAACAGATGATTCTGCAAATATTAATATGGCCGGGACTTTAAATGCCGCGCAGAAAAGAGGGAGACAAATGGGAAATAAATTTTTGGACGGTACTGCCCTTACCATTGCCATAATCGGTGCAATCAACTGGGCTTTGATCGGCATATTCCGCTTCGATTTGGTAGCCTTTATTTTTGGCGATATGTCGTGGCTTTCCAGAATCGTTTACGCAATCGTAGGCGTCTGCGGACTCTATCTGATCAGCTTTTATATGCATCTTGGCAGAAGGGACGAATCCGTGTAACTGAAAAAAAGAAGCTCTGGCCGGAACAATCCGAATCCAGGGCTTCCTTTTTATACATCCTTTTATAAATCGGCTATTTCCATGTGTCTGCCATCCCGCCAGATGCGCTCCAGATCATAGAGCTGTCTGTTCTCCCTGTCAAAGATATGCACAATCACATCACCGAAATCCAGCAAAATCCAATTTGCCGTCTGATATCCCTCGGTCTGCTTTTCCGGATATCCCGCCCGTCCCATAGTCTCCTGTACATTGTCGCACAAAGTCTGTATCTGGTTTCGGTTGGAACCGCTGGCTATGATAAAGTAATCCGCAATGACAGACACTTCGCTGATGTCAATAATGCGGATATCCTCGGCCTTTTTGTCCTCCAGTGCATGAATGGCCAGCTTTGCCATTTCCTTTGCTGCCTTTTTCTCCATACTTCCTCCCGGGAGTCACTCTCCCCTTTTCGTCCTGAGCTAACTTGCTCTATTTCCACGGACTGCCTCGCACCCATGGATTGCCCTTTTCTATAGTCCCTTATAATACTTCCAGGTCTCTTCCGTCATGGGATCAATATCGCCGCCAGTTTCATTCAGATAGTCCAGCGTATCCTCCAGAATCCGCAGAAAGGCCCTGTCCAGATCCACAAAGGCAAGCTTTCTGATTTCGGCCAGACTCGGCGCATGCGTCCGTCCAGGCTCGATATAATCGGCAATAAAGACAATCTTTTCCAGTGTGCTCATGTTCTGCCTGCCCGTGGTATGGCTGCGAATGGCGCTCAGAATGTCCTCATCCTTTATGCCGTATTTCTTTTGGGCGAGATAGGCGCCTACCTTGGCATGAAGCAGGAACGGATTCTTTTTTTCCACTGCAGTAATCGGAATCTTATTCCTTTTGCAGATCGAAAGGCGCTTCTCATCCGTAAGGCATTTTGCGCAGTCGTGCAACAGTCCGGCAATCTGAGCCGCCCAGACATCGCAATCGTAGCGCATGGCCAGCGCCGCTGCCGTATATTCCACGCCCAAAGTATGCTCAAAACGTTTGCTGTCCTGTCTCTTTTCCATGGCTCTTCTGAGCTTCTTTAAACGATTCATCTTTTTCACGGTAAAGTCCCTTTTCTCTGATATAATTTAACACACTGTCCGGCATCTGATACCTGACGCTTAAGCCCTTTCTGATACGTTCGCGAATTTGTGTGGAGGAAATGGATAACTGCAGGAAAGGCAGCAGAATAATACCACCACCCTCCATGGGAAATCGCTGTTCCAATTCCTCTTTTTTACGTTCCATCCCGGAGAGGGAAGCCTCTCCTCTGACCGCAGCCACCAAAGTACAGCTGGCAAAAATTCTCTCCGGCGACTTCCAGGTCTCAATGGCGAACAGGCAGTCCGCCCCTACCAAAAAGAAAAAATCGTATTCCGGATATTTCCGGCGCAGTTCCTCCAGTGTCTCAAAGCTATAGGTATAGCCTTCCCTGCGAACTTCCATATCAAGGCATATAAGACGGTCATTGTCCGCTACAGCTAATTCTGTCATCCGAAGCCGCTCCCTGCCAGACAAAATATCCTTTCCGGCTTTCATATAGGGCATCCCTGCGGGAAGCAGCCACACCTCATCCAGGTTCACCGCATCCATGGCCCATTCCGCCAACATCAAATGCCCGTTGTGAATGGGATTGAAAGTACCCCCCATAATGCCGATTCGTCTTATCCCCATGGGAAGCTCCTCCATTTTCTTTTTCCGCTGTCCTGCGTGCCAAAAGGCGTATTTCAGGATGCTCTTATTTGGGCAGCACGATCTTCGGATTGTCCCTGTCCGGCTTGTACAAAATGAATCTCTTCCCAATGACCTGCACCACCTGGGAATGGGTACGTCCTGCCACCATCTCAGCGATCTCGGCTGGGTCGTCCGCACAATTTTTCAGTACAGCCACCTTAATCAATTCATTCTTGTTAAACGCCTCTCCAATGGCTGCCGTCACCTCCGGCGTCAGGCTGGCTTTCCCCACCTGAAAAATCGGATTCAGCTTGCTGGCCAGGCTTTTCAGATATGCTCTCTGCTTACTTGTCATAATATTTTCCCTGTTTTCTCCGGCTGACTACAGCCTGTCATCTTTACTTATAATAATCAAAAGAATGCCCATAGATACGGACTGTGTCTCCATCCTGGATTCCCAGCTTTTCCAATTCCTCCAGAATGCCTCTGGTCTTCAGGAAATTCTGGAAAAAGGCGAAACCTTTCTCGCTGTCCAGATTGGTATAGCCCAGCATCTTCTCTATACTGGATCCCTCCACCACATACTCGCCGGCAGAAGCGTCATACTCCACCGTATAAGGCTCGTCCTGGGCTCCTGCAGCTGCCTGCTCAGGGAAGAATTCCTGCTCGAACACAGTCACCTCGTCCCCCAGTTCCTCCAGCATCTCGTTCACACGGTAAAGCAGCTCCCGCACACCCTCGCCGCTGACTGCGGAAATGGGGTAGACCGGAATCCCTTTGGGCTCAAATTCTGCCTTGATGGCATTTACGGGACTGTCCTCACGGTCAAAAATCACATCGATCTTATTGGCGGCAATGACCTGGGGCCGCTTTGCGATATCCGGATTATAGGCGTCCAGCTCCTTATTGATGGCATAGATATCCGCAACCGGATCCCGCCCCTCTGTGCCGGCGGCGTCCACGATATGGATAATCACCTTGGTGCGCTCGATATGGCGCAGGAACTCATGTCCCAGGCCAACGCCCTCCGAAGCCCCCTCAATCAGTCCCGGAATGTCCGCGATGACGAAGCCTTTCGTGCCGTCTAAGTCTACCACGCCCAGATTAGGATTCAATGTGGTGAAATGGTAATTTGCGATCTTTGGCCTGGCATTTGTCACCCGGGCAAGGAAAGTGGATTTGCCTACATTGGGCAGACCTACCAGCCCTACATCCGCAATGACTTTCAGTTCCAGCACGAGTTCCAGTTCCTTTGCCGGACGTCCCGGCTGGGCATAGGTGGGTGCCTGCATGGTGCTGGTGGCATAATGCTGATTGCCGCTGCCGCCCCGTCCGCCCTTTAGGAGCACGATCCGGCGGTTCTCCCCGGACATATCCACGATGACCTGGCCGCTGGCTGCCTCCTTGATAACGGTTCCGGGAGGGACTTTGAGCACGATGTCGCTGCCATCCTTTCCCCGGCAGTTTCTCTTGCCCCCGGGCTCTCCGTCCGCCGCCTTGTATTTCCGGATATTGCGGAAGTCTATCAGGGTATTCAATCCCTCGTCCACCATGAAAATTACGTCACCGCCCTTGCCGCCGTCGCCGCCGTCCGGACCGCCCGCAGGCACATATTTTTCACGGCGGAAAGACACATGACCGTCCCCGCCTTTCCCGCTCCTCACATATATCTTGGCTCTGTCTGCAAACATAAATAAGTTACTCCTATGAAAAGGACTCCAAACAGATCGTTTGGAGTCCCTGCCGATTGAATTATTTCTCTACAGGATAAACAGAAGCGCACTTTCTGTCTCTTCCTTTTCTCTCAAAACGAAGGACACCGTCAACCTTTGCAAACAAGGTATCGTCTCCGCCGATTCCTACGTTTACGCCGGGATGAATCTTGGTCCCGCGCTGTCTGTAAAGAATATTTCCAGCTTTCACAAACTGCCCGTCAGCCCTCTTCGCGCCTAACCTCTTGGATTCGGAGTCTCTGCCGTTCTTGGTGGAACCGACTCCCTTTTTATGTGCGAAAAATTGAAGGTTCATACGAAACATGGTCTACACCTCCTCGAATTTTACTTGTAAATACTTTCCGCCGTACTCCCTGCTTATGTTCTCTAAGGAAAACACCATGGAATCCACCAAGAAGCACGACTTATCCTGCAGGATGCCCTTGAAATCGCATTTCAGAAATCCTGTCTCCTCGTTCTGGGTCACATCCAGTTCCTCCCCGGCCAATTCCTTTAAGGAATTGATGGTACCGATAGTAAGGGCAGATATGGCCGCACAGAGGATATCGGGTCTGCCTCGCTTTGCGTATCCTGCATGCCCCATACAGTAAAACCCTCTGTAGGAGCCCTTTTTGTCTCTGCAGATCACTACAGTCGTCATAATCGATTATGCATTGATTTTGTCGATCTTAACCTTTGTATACAGCTGTCTGTGGCCGTTTTTCTTGTGATAGCCGGTCTTTCTCTTGTACTTGTATACAATGATCTTACGGCCCTTGCCCTGCTCTACAACGGTTCCGGAAACAGTTGCGCTGGCAACATCCCCGCCGACTTTCAGACCATTGTCGCTAACTGCGATCACGCGGTCGAACGTAATAGCGCTGCCGGCTTCTCCCTCAAGCTTCTCAACGCTGATCACATCGCCCTCAGAAACCTTGTACTGTTTTCCGCCTGTTACAATAATTGCGTACATTTTGGCACCTCCTATTCATGGACTGGCAAGTCCATTTACTCGCTGGCTTTGGTGGCAACAATCTGCGGCTGCGCTTCGACCGAACCAAGCGGCATTTGTGCGCATATTAATGCTACAATGCAACCTGATGCACACTAAGATATCATAGCATGAGATGCCTGATCATGTCAAGCATTTCATACATTTTTCTTCTCAAAATCTTCCACATACTGGACAATCAGGTTTACAGTGCCATCTTCTCCCAGGACGCTGCTGTTGATGCACAAGTCGTAGCTGTCCGCCCGTCCCCACTTCTTTGAGGAATAATAGTTGTAATAGCTCTGGCGCTGCTTATCCTTTTTGATGATCATGTCTTTCGCTTTGTTCTCGCTTAAGTTGTACCTGTCCATGACATGTTTGACCTTTGCATCCTCATTGCCATAGATGAAGAGGTTCACCACATTGGAGCGGCCCGCCAGCGCATAGTCCGCGCAACGCCCCACTATGACGCAGGGACCCTCCTCCGCGATCTTCTTGATGGTGTCGAACTGGGCCAGAAACACCTTATGGCTGATGGGCATATCCACAAAGGAGGAATTATTATAGCCGAAAGAATAGGTATCCATGACCAGATTATACAAAAACGAATTGGTAGGGCGTTCGTCATGGTTCTGAATCATCTCCTCGCAGAAGCCGCTTTCCTTGGCCGCCCTGCTCAGCAGTTCTTTGTCGTAGCACTTTATGCCGAAATAGTCCGCTACCTTTTCGCCAATCTCACGTCCGGCCGAGCCGAATTGTCTTCCAATTGTAATCACTGTATTCATACCTATACCTCACTTTTTTTCAGAGTATAAAAGCATTTTCACTAAACAAATCCTTTTATCTGATTATATTATATAACATATGGAAGATTTAGACAATAGAAAATATTCCTAAAGTATTTTCAGCAAATGCTGAAAATACTCCGGCAGGGGAGCGTCCACCTCAATATACTCTCCGGTAGAGGGATGGCGAAAGCCCAATATTTTTGCGTGGAGCGTCTGTCCCTGCAAGGCAAACGGCAGCTTCCCCAGCCCTCCTTTTTTTCCTCCCATGTACAGTTCGTCCCCCAGCAGCGGATGACCCATGGAGGCCATGTGCACCCTGATCTGGTGGGTGCGGCCGGTCTCCAGAACGCATTCTATATAGGTACAGCCTCCAAGCCGCTTCAGAACGCGGTAATGTGTCACCGCCCTCTTTCCGTTCCGCTCACTCACCGCCATCCGCTTTCTGTCCGTGGGATGTCTGCCAACGGGCCTGTCGATGACTCCTTCCTCTTCTTTCACAATCCCCAGACAAATGGCCTGATAGCGCCTTGTTATCGAGTGCTCTTTCAGCTGAGCCGCAATACAGTTATGTGCCGCATCGTTCTTGCAGGCAATGATGGAGCCAGTGGTGTCCTTGTCTATCCGGTGTACAATGCCCGGCCGCAGAACCCCATTGATTCCGGAAAGGTCTCTCCCACAGTGGTACATCAACGCGTTTACCAAAGTACCGCTGTAATGTCCCGCTGCAGGATGTACCACCATGCCCTTAGGCTTATTCACCACTATCACATCTCTATCTTCATACAGGATGTCCAAAGGAATATCCTCCGGCAGGATATCCGGCTCCACCGCTTCCGGCAGGAAAAAAGCCAGTTCGTCTCCGGTTTTCACCCGGTAGCTTCCCTTTACAGGGATACCGTCAACCGTGACAGCCTCCTCTTTTATCATCTTCTGGATAAAAGAGCGAGACAAAGAATCGATAAGCATAGCAAGACACTTATCGATTCGCTCCTCTTCCCATTCTTCAGTTATCTCAAACCGGAATTCATCCATGGAAATCTCCTTTTCCATTGGAGTACTTTCATTGGAATGCTCTTCTTCCTTTGGAATGCTCTTCTTCCTTTGAAATGCCCTGTTTATACCTCTGCCTTTTTCCGGAAGCTCAAAAATTCCAGATCCTCTTCCTTGTAGACGAACATGAACAGGAGGAACAGCATAACAGCAGCTACTACAATATAACAGTCGGCCACATTAAAAATAGGGTAATGGATCAGCACAAAGGAAATGAAATCCACCACATAATCAAATCGGATTCTGTCTATGATATTGCCCAGTGCCCCGGCAATCAACATGGACATCAAAAAATGGATGGCACAGAACTTCTTCTGCCTGGGCACCCGGAAGAGAAAAAACAGAACCACCGCCAGCACCAGAAAGCCCGTGATCAGAATAAAGGACTTCCGATCCCGGAAAAGGCTGAACGCAATTCCCGTGTTCTCAAAATACTGCAGTTCCAGCACTCCATCGATCAGCACAAGCGCCGGGCGGTTCTTCAGGTGAAGCGTCACCAGATATTTCGTATACTGGTCAAATGCCAGCAAAACCGCCGCAATCACCAGATCTATCCCTATAAATACATAATTCCTGTCCTTACGCATGGGCATCCTCTTCGCTGAAATTGATTTCATTGATGGCCGCCAGGATCTCCTCATCGGTGACAGTCCTGTCAATAACAGCCTTTCCGATCTTCTTCAACAGTACAAACTTGATTCTGCCCGATTCCATCTTTTTATCGGATTTCGTCAGGCGCAGAATCTCCCGCGGGTCTATATTGTCCACGGAGATAGGGAGATAAAAAGGCACGAACATATCCCTTACCTCATAATACTCCTCCATGGTGAGCAACTCTTTCTTCCATGAAATATACGCCGCGGCCACAGCCCCCAGCGCAACGCACTCCCCATGATAAAGTTCAAAATTCTTTGCCTTTTCAATGGCATGTCCGATGGTGTGGCCAAAGTTCAGCAAAGCCCTGTCTCCCTGCTCTGTGGGATCCTTTTCCACCACCAGCCGCTTTACATTGCAGCTGCGCACCATCATCTCCTGAAGCACATTCAGATCCCGCTCGCAGATTTCGTACATATTTTCGATCAGCCACTCATAAAACATGGCGTCACGGATCAGTCCATGCTTCATGATCTCCGCAAAGCCGGCAAAATACTGCCTGTCGTCCAGCGTCTGCAGCACACCAAGGTTCATGTAGACCAGCCTGGGCATCTTGAACGCACCCACCATGTTCTTGAACCCATCGAAATCTACCCCGGTCTTACCGCCGATGCTGCTGTCCGCCTGGGACAGAAGCGTGGTGGGAATCTGGACGTAGTCTATTCCCCTCAGATAGGTGGCGGCCGCATAGCCTGTAATGTCCCCCGCGACGCCGCCTCCAAGAGCCAGCAGCATGTCCTTTCGGTCAAATCCCTCCTCGATCAAAAAGCGGTAAATGCCTTTCACCGTATCCAGCGTCTTGTTCTCCTCGCCCTGTGGGAAGACGTATTTGACTGCTTTTTTGCATTTTCCGTCTAAGAGGTGCAGCACCTCCTCCCCGTAGAGTTCATCCACCTTGGAATCCGTCACGATACAGAGCCTTTTCTCTCCGCATTCCAGCGCGGAAAGCTCCTCCCGCAACCCGCTGAAAGTCTTGCTGAACACGATTTCATAGCAGGGCTTCTTCTGATATAAAACCTGCATTCTCTCACTGGAGCGCTCCTCTTCCATGGAATGCTTTTCTTCCATCATTTCCAAACCGTACCTTTCCGTCCCTGTCACGGGCTTATGTATTTAACGGCATTTCAAAGGAATCGTTGAAGATATCCTGAAAATCGCCGGAAATATCCACGCTTGCCGGCGTGATGATAAAAATATAATGGGATATCTTCTGAAGATTTCCGGATATGGCGTAGCAGGATCCGCTGGTGAAGTCAATGATCCGCTGGGCAATGTCCACATCCAGCCCCTCCAGGTTCAACACCACCGTACGGTTTGCCAGAAGCGTCTCTGTAATCTCCCTGGCATCCTCCACGGACGTAGGTTTGATCACGCAGACCTCCATGCTGCTGCCGCTTGACATGCGCCTGGATGTAGACTGCTTGATCGGCGTAATCTTGCCAGAGGATGGCTGCCGCTTCTGGGCAGGCGCAAGAGTCCGCTCATCCTCGTAATCCTCCATATCCCTTACCTTTGAGGAATTCCTCCTGGAAAGGGGCGCCGGTTCTTCATCCTCCTCGTCCAGATAATCGTCATCGTAATACTCATCATCCTCTTCACCGTTCAACTTCATATAATTCAAAAACTTGTCCATTACACCCATACTTACACACCATGCCTTTCGCTGCTTTCCATTGGAATGCCTTTTATTCCTGGAATGTTTTTTTCTTTATTCCATCGAAATGCCCTTTATCCCATTGGAATGTTTTTATTCCATTGGAATGCTTTTTTTCCATTGGAAAGCTTTTATTCCATTGGAACGCTTTTTTCCATGTTCAACGCCAAGGCTCTCTTTCCCCGAATATACCCGTGCCGACTCTCACAAAAGTGGCACCCTCTTCTATTGCCACAGAGTAATCTCCTGTCATACCCATAGATAAAACAGCCATACTAACATTATCAATGCTTTTGCCCTCTATGTCAACAGACAATTGCTTCAATTTACGAAAAATTAGGCGGTTTTCCTCTGCATTCTCCACAAAAGGGGCTATCGTCATCAAGCCGCGCACATGCACGGCGGGCAGTTTTGCCACTGCCTCCGCCAGCGCCGCCGTCTCCTCCAAAGAGACGCCGAACTTGCTCTCCTCCCCGGCCACATTGACTTCCAGCAGGATATCCGTCTCTACCCCGCGCTTTACGGACTCATGGCTGATTTCCTCTGCCAGCCGCAGGGAATCCACGCTATGAATCATCGCTACCTTTCCGACAATATACTTGACCTTATTTCTCTGAAGATGGCCTATCATATGCCAGCGGACATCAGAGGGCATTGCCTCAATCCTCTCCAGCAGATCCTGCACCTTATTCTCCCCAAAGTCCCTGGCTCCGGCCGCATAAGCCTCCTGAACCAATGCAAGGGGCTTTGTCTTGCTGACCGCGATCAGCGTCACATCGCTTGCCGGCCGTCCTGCCCTTTCGCAAGAAAGCCTTATGATTTTCTCCACTGCCTCCAGATTTTCCCGTACCACTGTTTCATCCTCCGTTCTGTCCGGACTTCTGATTGATGAACTGATCATCCTTGACGGACTCCGCGTTCAGCACAATATAGTCATAGACGCTCAGGCCATATTTCATATTGGGCTCTACGATAGCATACTCCTCATTTTCGTAGAGAATCGTAATCTGCTTGAAATCCGCATATCCCTTGTTGATATTATATACGCCGATCAGCGAGGCCCGTTTGCTCACGGTAAAGGTCTCCTGGCTGTCAAGCTTAAAGAGCATGTCTCCGGCATTGAGGATAGTGCTGTCCACATAATATTCCTTGGTGTCATTGTCAAAATAGTACACATCTGTCTCCAGCAATTCGCTGGAAAGGGTTCCGTCCTCCAGAACAGTCTGCCTTATGACGCTTTCTCCGCCGTTGTTGCCGCCGGGAATCACGAATTCCTCCGGGATCAGGAAAAACTCTTTCTCCACAATGGAGGAGACCGGTATCTTCAGCCCCATCTCATCCTCCACGATCAGCTCCACGTCAAGAAATCTGTCCGTGGCAAATGAGACCATGGAATTGGTAAATGTAAGCTGCAGATAGGTATTGCCGTCCGCATTGGTGAGAAGCTTCGCCTCCCCCCAGGATTCGTATTGGTTCTTCAAAAAGCGTACCTTTATATAGCCCTCTTCCTGCAGCTGGGCACCCCTGGACGCCTCAATCGGAATGACAATGGACCAGTTCTCGCTGGTGGACAGCTTGTACACCGCGTCCCCTGCAGCCACCAGGGAGTTCCCCAGCATAAACTTCTTCTCATACTCAGTATTGTTCAGCACATCCTCAGTCACGTCCTGCGCCTGCAGCGTCTCGTAGCCGTCTGTCCAATATGTCACAATGCCTGTGTCCGGCGCATAGAAATAATTGACGATGTTCCCTCCGCCAGCGCCGCCCAAATCGTTAACGCTCTGAAGCATGTTGCTGTTGGCCAGCTTCAGCACGGTATTTTTCAAAGAATACTTAAAATCATATGTACTGCCGTACTGGGTGGCATCAAAGCCGTGGACGAAATTCACGATTTCATTTCTAAAATCCGCAAGCTCCCTGTCCGAAAGGGAATTCTCCCCGAAGCTCAGATTCTCCATCTCCTCGCTGAGCCTCCCTGTCTCGTCCACGATATAGACGAGATTGTTCTTTGCCACCCGCTCCCCCTCTCTGGCATAATAGTTCACATAGCCTGCCGTCTCGGCTCTTATCACAATCTCTTCCCGCAGCGCCACTCCCCTGTAGACCGTATCCGTGGCAAGCGAACCCTCCTGCACCTCATAGCGAACGATATGGCTGGTTTGGAAGTACATGATAACGCACACCACCACATAGACAAAAATAGCGGCGAATATCATCATGCCGATATTCAGGTTCATGGGCTTTCTGTATTTTCTTATTTTTGTTACTTTCGGTGGATTTCTCCGCTTCCGGGATACATTCCTGTTCCGGGGAACATTCTTTCCATTCCGGGGAGCGCTCTTTCCGTTTCGGCGGACAGACTCTCTGTCCTTGGGAACATTCCCTCCGCTGCGGGGAACATTCCCTCCGCCCCGAGGAACATTCCCTCCGTTCCTTTTTCTGCTATCTGCCACTCCCGCGCCTCCATACAAAAGCCCCGGGATAATATGTTCCGAGGCTTTCGTGTGTAATCAATCCTATATTTCATGACCGGAAAAAACCGCGAATCACGCGGCTAAGAGCCATTACAGGGAAACTATGACCTTGTCTTTCAGATCCTCGGGGAGTTGGGACTCATCCATGGATATACTTAAGACAAAATCAACTTCAAATTTTTCACTGAGTTTTTCCAATTTTTTCATGACGGGCCCAATATCCTGGCCCTCAAGGCATGCTATCTTTAAGAAATTATCGAAATACATCTGCTGCAGATCATGATCCTGCGAAGCGATACCGCTCACAAACCCCAAAAACTCGCTGCTGCTCTCCACCATGTACTGGGAGACGTCAATCAGGCGAACCTTATTGTTCAACTCGTACATATGCTTGGCGTTCTTGTCAAGGTACACGATATTCCCTGCAATCTCCTTGATCTCGCTATTTACTTTCTCCAATAGCTGCGTTGTCTTCCCCTTACCTTTATTGCCTACAATTAACTGAACCATTGGAAACCCTCCTTAAGTATTAATATTTACAATGGACGCACGCTCATCCATTGCAGCAATGCCCTACCAATATTATAACCTCTATTTATGAATCTCGTCAAGTAAATCTGTCATTTCCTCGTAAAGCTGTTCAACCCCCTCCGCCCGCAGGACAACGGAAATATAGGGTGAGCCGTTTTCGTCCCTGGTAAGGAGTATCAGGCAATTGCCCGCCGCATTTGTGGTTCCGGTCTTGCCTCCGATGACAGTCACATTGGCCGGAGCCTGTCTCTCCCCCCGCAGATACTGATTTGAGTTCTGCCTGTCAAAGGGCTTTTCTTTCCCATCCTTATCATAGAAGACAGTCTGGTAGCCGGACATATGTATGATTTCATTAAAAGTCTCGTATTTGATAGCCTCATTGAAAATCAGATACAGGTCATACACCGTGGTATAATGCTCCGACTCCGTCAGTCCGTGGGGGTTCATGAAGTGGGTGTTCGTGGCTCCAAGCCTCGCCGCTTCCTCGTTCATCATCTCCACGAAATGTTCTACGCTCCCGCCCACGTTCTCCGCAATCATCATCGCCACATCATTGGCGGAAAAGACCAGCAGAATCCGCAGGGCCTGATCCAGCGTCATGGTATCCCCCGCTTTCAGGCCGCAGAGCACGGCCCCGGTCTCTGTGATATTGACCGCATCGGAAGCCGCCAGCATCTGATTCAGCTGGCCGTATTTAAGCGCCACCAGAGCCGTCATCACCTTTGTCAGACTGGCCGGATGCAGCCTGGTATGGATATTCTGGGCAAAAAGAACCTCCCTTTTGTCCAGCCCGAAAAGACCTGCCGCCTCCGCGTGAGACATATCCACGGTATCGCTTTGGACATTTCCCGCCGCCACGCACAGCTTCGACGCAAAGGCCGGGGCTGTACGCGTCTCCTGTCTGGTTATCACATTAAAGCTGCTGACGTCATAATCCACATGATAAGCCATGTCATAGGACAGACTTCCGCACCCCGTACAGCAGCATACAAGCAGCATGCTGCCTATCAATGAAAGAACCTTTTTTCTATTTGTATAGTTCACGCCATTCCAGATCCCCTCTGTCCAGAGCCTTGATCAACAGTTCCGCGCTTGCCAGATTGGTCGCCAGCGGAATATTATGGGTATCGCACAAGTGTACCACATTATTCACGTCCGGTTCGTGCTTCTTTGGGTTCAAAGGATCCCGCAGAAAGATCACTAAGTCAATCTCGTTGTTCTCGATCTGGGCCCCGATCTGCTGTTCCCCGCCCAGATGCCCTGCCAGGCACTTGTGGATATTCAGGTTCGTGACCTCCTCGATCAGTCGTCCTGTTGTGCCTGTGGCATACAAGTCGTTTTTGCTTAAAATCCCCCGGTAAGCAATGCAGAAGTTCTGCATCAGCTTCTTTTTTGCATCGTGTGCAATCAACGCAATGTTCATAAGTGTACCTCCTCCATAGCATCTTCTACTGTTTCGATTTCTTTGCCTGAAGCCTTACGTTCAGGACAAACCCCATGCCGATAAATAGACTCAGCAGCGAACTCAGACCGTAGCTGACAAAAGGAAGCGTAAGTCCTGTCGTAGGCAGGATGAAAGTCGCCACGCCGATATTGAAGAACCCTTGAAAGGCTACAAGCCCTCCCATACTGGCTGCGATAATCGTCCCCGCCAAATCTTTCGCCTTGCGGGCTACCGAGATGCATTCCAATGCCACGCAGAATAGCAACACGATTACCACGACGCTCCCCTTGAAGCCGAATTCTTCTCCGATCACGGAGAAGATAAAGTCTGTCTGCGCCTCTGAAAGAAAATTGCCATTTTTCACCGATGTAATCTCATTATTTTTATACCCCTTTCCCTCCAGCTGTCCGGAGGCAATGGCTGTCACGGAGTTCAGCTGCTGGTAGGCATACGTGGTCTCGTATTCCTGAGGATTCACAAATGCCAGTACCCGGGTCTTCTGATTGTCCGTCAAAAGCTTGCTGTCCGGCTGCAATGCCAGAGATATCACCAGCGCCACTGCCGGGATTGCCACTGCTATCGCCCCGAATACGATCTTCAGGCTGACGCCCCCGGAAAACATAATGACGCAAAATACTGCCAGAAGCACAATGCTGGTGGACAGATCCGGCTGTTCCCACACCAAATACCATGGCAGGGCGAACATCGCCACACAGCAGCCTATGATTACCACGGTGTTCAATTTCTTCCTATGTTTCATAATAAACTGTGCAAAGAATAAAATCAACAGTATTTTTGCAGTTTCTGAAGGTTGAAATCGAAGTCCCCCTATAGTAAGCCATCTGGTAGCGCCTTTGGTATTGTCCCCAAACTTCCAGACAGCCGCTAAAAGTACCAGGTTGGCCACATACATCAGCCAGTTCAGCCGAAGTAAGTAGCTGTAGTCGAAAAAGGAGAGGACCACCATCAAAACTACGCCTGCCGTCACCCCGGCCAGCTGCTTGGTCTGCAGTGATGGCTCCGCGCTTCCTATGGCTATGACGCCTATGGCCGAAAGCGCCAATATCAGCAGAACCAGCTTAAAATCGTAATCCCGTAATCTGTATCTTTTAAACATATTTTCCTCTACGCATTATTTGTGCCCTCATTTTTACGCGCACCAATCCGTCCTATTTTGCCAGATCCTTGGCCGTGACGTCCACGATGGGAATATTGGCATACAGAGAGGGCATCTTTCCTCCCCGCCCGGATTTGCTTCCCTTTGTGTTGATCTGGATATCCATATTCTCGGAATCTATCTTCATGTACTTGGACAAGACCTTTGCTATGTCCATCTTAATCAGCTCCATTACCTCCGGCGAACAGTTGACCCTGTCCGAAATCAGCAGAATCTTCAGCCTGTCCTTTGCAATCTGGCAGGAGCTCTTTCTGCGAAAAAAATGCCTCATCTCCACTCCTCCTATGCCTTATGAAAAATGCCTGTGACTCTGGTCCAAAAAGAAATACCCTTATCAAAATTCAGATAGGGAACCTCCTTTCCCTCCACCCGATGTACTACGTTTGCGTAAGCCTGACCCGCCGGAGAACTGCTTCCCACCAGGGGTTCGCCCTGATTGGTGGCCACCACCACGCTTTCATCGTCCGGTATGATACCGATTAACGGAATGGCCAGGATATCCACCACATCCTGAGCAGACATCATGTCACCCCGCCTGACCATGTCCATCCGCAGCCTGTTAATGATCAGATCCATCTGCTTGAAGCCATTGGCTTCCAGCAGCCCGATAATGCGGTCAGCGTCCCGGATGGCGGATACCTCCGGCGTAGTCACCACCAATGCCCTGTCCGCCCCGGCTATGGCGTTCTGGAAACCCTGTTCGATGCCTGCCGGACAGTCCAAGAGGATAAAGTCAAACTGCTCTTTTAAGTGCTCGATGACTTTCACCATCTGTCCCGGAGACACCGCCGACTTGTCCCGGGTCTGGGCAGAGGGCATCAGGTACAGTCCTGGATGACGCTTGTCCCGGATCAGCGCCTGCTTCACCCGGCAGTTTCCCTCCACCACGTCCACCAGGTTGTAGACGATACGGTTCTCAAGTCCCATGACCACATCCAGATTGCGCAGTCCGATATCCGTGTCGATGAGGCAGACTTTCTTTCCCAGCTTTGCAAGACCTGTTCCTACATTTGCGGTCGTGGTGGTCTTGCCCACGCCGCCTTTTCCTGAAGTGACGACAATGACTTTGGAGCTTTGCTGCTCCCTGGAAAATGAATCCTTTTTTTCCATTTTTCCTATCCTCCAGCATAAATATTTGTCTGTCGTCCTCTAAACACCTCCAAACGCCGCCTGTGCCAGGCGTATCGCCTTACTCCGCAGGCGTATCAGAAGCTGCTCAGCAGATCTTTGGTAAGCGCTTCCATTATGACTCTGTCGTTTTTCACATATGCTATTTTCGGATGTACCTTTGGTCTGGTTCCCCATTGGAATGCTTTTCTTCCACTGGGCTTATTTGTTTTATATTTGAAATCGCCGATCCTGATTCTCTCCGGCGCCATTTCAAACGCTGCTATAAAGGCTCCCTCTCTCCCGTTTCCTCCCGCATGGGCTTTGCCATAGAGCCCTCCTAATATGATAATGTTCTTGGCGCTGACGATGCTGCTTCCCGGTTGGACATCCCCCAACATAATGATGCTGTTCTCGGTCTCCAGCGATTCTCCGTTTTTCAGATCGCCCCGCAGAAACTGCCCCTCCGGCTTCTGCGCCATAGCCTCTTTTGTGCGCTCCAGCGCCTTCACGAAATTTGTATTGACAGTGTCGTCCTTTTCCACGATACAGACGACGTTGATGTCGCTGTTGTCGCGGATGGTCTCCAGAATCCTGATCTCCTCCATATCCGTCACAGAACGCCCCTCAATGGACAATGCCATGGTGACATTGCCGAAAAAATGCCTGGCATCCGAGAACTTATAGCCCACTTCCCGCAAAACGTCCTCAAATGGCATGTCTGCATTCAGATATAGCGCAATCCCGTTGGGAAAGCTTTTGATGATGACTGCTTCTCTCATAATCTGTTTTGCTCCTGTGTTCAGTGCTCGTTGGTGACGCCGCTGTCCGGTTCGTCCGCCGTGCCGGTGATCAGTTCATCCTCCTCCGCCAGCCCATAATAATATTTCACGATATCCCTTGTGGCCTGAGCTGCATGGTCTCCCGAGTATCCGAACGGAATTCGCGTGACAATGGCAATCTCCGGCTGCTCATAGGGCGCGTAACAGGCAAAAAGTGCATGGCTGGGCCGGTCTGTTGTCTGTTCTGCCGTACCTGTCTTGCCGGCCACGTTCACTGCCAGATTGCTGAAATAACTCTTGTTCTCCACTACCTGGCGCATCCCCAAGTGGATGGCATCCCAATATTCTTCGGGCATGTCAACTGTATTACGCAGCTTCGGCCGGAAATCCTCCACCACATTCCCCTCCGAATCCTGGATTTTGTCCAATAGTGTCAGCTGATAGCAGGAACCGCTGTTCGCAACCGTAGTCACATATCTGGCCAGTCCTGCCAGTGTATAGCTGTTGCTGCCCTGGCCGATGGCGGAACGCACCGGATCCTCCGTGGACACATTGGGGGAGGCCTCGGATATCTCAATCCCCGATTTCTCTGTCAGTCCAAACAGATCTGCGTACTTATGCAGCGTTTCCAGGCCCTCTGTCTCATTGTAAGTGCCCGAACCCATGGAAAGCTCGTATCCGATATCGTAGAAATAGCAGTCGCAGGAGTCCCGGAGGGCAGAGATCAATGTCTCGTTGTTATGTCCGTACCTGTTCCAGCAGTTGGGAGGCGGATCGATTTCCGTAAAGCTTCCCGTACATTTGACGATACTTTTTATCTCCACGGTACCCTCCATCAGTCCCGCTGCTGCGGACAGCATCTTGAAAGTGGAGCCCGGCGCAGCCGCATACTGGGCCGCATAATTATACTGCGGATTGGATTTGTCCGCGTTCAGCTTAGCGTAATATTCTGCATCAATGGAATTGGCCATTTTATTGTTGTCATAGCCCGGATAGGATACAATGGCCAGCACGTCCCCTGTGTCTATATCCGTGACCACGCAGGAGGCGTTGCAGGGATCCAGCGCCATCTGCGCCGGCGTAATGTCCAGGTGGTTTATGCGGTTCATCATGAACTGATAAGCGCTCATCCGTCCCTCAAAGACAGCCTCCCTCTCATCCTCCGGCACGGGAATCCTGTTCTGCTCGCAGAGAATCTGGCATACCTGTCTGCCGCTTATTACATCGTTTAACAGCATATACTTGTAAAAGCGTTTCTGAAAATCCGTATTATTGTCCACCATGTCAATGATGTAATCCAAGACATGATCGTAGATTTCCGCAGAATCGGAATACTTTGTGTCCAGCTCCAGCTTGCTCACATTGATCCAGTTCTGGGAAATACAGTATTTCAGGTACTCATTCAAACTGATGACTTCATCCGTGGCCCATGCGATCTGGGTGGCATCGTCCGACACCACTGCGTCCGCCATGATGACGCCGTTTCTCCTGAGAAGCATCACGATATTGCTCTGGTAGACCTGATACTCCTTGGAAAGTTGTTTGTAGGGCGTCAGCCCCTCCGTCAGTTCATAGCGCAGCTTCTCATATACTTCCGTCTTGTAGTCAAGGTAAGCCTGATATACTTCCTTTTCTGTCTCTAATGCATTCTCACGGGCCATGGCTTTCATATCGATTACCGCATTGTCGAACATGGTAAAGTACACATCGAATATGGGGATTTTGATGGCGCTGCTGTCCGCGTTCTTCGCCGGAACATATTCCTTTGCGTTGATGATCTTGCTGGACACCAGCCCGGCCAGCTTCTGCTCCAGGATATGGTAGATAGCCTCGGTCAACTCCTTGTCGATGGTCAGGTAGACATCCTGGCCGGCTTTCGCCTCTCTGCGCTCCTCGATGGAGATGACCTTGCCCATGTTATCCACGATTACCTTTTCATAGCCTTTTTCGCCCTGCAGCGTAGTCTCCAGATAAGCCTCTATGCCGCTCTTTCCCACCACATCATTGATGTTGTAAACATCGCTTCCCTTTCCCTGCTCCTCCATCTGGCTGTTTAAGTCAGTCAGCTCCTCGGAAGAGATCTTGCCCGTATAGCCCAGCACATGGGCAAAATATTCGGAATCCACATATCTGCGCACCGTGTCCGCCTCTATCGTAACGCCGGGCAGGGACTGGGCATTCTCCATGACAACGGCAACTGTCTTTTCGTTGACATTGGTGGCCACTGTGGTGCCGATATATTTCCGAAAGGAGGTCAGGTTCATGGCATAGCGGATGGTGACCATCTTTAGCCAGTCCTCCTTGCTGTAGCCGTCCCCTGCCAGAAATTTGCTTTTGGAATCGTCCGGGTTTTCATAGTTCCCGATGGCAAAGCGGCTGGCGCCGCTTAGATACTCCATGATATCGTCCGGCGTGGCCGTACGCTCCTCGTCTTTCAGCTGTCCCACCTCAAGCCTGCCATACACATCCGCAAGGAATCGCAACAGGCTCACGCCCTCCACGGAATACTGGAATTCTCTGTCCTCGTTCAAAAATATCTTGAAATCCGTGATGCATTTGTCACCGTTCTTCTCGATCATCTGAATCAGGCGGTAAATGGTGTCGTTTAGCCTGGCATTCTTGAGCCTCCCTGATTCGAACACATCCTCTATCTTCACGGAATACGCCAGTTCATTGTAGGCCAGGGGATTACCGTTTCTGTCGAAGATATTGCCTCTTGTGCTTGCGATGTCCCGCGTCTTTTCTATTTCCAGGACAAATTCCTCCAGATACTCCTTTCCGTGAACGATCTGCAGGTCAAAGCAGCGATATATCAGCACGCCGGCAAACAGGCAGAATATCACCGTAAAGACTGTAAGCCTGTTCGTCACGATACCAATCAGTTTTTCCTTGAACTCGTCAAACAAATTTCTGTGCTCTCTTTCTTTCGTGTCCCTCCAGCTTTTCATTCGCTTTCAGGATCACCGGATACAAAAACAATGTTACAACAATGGTATATAATGCCTCCGGCAGGATGATACGCAGAAAATAATAGGGAAAGTCAAACCTGCTGCGAAGCATAAAAGTCAAAATATAGCATATGATTCCATAGGACATGTCGCTGACAATGATCAGGGCCAGCGGAAGCTTGATGTCCTCCGGATAGAAAATCCTGCTGAACTTCCCGTTCAGATAGCCTATGTACATCAATAACAGCGCGTAAAAGCCCAAAAAACCGCCGAAAAAGATGTCGTTCAGCAGACCGCAGAAGAAACCGATCAGCAGCCCCTCCTGCTCTCCCCGCATAAAACCAAAAGAAGATGTCAATATGATCATCAGGTTTGGTATGATGCCCCCCAGAGCCAGGCTGTCAAAAACGCTGCACTGGAAGACAAAGCATACGATGATAAAAACTGTCACAACTATTTTTCGAAGCATATACACTCCCTTTGGGCATTCACTCCACCGTGGACTGTTTCATGTCCGTGATGATCAGAACCTCCCCCAGATGCTCGAAGTCCACCGCAGGTATGATCTCTCCCGATTTGGTCAGATTGTTCGCGTCCTTATTGATGGTACTGATATATCCGATCAGAATATTGGGCAGATACTTATCGCTGATGTTGGAGGTGACTACCTTGTCCCCCTCCCGCACCATATTCTGGCCGTCCACAAGCTGGCTGAAAGTAATACAGCCCCCTGCCATGAGCCTTAAGTCTCCCGTCACGGTCATATTGTCCTCCGTGGAGAGCGTCATGGCGCTGACATGGACATTGTCCGATATGATGGACGTCACCCGGGCCCAGTTAGGCCCTACGGAAGTGATCCGGCCCACAAGGCCGCCCTCTGCGATGACGTTCATGTCCACCGTCAGGCCGTCCTCCTCCCCCTTATCGATGAGGAATGAGGAATACCAGTTGCCGGAATCCCGGCCTATGATCCTGGCCCCCACCTTGTTGTATTCTGCATACTGTCCGTCCAGTTCAAACAGTTCCCTGAGCTTATTCAGTTCATATTTGTCCTGCTGCAGCAGAGTGTTCTCCTCCACCAGTGCGGCCACCTGGGCTTTCAGCCGGGCATTCTCGTCCAGCAGCGTCCTGATCTGCACCAGTTCCTCGGATCGGTTGGAGAGCCATCCCCCCACCTTTTCAATTCCCTGCTGAAAGGGCACGATCACATATCCTACCACTACATTAAGCGGCCTGTTAAACACATCCGTGCCAAAAGTCACCAGCATCAGTGCGGTACAAAGCACGGTTAAAAGAAAAAGGAGATATTTACTCGGCAGGGTAAACCGCTCTCCTTTTCTTTTTACTACCGGACTCATTTGCTCATCCCCTCAATGGCATAGGCTACAGATTTGTAGTTATCGTCCTTAATGATTTTCGCCAGTCCCAGCACCACGCTTGCCTGAGGATTCTCCGCCACGTTCACCTTAAGCCCGGTTCCCGTGGCCAGCCTGTCCGCCAAGTGGCTGATCTGGGAGGCGCCTCCTGTCAGGTAGATGCCCTGTCGGTAGATGTCCGCCGCAAGCTCCGGCGGCGTCCTCTCCAGGATCACCTTTACATTGTCGATGATGGAGGCAAAATGCTCTTCTATGCATTCCACTACCAGCTTGGTAGGGATTTCCCGCTCTATGGGAAGACCGGTGACGATGTCTCTGCCGTAGACAATGGCGCCCTTGCCCTCTTTCTCCAGATCCCTTAGGGAAATCTTCACGGACTCGGAAGTCCGCCCGCCGATGATCAGGCTGAATTCTCTCCTCACGGCAGCCCGGATGGCCTCATCGAATTTCAGGCCTCCGGCCTTGATCAGGCGGCTGAGCACAATGCCTCCCAGGGAAAGGATAGATATCTCCGTGGTCTCATAGCCCACATTGACCACCAGAACACCCTGGGAATTCTTCACATCAATATTCAGGCCCAGGCCGTCCGCCACTGCCTTTTCCACCACCATGATTTTTTTCGCTTTCACATTGGCGTATTTGATCAGATCGTAAAAGGCGCGCTTTTCCACATCCGTCACATCTGTGGGCACCGCGATATAGAAATCCGCCGGCTTGCATGTGCCTTTTTGCAGATCGGTGATGAAATACCGTACCAGCGTCTCCATATTTTTGATATCCGCGATGACGCCATTGGTCAGGGGATAGGAAATATGAATGTTACCGGGAGCCTTTTCGTACATCTCAAAGGCAGAGTTCCCATATGCAAACAGGACTTTCTTGTTCTCTATGGCGATCATGTTCTTTTCCACCATGATACTGTCATCGCCCCTGCTGTAAATCTTGATGTTGTTGGTACCCAAGTCGATACCGAATGCATTGTTTGCCAAAATGACAACCCCTTTCTAATCGTAAAAATTTCTTCCGCTTATTTCTGTTTATGAAAACCATGCCTTTTCCTTGAAGCTGACATAGCAGTTATCACCGATAATGACATGATCCAGAAGACAGATTCCCATCCTCTCCCCGGTTTCCCTCACGTTGTCGGTAAGTTCTTTGTCGGACGCGCTGGGTGTGGGATCCCCGCTGGGATGGTTGTGCACCAGTAAAATGTTCACTGCCCGGCTCTCCAGCGCTGCCAGGAAAATCTCCCTGGGGGAGATCAGCGACATATTGACGCTGCCCTCCGACAGCTTTCTCTCGCAGATCATCTGTCCCTTTGCATCCAGGCAGGCTAACATCACGCATTCTGTGTCTCGGTGCCGCAGCTTTTCCATGAAATAGGCCGCCACCTGGCCGGAACTGGTGAAGTTTAAGCCCTCCCTGGCCTTTGCCATGCTCATCCGCATGGAAAGCTCCGTCAGGCATTTCAGCCGTACTGCCTTGACCTCGCCGATGCCTTTAATACCCATAAGCTCGTCCAATGTCACGTCATAGAGCCCCAAAAGCCCCTCCTTGGGATACCTGGCCAGGCTCATGACCTCCTCGGCCACTTTCAGCACATGATTGTCTTTGGTGCCCGTGCGCAGAATGATGGCCAGCAGCTCAATCTCCGTCAGATTCTCCGGGCCGAAGCGCAGAAATCTCTCGTAGGGAAGCTCTGCTGCTTTCTGCTGCGCGCGCTTTTGCGCGCTACGCCTCTTTCGCGGAACATCTCTCTTCCTCTTTGGTTTTGCTGCTCCGCTTGTGTCGTAATACCTTTCTTTGATGGAATGCTCTTCTTCCATGAAATGCTTTTCTTCCATGTCCATGCGTCTCCTTTCCCTTCTCCGACGCATCTATGGACAGCCCTTCCCGGCAGCCGTCCCGGACTATCTGATAAAGCGATATACCACCAGTGCGATTACGACACCTATGACACTTGCTATGGTGATATTGATCGTCAGACCAAAGGTCAGGACGACAAACCCCATATCCAGCACAACGGGCGAGCCCATTCCAAATGACTGCCCATAGTTTAGAAACGTGCCGGAAAAATAAGTGCCTATGAACCTGCCGATGACGAATCCCACCAGTATCAGTACCAGCAGTACCCAGTTGATCTTCTTCAAGCCGATACCTCTTCCCTCTTTTGTCCTGCGGCGTTTGCATCCCTGCACAACATGCCGCCTGCCTGTGCCGAAAAATCACCTTGCCCTGGATGATTCTTCCTGTACGCACGCTTCTATAGTATCACAAAAAACATAAGCTGTACACAAAAATCATAGATTTTATTTTGAGTTTTTTCTACACAATGCTACAGCTTTAAGCGGCTTTTATCCAGCAATCCCCTGTCTGCCAGGGACTGGAGAGATTTCAGGATGCCAAATTTCGCGTGCTGCCAGGTAAGTCCCCCCTGAAAATACACGGCGTAAGGGGGCTTGATGGGAGCATCTGCGGAGAGCTCTATGGAAGAGCCCGACACAAAGGCCCCGGCCGCCATGATGACTTGGGAATCGTATCCCGGCATGTCCCAGGGTTCGGGGGTCACATGGCTGTCCACAGGTGCGCCTGCCTGGATGCCCTGGCAGAAAGCGATGACTGCCTCCGGTGTGCCGAAAGTCACGGCCTGTATAATGTCGTGCCTGTCTTCGTCTCCCTTCGGTATTACGCTGTAGCCCAGGTTCTCATAAAGATTCGCTGCAAAAATCGCTCCTTTCAGCGCTGAGGCCGTTACAGTAGGCGCCAGGAAGAGGCCCTGGTAAAAATCTTTCAGGATACCAAGGGATGCGCCCACTTCCTTGCCAAGTCCCGGAGAGGTAAGGCGGAATGCCGCGTTCTCCACACACTGCCTTGTCCCGGCGATATAGCCGCCGATGGGGGCCAGTCCGCCGCCGGGATTCTTGATCAGAGAGCCCACCACCATGTCCGCGCCCACATCGCTTGGCTCCTTTGTTTCCACAAATTCTCCGTAGCAGTTATCCACCATGCAGACTGCATCGGGCTTGATCTTCTTGACAAAGGCAATCAGTTCCCCTATCTGCTCTACAGAAAAAGTGGGCCTGGTCTGATAGCCCTTGGAGCGCTGGATGGTCACCAGGCGGGTCCTGGGGGTTATTGCTTCTTTTATGGCTTCGTAGTCAAAGCAGCCGTCCGCTTTTAAGTCCACCTGCCTGTAGCTGATACCGTATTCCGCAAGGGAGCCTTTGGAGGGACGGATGCCTATGACCTCCTCTAAGGTGTCATAGGGCTTTCCCACCGGTGAGAGCAGTTCGTCCCCGGGGCGGAGGTTGCTAAGCAGCGCCAGGGCCAGGGCATGGGTGCCGCAGGTGATCTGGGGGCGCACCAGGGCGTCCTCTGTGTGGAAGACTTTCGCGTAGACCGCTTCCAGGGTATCCCTGCCAATGTCGTTGTAGCCGTAGCCGGTGGTGCCCAGCAGACAGGCCTCGCTGACCCTGCACTCCTGCATGGCCCTTACCACTTTCAGTTGATTGTACTCCGCGATTTCGTCTATTTTCCGGAACCACTCTGTCAGACGCTTCAGGATGGCTTCCCCGTATGCGTAAATTTCGCTGTCAATGCCCGTCTGGGCGTACATGCTTTGTATTTCTGTCATTTTTCTCTTAAATGCTGCCTGTTGGCAGCCCCTCCTTGCCTTTGGCGTATGCTCTGCTCCTGTACGGAAGCTGTGATGTCTTTTCTACGCAGTTCTTCCAGCATATATTCCAATATCCTTTCGTCATCGTAGCCGAATTTTTCTTTATCCAGCCAACAGACTTCCCTCTCCCGGCGAAACCAGGTGAGTTGCCTTTTGGCGAAATGTCTCGTGTCCCGCTTGATGGTCTCCACGGCCTCCTCCAGGGACGCTTCGCCCTCCAGATAGGCCAGAATCTCCTTGTAGCCGAGTCCCTGCATGGACACCATTCCTCGCTGGCAGCCCATCTCCCTCAGACGCTCTACCTCGGCCACAAGGCCCAGGCGGAGCATTTCGTCCACACGTTTCCCGATATTCTCGTATATGCGCTCCCGACGGTCGTTCAGCACAAAGTAGACAGAGTTGTAGGCATCTTCTTTTTCGCGTTCCCTCTCATTATGGCGCGATATGGGCTCCCCCGTCAAATGAAAAAATTCTAAAGCTCGGATGACGCGCTTTCTGTTATTGGGATGTATGGCTTCTGCGGAGACGAGGTCGATTTCCCGCAGCATATCGTGAAGATGCTGCGGCCCCTTTTGTTCCGCCAGTTCCTCCAGGTGAATGCGGTATGTCCCATTTTCTGCCAAGGCACCTCCGGAAGCTGTTCGCACGCTTTCTGCCAACGTGCTTCCCCGGGCTGCTTCCCCTCCGGAACCGAAGTCGATATCTCTAAGCAGCGCCTGGACATAAAAGCCGGTGCCTCCGGTCACAATGGGGATGTGACCCCGCACGTAGATGCCGGGGAGGCACTGCCCGCATTTCTCCTTGAACACTGCCACGCTGAACTCCTCCCAGGGCTCCAGGATGTCTATCATGTGATGGGGGATGCCCTGCATCTCTTCCTCTGTGATTTTGGCGGAACCGATGTCCATGTGGCGGTAGACCTGGCAGGAATCCGCCGAAATGATTTCGCCCCCTATGGCCTTTGCCAGGGCGATGGACAGCTTTGTCTTCCCCACGGCCGTGGGGCCGGAGAGGATGACCATAGGAGGTTTAGCCGGATAATTCCCTCTTGCCTTTTCAATCAATTTAATATCCGCTAAATCCTTTTCCCTGCCAAGTTTCTTTTTCATCTGTATAAGTCCGTCTACACACACAACAGGAACGCCGCTGATGATTTCCAATGTACCCTCAATCCAGTTTTCAAAGATTTCAATATTTTCCGAATATAAAATCTTTCTGGTCCCATCTTCACAGTACGAAACTGCATAGCCCTGCCGTTCCAATTTATCTGCCAGGAGCTTCGTGCACCCCAAATCAATGTCATGTGTCCGGGGGCGGAATCCATGTAAAACCATGGCGCCACCCGCAACTACCCAGTATTCCTTTTTAGAAAAGGGAAGCTCCTGAAGTCGTTGCAGCATAGAATATTTATCAAACATATTGTCTAAGCACGCTCCTCTTTCAATATTCGATTTCGAGCTTGTATCCCAATCTGGCTGTCAGTTGACAATGCGCTTGAACTTCCGCTCCATCTCTGTCTTTGTCATGGTCACGATGGTGGGTCTGCCATGGGGGCAGTTGTATGGATTGTCCAGGGTCAGCAGCTCATCAATCAGAGCCTCCGCCTCCGGGACGCTTAATTTATTATTCCCTTTTACCGCGGCTTTGCAGGACATGGAGGCAATTTTTTCCTCAATGACCCGGATGCTGCCAAAGCCAGTTCCGTCCAGGAGGCTGTCCAGCACCTCCAGGAACATCCCTCGCTCGTCACAGCCGTACAAATCTACCGGAACGCTGCGCAGGGCATACTCGCTGCCGCCGAAAGCTTCCACCTCAAAGCCCAGGGCCGCAAAGGTGTCCAGATGCTGCCTCAAGACAGCCTCCTCCTGGCCGGAAAGGCTGACGATTACGGGTGGCATCAGGCCTTGGGACAATACGTTCTTTTCGCGGTATCGCTTCATCAGCCGCTCGAAATTTACTTTCTCATGGGCCGCGTGCTGATCTATTATCATCAATTTGTCTTCAAACTCGATAAGCCAGTAGGTTTCAAAGACCTGCCCGATGATGCGGAAGCGGCTGCGGTTTTCCATGGTGAGGATTTTTTCCTCGAAAAGGTTCATCTGCTCGCCGCTGTAGGTCTCCGGCTCTTCCGCAGGCTGAATCTCCGACATCTGCGCGGTATTCTTAGCCTCCTCTTCCAGTTCCGTGGTCTCCGTGAAGAAAGGCTCTTCCTCCTCTGCATCCTCCGATTCTGCCCCACCCGCTTCCCTTTCCGTCTGCGCATGTACATGTCTGGCATCTTCCCGCAGGTTTTCTGCAGACTGTCTTTCCAGCCCGACATTTTCCAGCGGATTCTCCTCGGACTGCATTTCTGCATCTGCCCTGGCATAAGGCATGCCTGCCATGCTGCCTTTCACCCGCTCCCATACAGGATTCCTTGCGAATTCTGCCGCCTCTGTTCTCTCCGCATCATATCTGGCCTCTTCCATCACCCGATACGCATCTCCACGTCTATGCTCAAAGGGCTCCGGAGCAGACTTCTTCCCCAGAGTGGCCTGCTTCTCCTGTGCCCTCTGCTCTTCTTTCCTGGCCTCCCGCAGTTCCCGCTCCGTGGACAGGGAGGCTTTCGGAATCATCTCCCTGCTGCGAAGCGCCTCCCTAACGGCTTCCATGAGAAAATTGCTGAAACCAATTGTATCATCAAACCTTACATCCATCTTCGTAGGATGCACGTTCACGTCCACCCGCCCTGCGTCCATGGTGATGTGCAGCACGCAGAACGGAAATTTGTGCTGCATCAGATATTCCTTATAACCCTCTTCCACAGCACGGGACACCACATTGCTGCGGATGAAGCGGCCATTGATGAAATAAATCTCGAAATTGCGGTTGGAGCGCACCTGCACCGGCTTGCCCAGATATCCCTCCACCCGCGCCCCGTCTTTTTCCGCCTGAATCGGCACCAGCTCATTAGCCGTGTCCCGCCCGTAGATGCGGTAGATGACCTCTTTCAAATCCCCATTCCCCGAAGTATGGAACTTCATCTGCCCGCCCACGACTAGCTTAAAGGAAATATCCGGCCTGGACAGCGCCAGATGCTCCATCAAGTCCACGATATAGCCGCCCTCGGTCACAGGCTGCTTCAGGAATTTCCGCCTCACTGGCGTATTGAAAAAGAGGTTCCGCACCAGAAAGGTCGTCCCCTCCGGCGCGCCCACCTCCTCGAAACCCGTCTCATTTGCCCCCTCCAGCGTAAGTCTGCTTCCCGTCATACTGTCCGCGGTCTTGGTGATAACCTCCACTTTGGCCACCGCCGCGATGCTGGAAAGCGCTTCCCCCCGAAACCCAAGGCTGGAAATCCGCGTCAAGTCCCCCGCGTCCTCGATTTTACTGGTGGCATGCCGCAGGAAAGCCGTCCGCAGCTGCCCTCTTTCCATGCCGCAGCCATTGTCCGTCACCCGGATGAACGTAGTTCCCCCGTCCTTTACCTCCACCGTGACGGCGCCGGCCCCTGCGTCGATGGCATTCTCCACCAGTTCCTTCACGACGCTGCTGGGGCGTTCCACCACTTCCCCGGCAGCAATTTTATCGATTGTCTCTGAATCAAGAATATGTATCCGTGACATAATTCCACCTTATCTGTAAAACGTATGTTTATAGACGGTAACTTCTTTTGGACGTTCTAATAGTACTATTTTTTGAATTCTATCTTTTATGTATTACCCTCTCCAGCGGTTTTTCAACTTATTCTGCAGACGGTACAGCACGTTAAGGGCATCGATGGGAGCCAGGGTGTTCACTTCCACCTCCATCAGCTCTTTCAGCACGTCCTCGTCCGTCACCGTGTCGAACAGGGCCATCTGGGACAGTTCGATTTCGTCCGGCTTGGGCTGGCGCTTCACCTTTGTGTCCTTTACGTCCACGGTGATGTTCTGTATCTTTTCTATGATGTCATTGTCCGTGAGCTGCTCTACGATCTCCTTGGCCCGGTCTATCACCATGTCCGGCACCCCGGCCAGCCTTGCCACCTGGATGCCGTAGCTTTTGTCCGCTCCGCCCTTGATGATTTTGCGCAGGAAGACAATATCGTCTCCCCTCTCTTTCACGGCAATGCAGTAATTGTTCACATTGCTCATCTTACCCTCCAGCTCCGTGAGTTCGTGGTAATGGGTGGCGAACAAAGTCTTGGCCCCCAGGAGCTTGCGGTTGCTGATATGCTCGATCACCGCCCAAGCGATGCTCAGGCCGTCAAAGGTGGACGTCCCCCTGCCGATTTCATCCAGGATCAACAGGCTGTCGGACGTAGCGTTGCGCAGGATATTGGCTACCTCGTTCATCTCCACCATGAAAGTGGACTGTCCGCTGGCCAGGTCATCGGAAGCCCCCACCCGGGTAAAAATCCTGTCCACGATGCCAATGTTGGCGCTTTTCGCGGGCACGAAGCATCCAATCTGAGCCATCAGCACGATCAGCGCAGTCTGGCGCATGTAAGTGGACTTCCCCGCCATGTTGGGGCCGGTGATGATGCTGATGCAATGCTTGTTGTTGTCCAGATAGGTGTCGTTGGCGATAAACATGTCGCCCTCTATCATCCGTTCGACTACGGGATGTCTTCCGTCCTTGATATCGATGATGCCCTTTTCGTTCAGCTTTGGCCGCACATAGAGATTGCGCTCCGATACCAGAGACAGCGCCGCGTACACATCCAGCTTGGCCACGGCCTTTGCCGTGGTCTGTATCCGGTCAAGCTCACAGCCGATGGAATCCCGAATCTTGCAAAACAGGTCGTATTCCAGTGTGGTCAGCTTGTCCTCCGCATTCAGAATCGTATCTTCCAGCTCTTTCAGCTTCGGCGTGGTGTAGCGCTCCGCGTTGGCCAGGGTCTGCTTGCGGATATAGTCCTCCGGCACCAGGTTCTGATAGGAATTGGTCACCTCAAAATAGTAGCCGAAGACCTTGTTGTATTTGATTTTCAGGTTCTTGATGCCCGTCCGCTCCCGATCCGTCTCCTCCAGCTGGGCCAGCCACTGCTTTCCGTCCCGCTTGGCGCTGCGCAGCATGTCCACGGTCTCATCAAAGCCGTCCTTAATCATACCGCCCTCCCTGATTGTCACGGGAGGATCGTCCTCAATGGAGGCCTGAATCAACTGGAAAATATCCTGCAGGCCGTCGATGCGCTCCTCCACCTCCCGCAGTTCCTCACAGGAAAAGCCTTTCAGGACTGCCTTGATGGCCGGAAGCATCTCCAGGGAATTGCGGAAAGAGATGAAATCCCTGGGGTTCGCCGTCTTGTAGGTGACCTTGCTCAGCAGCCGCTCCAGGTCGTAGACAGGATTTAAGTATTCCCGAATCTCGTCCCGGGAGACACTGTCTTTCCCCAACTCCTCCAGAGCGTCCAGGCGCTTTTCCATCTCTTCCTTGTCAATCAGAGGCTGCTCCAGCATGCTCCGCAGCAGGCGTCCCCCCATGGCGGTCTTGGTCTTATCCAGCACCCCCAGCAGGGAGCCCCGCTTCTGCTTCTCCCGCATGGTCTCCGTCAGCTCCAGATTGCGCCTGGTGGAGCTGTCCAGCAGCATATATTTATTGGTCAGATAGGGGTAGAGATGGGTGAAATGGGCCAAATCTGTCTTCTGGGTGTCGTACAGATACTGCAGCAGGGCCCCCGCCGCCGTCATCCCTGTGGGAAAGTCCTCGATCCCCAGCCCAATCAGGGTATTAACCTTAAAATGCCGTATCAAAAGCCGCCTGCAGCCGTCATCGTCAAACAGATGGGGCTCCAGGGCATTGACGGAAATGCGGTATTTCTCCCGCAGACCCTCCACGTCAAAGCCGCTGACCAGGAAGTTCTGGTTGCAGATGATTTCCGAGGGTTCGTACTTCATCAGCTCGTCGTTGAGCTTCTTTAAATCCTCCACCTCCGTGAGATAGTAGTCCCCGGTGGTGACATCGGCCACGGAAATGCCGATTTTCGTAGGGGTGTAGGCGATGCTCATCAGGAAATTGTTCTTGGATTCCTCCAGAGACTGGAGATTCAGATTCGTCCCGGGAGTCACAATGCGGATGACCTCCCGCTTTACCAGCCCTTTTGCCAGTTTTGGATCCTCCACCTGCTCACAGATTGCCACCTTGTAGCCCCTGTTGACCAGTTTGGTCAAATAACTTTCCACCGCATGATAAGGGACGCCGCACATGGGCGCCCGCTCCTCCAGGCCGCAAGACTTTCCTGTCAGGGTAAGTTCCAACTCCTTGGACACTATCTTTGCATCCTCGAAGAACATTTCATAAAAGTCCCCCAGCCGGTAAAAAAGGATGCAGTCGGCGTACTGCTTCTTCGTCTCCATATATTGCTGCATCATGGGGGTGAGTTCACCTGCTGGAATCTGTTCTGGCATGTTTTTGCTCCTGTTCTGTGTCTTTTGTGTGGAATGCCTGTTTCCCGCCGCTTCCGCACGCAGCCAGGCACGGGCAGATGAAGAAAGGCATTCATAAAAATGCGAATGCACAACTCGTAGTGCATTCGCTCCTATTTTAGCACAAAATATTGTGTTTGTAAAAGGACTTTTTAAATGTACCGTATTTTTGTGTTTAAAAACGCCATCTCCTCCACATGCCGCTTTCCAAAGCTTCTCAGTTTTTTAAGTCAGCCCATAAATCTGATAAAGGGACATCATGTTCTGGTACATCAGCTTCCGCGACATCAATTGCTGATAAGTCACGGTCTTTACTTTGCCCTCCGCTTTCAGCCTTTCCATTTTTTCCAGGATGTCGTTATATTCTTTCTGCACAGCCGTAAGCATCTTCTCAAACGCCGCCAGTCTGTCCGCGGAATCCGCTTCTTTCATTGAATTTTCTTCCATAGGATTTTCTTCCATGGAAGTTTCTGCGGAATGGACCTTTTCTATAGAACGCGTTTTTTCCATTTTTACAATACCTCCTTTGACAGCCTGTCCATATCAATTCTTTACTCTATAGGGACCGTAACCTCCAGGCTCCCCACCGCATGACCGAAGCCAAAGGAACCCTCCTGGAACGCCAGGTTGATCTGTCCCTCATAAAAATACCAGCCAATCTCACCTCTTGCCGCCATGTCCGGTATCTCCGCTTTCAGCACCGCATCATCGAACTCCACCTCCGGATAGTTTTCATGAAGCCGCTCTATAATGGTCCCTACCATTGTCTCGTCCATGGTCAGGAACTGGCTCAGCTCCAGGTTCTCCCCGGTTTTGGCGTTCAGATTGTAATAGTCCCAGTAATTGTTGGGATGGGGGCCGCCCATGTTCACTGTACGTATGACCATGATGCTGACTACATCCATGTCGCATCTGTATACATAGGCGCTGGCACCCTGCCCGAACACCCCTGTCGGATCTATGGACTCCCTGTAGTCTTTCACATTTTCCTGCAGTTCATCCAGCAGCGTCTCATTCTGTGATTTATACTGCGCGTTGATGGCCGCAAGCGCTGCGGACAGCTCTTTGCAGGCACTGCCATCCCCTGCCACGGTAAATGCCGGGTATTCCGCAAAGACAATCTCTTCTCCCGCATCGTCCGTCCGCGCTTCCCTCAATATCTCCGAACGGATTTCCGGCGCAGCCGCAGCGTTTTCTCCGTCTCCCGATGCTGCCGCATCCGGGGAGACATCTTTTGGTTCGGAAGCATCGGCTTCCGGGGACATTTCTGCGGATGTTTCCGCAGAAGCTTCCGGGGACGCGGAATCCTGCCCCTCGCCGTCCGTGCCATCCCCGCGCAGGGCATCCGTTCCGGACTCCGACTCACTGTCAAGCGGCACAGGCTCTATCTCTATGACCGAATTTTTCTCTTCCTCTCCGTCTTTCCCGCCACAGGCAGAGAGGGCAAGGCATAAAATCAATACCATGCATGACACTATTGTCATTTTCCTCATCATTTTCTTCTTCATCTTTTTTCACTCCCTTAAATCCATACTTTTATTTCATTGTCCCATTCCAGCTATGGATTCTGGCGGTAGATTCCACCGTCCATATGCCGGTAAGCCAGTTCCGTAGCCACTCTCCCCCTGGGGGTGCGGTTCAGGAAGCCGTTCTTGATCAGGTACGGCTCATAGACATCCTCAATGGTACCCGCGTCCTCTCCGATGACAGCCGCCAGGGTATCCAGCCCCACCGGCCCTCCGTCAAACTTCTCGATCATAGTGAGCAGGAGATTTCTGTCGATATGGTCCAGCCCCAGCTTATCCACGTCCATCAGATCCAGGGCTGTCCTTGCCACATCTTCCGTAATGATGCCGTCATATTTCACCTGGGCGAAATCACGCACCCTTTTTAAAATACGGTTGGCAAGCCTGGGCGTCCCACGGCTCCTGCGGGCCATCTCCAGCGCACCCCCCGGCTCGATCTCCACTGCCAGAATCCTGGCGGAATGCAGGATGATCAGCTGCAGTTCCTCTATTGTATAGAACTCCATATGGTGGATCATGCCGAAACGATCCCGCAGAGGCGCTGTCAGAAGCCCTGCCCTGGTGGTGGCCCCCACCAATGTGAACTTCGGAAGATCCAGCCGCACCGAGCGGGCCGTGGAGCCCTTTCCTATCATGATATCGATGCAATAATCCTCCATGGCGGGATACAGCACCTCCTCCACCTGGCGGTTCAGGCGGTGTATCTCGTCCACGAACAGCAGGTCGCCCTCCTCCAGGTTGTTCAGGATGGCAGCCATCTCCCCCGGCTTCTCGATAGCGGGCCCGCTGGTGACTTTCAGATGCACGCCCATCTCATTGGCGACGATGCCCGCCAGGGTGGTCTTGCCCAGGCCCGGCGGCCCATAGAAGAGCACATGATCCAGCGCATCGCCCCGCAGCTTCGCAGCCTCGATATAAATCTTCAAATTTTCCTTTATCTTGGATTGACCGATGTAGTCATCCAGTTTCTGTGGGCGCAGGGAGCCCTCTATCCTAATATCCTCTTCCGTTATATTTGTCTCAATCATTCGCTTAGGCATAATCCGATTTCCATTTCCTCCGTGAGGGGACGGCGTTCCCTACGAGATAACCGCTCCTGTCATTCCAGCATCTAATGGCATGTTTATCGTTGTCTGTCAGAACATCTTCTTTAGCGCCGCTTTCAGCACTGCCCCGGAATCCATGGCTTCGATGCCCTCAATGGCGTTTACTGCCTTTGCAGCCTCCGCCTGTCCATAGCCCAGGGACACCAGCGCCTCCACGGCCTCCCTCTTCTGGGGGCTGTCTCCCACAGCCGCGCCTGCTGCCTGGCTTCCCTGGATTTCCATGCCGATGGCAGTGTCCTCCACCTTGATTTTTCCTTTCAGCTCCAAAATCAGCCGTTCCGCCGTCTTGGCCCCGATTCCCGGCGCTTTGGTGATGGCTTTCACGTCTCCTGACAGGATGGCGAACCGCAGGGAGTCCGCGTCCAGCACGGACAGGATTGCCAGCCCGCCCTTGGGCCCGATGCCGCTTACGGTAATGCACTTTTTAAAGATCTCCAAATCATTTTTGGACAGGAAACCGAAGAGCTGTATGGCATCCTCCCGCACGCTGGTGTAGGTGTACAGCTTTACTCTCTCTCCTATGCCCGGAAGCTTGGCCGCCGTGTCCGCGGAAATCCTTATATTATACCCAATCCCGCCTACGTCCACTACTGCATTGTCTTCCGATATATCCTCAACGGTTCCCTTTACATATGCTATCATATATCTCTCCCTGCATCCGGCTCCCGCCAGTCATCCCCTGTCTCAATTTCCGGGAATTGTTAAAACAATTCCTTATTCTCCCATAACATATCCGCATTTCATAGAGCACTGCCTGCCCCGGCACAGGACAATCGTCCCTCTATGCCGCTCCCGGATCCCGCCGCAGCACCCTCTTAAACACGATCAGGAAGCAGACCAGATGCACCGCAAAGGTCAGGCCCCAGCTGATGGGATAGGAGTAATACAGGCATTCCAGGGTATGGTAGCTGCGGAAGATGGTATATATCCACACCACCCTGAACAGGCATGCGCCCGTCAGGGACACCAGCATGGGCATAATGGCATAACCCATGCCCCGCAGCGCGCCTACAGCCACGTCCATCAGGCCGCAGAGGAAATAGGGGACACAGAGAAGTTTCATGCGCAGGATGCCGTACTCTATGACCGCGGGATCTACCGTGTACAGCTTCAGCAGTGTCCCGCCGAACAGATAGGCCACATTGCCCATGACCAGACCTACCACCATCACCATCAGTTCGCATATCAGCAGCACCCTGCCGATCCTCTTATATTTCCTGGCGCCATAGTTCTGCCCGCAGAAACTGATGGCCGCCTGGTAGAATGCGTTCATGGCCGTGTAAACGAAGCCCTCGATGTTGCTGGCCGCCGTATTCCCAGCCATGGCAATGGAGCCAAAGCTATTCACAGAGGATTGAATCAGCACATTGGATATGGAGAACAAAGCCCCCTGCATGCCGGCCGGAACCCCGATCTGAACCATCTTGATCAGCTTGTCCGGCGCGATCCGCATCCCACTAAGTTCCAGGCGATAGGCACTGTCCGTGAGGATCAGGCATCTCACCACCAACGCCGCAGAGATGGCCTGGGAGACCACTGTGGCCGTGGCCACGCCTGCCACGCCCATATGGAAGTTTATGACGAATATCAGATTCAGCACTACGTTCACCACGCCCGCAACCAGCAGATAATAAAGGGGTCTCCTGGTATCTCCCACGGCCCGCAGGACGGCGCTGCCGAAATTATAGACCATCATAAACGGCATTCCGGCAAAATAGATGCGCATGTAGAGAACCGAATGGGAAATCACATCGTCCGGCGTGCCCATCCAGTTCAGCGCCGGCTTGGCCAGGAAAAACCCGAGAAAGATCAGGATGATACCTCCTGCCAGAGCGGTGGCGATGGCTGTCTGAACCATCTCTTTCAACTCCCTGTCCTGTCCCGCCCCAAAGAACCGGGCCACCAGCACATTTGCGCCCACGGACAGCCCGATGAAGATATTCACCAAAAGGTTGGTCAGCGACCCTGTGGAACCCACCGCTGCCAGGGCCTGGTTTCCCGCAAAGCGCCCTACCACCACGATATCTGCCGCGTTGAAGAGCAGCTGCAGGATGCCCGACAGCATAAGCGGTATGTAGAATATCATGATTTTGCCCAGAAGCGGGCCGTTGCACATATCAATCTCGTATTTTTGGGAGGAATCTTTTTTTGCAGGCTGCTTCCTCTCCACGGTCTGCTCCCGTACTATAGAATTCTTTCCGTTATTTCCGGAACTCTCTTTTTCCATGGAATATATCTCTTCTGTGGAATGCCTTTCTTCTGTGGAATGCCTTTCTTCTGTGGAATGCCTTTCTTCCATATTCTCTTCCCAATCCCTTTCCTCTGGAAGCCGGACTGCGCTTCGTGCCATGGTCTCCCAGTATATTCGTTCTTGCCGCCCCAGAAGCGGCGCATGGAAGCCGATATGTCTTCTGTCAGGAAACAGAGCCCCGCAGTCTGTGAACTGTAGCCTGCGAGACTCTCTGGTACAAATTTCTTATTCGTATCGGTCTGGATTCTACGATTGGCTATTGATGTAATTGATCAGCCCCTCGGAGGAAATGATTCTCTGCATGAACTCCGGAAACGCCTGTCCCTGGAAGCTGATGCCTCTGGTCACATCGGTGATAACCCCGGAATCGAAATCCACCTCCACCTCGTCCCCGGCCTGGATTCCCCTGGCGGCCTCCGGGCACTCAATGATGGGAAGACCGATGTTGATGGCATTCCTGTAAAAAATCCTGGCAAAGGTCTCCGCAATGACGCAGCTGACCCCTGCGGCCTTAATGGCGATGGGGGCATGCTCCCTGGAAGAGCCGCAGCCGAAATTCTTGTCCGCCACAATGATGTCGCCCTTTTGCACTTTCTTTATAAACTCGCTGTCAATGTCCTCCATGCAGTGCATGGCCAGCTCCGCAGGATCCGAACTGTTTAAGTATCTCGCCGGAATGATGACGTCCGTGTCTACATTGTCTCCATATTTAAATACTCTGCCCTTTGCGTTCATCTTTTTCCTGTCCCTGTCATTCTGCCATGTCTGTAACGGAACTCCCGTTTTCTGAGAAGAAATCCGTTCTCCTTTCAGCGCTTTCGCATAACGACAAGGCTCTCCTTTCCTAATATTCGCAATACTTGCTTAAGCCATATTTATAATACATTTATAAATACCGCTGTCAAAACGGCAATTTTCTTCCTCAGCCAAGATCCGCCGGCTCGGAGATTACGCCTGTCACCGCACTGGCTGCTGCCACAGCAGGGCTTGCCAGGTAAATCTCAGAGGACACATGGCCCATACGGCCCACGAAATTGCGGTTCGTAGTGGACACGCAGCGCTCGCCCTCGGCCAGGATGCCCATATAGCCTCCTAAGCAGGGGCCGCAGGTGGGCGTGCTGACGATAGCGCCGGCCTGGATGAAAGTCTTCAAAAGCCCCTCTTCCATGGCCTGCATGTAGATAGCCTGGGTAGCGGGAATCACGATGCAGCGCATGCCCTTTGCAACATGGCGGTCTTTCAGCACCTCCGCCGCAGTCCGCAGATCGTCCAGGCGGCCGTTGGTGCAGGAGCCGATCACAACCTGGTCTATGGCAATTGGCTCCATCTGACGAATCTCGTCAATGGTATGCGTGTTTTCCGGCAGATGGGGAAATGCCACCGTAGGCCGCAGCGCGCTCAGATCAATGGTATACTCTGCATCGTATACCGCATCCTCGTCCGCCTGATAAATGGTATACGATCTGTCGGAATGTTCTTTGATATAGCTTTCCGCCAGCGCATCCACGGGAAAGATTCCGTTCTTGCCGCCAGCCTCTATGGCCATGTTGGCTATGGTAAAGCGGTCGTCCATGGACAGATGGGCTATGCCGTCCCCCACGAACTCCATGGATTTATACAGAGCGCCGTCCACGCCGATCATGCCGATGATATGTAAAATCACATCCTTGCCGCTGACCCATTTGGCAGGCTTTCCGGTGAGAATAAACTTAATTGCCCCAGGCACCTTGAACCAGGCCTTGCCCATGGCCATGCCGGCAGCCATGTCCGTACTGCCCACCCCCGTGGAAAACGCGCCCAACGCGCCGTAGGTACAGGTATGGGAGTCTGCGCCGATGATCACGTCCCCGGCCACGGTGAGCCCTTTCTCCGGAAGCAGGGCATGCTCAATGCCCATCTCGCCCACCTCAAAATAGTTGGTGATATCGTTCTTTCTGGCGAACTCCCGGACACATTTGCAGTGCTCCGCAGACTTGATGTCCTTGTTGGGCACGAAATGATCCGGCACCAGGGCTATCTTGTCCTTGTCAAATACGCCCTTAGCCGTGAACTTGTCCATCTCCTTAATTGCCACGGGGCTGGTGATGTCATTGCCCAGCACCAGGTTCAGATTCGCCTCGATCAGCTGGCCCGCCTCCACCTTGTCAAGCCCTGCCGCAGCCGCCAGAATCTTTTGCGTCATTGTCATTCCCATATCCATAACCATTCCTTTCCGTCAAAAATTTCTATCCTTGATGATAACACAATCATGGATATTGTTCAAACCTTTTTTATAGTAAGAAAAAATGCATCAATTTGCATAAGAAAGCGCCCCGCAGCTTTCCAGCAATCAGGGCGCTTCTTTCCTGTATCAAACAGTCCGGCTTTCTCTGTCAGCTTTATACATACCAGTGGATATTTCCTGCATTTGTCTGGGCTGAATTGCCTGAGATGTCAGTATTATAGATTGTCAGCGACTTTCCGCCGTCAGCCAAATACTCTACATGGTCTCCGGAAATCCTCTGCTTGAAGTACTGGACACCATCGTTGTCATAGACAATGGTTGGAAGCGCTTCCAGAGGATCCTCCTTTTTCTCCGCCGTTCCCGAAGCGGCTACGCCAAAGAGCCTGCCGATCATTCTCAGCACATCAATTCCCAGGAAGAACTGGCATACAATAAAGGCCAGCACAGCTACGATGACAATGGGGACCAGAATCCTAAGTAACACTGTGCCCACCAGCCAGATGACTCCGTGAAATGCCGCGCCTCCCAGCTTTCCTTTGGCTCCCTCTGCTTTGATCAGCGTCTTCAGGACACCGATGATCGTCAGAATCACCGCCAATCCGGTAAAAAGCCCTGAGGCGAATTCAGAGTTCTCTCCTCCCACGTTTCCTACCAGCACATCACATACGACTTTAAAGATGACGCCAACAATTGTGAATAAAAATCCCATCTTTTTTCTCCTTTTGCATACATTTCCCCCGCTCTCTATCAAAGTCTGTATCTTCCCCCCTTTCCGACCAGACCGCCGGGAGCTTTCGGACGCCGGCCCCGGGGTAATCCCGGCCGCCCGCTATATGCCTGCATATAGACTCCTGATATTGTATTCCCCGCGGAAAGGGAAGTCGGGACAATGCTGCAAAAGTTTTTTACTCTATGATGACTTTTACCTGGAAATTTTGGTTGTAATTGTACCATGGATCCTTAAGGCGCACTTCCACCCAGTCCGGCGCACCGTCCGCTTCCTCCGGCTGTCTCAAGATCAAGAATACTCCTGCTCCTCCCATATGGGCGCTCCCGCCTTCGATCCAGTTGCCGTCCCTGTACAGTTCAAGCCATGTCTCCTGGTCCAGCTCAAAGGAGGCCCCTGCCTCCTCCCGGGGCTGATTTCCATAGAAGTATCTGGAATCAATGTAGGAATCCTGAAACAAAAGATTCCCCGCGGAAATCGGCTCCAGCATCAGTTCATACACGAATGTAGGCTCCAGCGCATAGTTCACAACCCAATCTTCGCCATCTTCATAGACGATCTCATCCCCCGTTTCATAATACTCCATATGGACACCTGTCAAATGGTAACCTGAACCATCGGGAAACAGCAGTGTCTCATCACAGGCAACGGTTCCCCCCTTTTCTTTGGGGAGCGGTATATATGCCCCGCCTGAAATCTGACTGCTCTCCATGCGCAGATAGGGGATCGTCATGGTGTACTCTCCCGGCTCCAGGGGCGGAAAAGTCAACACCACCTCATCCAGCCCCCAAAAGCCGCAGTCGATCCAGTTCGCTTCCCATACAGTCCCATCCGCTCCCGTCAATGTGACCATTTTCCTGTCACCCCTGTCCACCAGATAGGGGGAAAGCCCATATTTACCAGCATCCAGCCCCTCATTTAGGAGATACAGGGAAAATTTGGTCTCTTCCTCATTTCTGATACCAGGGCAAACCACAAATCCAGTGTCCCCGAAAGGATGAAAGGCCCCAACAGCGGAAATATCCTCCTGTACCGAAACCCTGGACAATGTCACGGTAAACTTCGGGTTAGGACCCTGGAGGTTCAGGGGCTTTGTATGCATTACCTCTTCCTCTCCCTCCCACGTTGAGTAAGTGAACGTATCGTCAGAATACCGCTCAACTGCTGCCAGTTCAATCTCTATCGTAAAGCTTTCCGGCAATTCCTCCTCTGGCTGCCATGTCTTTATCAACTGCATATTCTCATAATTATGTTTGGTCTCACATAATTCCAGCGGTAAATCCTTTACCTCAAGCGCATTTATATAGGCCTGATACACGGCATTCTGCCTGGTCCTTTCCTCCTCATTCTCCGGCTCCTTGTCCGGTTTGTAGTCGATGCTGAAGTACATGTGCCCGTCTCTGTATGCCACGTTGTCCACAGAGAACGTAAAGCCATCCGCCCAGCAGGGATCCGAAACTTCCGTCATCCGGTAGATCGGATTCTCCTCAGACCAGCTGAAGCCCACGCCCTCCGCGAACTGGAAGTACCTGCTTACGATGACCGCACATGCCGCCAGCAGCAGCATGATAAGGCCGATGACCAGAATCTTCCACAGCTTCTTTAAGCTGCGCTGCCCGCGTTTTTTCACAGTCTCATAGTTCAGGGCCAGTTTCTCTGCGATTTCCTGGTAGGACAGGCCCTGGTAATACTTCATCCGGATGATCTGGCTGTCCACGGGATCCAGCGCTTCTATGGCTGCCTCCAATTCCTCCCGCGTATACTCCCCGTCTCCCGGACCTCCGAAAGCTTCCTGTCCGTCCTCTTTCCATGCCTGCTCCCCGGAGGCGGCGCTCTCTGCCCTCTCCCTGCGGCAGTTGTCCCGATAGCGGTTCAGGGCTTTTCTGTCCGCTATCAGGCACAGATAGTTCCTCAGGCTGCTCTTTGCCTCATCATATCTGTCCGCATGCAGACAAAATTCCGAGAATGCGTCATTCACACATTCTCGGATGTCCTCTGGATTCTGCAGGCGTCTGGCACATACGCTCCACAGCAGCCCCGTGTATGTCTCCAGCAAGGCCGCCGCGCCTTTGTTTTTATCCTGTTTTATCAGTTCCTGTATCTCCTGATCCGTGTATGCCATTTACGCCTGCCCCCGAAGTCGTTTTGTGTATTTTAAAATTTTCTCCATTGATACCCGGCTCACAAGCGGAAAGCGCCATAAATTGGCGGCATATATTACCGCCCGTGAGCATAGGCCAGCTTGCGGCTGCCCGCTTTATCAGCTTTCCACCGTAGACAGGATAAGGCTCATATTTCCGTTCCCCTCCACCTTTCCATAGCCGCAGGGGATGATAAAGTGATCGCCTTTGCGAACCTCCGCTCCGTTCATGGTACCTGCTCCCTCCAGCACCGATGCGGCCAGGAACGGATATTTCTGCTCAAATGACGCGCTGCCGTTTACATCCAGTTTGAAAATAGTATATTTCCCGCAGGCATATATCTGGTTCAGCTCATTCTCCGGCAATCCATTTGCAGACTTTACGCTCTCCTGTGCGCTCTTGGCCGGAACCGTGATCACATCCAGGCTCTTGTCGATATGGAGTTCTCGGCTCTTGCCGTTCTGGAGCCGGTCATAGTCATAGAGCCTGTAAGTGATGGCGCTGTTCTGCTGGGTTTCCAGGATCAGTGTATGAGCCTTGATAGCATGTACCGTGCCGGGGTCGATTTGAAGAAAATCCCCCTTGTGGATGGGGATCTCCCGGATCAGTTCCGTCCATTTCCCCTGCCGCACCATTTCCTCCAGCTCTTCTTTCGTCCTGGCGTTATGGCCGATAACGATGGCCGCATCTTTCGCACAGTCACAGATAAACCAGCACTCCGTCTTGCCCAGGCTGCCGTTCTCGTGAACTTGCGCGTAGGCATCGTCCGGATGCACCTGGATGCTCAGATCGTCCTGGGCATCAATGATCTTGGTTAACAGCGGATATCTGTCATAGGGCAGATTCCCGAAAAGTTCCGGATGCTTTGCCCAAAGTCCGGACAGCTTCTCTCCCTGGAAGCTTCCGCTGCGGACAGTCCCGTCTCCCTCCGGATGGGCGGAGATTCCCCAGCATTCCCCGATGCCGTCTCCCTCTACCGGATATCCGAATTCCTCCCGCAGCCTGGTGCCGCCCCAGATATTATGGGTGCATACCGGGTCTAAAAAAAGCAGTTCATGCAACTGGTTTTCTTTCATTTCTTTTTCCCCCTTACATTGTCTTGCCCTGAAATGCCTCTCTTGCATTTCAGGGCCTGTTTTCTGCATTTTCTGCAGTATGTACCTACTGCACATAGTCACTGATCTTGCACTTTCTTGCATTGTAAATCCATCAGCCCAGCGCGTCCAGCCCCAGCTTGATAGCGCCCTTGATGCCCGGATCCTCCCCCAGAGCAGGCGGAACGATATATTCGTCGATTCTCTCCGTGATCATCTCATGGGCCACATACCCGTTCAGCAGGCGCTGCACTTCTTTTCTGACCATGCCGAACAGCTTCTCCTGATGCATCACGCCGCCCCACAGGATGATCTTCTGAGGGGAATAGGTCAGGATATAATCCGTGATCGCCTGGGCGATATAGTAGGCTTCCAATTCCCACACCTCGGCCCTGTCCGCCAGTTCCGCGGCCTTTTTGCCCCAGCGGGCCTCGATGGACGGCCCTGCGGCCAGCCCCTCCATACAGGTCTTGTGGAACGGGCACTTTCCTTCATAGGTGTCCTTGGGATGCTTCATCAGCAGGATATGTCCTCCCTCCGGATGCACCAGACCGTGCAGCAGCCCGCCGTTTACATAGACGCCCACTCCCACTCCTGTTCCTATGGTAATATAAATGGCGCTGTCCAGTCCTTTCGCGGCTCCCCAGGTCACCTCTCCCAGCACCGCGCCGTTTACGTCCGTGTCAAAGCCTACCGGCACGCCCAGCGCCTCCTCAAATGCCCCTACGATATTGCAGTTACTCCAGCCGGCCTTGGGAGTCTTCGTGATATAGCCGTAGGTCTTCGACTTCCTGTCCAGGTCCACAGGACCAAAGCACCCGATGCCCAAGGCTTTGATGTCCTTTCCCTTATAGTAGGCTACCATATCCGCAAAAGTCTCCTCCGGCTGCCTGGTAGGGAAAGATACCCTGTCCTGGATCACGCCGTTCTCATCGCCCACCGCGCATACCATTTTTGTACCGCCCGCCTCGATTCCTCCTATCAACATGTCCTGTTCCTCCTTGACAAAATTATACGCAAGACCGCCAGACTTTACCTGTCTGCCTAAGGCAGGCATATGGCTGACAGCCTTTCGTTCTCTCACACGACTACAATTCCGTCTGATATGCAGTATATAATCTGGCTGCGGCACAGCCAATTCCACTGCGCGCTGCCATAATTAATGTCTATTATACACGAAACTGGGGACAAATGATAGTCCCCAGTCCATTTTTCTTGCCAAATCTTACACCAAACCTTACCCAAATCTTACATTTCCTGCTCCCGCTGCTTTTTCTCCATTTCGCTGCGGCGGAAATCGCGGTAGATATCATTTGTCACATATTCCGATATGCTCTGCCTGCCGCTCAGATACAACTCCTCGTTGGTCATATAGTCGTTTCCGAAAATCAGGTTTAGGTTCCTCTCGCGGCGGTCCAGTTCCTGTTCGATGGCCTCCCTGGCCTGCCTGATCTGCTGCTGCCGCTGTTCCCATGCCGCCTGCTGCTCTTCTCTTTTGCGTTTTTCCCAGTCGTTGATGTCAGCCTGAAGCTTCTTGACTTTCTCCCGGTTCGCCTCACTAAGCTTGGGATCGGCCAGGAGATCATCGATAAATTCGCAAAGGTCTTTCGTCGAAAACAGGTTTCCGTCATAAAAGCCAATCATATAGTTAACCGCTTGCTCCGCAAATTCAGGACAACGCTCATCCCAGGCCTTCCAGGCCCAGAACTCTTCTTCCTGTTCATCCAGTCCTGCGTAGGTGGAGACCAGCGCGTTCAGAGCAGCCTTTCTGCCCGCGTAGTATTGGTGCAAATGGACTTCAGCGGCAAAATCCGCCAGAATCAATCCGATATCGAGGTCTGCTTTCTGGTGCAGCTCTTCCCTTCCATATCTGTATATTCGCGACAGTTCTTGCAGTATATCCGTATTGGTACGCCAGAATCCGTGCTCGGACCACTTGGGCTCGACTTTCAGCATACACACCGCATGGTACAGAATACACTCCAGGGCCACCACCGGCTGCCAGGTATCGCTGCCGCCATGTCGGCGTTTGCGGCTGTTCTTTCCATACTGCTTCGCCAACTCCAGCCAATCCTTTGGCATCTCCCCCTCTTTCATCCTTTCCATAAGCCACCTCGCTATGGGAGAGGGCACAAAGGGTAGCTTTACGGAACTGTCCCTCTTATCCATGGCAAGAGCGTTCTGATCCGCTTCATCCGGATTCCTGGCCCCATGGATTCCGGCACTGTAATACATCAGATAGGCATGCCTCCAGCCGGATGTCTTTACCCCCAGCGCTTTCTGCATTTCCTGACATCCGGACTTCCAATCCGTATACTTCCGGTATTCCTCGCAGTCGCTCTGAGCAATCTCCTCCATAGCCTGACCATACGCTTTCCTGATTTTCTCCAATGCCTTACTCTGACGGTTTGCGTACCGTCGGTTTATAGGAATCATGGGCAGTATCTGGAAGATAAGCATGAAAAACAAAAAAGCGAGAAACATTACCGGTATATAGGTAAGGATGCCTAATACATGCAGATTACTTGTCCTGCTCCCGGTCCCAATATATTTTTCTATAAAGAGCGGCATGAAAAGCACAAAAATCGCCCATGCTATTCCAAATAAAACTATGGATACCAAAGAGAATCCGGCAGCAATGTTATCTCTCTTGTCTATTTTCTTCTTTAGGCCGGAAAGATCATCGAACTCTCTCTTCATAGGCGCCAGGAGTTCCTGCAGCCTTGCAGCCGCCCGCCGATCCATATTCAGCTTCGCTTCTTCTGTACGCTTATGCAGCTTCCAGTAAGAGCCCACTCTTCTGGCGGCATCGCTCATCTCGAAATGGGGCGGGGCGCTCACCTCCTCATACCCCTCTGTCGTCCTGCATCCGGTAAGCTGCCGGAATGCCTGGGCATGATCCTTGAAATACTCCACATCGGCTTTGCTGCCTGCCTCCTTGTAGAAATGCCCTGCCAGCTGGAAGTTCGGCTTTACGCCTATGCCGGTCTCGTAAAAACGGCCCAGCTGCAGGCATCCCTGCCTGTTGCCAGCGCTGGCGGCCACCCCGGCCCAGTAGCAGGCGATCTCATCGTCCCAGGGAAGCCCTGCCGCCGCTCCCTGTTTGGCATCGTACAATCGGGCCGCCAACTCCCCTTCCTTTCTCTCGGCACCGTACACCCTCCAGAAAGAAGACAGCTTCTCCAGCTCTTTATAGGCCTCTTCTTCCTCCAGACGTCCTCCCCATTTTGCTGCTGTCACAAGGGTGGCCATATCCTCCATAAGCTTCTGTGCTTCCTCTTTCTCTGTTCCGGAAGCTTTCGCAAGGAATTCTTCACAGAATTTTCCCGCGTATTCGATATCACTGACCTGGATTTCCCCGCTCTGTACCCGCTTTCCATCGGACGCCCGGGCGGCCGGCTCCCTTTCCAGAGCTTCCTGCTGCTGTGTTCCCTCTGCGCTTTCCTTGTCCGTGGCCCATCCTGCGGCTTTTTCTTTGGCGGCTTCTTTCGCCTCTATCTCAGCTTCCAGACGCCGTTGCTCTGCCAGGGCTTTCTCCACGATTTTCCGACACTCCCCGGCCAGTTCTGCACTGTCTCTATAATCCTGCGCCTCTTCAAAATAAGACAGTGCTGCCTCATAACGTTTCTGCTGCTGCAAAGCCTTTGCCTGCCTGTAGGCCCACTCTTTGCCCAGCTGTACCAGCTTCTCCGCCTGGCCTCCATGGGCTACGGCCTGCCGGTACGCTTCCATCTGCCTCCAATCCTTTTTCCAGACAAGAAATGCTTCAGGCTCGTCTACCCGGTTATCCGCCAAGAGCAGATAATACCAGCTGATTCCATCGGCCGGGTTCTCTTTTACCGCCCGCCTTGCGATATCGCAAGCTTCGTCATACTCTTTCTCCTCCATTGCAAGTTCAATGCGCTGATGCAGTTTCTTTACATCTGCCATTCTTTCATCCCCCCTACCATTGATACCATTTGCTCCATTCTCCAAGCTGGGCTTCCACTCCGGGCACTGTCTCATATTCCGCTGCCAGTTCCTGACGAATCGCATCATTCAGAGGTTTGATTACATTATTATCATATGGAATCAAGTCATCATACAGTTTGTTGAATTTCAAAGCACTCTGCCCGCATTTCAGGAACCAGAGGGAACCCAGGACAATTGCAATGGTAACAATCAAAAGATGGACTATACTCGAAAATATTCCCAACGGTTCCCCGATCAGAAATGTTACAAATCCAAGACCCATGAATGTAAGGAACCCTCGCAGTAAATGGAAATCATCCCGTGTTGTCTCCCAGGCAAATCCCAAAAAGAGCAGCGAGACAGGCATATAGAAACGCAGACAAAGCGGGCTTAGAACCAAAGAGAGCAATGCTAACCAGAAAGTAGGCTTTTTTGCCCCGTGTCTTTTTAAATAGGCTGTTATCGTTTCTGTATTTTTCCGATTCCATGTGCCATATTCAGCTGGATGTCGATCTCTTACCGCCTTTTCGAGATTTTGATCCAGTTCTTTCATCCGGTTGAATTCCGCCTCTTTGCACTGATTGAATATGGCATGGACAGCCATGTCAACCAGCTGTTCGCTGCCGGCGAAATTTGTGAAAGGCATCTGGTTGCAGGTAATAAGCACAGCTTCATAGTTCTTTTTTGTCATCTCTGTTTCCGCCTTTTTGCACAGCAACAGACTTTTATTGATATCCTCCATCAGGGCAAAGATTTTCTGCAGGCTCTCATCCGCAAACCTCTGCGCGCGTTTATAGGATCGTCTGGCCTCATGCCAACCCTCCGGTTCCTCCTGACAGACCAACGGTCCATCAGGAGCCATGATATCTTTTGAAAGCGCCGCCGGGCTTTCCGCTTTACATTCCGCCATGACAAGATAGAGATAACCCCAGCCATACTGGGAATCCTCATCCAACAGCGCCTCAGCCAGCTGTCTGATTCTTTTAAAATTTTTCTCATCCGCTGCCTGCCAGATTTCTGCTTCACCGGGACGCATCTCGCGTTGATTGATTTCTGTCATCTTTTTGTTAATGACCATCACTCCGTCAGGCCGTTCCATCATCAGCCGCGCCGTCTCCAACAGCTTGTCATACTTTTCGCGCAAAGGTGTCTGTGCCACAGTGTCACTTAATGGGCGCAAAGTCCCGGGTTCTTTCCAGTTTTTCTTTTCTTCCATGATTTTACCTTTTTTAGTCCTTTTCTCCTTTTCCATACATTTCCCCGATTTCTGCCAAAAGTCTGCATCTTCCCCCTTTCCGACCAGACCGCCGGGAGCTTTCGGACGCCGGCCCGGGTAATCCCGGCCGCCCGCCATATGCCTGCATATAGACTCCTGATATTGTATTCCCCGGAAAAAAGGAACTCGGGACAATGCTGCAAAAAATTTTTATTCCACGATGACTTTTACCTGGAAAATCCGGTTGTAATTGTATACCGGATCTGAGAGGCGCAGTTCCACCCAGTCCGGCGCCTCCTCAATGCCCTCTCTCTGCACCAACTGCAGGAACACACCCCCCATATGAATACTGCCCACCTCTATCCGGGAACCCTCCGGATATAATTCCAACTCCCTCTCCCGCGACAGTTCAAAGGACGCCCCTGCCTCCTCCCGGGGCTTATTTCCGTAAAAATATCTGGCTTCAAAGGTGGCATGCCGGAAGAACAGCTTCTCCGTGGAAATCGGCTCAAGCATCAGTTCATACTCAAATATGGGATCCGGATCCTGAGTGACAAGTCTCTCCCCATCCTCCTCGTAAACTTTATCTTCATATGCTTCATAATACTTCATGCGGACACCTGTCAAACGGTAACCTGTACCATCGGGAAACAGTAGCGACTCATCACAGGCAACGGTTTCTCCCTCTTCCTTGGGGAGCGGTATATATGCCCCGCTGGAAATCTGACTGCTCTCCATGCGCAGATAGGGGAGCGTCATGGTATACTCTCCCGGCTCCAGGGGCGGGAAGCTCAAAACCATCTCATCCAGCCCCCAAAAGCCGCATTCGATCCAGTCCGCTTCCCATACAGTCCCATCCGCTCCCGTCAATGTGACCATGTTCGTGCTGTTCACCAGAAAGGTAGAAAGCCCATATTTACCGCCATCTATCCCCTCATTCAGAGCATACAGGGAAAACCTGGTCCTTTCCTCGCTCCTGATGCCGGGACACACTACAAAGCCCGTATCCTCGAAAAATTGTACGGCTCCAACGGAGGAAACGTCCTCCTGTACCGAGACTCGGGACAATGTCACGGTAAATTTCGGGTTGGGACCCTGGAGATTCAAAGGCTTCGTCTCCACATCCGAGTCCCATCCTTCTCCCCTTACCACATTGTACACCTGTTCGTCCGGATTTTTCCCAAACCCTGCCAGCGTAATCTCTATTGTGAAGCTTTCCGGCAATTCCTCCTCCGGCTGCCATATGGATACCAACTGCATATTCTCGTAATTATGTTTGGTCTCACATAATTCCAGCGGTAAATCCTTTACCTCAAGCGCATTTATATAGGTCTGATACACAGCATTCTGCCTGGCCCATTCATCCTCCCCCTCGGGCTCCTTGTCCGGTTTGTAGTCAATGCTGAAGTACATGTGCCCGTCTCTGTATGCCACGTTGTCCACAGAGAATGTAAAGCCGTCCGCCCAGCAGGGATCCGAAACTTCCGTCATCCGGTAGATCGGATTCTCCTCAGACCAGCTGAAGCCCACGCCCTCCGCGAACTGGAAGTACCTGCTTACGATGACCGCACATGCCGCCAACAGCAACATGATAAGGCCGATGACCAGAATCTTCCACAGCTTCTTTAAGCTGCGCTGCCCGCGCTTCTTCACTGTCTCGTAGTTCAGGGCCAGTTTCTCTGCGATTTCCTGGTAGGACAGGCCCTGGTAATACTTCATCCGGATGATCTGGCTGTCCACGGGATCCAGCTCTTCTATGGCTGCCTCCAATTCCTCCCGCGTATACTCCCCGTCTCCTGCGCCTCCCGGCCCTCCGAAACCTTCCTGTCCGTCCTCTTTCCATGCCTGCTCCCCGGAGGCGGCGCTCTCCGCCCTCTCCCTGCGGCAGTTGTCCCGATAGCGGTTCAGGGCTTTCCTGTCCGCTATCAGGCACAGATAGTTCCTCAGGCTGCTCTTTGCTTCATCATATCTGTCCGCATGCAGACAAAACTCCGAGAATGCGTCATTCACACATTCTCGGATGTCCTCTGGATTCTGCAGGCGTCTGGCGCATACGCTCCACAGCAGCCCCGTGTATGTCTCCAGCAAGGCCGCCGCGCCTTTGTCTTTATCCTGTTTTATCAGTTCCTGTATCTCCTGATCTTCGTACTTGCCCCTTTTATCAGCGTTCCTATTGCCTGGTTTCATAAACCCCTCCTGTTCAGCTTCCGGTTATATTCCGTCAGGCAGACACATCCAATCCCGGCACCGCGCCGTTCTCATCAAGCTTATTGGCCAGTCCGTACTGATGCGCAGCCTCTCATTGCCTCCCACACAATGCCGGAGCCTACAGGCTGCAGCGCACCTGCAGTTCCTCCCAGCGTCTGTCTACCTCCCGCTGGAATTCCGCAAGCAGCCCTTCGTTTCCAGAGGCAAACAAATGGCGGAACCGCCTCTGGGAGCGCAGGAAATCCTCAATGGGCAGTTTCTTCTTCGGCTCGTAGGTCAAAATCCATTTTCCGTCCACCACCTCAAACAGAGGCCAGTAACAGGAGTCCACCGCCGTCCGGCAGATCTCCATCAGCTCTGAAGCTTCATACCCCCATCCCCTGGGGCAGGGGGCGAAAATGTTCAGGAAAGCCGCGCCCGGCGTATAGATGGCCTTTTCCGCCTTGGTGTGGAGATCCTTGAAATTATTGGTAAAAGTGGTCTGGGCCGCATAGGGAATGTGGTGTTCTGCCATAATGGCCGTCAGGTCTTTCCTGGTCTGCACCTTGCCGTTTGACACTTTTCCCGCCGGCGTGGTAGTGGTGTCCGCGAACTGCGGCGTGGCAGAGGAGCGCTGCGTCCCGGTATTCATGTAAGCGCCATTGTCATAGCATACATATACCATATCATGTCCCCGTTCCATTGCCCCGGACAGGGACTGGAAACCGATATCATAGGTCCCGCCGTCTCCGCCGAATGTGATAAATTTGTAATCTTCCTTTATTTTTCCTTTCTTTTTCAGCACTCTGTATGCCGTCTCCACGCCGGAAAGGGTAGCCCCCGCATTTTCAAAGGCATTGTGGATATAGCTGTCCTCATATGCCGTGTAGGGGTACATAAAAGTAGAGACCTCCAGGCATCCCGTGGCATTGCCTACCACAGCCCTGTCCCCCTCGTGCAAGGCCCTCAGCACCCCGCGAACCGCAACGGCACCGCCGCAGCCTGCGCACATTCTGTGTCCCGGCGCCAGGCGCTCCGGCTTGTTCATCATTTCCTTAAAATTATATGCTGCTTCCATCCTCTGCTCCTTCACAACGAAATAAGCTGGCCAGCCAGACAGCTGCCCGTTTATAGCTGCCGCCGGCTCCTCACCGGCTGCGCAGCCCTATGTATTCGTACATGTCCGTTATCCTGTGCTCTGCCGCAATCCGCTCCAGCTTCTCGTAGACCTGGCAGAAATCTTCCACCGTAATGTCCCTGCCGCCCAGTCCGTAGAGGTAATTTACGGCCTCCGCTTTCCCCTTTGCCTGATACAGCGCCGCTCTCACCTCTGCGCCCAGAGGGCCTCCGGTAGCGGAGAACATCTCCGAGCGGTCCAGGATGGCGACCGCCTTTACATGGGCCAGCGCCCGGGCTATCTCCTCCTCCGGGAAAGGACGGAACACCCTGATCTTCACCAGGCCTACCTTCTTTCCGGTGGTACTGCGGATCTGCTCCACAGCCGCCTTGCAGGTCCCCGCCGCGGAACCGATGAGCACCACGGCATATTCCGCATCCTCCATCCGGTAAGCCTCAAAAAAGCCGTATTCCCGGCCTGTCATCTCCCGGAAGCGTTCCGCCACCTCCAGGATGACTCTGCGGGCATTGATCATGGCCTGGCGCTGTCCTCTTTTTGTCTCCATATAGTAACTGGACACGGCATAGGGTCCTACCGCAAGGGTCTCCTGCGGATTCAGCAGGAAATGCTTCGGCTCCCGCTCCCCCACAAAAGCGCGGACTTTCTCGTCTTCTTCCAGCAATATGTTCTCCACCCCATGGCTTGTGATAAATCCGTCCTGGCAGATCATCACAGGGAGCATTACGTCCTTGTGTTCCGCGATGGGGTATGCCTGCAGGAAATTGTCGTAGGCCTCCTGATTGGACTCCGCATAGATCTGGATCCATCCGCTGTCCCTGGCGCCCATGCTGTCAGAATGATCCGCATTGATGTTGATGGGGCCGGACAGGGCACGGTTTACCAAAGCCAGCACAAGGGGCAGCCGGTTGGAAGCCGCCACGTACAGTTCCTCCCACATCAGGGCCATGCCGCAGGAAGACGTGGCTGTAAGCGCCCTTGCCCCTGCCGCCGAGGCCCCCACCGCAGCGCTCATGGAGCTGTGCTCGCTCTCCACCGGAATAAATTCCGTGTCCATCTCCCCATTTGCGATATAGTTTGCCACATACTGGGGAATCTCCGTGGAGGGCGTGATGGGAAATGCCGGCATCACGTCCGGATTGATCTGTTTGATGGCATAGGCCACCGCCTCATTACCGGATAAACGTTCTCTCACAGCCATCTATTTTCCCTCCTTCATTGAGATTGCGCCGAAAGGGCAGACCTTTGCGCAGATGCCGCAGCCCTTGCAGTGGTCATAGTCAAACTCTCCGCGCAGCTTGTCCTTTACCGGAATGGAGGAATCCGGGCAGGTAGGCGTGCACAAAAGGCACTGCTTGCATTTTTCCCGATCCCATACCGGCGTGGAGGTACGCCATTCCCCTGTGCAGAATTCCCGGGAAGTGGCCGGTTCGAAAATCTTGTTTCCCTCCGTTATGTCCTGCCAGGGACTATTCTCATTTATTCTGTCGCTTATCATAAACTTCTCCTGCCTTTCCTCTCGTGTTCCTAAAGCCGTAACATTGACCTGAAGCTTTCCACACTTCCTTTCATGCCGGCGCAGCCGACACAAACATTCGGTGCAAGTCCGTGAGAAGAATCGCTTCCCTTGCGATTCTTCCGTGTGAGACTGGCTTGCAAAGCGAATCTATTCGCCTGCAAGCCTAGAAGTTCTTGGGCGACGTCCTTTGGCGCCCTAGAACTTCTTCTCACACTTAGCAGCTCTTGGCAATTTCTTCAAAGGTCATCTCAAGAGCTTTCATATTGCCATCGATGACTTCCGGCTTTTTGGCAAATTTATGCTGAAAGGAAGCCTCCATCTCTTTCATGAACGCATCCTGCTCCATGGCGCCGGAAACCGCCACCACCGCCGCCAGCATGGGGGAATTGGGATAATTTTTCCCCAGGGTCTTCATGGAAATATCCTTTGCGTTCAGGGTGTAGACCGCCCCTTTATAATCGTGGAGAAGCGGGAGCAGTTCTTCTTTTTCTTTTTCCGTATTGATAATGACGGCACCGTCTTCTTTCAGTCCGTGGGTCACATCCGTGCTCTCCAGAAGGCCGTCATCCACTACAACCACATAATCCGGCGAATAGATATTGGAGTGGACGGTAACAGGCTCCTCGCTGATCCGATTGTAAGCCGTGATCGGCGCACCCATGCGCTCCGGACCGTATTCCGGAAAGCCCTGGACGAACTTCCCCGCCTTAAACGCCACATCCGCCAGCAGAAGCGCCGCTGTCTTCGCACCCTGGCCTCCTCTTCCATGCCATCTGATTTCCATTGTGTCTTTCATTCTCCTGCCTCCTTGGAATGCCTTTCTTCCATACGCCCGTTTCAGCGGGCATCCATGTTTGCTTTAGCCTGCGTGTTTGTGCATATGTATCCCGAATTCTGACTGTCAGATTTCTATGCCGATCCGTTGCAATCGAATAGGGGAACGTCTTTCTCCCCTGCTCGTCTGTGCATAAAAAACGGCTTCCACCGCAAACGGTAGAAGCCAGCATTTTCTTCTCATCCCATCTACGACATACCAACATATGCGTCCTTTTTCACGGAAGGAACCCGTCAGCATCTACTTGCAGTTACGCTTTGGTGCTGCAACTCGGGAGGGATTTTCCATAGATTCTACTTGTACCGCTTCTCAGCTTATGCGGCTCTCTGTGACATTTCGAAAATATGTACTCGCTCCGTCATCGTCTTTCAAATTGATGGTATTCATTTTAATCACAATTTTCTGTCTTGTCAACAATTTTCGATTATTTTTCTATTTTTTATTTTTCATCCTGCGCTTATTTCTCTGCATAGGTAAATTCATATTCTTCCACCACGCCAGTACTGTCTGAGAAGCTTCTCTTCGTCAGGTTCCCTGCTTCGTCATGTTCTTCTGTTATGGTCAGTTCCTGGCCGTCCACTGTCTTGCTGAGCAGAAAGTTTTGCCCATCGTATTCTGCACTGTTCCCTGCCCCATCCGTGGTTAAGTATTTCGTCACTACGCCTTCGTCATTATATTCATAGCTGCTTTCCCTCAGGACATTGCCCTCCTGATCCAGCTTGGTCATTTTTGTCATATTTCCCTTTGCATCATACTCATACTTATTCCAGGAATCCCCCAGCAATTCTCCAGTGTTCTTCCTTTCCAGCAGATTCCCTGAGTCATCATAGCTGGAAGTAAATTCGCTGACCGAAATGTTGCCGTCAAAGTCGTAGTTATAGGCCTTGCGCATAATTTCATTTCCGTTCGCATCATACTCAGCTTCAAATTGGACTCTGCCTGCACCGCTCTCATCGTAATCAGTGGCTTTTATCTGATTCCCGTTGGCATCATACTCATACTCACTCATCCAGCCGTAAGAATACTTTATCGAGGTGCAATTCCCGTTGGCATCATAAGTATACTCAGTCTTTTCTTCCGTACCGTCTTGTGTATATGTGGTAGTTTCCGCTAACAGACGATCGCTGCTGTCATATTCCCATTCCATAACATAAAAGATCTCTTCGTCTGCGCCATAGCGGGTCGTCTTCACTCTGCTGCCTGCAGCGTTGTATTCCGTTTCGTCCCTGAAGTCAAGAATTCCCTCCTCATTGTATACTAGGCCACCCTTGGCTTCATCATAAACCTGATAAATATATTCCACATGAGTACTATGATTTTCCTTTTCGTCATAGGTATTTTCGCTCCGCTTACTTGCCTGTCCGCTTCCATCATAAGAAATGCGTTTCAGGACATTTCCGTTGCTGTCATATTCCGTCAGGCCGGAGGGAAAGCCCTCCTCATGATAGATATAAACTATATTAAAGTCATTATCATATGTCTCTTCAAATGTACTGTAGGAGAGTTCCCGGATTAGATTGCCGTCTGCATCGTATTCATAATCACACCATCCGGTCATTACCGGCTCTGCCCCTTCCTCTCCTCCCGGATTGCCATAGTAATCCTCCCTGATTGGATTGCCATCAGCATTATACTGCGTGTCAAAACCCTCGGAGAGGAACGGATTCTCCGAGAAACTTCCTTCTCTTGTCAAATTGCCGTCTGCATCATATTCCTTTGTCTCACGTCTTGTACCCTCGCCATCCTCACTGTTCCAGTGCTCATAGTAGGAATATTTCGCCAAGTAATACTCTGGCTTCGTCTCCTCTTTCACCGCCTCCTCAGAATCCTCCGGGGACTCTGCTTCCGGGGATTCTGCCCCTGAATCCTCAGTCTCCAGTGTCCCTCCAGTGGCATTCGCTTCTGTGGACTCGGGCTTGTCCGCACCGCATCCACCTATGGCTCCAATCGCCACACAAAGACCAATAAACATTGCTGTCACTTTCTTTTTCATGTATTACCTCCTATTATAATAAATCTGTAGCCTTTTCGGGCGCCATCCCCTGTGAAAGCGCCCCGTGTGCATTTTATCTCTGCTGAATCCTCTTGTCAGCATAGTTCTACCGGTATCATCCTTCATATTCATGTCCCACGAATTTCTTCACCTCCATGGAATCCTTACTCCAGATTTGATCCACGCCACTATTCACCAGCGTCTTTTTCTCCCCATCATAGGAATAAAGGTTGCCATCCGAAATATAGAGCAACAGCGATGGGGCGATTCTAATATACTGCGTGACACTGTCTCCTATAACCGTAGATGTTCCATCTGGCCCGAACATTGTCAATTCACATCCCTCGCCCTTTCTGTATCCTGTGTATGCCATTATAACACCATCCTCATAAAATTTCATATGTGTTATTACTGCACTTGCTACTTGGGTGCTCTTTCCATCCTTATAGCAATAAACATCCATATGCCTGCTCTTATCATCTCCCTCTGGCTCCACCTCTTTCACATAGTAAAGACTATCTGCATCCAAATCCAGCACTGTAAGGATGTCCTGATCCACAAGCGTAAAGCTGCCCATTGATTCTTTGGAAATATCTGCCGCATATAAAGCGCCATCGACATTTCCCAGATAAGCTTTAGAACCAATGGCAAAACATCCGCCCGAATCCCTTGTCAAATCTGCCCCTTCCTTTGACAGTCTCACAGCGGTGGCACTGTCAAGGGGTATCACATAATTCTCTTTCCCGCCGGTCACGGCAAAAAGAGCTCTCACATCGTCCGGTTCTGTAATCTCATCAAAACGCAGCTTTTCTTTAACCATTTCAGGCGTGTTATATTGCCTTTTTTCTATTGACAGCACATTATCACTAATTAACGTCCTCACTCCCTTTTGATAACAATATAGTTCATGCACAGGCCATGCCTCTTCTGGGTTTTGAAGCGCAGAACGAAGCATCGCATCATAATATGCCCTATATGCATCTTCATAGGCCTCATTATCCAATACAGCCTCCGTCCTTATCCTGTGTTGGCAGAAGTTTTCCCACCTGGCTTCATATGGATTGCCATGATAGTTCCAGTCCAAATCGTCCAATTCCTCCGCTATCTCTTCTGTTACCATAATGCTTCCATAGAATCCCCCTTCCTCTTCTGGCGGCATATACTTTTCAAAAAAACGATCCATTTCATATGTGACAGAGGCCAGATAGCCTTCCTGATCAAAATTCTCCCATGCATATGTTTCTTCTTCCACATTCCGTAGCCATTGGTTGAACCAAGTCTCAAACATATCCTCTACCTGTTCACATGTAGTATACAGTACTGCCTCGTCCGCAATGTAGACCGTAATATTGTTTGCTGCGCAGAAATCAGTAATTTCCTCCGCACTCGCATTGGCAAAGTCATAGTCATGTCTGTACTCAAACCACGACTCGGCATCCACCAGCACTCCGTCAAAATACCGGACATTATTTGCAGAGACATATTGATACTCCCATGTCTCAAAGTCCTCTCTCTCTGGCATTTTCAGCTCCACACCCGAAGATCCCTCCTCATCGATTACATAATCGCTCAGAGAGAGCCGCCTTGAACTTTCTACTGTATAATAAATAGTTTTCAGCCCTGTGCCGGCAATGTCCCCGCCATCCAAGAAAGAAACTATTTGCTCCGGCTCCTCTCCGTATCCCACCACATATAGCCCATCCTCTGTGGCGTAATATAACTCATCCATGTCCACATAGATACCTGTTTCCTCCTCACCCTCATCCGCATAGAACACCCAACAGCCCTTCTCCAGTTCTGCTTTCACTCCGACATTCTGCAGAGATACCTTGTACAGCCTGCAGCTTTCGCCTCCGAACCTGTCAAAACCGTTCAATCGGGAATCCACATGGACCATACTTCGGTTCTTGCTTCTATTGGCGAACGCACGGGGATCTATCCATTCCGGGTCGGCTTCCCATTCCGGGTCGGCTTCCTCATACAACAGGCCACGGTCATCAGCATCCCTCACAACATAGACCAGGCAATCCTTTCCATCCAGAAAATATTGAGAAACCGATTTTGCTATCTTTCTTGTACTTTTTCTTTCACAATTATAATAATAGAGATCACCGTCTCTGTTCTGATAAAGCAGCGAGCCATCTTCAAGAAACCGAAAGCCGATACGCACATCTGTTGCTATGACTTCGGAATACGATCCATTTTCTGCCTTGCCCTCCTGCAGCATCCCAATCCCCGCACGGCAAAGGGAGCCAGTACCTATTCCTCTGTCATATTCAGTATAATAGTAGACATATCCCCTTTCTGAATCAAAGGATAGCAGTTCAGGCGATATCTTGACACCTTCTATGGACGCAAGCGCAATTGTTTCCGGATTCGTCAGTTCAGAAAAAAATACATACTCCCCTTCTGAAATACAGGCATATGCATTCCCCTCACTACTATCGGAGCACCCCGTCAAAATCAGTACCGCTCCCAAAAACGCCGCTGCCTTTCCCCACATATGCTTTCCACTGCTCATCTCTTGTTTTCCTCCATACATTCCTTATATATTTCAAAAGCGGCAAATACCGCACAATCCTGATGCAATACTGCCGCTTTTCCCAGATTCCATACGGATTAAAATTTTTCTATATTTTACCCCCCAAGCCCCTTTGTCAAGCAGGAAATGGTTCTTTCCAATGTCTGTTGATTTCACAGCGCTCACAAATCAAAATATCCCTGAATGCCGTAACTGTCAGATTGAAAATGTTGTCATTTCAGCAAAGCATGAAAAGAACCCAGGAAATTGCCAGAATTTCGCTTTCCTATATGCACTGCCTCCAGTCCGGCGGTCAGGTTCCCCACTCCGAAGACTTCCTCCGTTACTCCTATGTTGGTCACACTGCTTACCGCTGTCATACTTTCGGATGAGCCAAATGCTTTCCCGGTTCTCATCAAAAAAGACAGAGCCCCGCGGAGCCCTGTCCTTTCCAAATCTTTTTTTAATTTTCCAATAGATGTCTTACCGATACATCGGGCCGTACGCCGCACACGCGCGGTAGTCCTGGCCCTCCTTGTCCATGCCGAAAGCGTTCCAGGATGCGGGGCGGAAGATCTTGTCCTCGTCCACATTGTGCATGCACACAGGGATGCGCAGCATGGAGCACATGGTGATCAAATCCGCACCGATATGGCCGTAACTGATGGCGCCATGGTTGGCTCCCCAGTTGTTCATCACGTCATAAGCCGTCTTGAACGCGCCCTCTCCTGTGGTCCTGGGAGCGAACCAGGTGCAGGGCCATGTGTAGTCGGTACGCTTCCACAGCTTGTCGGACACCTCATCGGGCAGATGGATGGTCCAGCCCTCGGCGATCTGCAGCACAGGTCCCAGGCCTTTTACCAAATTCAGCCGGATCATGGTGGCTGGCATCTGGGCCTTGGTAAGGAAACGGGAGGAATATCCGCCGCCCCGGAAATAGCCGAAGTCCGCCGCGTTCCATGTGGTGGCTTCCATGATGGCTTTCTGATCCACCTCGGTGACTTCATACCAGGGCTTCATGACGCCGTTGCCGGCAGCGTCCAGAGCCTCGCCGTTTGCATCCAGGCAGGCCGCGCCGGAATTGATCAGATGGATGAAGCCGCCGGCCTCTTTTGCAACGCCCTCCAGCTCGTAGCCAGTGGCTTTCTTCACCGCCTCGGGGCTCCAGTAGGTGCGCACATCCGCAAAAATCTGGGCTCTGTTGGTCAGAAGCTTCATGAACAGCATCCCCAGGCCGTTGAGCACATCGTTCTCCGTAGCCAGTATGTAAGGCTCCCTGGCGCCGTTCCAGTCGAAAGAGGTGTTCAGCATAGCCTCAGGGAAGTCGCAGTTGGGGTAGAAGTCCGTCCATTGTCTCTGTCCCTGGAACCCAGCTGCGATGGCATTGTGGCCAACCATCTCTTCCTCTCTGCCCTCCGGCAGGTTCTTGTTTCCGTTCATCAGGTCTTTGATGATACACATCATCTTGACTACAAACTCCCAATCCTTATCTTTTTCTTCCCTGGTCTTCTGGACAGCCTCGGGATTCTTGTCAAATCCCTCCTTGCAGTTTGCTTTCACCCAGGCAAGGGCTTTCTCGTATTCCGCCTGATCGTAGATGCCCTCTGTCATGCGGCGGATGATCTCCACCTCGTCCACGGACTCCACGCGCATTCCCAGATACTCTTCGATAAACGCGGGATCAATGATGGAGCCGCCGATGCCCATGCAGATGGAACCGATCTGCAGATAGGATTTTCCGCGCATGGTAGCCACCGCCACTGCGGCGCGGCCGAAGCGCAGGAGCTTCTCCTTTACGTCCTCAGGAATAGATGTATCGTCCGCCTCCTGCACGTCATGGCCGTAGATGCCGAAAGCGGGCAGGCCTTTCTGGGCATGGGTGGCCAGCACTGATGCCAGGTACACCGCGCCCGGACGCTCCGTGCCGTTGAAGCCCCAGACCCCCTTGATGGTCTTCGGATCCATGTCCATAGTCTCCGCTCCGTAGCACCAGCAGGGGGTTACCGTCAGGGTGATGTCTACGCCTGCCTTGCGGAACTTGTCCGCACAGGCAGCAGTCTCGCCCACGCGGCCGATAGTGGTGTCCGCAATGACCACCTTTACCGGCTCCCCGTTGGAATAGCGCAGGTTCTCCGTAAACAGCGCCGCCGCGGCTTTCGCCATGTTCATGGTCTGATCTTCCAGAGATTCCCGCACTTTCAGATATCCTCTCCTGCCGTCGATGGTAGGACGGATGCCGATCACCGGATAGTCGCCAATCAACCTGTTCTCTGCCATTGTATGTCCTCCTTTAATTCAATAAAGTAAAGTAATTTTATTATAACATATTGTCATTATTTTTCAAGTTTGCAGAGGACAAAAATCTCCTTAAAAATATCCTATTTGTTCATCTGCGGGAACGTCTTGGGCGCCGGCTTATACGCCCGGTTATCTTCCCTCTCCTGCTTTTTTCCTCCCTCCTTTAAGCCGGATCCTCCGTTTTTATATCGTCTCACGCAAAATATCGTATTGTGCGCCGTCCTCCAGCTACCCATACTGCGCACCGGTTAAATTTGCAGTACAACCCGACTACCAGACCGCCAGCCAGGCATTTCCCCAGAGGAATCACTGTAAATCCCGGCAGTCTGCAGCTTTTACTTCGCCGCCTCATAATCGCCGCGCAGGATTCCATAGGCGCACATGTCGCAGATTCCCTGGTTGTTCCTGTCCGCCTGGCGCAACGTCCCCTCATGGCGCAGCCCGCATTTTTTCATGACCATTCCGCTGTTAGGATTGTTCGGATCATGCCTTGCTGTAATCCGGTTCACCCCCACTTCCTGAAAGAAGAACCGGATGACCTCCGAGAAGCACTCCGTCATCACGCCCCGGTGCCACCATTGCCTTCCGATACAATAGCCAATCTCTACCTCGCAGACATCCTCTTTCCAATGCACTGCAGAAATGCTCCCAATGGGCTCCATAGTCTCTTTCCACACGATAGCCCACTGATAATATGCGGGGTCACCGTTCTTCTCCACCCAGGAGGCCACTACCTTTTCCGTCACCTCCTCCGATGTATGGGTGGGCCATGTCAGGAATTTCGTCACCTCCGGGTCGCTTGCCCAGTTGCGGAACATGGGCTTCACGTCCTCCGGCACGAATGCCCGCATGATCAGTCTCTCCGTTTCCAGCCTCCTGCTTCCTAAATGTTCCATTTCTCCTCCTCTCTGCCCCCTTAGGCGGGCGGCAATCCATATTTGCGGTGTACGTCAGCGCCAGCGTTTTCTGTTTGTCAAGGAAACCAGATCTTCCCGCCAACCGGAAACCCGTGCAGGCTCAGGCGTTAGGCTCAGGCACCAAAAAGGCCGGTGCCCGAAGAAAGAAATCTTCTCCGGACACCAGCCTTATCAAGAATCCCTGCCTACAATCCCTGTCAGGTTCTCCTCAGGTTCCGCTGAACTTTTCCGATGTCCGGATTAAAAAAATGAAAGAGACCATGTCTGAGGGCATTTCGGGACGCACAACGGATGCCACCGCAAAAAGACCGGATCCCTGTCCAGGCTGGTTCCAGTCTCCCTGCATCACAGTAGCTGCCGTGCACAATCTTTCCATTCCCATTCTTCCTCCAACTCCACTCGGCCTTACAGCCAGGTGCCTCTTTCCTCTTTCCACTGAAATCCCATTCTTCCATGGAGCGCCTTTCTTCCTTTGAAACGCTTTTCTTCCATTTAGAATGCCTTTCTTAAGACCCCGGAAAAGGATTAAACCCAATTGTACTCGCTTTCCTGGAAATGTCAATAGCCTTTTCCCAAAAATGAACCTACAACATTGTTTCCCATGTAGGAGAAATGGGCAATTTTCTATGTTTTCCATGAGGAATCCTAAACTTGTACCGTATGAAAGCATTGTCAGAGTGACCAGCGGAGAGCCGGAAGCCATTGACAAAATCGGCGGGCTTCAAAACCCGCCGATTCACATACAGATCAGTTCTCAATAAGCAATCATAGGAATGGACTCTGCCTCTTTTTTCCCTCTCTGCGCACATCCCGCCGCTATCTCATAAATCCGGCCGCTGCACTCCCTGATCTGCTCCAGCATTTCCGGATAGGCACAGGAACAGATGTCAAACAGGCCGATATTGTAATTCTCCCCGTCGAACCGGCCCAGGGCGAACTGGTCGTAGCACTGGAAATAATGACAACCGACGCCGTAAGGATGTGCGGCCACGCTCTCGCAGTAATAGCGGTAGGCGGCGCCTCTGTCATGCTGAGTCTTCACTGCCTCCAGCCCCGTGGCGGGCAGCCCCGCGTCCAGAGCCCCGAAATGAAACTCCCCTATCATCACAGGCAGATCCACCCCTAAGTCCGCCACATGCTGTATCTTCTCCGTGGGATCCACCGCATAGCAGTTTATGGAGAACACGTCGAAATTCTCCCAGCCGGTCACCAGATCCGGATCCGATATCCAGGCCCAGCGCATGCCAAGTATCATGTGGTTCGGATCTGCACGGCGGCATGCACGAACGGGGATCTCCACATAGGCCCGGAGCATCTGCCTGGAGAATTCTCTCATGTCTTCCCGGGCTGCCTCTGACCATTTCGACACGTCCCGCCTGGGCTCCCGCAGGCATTCAAAGCACTCCAGCCCGCATCCCCACACAGCGTTCAGCTTCCCAATTTCCCCATACTTCTCCTGCAAAAATCCGATCAGCCGCTCCTTGCAGGCTGTGTCCGCCGGATTGTACAGCACCTCGTCCGCCAGCACCAGATTGTCCACAAAGGCCCACATGGGCTCATTTCGCAGGAAATATCCTATCATCAGCGGATCCTCCCTGCGCTTTTCCAGCGCTTTCGCACACCGTATGGCCTCCTGGGCATATTCCTGGCTGAACACATCCGGAAAATCCCGGAAAATCGTCTGCTTCGTGGCAGGGAACTCCGGCAGGGACGTGACATAAGGAATATCCATCTTCCCCAGAACACCCGCATCGCTCCAGTTCCCCAGGGTGTTCATGCCGTATTTCTTCAGCTGCCCGCACATCATCCGCTGCCATTTTTCGTACCAGTCTTCTCCGAAAGCCCGGTAGAGATTGGCCTTGAAGAAAGAGAACTGCCGCATGCTGCGCCGCATCTTCCCCCGGGATCCTGCCTCCACAAGCATCCCGCCAAACCCAGGGTCATCCCGATCCGGCAGCCAGTCCAGCCACTTTTCCACGCCGTCTATCCGGCAGTCGCCGCTTACGCCAACGCAGTCCGGCCCCATGCTGAAATAAGCATAACCCTCCGGATCCACAAGCCACCATCTGCCGTCCTGCTTGCATCTGGAGAAATATCCCGTACCCTCCCGGAGTTTCTTTCCTTTCCAGCCGCCGTAGGCAGACCAGTCCTCAAAAGGATAGCCCTCGTCGCGCTCCGCCAGCTGGGCCTCCAACCTGGTCTTTAAATCCGAGTCATCGTTGACCTTTCCGGTCCAGTCTTTCCATTTTAACTGACCGAATCGGTCAATCATCTTCACATCCGGCAACGTCTGCTCCGGGTAAGCATCCGTCAATACCATATCAGAAATCCGGCACTCCACATCATGGAAAGCCGCCATGGAGGACAGCACGATTTCCGAAATCTCCTCCCTGGCCACTCTCCTGCCGTGGCAGACGATTTTCAGGGTGCCGGGCAGAGCCTCCGGGAACAGCTCCCTGGCATCCATCCAGTGCAAATCGATGCAGACCGCAGTCTCCACTCCCGGCAGCAGCCCGAAACGCACCGTGAACGCGGGATTATGCGCCTCTTCCATGGAATGCTCTTCTTCCATGGGATGCACCTCTTCCATTTCTCCACGCACGTAAGCCAGCAAATTCATGGCAAGACTGTGCTCCTCCAGCACTTCGATGCGGAATGTCAGATACCTCTCCTCACAGGAGAGCAGCTGCGGCAGCAAGAAACCTGCGCCCTCTTTCGACAGCCGGAATACTCCGCTGCTTTCCTCCCCGGCCTGAAAGGTTGCCCCTTTGGTCAGCTGCAGCTGCCTTAAATCTATTTTCTGCATTTTATGATCCGCCTTTCGCCTCTATTTTCTTCCTCTGATACATATCCCCTTAAGTCTTTCTCTCATCTCACAGATTCATCTTACCATAAACTCCCAGGTCTATGCAAAAGAATTTTGGGAATCTCCGGCGCGTCTTTATCCAGCGCTTTCTTCCAGATGACCTCAAGCGGCGGCCTCAGAAATCCGGATATTTGTGGATTTCCGCAAGGCCGCCGCCCAAAAACGAACCTGAGGCATTGCCGGAGCGCCACTTCGGAGCCGACAATGAAGACACGGAAACGTCTCACCCTGCCCGCAGCCGGAATGTCTTCGGCGCCAGCTTATACACCAGAATACAGGCGATTATGCCGTAAAGCACGGAGAACACAATGGTCATAATGCCGAACAACAGCGTGGGCATGCGCAGCTGCATCAGGTAATAGCAGGCAATATACGTGACGATGTACACCAGCCTGTAGGTTCCGCCTTTCAGCTCTGTGCCCACCGTATATGGCTGGAGCAGATAATAAATCATCAGATAATGTACGGAAAAGAACAGGCTCATGCACACCGTGGAAACCACCAGCACAACGTAGTTGACCGGCTGCTCTGTTCCGCCGGAGACAAAGAGGATCAGCGCCAGCCCCACACCGATGATAAACGCCGGAACCGCATTGATCTTCATAATCTCCCACAGCCGTATCCGAAACAGCTTCAGCACATAGCCCGGCCTCTTATAGACCGAATACGTCAGCAGGCTGTGGTCGCAGTTCATGAACAGCGCCTGGGTAAAGTTCGTCCCCCGGTTAATGGCGTACAGCATAAACGCGAAATACGGCAGGCAGGTCATGACCAGTTTATTTGCCAGGGGCTTAAGTTCCGGCTTCAGGGACAGGACAAGCAGCACGCCGCAGACAAGAGCCGCGCACACATAGGAAATCTTTTCCGCCGTCCGCCACAGAATCTTCCGGTGCCGCAGGATGAAGAGCTCATTCAGATATTCGAAGCCGCTCTTCCTGCTGGTAATGGACACATCCGCGGATATCTTCTTTTCGGTTGCCGCTTTCAGCGCCAGCCTATTCCGCGCCGACGCGTCCATCTGGAACATGGTATCGGCCAAAAGCCCCCTGCACATCTCCCTGTATTCCTGAAACCGGTAGATTCCCGGAATACAGACCGCTCCTATGGGGATAAAGAGCAGGAACAGTGCAGTCGCAATGCCCGCGGGCACCATCAGACCGAAAGCGGGCAGCCCGTAAGCCAGCCCCAGCAGCAGGCCTATCCCCAGCCACTGAAATTTGTCGAGCTTGTTCTCATTGTACACATTCCCCTGCCGTTTATAATCCCACAGCGTGTACGCCACATAGGACAGCTTGAACCCTGCGATGGAAAACGGCAGCAGGGCGCAGAGCCAGGCCGGAACACCGCCCAGCATTCCAAACAGCAGACAAAAGGGCAAAAAGCCTGTGATGACCTTTAAAATCGAATACCCATAGCCCACCACCAAGTATTCCCTGGCATCCATCCGCATCAAGACAACGGCATAGTATTTGTCTTTCGTGGGATTGAAAATCGTGGTATTCGCAAAGCCGCCGATGATCGTCAGACACAGGAGAATGTGCAGAAATACACCCTCCCCGGGCTGTCCGTCGTACAGCAGACAGGGCCCGAAGACCATCAGGAGCAGATACAGGCATTTCCCAAGGAATACGGCAGCCACCTCCCAGATCACGGAAATCACATTTGCGAGAATCTTAAGCCACCCCGCCCCGTACAGGGTCTCAGGCAGGATTCTTTTCACCAGGGGAATCTGCTTCAGGGAATACAGAATGCTGTTCACCCGGTATGTATTTTTTAAAGAAAAGGTCAGAAACAAAGTTTTTTTCAAACAGCTACCTCCTCCCGCCCACCGGGCGCGCTATGCCTGCTCCCGCAGGGCTGCGATGATCTTCTCCCGGAATTCCTGGCCGTCCAGATGGCTCTTCTCCACCACCTCCAGCTCCCCGTGGTTTAACAGTATGATCTCATCGCACAAATCCAGAGCCAGATCCAGGATATGGGTGGAGAAAATCGTGATACGGTTCTGCTTAAAGGAGCGCAGAAGCTCTTTCATCTCCTCCGCCACCACCACGTCCAGGGATGTCAGCGGTTCATCCAGCAGCAGGATATTGGGCCTGGCAATGATGTTCACCAGCATCTGCATCTTGTTCTTCATGCCGTGGGAATAGTCTTTGAGCAGCTTGTCTCTGTCCTCCGGGGCGATGCCCATGAACGCAAAATATTCGTCCAGAGGCCTGGGCTGTCCGATGGCTTTCTCGTTGATATCTATGAAAAATTTCAGAAATTCTCTCCCTGTCAGGAATTCCGGCACGGTAGGCGTGGAGAGCACATAGCCGATGTCCTCCGCGGTCAGCTCCCGCCGTCCGGTATCCGTCTCCAGACAGAAGCTCCCGCCGTCCGCTTTCACGTCCCTGTTGATGCAGTTGAAGAGCGTGGTCTTTCCCGCGCCGTTTCGGCCCAGCAGACCGTAGATCCTCCCCTCCTCGAAAGTAAAGTCAATGTCCCGCAGCACTTCCTTTTTCTCGAAATGCTTGGACAGATGTTCGATGATGAATTTCATAAGCTTCTCCTTTTCGTGTGCAGTCTTATTCGGCAGCGTTCTCCGCCTCGTAGTCCCTGCGCAGAATCCCATAGGCACTATATCGCAGAGCTCCTGATTGTTCCTGCCCGCTGGCAGTGTCCCCTTTCTGTCGGCGCCAAATACAAAAAGTGCCTGAAGAAACTTTCCTCAGACACCGGTCTATGCTGATTATCCCTGCACAAAATATCCTGCCGAAAACAATCGGTCCATTCCCATTCTCCCTCCGCAATCATCCGGTCTTTCCGGTCCGGCGTCATCTTCATCACAAAGCTGTGAAAAGTACTAGACTTTATTCTACGCTTTTTCCCTGAAATGTCAATAACTCTTTCAGAAAGAAGTGTTTTGGCGAAGTGTTATTTAAAACTGTTTTATGCTCTATCTGCCGCAGCAGCAAAACTTTTGTATTCCATGATATGTTCCCCTTTGCTGTCGTATTTTCCGTTAAACTTGAAACCAATCTGTTGATAAAGTTTAATTGCATGGGGATTATTTTCATACACACTAAGATATACTGTGTCGCTTTGATATTCTGTATGTAATCTGTCAAGAAGTAAAAGTACCGCCTGCTTTCCGTATCCTCTTCCCTGATACTTTTTATCAATCAGTAGTCGATCCAACCATAGCTGCCCCGGAACTGGCTCTGGAAAATAGCCGTACATGGCAAAACCTATCAATATATCTTTATCATAAATACCAACAGGCCTCCATAACTCTAATTCATCAGCTTCCTGCAAACACTCGCTTACGCTCTCAATAAAGCCCGCTTGTTCCGAAAAGACAGTCAAGCCCTCAACTTCCTTGCGGTTTTCGTCACTTACTAACTCAAAATGTAGTCTTTTTTCATTAGATTTACTCATATTGTTTTCCTCTTTACTTAATTTTCATAGATAAAAAACAAAAAGGCGATAAATAACTTTTTCATTGAAATACCTCCTAAAAGTAAAAATGAACCGGACAAAATCGGAAACATAACAACTGCCTTTCAGCGAAACCGTACGCGGTAACATTGCAGTTTGCAACCCAAGTCGAACCGCTTTCGCTTACTGCGGCTGACTGATCTTCCGGCTGCCCCAAAAATTCTGTCAGGGCTTCCTCATATATCCCTGCGTCCGGATTTTCGAGCTGCATAGTAACCGTAGTCACACGCTGTTCCATATCACACAGTGTTCCCACTGTCACTTTTTCGTCAAACAAATCCACTTCATAGATTCTGCCGATCAGCGTGCCGTCTTCCGCTATATTCTGTTCGCCCGCCATGATCTCTACTGTCTCGGCATCTGTTTTGCCCAGCATATCCAGAAATTTCCCGATAACATCCTCTGTATTCCCCGGTTCATTGTCCGGTTCATTATTCGATTCGTTATCCGCCTCCTCTTCTTTTGTTGTGGGAGTCTCTTCAATCCCTCCCGGCTGTTCCGCTGTCTGCGATTCCGTGGAGCCGTCCTGCATATCAGAATTTCCCCCGCATGCGCTTAAGACAATTGCCAACCCCAGTCCAATTCCTGCACATAATATCTTTTTCATCTCTGTCAATCCTCCTCATTTTTTTATTCCGGTCTCTCACTGCTGCTACAGTGGTCTACGGAAAATGAATATTTTGAAATAATACTTTCGTCCATTGCCTGCAAAGCCTGTAGGGCTTTTTCTTCTGTATCAAATTCCCCGATACAAAAAATATAGCGGCCATCCTGTGTCCCTGCGATTACTCCCTTGCTGTCGGCAAGCAGTTCCGACATAAGAGCCAGCTCCTCCGACATATCCATTTTACAGCTGCGGATAAACCAGATATCCCGTTCGTTTTCAGGCTGCGAAAACAGACGCAGCTCCAGTGAAGCCGGTTCCTTGTATTCTGTCACTTCATAGCCCGTATCCTTTTGCAGTTCCAGTACAATACGGACAGCGGAATCATCCAAAAAGATTTCCCTATATGCGGCTTTTACATAAGTGCATTTCTCAGCCTCCCGCATAAATGCTTCCGGGTCATAGCTTCGTATTCCGCTTACTGTGATGACAATCCGGTTTGGGGCGGCATATTTTTCCACACGATATGCCGGTGCGTCAGCCGCCTGTTCCCCTGCCTCTGTGTTTTGGCTGAATATCAGCTTTAGGCATTCTCCCTCTGCAGCCGTATCCATTCTCAGTCCGTCAAAAATCATGCCTCCGGAACCAATATGGAATACTTTTACCACTTCCCCGATCACCGGGATATCTGAGAGAGCCGCATATACAGTCGGGGTATTAGACGATACCAAAAGAACGGCAAAAGCCATCACAACTCCGGCAAACTTCCTCGCGGTTGCTTTTCTTTTACGCATCGCTGTCTTTGCTAAAATGCCGGAAATCTCCTTTGGAATTTCAATGTTTTCATAATTCTTCCGGTCAATCCCCATAAGATTCCTCCTCTCGAATTTTCTTTAACAACCGATATGTTTTTGTCTTTACCGTATTCTCCGGTATGGAAAGAATTTCTGAGATTTCCTTAAAACTCCTTTCCTCAAAATATTTTAGGATTAGCAGCGTCCTATCTTCGGCGGACAGTTTATCAAGACACCGGTAAACGTCTATATTTTTCTCTACCTCCCGGAACATATTTTCACTCGGCGCCTCCATATATTCCTCATATGGAACCCATCTTTTTTTCTGCTTTAAAAAATGACATGCCTCAAAGATAATAATGCGGCTCATCCATGTGTCAAAATATTCAGGCTGCCTTAGCTGATGCAGATGACAGTAGCCTTTATAGGTAGCTTCCGAAAGTATGTCCAGCGCATCCTGTTCATTTTTTGTATAACAGTATGCCAGCCTGTAATACTTTTCTCTGGAAGCCTCCCAGCAGCCCGCAAACTGTTCTTTTGTAAAATGCTTAAAGCAAAACATATCCGTTCTTTCCTCCTTTCTCCGCCTTTTGTTATTGCTTTATACAAGTTAGAGTAACCAGGCCGGCTGATAGTTTCAATTTTTTATTTTTTGTATTTCAATATGTGGGGCCGGCCTTGCAAGGCTTTCTCTCCCCGTCCCTCTATACAATAAAATTCCTGCTTCGCAAAAATTCTATTGTCATGAATAAAAATGACCTCATAGAAAGGATATTTCCTTTCTACAAGGTCATTTGAACTTACTCTATTCTCTTTCTGGGACTATCCCAGATTGCCCTCACTGGCTATTCGGGAGTGCCTCGGGATAAATACTCTGCCTCCGGCATGTGCCAGGCAGTCGTGGCCTTGAAAAGGTCCCCGTCTACCTCCAGCGTCAGCTCTCCCCCCTGGAGCTCCATGAAGCTCTTGGCGATGGCAAGCCCCAGCCCGCTGCCCTCGGTATTGCGGGAGGCATCCCCTCTGACGAAACGCTCCGTCAGCTCCGATGAGTCCACTGTTATCTCCTGGGCAGAAATATTCTTTAATGTGATGATGACCGTATCTCCGATCCGGAAGCCGTTCACGTAGACCCTGGTGCCCGGCAGGGCATATTTCGCAATGTTACCGAACAGATTCTCGTAAATCCGGTAGGTCTTCTGGCTGTCCAAGGGCAATATCACTTTCTCCTCCGTCAGATTCATCCGCACGTCAAGCCCGGCCTCCCCGATTTTATCCGACATTTCAAAAGCCACCTGATTCACAAGGTTCATGATATCCACGTCCATGATATTCAGCGTGACATTCTGGGAGCTGGCCTTGCTGAACTCGAACAGATCCTCAATAAGGCTCTTAAGCCGCAGGGACTTCCGCTCCAGGGTGGCAAGATATTCCCTGCGCTGGGCGTCGGTAATGCCGTCCTCTTTCAGCAGGTTGATATAGGTGATAATTGCAGTCAGTGGCGTCTTCAAATCATGGGACATATTGGTCACCAGCTCCACTTTCATGCGCTGGCTCTTCACCTCTGTGTCCACGGCCTTTTTCAGCCCGTCCTGGATCTTGAATACCTGCTCCCTGAAAGGCTCGAAGATCCCTAAGTCCTCCGGAATGGACACGTTCAGGTTCCCCTGGGCGATCTCGTCCACAGCTTTCAGCAATATCCGGTAACGCTTCTGCAGCTGGCTCACATATCGTCTCAAAATAATATACAGCAAAACGGAGTAGACTACCACCACCGGGAAGCCGCCCACCCAGAGGCTGCTTATCAGGAGCAGGATAACGGCATTCACGATCAGCAGCTTAATAATCGTCCAGTTGGCATCTCTCGTCAGATCCATATGTGCCACTGCCTCATAAGCGCCCGCCGCTTTTCCTTTGATAAAAGGAAAGAAACGGTATATAAGGCTGCGCTGCCTGATGTATCTCTTCACACCCAGCTCCCGCAGCGCCCTGGCGCAGATACCCGCATACCAGCAGCAGAACGCGAACACTGCAAGCGCTGCAATGTTCAGCAGCATGGCCAGCTCCCTCCCCAGGTGCGGGCTTATCCCCAGATATTCCGAAAATACCCCCCCTGCCCTGCCGCTGGCCACATAGACGATCATGGAGAGGACCAGCTCGCTGCATGCCATCAGGCAAGTGCCGAAGCAGATCAGAAACTCCAGAGAGACCGCACATACTCTTTCAGTCTGCCATGGCTTTTGGGACCGGGGCATGGGCCAGAACATGCCCGCCAACGCCAGAACGAACATACAGAGTGTCAGGATGCCCGTCAGGCCGGAGTTGTAATAGGCGCTGGCAGAAAAATTATAGTAGCGGGCCGTGGAATAATACTGGATATTTGTACCATAGGCAGCATCGGAAATCAGCCTCCCCATATACAGCCCCTCTGAATTCTCCTTTCTGGCATTCCATTCCTGCGTGGAGACGGCAAAGGTGACGGTACATGCAGCCGGTGCTTTCATACGTCCGTATTTTTGGAATGTGTCCAATACATCCCCAATCTGGCTCTGGGTAAGATTGGCTCTGATCGCCTCATTGGCCTGCTTTCTGACCAGGTTCACATCCCTGCCGCAGATGTCGTCCCCAATGGTCACATTCCCGGCATCGTCAAAATGGAAGCTAATCCGGAAATACTGCTCCTGGGCTCCTCTGTTCCTGGCCTCCACGGACATGTTCGTGACATATTTTCCGGTGGCGTCATCCTTTATGATATAGTCATAACAGCTGTTGAGATCCGCGAAATTCGACTCCAGGATATTGAAATATTCCTCCAATACCTGTATTTCGTTTTCCAGATGTTCGCATTCCACCTGGCTCAGATCATAGAGTTCACCGCTGTCCTCAAATATTTCCAGTTCCCTTTCTCCCAAAATCCCCTCATCTATATAGGCCTGCAGCTGCTGTTCGTTCAGAAGCCCCTGAGCGGAAGCTTCCTGGAGAGATACGGTCTGTCCCTCCTCCTGAAGCTGCGTGATCACGGTCAGCAGGTACATGTACTCCTGTCTCCGAGCTCCGTCCAAAATCCACTGATGCGTTTCGTCCGTCTCCAGATAGACGTCCCCATAGTCAAGGATCTCCCCGCTTAGGGCATTGCACAAGTCACGGTAGAGCAGATAGCAATTCTGGTACAGCCAGGCGATATTGTCCGCGGTCTCTATGGGATTCTTCTCGAATTTTTCCGCCCTGGAGCGGAATATGCCGTAGAAGCAGCTGAATATGACTGCAAAGCACAGGCTCACCAGAATCCCTCTGTAGATCCACGGTTTGTCACGGCGCAGTCTCCCCAGTCCCCCGGGCTTTCCGGCCTCATTCCCGGAAGCTGTATACGGCTGTTCTGCCGGTTCCGTCTGCTTCTTTTTTTTCTTAAACCATCTCATAGCGACCTCCTGCTATCCGCGCTTCCATATCCGCCTCTATCAGCCTGTTCCCTGTTTTTCACATGTCCTTTGCCATAGCTGTCCGTCTCCCATCCGCGGCCTGCAGGATTCAGTGCCGTCCAACATTGCCGCGGTTTCCGGAATGGCCCATCCGTGATCTGCAGGGCTGCAGCCTCCTGCTGACAGCTGCCCCATCCCTTGGCCATCCATAGTCATCATGGTTCCCGCCGGAAGTCTGCCCTGCTTCCCCCGGCAGATTACTGCCTGTCAATCTTATAGCCCACGCCCCAAACCACTTTCAGATACTTGGGATTCTTCGGGTCAATCTCGATTTTCTCCCGAATGTTCCGCACATGTACCATGATGGTATCCGTGTTCACGGCTTTCTCGTTCCAGATGCGCTCGTAAATTTCATCCGCGGAGAAGACCCTGCCCGGATTCTTGATGAGGAGCTGCACAATTTTAAACTCCATGGGCGTCAGCTTCACCGGTTCCCCGTCCACGCTTACCTCCACGGTGTCCTCGTTCATCTCCAGGCCGCCAATGGTGTAGATATGATCTTTATTTCCATCCTCTTTCAGGGCGGACAGATACTTGGAATACCTGCGCAGGTGGGAATTGACCCTGGCCAGGAGCTCTAACGGCGTGAAAGGCTTGGTCACATAGTCGTCAGCCCCCATGTTCAGTCCCATGATTTTGTCCACCTCCTCAGATTTGGCGGACAGCATGATCACAGGAAACTCATACTCCTGCGACCGCAGCTTCATCAGCATGGTGACGCCGTCCATCACAGGCATCATGATGTCCACGATGGCCAGGTGTATCTCCTCCTGCTCCACTGTCTTCAGCCCCTCCGCGCCATTGGCAGCCTGATATACCTCATATCCCTGATTCCTCAGGTAGATTTCGATGCCCTCCCGAATTTCCTTGTCGTCTTCGACCACTAAAATGTGATACTTCTGTTCCATTGTTGTCCCTCCGGTTTTCGTCACGGATTCCGACAGGCGGCAGGCGCCCAGGATCTGGCTTTTACTTGGGAAGACGCCTTATGTGCCAAGCCCAAAATCAGACAAAGGTTTTCAAGGAAGCATCATCCCTCCAGCAGCAGCCGGATATTCCGCTTTTTCTGTGTCGCGTTTTCCGCAATAACACTATTATAATAATGAACTGCTTTTAACGCAACTGCTTCTTCTCGGTAAAGAACAGCTTTTTGCAGGGCGTTCTCCGACATTTGGATGCAGCGGGCTTTCCTGCAGAGTTGATGCTCCGATACGTTGCCATCGCTCTCCTCCCGCTCCGTCCCATCCGTCTCCCCGCCTGGATTCCAAATTTCTCCCGCAGGGCGGCGGCAGATGTCCTCCAGAAATTCTGTCACTGCGGCCGCGTACTCCTGCACATCCTCTTTGGTGAGGATGCCGTTCACTCCATCGTCCACCAAATCCTCCACCCCTGACGCCTTTACGGCGATCACCGGGGTAGCTCCGGCAAAGGCCTCCAGCACCACGATTCCCTGGGTCTCCGTCTTAGAGGCGAACAGAAACGCGTCCGCCGCCTTGAAATATGCGCCAATCCGCTCATTTGGAATCGTTCCTGTAAACACTAAGTTCTCCCGGAGTCCCAGTAGACGACTGCGTTCCTCCAGGGCTTCCCTGTCTGGCCCGTCCCCTACCATCAGCATCCGGAAAGGTTTTCCATAGAGGGTCTTCACCCGGGCCAGGCTCTCCAGAAGAAAAGAGACGTTCTTCTCACCAGCCATTCTGGACACGGTCAGCAAAAACGGCATGTGTTCCGCGCCGTATTGCCTGCGTATTTCCGCCGCTGTCTCCTGACTTACATTGAAATTCCCCTGTTCGATGCCTGTTGGCAGGACTCCTGTCTTCTCCTGAGGCACATGGCATATGTCCGTAAGGTACTTCTGCATGCCTGCAGTGGGCGCGAACACAAAGCTGCAGCGCTTCAGAAAGCCGTGCAGATAGAGGGGCATGATTTTATCCAGCCTGCAGATTCCTTTTGTATAGCAGCTGGCATACTGCTCGTACCTGGTATGGTAGGTGAACACCAGGGGGATATGGAACTTGCGGGACAGGTGCATGGCCGTGCGCCCGATGAGCATGGGATGGTGCACATGGATGATGTCGAATGATTTCCTGCGGAATTCCTTTTCTATCCTTATGTCAAAGGGATTAGGGAGGACGATTCCCCCGATGAAATGCTTCATGCAGGTGGCATAGCGGAATACATTTCCCTCTTCCATGGAATGCTGTTCCGTATATGTAGGCGCGAAGATCGTCACTTCGTGCCCCAGCGCCTCCAGGCCTCTGGCCAGCCGTTCTATGGAAATGGGCACTCCGCCCATGATTGGTTTATAGTTGTTCGTCATCAGTGCGATTCTCATCTGTCATACCAGCCTTTCCTCAAAATATCCAACAGATCCGGCTTTTCACACGCCGGTTCCCTGCCCGCTTTGGCGGAATTTTACGCTATTCCAAATATCTGAAAGATCCTCTCTCCCATCACATACCCTGCGCCCACGAACACGAAGTTCCAGATCAGGATTCCGCAGGCGGAACTGATGACGTATTTCGTCAGGTTCATTTTGATGACGCCGGCCGGAATGGAAACGATGGTGCGAATCATAGGAATCAGCTTCCCCAGGAACACCCCGATGCAGCCCTTTCTCCTGATCCACTCCAGATTCTTCTCCAGGGTTTCTTTCTGCTTAGGGAACTTCCTGGTATAGGCGTTCAGGAATAACTCGCCTCCCTTGCGCCCCAGTACATACAGCGCCAGGCTCCCTGCAAGTCCGGCCGCCAGAGTGATTACCATCACCCAAAAGAAATTGATGTTCCCTCTGGCTGCCATGATGCCGGACAGAGGCATGATGATACCGGCAGGAAAGCCCGGCAGATTCAGATATTCCAGAAATACGATCACGAATATGGCAATAGCTCCGTATCTGGTGAAATAATAGGTAATCGATGATAAGTCCATTTTCTTTCCTCCCTCTTTGACGCAGCGGCGTGCACGTATGCGGATGAAAACGCATGACAGTGCCTGACCCCTTTCTTACGATTATTATATGGAGGAAAAATTAATTGTAGGCGCAGGGTTTTCTCAAGAATTTCTAAAGATAATTTAAGGAAATGCGGTATGCAGCATGACAGGAAATTTGGAGAAGTCCGCGTGAAATATTGAAAACCCTCCGGCGGCTTTCTCCTCCGGAGGGTTTCATTTTTTCACTGTCAGGATTTTGATTAGTTGTTGATCAGCTTGTCGTCCTCATTGTTCCAGCTGTAGAGCTTGCGGATCTCCTCGCCCACTTTCTCCGCGGGATGCTCGCTGGCCAGCTTCCTCATGGCCTTGAAGTGCACCTGCTTTCCTGCAGGGGACATGTCAAGCAGGAACTCCTTGGCGAATGTTCCGTCCTGGATGTCGCTTAATATCTTCTTCATGGTCTTCTTGGTCTCCTCCGTGATGAGCTTGGGACCGGTAATGTAATCGCCGTACTCAGCCGTATTGGAGATAGAGTAGCGCATGCCGGCAAAGCCGCTCTGGTAGATCAGGTCTACGATGAGCTTCATCTCATGGATGCACTCGAAATATGCGTTCCTCTCGTCATAGCCGGCCTCCACCAAAGTCTCGAAGCCAGCCTGCATCAGGGCGCAGACACCGCCGCAGAGCACGGCCTGCTCGCCGAATAGGTCAGTCTCGGTCTCGGTGCGGAAAGTGGTCTCCAGGACGCCGGCCCTTGCGCCGCCGATGCCCAGGGCGTATGCCAATGCGATGTCCTGGGCCTTGCCCGTGGCATCCTGCTCCACGGCGATGAGGCAGGGAACGCCCTTGCCCTCCTGGTACTCGCTGCGCACGGTATGTCCGGGACCCTTGGGCGCGATCATGGTCACGTCCACATAGGCGGGCGGCACGATGCAGCCGAAGTGGATATTGAAGCCGTGGGCGAACATCAGCATGTTGCCCTCCTCCAAGTTGGGCTCAATGTCCTTTTTGTAAAGGTCTGCCTGCTTCTCATCGTTGATCAGAATCATGATGATATCTGCCTGCTTTGCGGCCTCAGCGGCGGTAAACACCTCGAAGCCCTGCTTCACGGCCTTGTCCCAGGACTTGGAACCCTCGTACAGGCCGATGATCACATGGCAGCCGGACTCTTTCAGGTTCAGCGCATGGGCATGTCCCTGACTGCCGTAGCCGATAATCGCGATGGTCTTTCCCTCCAAAAGGGACAGATTACAGTCTTCCTGATAAAAAATCTTTGCCATTTTCGTTTCCTCCGTTTTATGTTTTAATTTATGTTCATTCCTGCGCACCATACCGGATGCCCTATTCCGTCTCTAGCCGAATCCGGCATCCATTTGATACTGCAAGGGACAAATATCTGTCCACACGAAAGCGCTTCCCGCACCGGGCAAAGGATATCTGCCCGCGCCTGGCTACTTCCGGCTTTCCTTTGTTACACTGCAAGCAGCAGGAGATGCCCCTCCTGCACCTAAGCCCTCAGTCAAAGCGCACCACCGGCTCCGTGCCCCGTCCCAATCCGGCGATGCCCGTCCGGGCCAGCTCCAGGATTTCATATCCCTCCAGCAGGCCGATAAACGCATCGATCTTCTGCTGGTTGCCCGTAAGCTCGATCATCAGGCTCTCCGGTGCGATATCAATGATCTTCGCACGGAAGATGTCCGCCACGGAGATGACTCCCTGCCTCTGCTCCGCGGTAGCGCGTACCTTGACCATGATCAGCTCACGGTATACGCTTTTTTCCGGTTTTAATTCTTTGATATTGCGCACATCCTCCAGCTTGGACACCTGCTTCTCGATCTGCTCCAGTATCTCGTCGTCGCCGGATGCCACGATGGTGATCCGGGTGATGCGGGGATCCGAGGTCACGCCTGCGGTAATGCTCTCCACATTATAACCCCGCCTGGCAAAAAGCCCTGAAATCCGGCTTAAGACGCCGGAAGTATTGTTGACCAGCAATTGGAATACTTTCTTCTGCATCAGATTTGCACCCTCTCCTCTTTTTCTTGATCTTCTATCTGTACGCCATGTACGCCGTTTTCAGCCATTTGCAGGACAGTTCGCTTAAACATTCTCTATCCGTCTGTTTTTCCGAAAAATCCTTTTGTTATCATAGCAAGTCCGGGCAGAAATGTCAAGATATTCAGCCCTCGTCGTTCTCCGCGCACTTAGAGAGCGCAACCGTCCCGGTACGGGCCACCTCTACGATGCTGATGGTCTGAAGCATCTTGATCATGAGCTTTATCTTCTCCGGTTCGTCGCAGATCTGAATCATCATGAAATGCTTGGACATGTCAACGATCTGGGCTTTCATGATCTCGCACAGTTCCATGATCTCCCGGCGGTTGTTCTTGTTGTACTTGATCTTAATCAGCATCAGCTCCCTGGCGATGCACTGCTGCTCCGCAAAAGTCTTCACCTTGATGACGTCCAGCTTCTTGTTCAGCTGCTTCTCGATCTGCTCAATGGTGCGCTCGTCTCCGCTGCTGACAATGGTCATGCAGGATACGTCGCGGTTATCCGTCTCCCCCACCACCAGACTGTCAATGTTAAAGCACCGCCTGGAGAACAGGCCGGCCACCTTGCACAGCACGCCGGAGCGGTTCTCCACCAGCACGGAATATATTCTCGTCTTCATAAATAGCCTCCTAATTCCATTGCCGCCTACGGCAATTACTCCGCATATCTCCCATCGCCGATATGGCATCTGACCATTCCGAAATGCCATGGGCACTAATTGGCACATGCGTCAATCTCCTCGGAATGCTCTTCTTCCATTTCCAGTCCCAGCTATACCAAATCCATCGGATCAATAATGCATTCCAACAGCATGGATTCATCCTTTTTCAGGAAAGCCTCAATAATCTCGTCACATTTCTCCATATTTTCCAGCCGCAGGAACGGAATCCCGTAAGCCGCGGAAAGCTTCTCCAAATCCGGGCTCCCGGACAGATCCACCACGGAGTACTGATCCTGATAGATGAAATGCTGGTACTGACGCACCATCCCCAGATAATTGTTCTTCAGCACCACAATCTTCACCGGGATGTTATGCTGGCACATAGTGGCCAACTCCATCATGGACATCTGGAAAGACCCATCGCCGCAGACTGCCACTACCTGCTTGTCCATAGCCGCCACCTTGGCACCCATGGCCGCAGGGATGGAATATCCCATGGTGCCCATGCCTCCTGAGGTGAAAAATTTCCCTTTCCGCACTTTCACATAGCCGCAGGACCAGATCTGGTTCTGTCCCACGTCCGCCACATACACGGCGTCCTCCTGCATCTTCTCCGTCAGCCGCATGATGAACTTCGCGGGGTCTACATAGGCCGGATTGGGGCTGCGCTTCGTGGCCATAGCCCGTCTGTACTCATTCAGAGTATCTATCCAATCCTGACAGCTGCAGGTGAACTCCTCTTTCTCCAGATCCTCAAAAATATGCTTCGCATCTCCCACTAACGGTATGGTAGGGCCTGCGTTCTTGCCGATTTCCGCGGGATCCACATCTATGTGCACCAGCACCTTGTTGCGGGTGATCATATCCGGCTGGTTCACGGCTCTGTCGGCCACCCTGGCTCCCACCATGATCAGCAGGTCGGACTCGTTCATGGCACGGTTGGCATAAGCCTTGCCGTTGTTGCCCACCATCCTGAAATACAGAGGGTGATCCGTGGGCATGGCTCCGATTCCCATCATGGTGGACACCACGGGGATATTGTGAGTCTCCGCAAACCTGCGCAGTTCTCCCTCAGCCTCACTGAGCAGTACGCCGCCGCCGGCGCAGATAAGGGGACGTTTTGCTTTCTCCAGTTCCTTTACCACCTTTTTGATCTGCACCGCGTTGCCTTTCACCGTGGGCTTGTAGGTGCGCAGAGACACGCTCTCCGGATATTTGAATTTGCTGATCGCCGCATTCTGGATATCAATGGGCACGTCAATGAGCACCGGCCCCCGCCTGCCCGTATTGGCGATATGGAACGCCTCCTTGAATACCCTGGGGATATCGTTCACATTCTTTATCAAATAGCTGTATTTCACAAAGGACTCCACGGCTCCGGTGATATCCGCCTCCTGGAACACATCGCTGCCAAGGAGCTCGCTGTTCACCTGGCCGGTGATGCAGATCAGGGGAATGCTGTCCGCAAAGGCCGTGGCGATGCCGGTGATCACATTGGTGGCTCCCGGGCCGGAAGTGACCGCGCACACACCGGGCTTTCCGGTCATTCTGGACACACCGCTTGCCGCATGGGCGGCGTTCTGCTCCGTGCGGATCAGGATCGTCCTGATTTCCGACTCCAAAATACTATTGTAAAAGGGACAGATGGCTACACCGGGATACCCGAATACAGTAGTCACCCCCTCTTCCTCCAGACATTTTACGATAGCGTCTGCTCCTATCATATATATTCCTCCTCTATAATCAACATTTTCTATGCTATCTGTTTTCCAAAGGCACGCCTGCGGAATGTTTACCAATGCTTGTAACGGCCGGGGACACCCTGCAGTCAGCCATGCCGTCTTTCAAATCCAAGATACCTGGTTCCCTGAAACCTGAGTTTTCCCATATCTCCCTCCGCCAGCATACCATATTCGGATCCTGTCAGATGAAATTCCATCCTGTCTCCGCTCTCCACTTCGAATGTAACATAATAGCTTGTGGACGAGGATGTATGATATCCGCCTGTTCCGGCGGCATCGCCCCCATGATGATGGCTGTTCACGGATGTTCTGCGCGAAACCACTTTTGCATCCACCGTCAGTTCAGGGGCATGATTGTTTTTATTCCACTGGGCGACTGCGCGCACCGCATTCACGGCAAACATGGCGATCACCAGGAGAAACACTGTCATAAAGCCTATTTCAAAGAAACCGCTGTTGAAAAAGAAACCCATAGTAAACCTCCGGTACTGTTTTATTTGGCAGCCTTTTCCTGCACAAGCCGCTGCGCCAGCTTTACCGCCTCCGCCGCGTCCGCGGAGTAGCCGTCCGCGCCGATCTCGTCCGCGTACTCCCGAGTGATGACTGCGCCTCCGATCATGACTTTCGCTTTCAGATTTTCTTCTCTGACACGGGCAACTACCTCCCGCATACGTTGCATGGTGGTGGTCATCAGTGCCGACAGCGCGATGATGTCGGCATTGTTCTCCCTGGCGGCACGGATGATTTCTTCCCCTGACACATCCTTGCCCAGGTCAATGACTTGAAAGCCGTAGTTCTTCAGCATCAGCGCCACCAGGTTCTTCCCTATGTCATGAATGTCCCCCTCCACGGTGGCAATGACCACTACGGGCATGTCGTCAGTTTTTCTCTCTTTCAGCAGGTGCGGCTCCAAAACCCCGATGGCGTTCTTCATGGCCTCCGCGCTGGCAATCAGCTGAGGCAGAAAATACTTCCCCTTGTCGAACAACTCGCCCACTTCATTGATGGCCGGCAGCAGAGCCTCATGCAGCAGCGCCTGGGGCTCCTCGCCCTGAGCCAGGGCTTCTATGGTCCGCGCCGCGATGCCGCTGCGGTTTCCTTTCAGGACGCAGTGGTACAGCGCCGCCCGGCAGGGGGTTCCCCTATCTGTCCCGGGAGCCGGCTTTGCGGCTGTACTCCTGGTCTGGACTTTGCTCCCGGTTTGGGCTGTACTCTGGGCTTGGCCTGTACTCCGGAGATCGACAGCGCGACTATCTTGCTTTTCCGCCCTATTCTCTGGCTTTTCCGCCCTATTCTCTGGCTTTTCCGCCCTGCTTTCCGGCTTCTCTGTCCTGGCTTCCGGCCTTTGATTCTCAGAGGCGCTTACACTTTTTGTCCGTGCAAAAGCCTGCTCCATTTCCCTCTCCCTTTTTTCGTCCAGGATACCTGCATATTCAATATACCGTATATCCGCGTTCTCTTTTCCAAGGAGCAGATCCGATGCAAGGCTGCAGGCAACCAGCAGCTCCTGAGAGGGATTTGCAATGGCCATAGTCAGCCCCTCTCTGATGGCCATGGTCAAAAAGGCAGCGTTCACATATCCCCGCTGAGGCATGCCAAAGGAAATGTTGGACAGGCCGCAGATGGTAGCCAGCCCTCTTTCCCTGCAGTAGCGGATGGTCTCCAGGGTCTCCAGAGCCGCCATTTTGTTGGCTCCCACTGTAGAGACCAGGCCGTCCACGATGACATCTTCCTTTTTTAGTCCAAGGGAATATGCCCTCTCCAGGATGGTCTCAATGATATGTATCTTCTCCTCCAGGCTTTTCGGCAGCCCCTGGTCCGACAGCGGCAGCAGGATAAACATGGCTCCGTATTTCTTTACGATAGGCAGTAGCTTTTCAAATTTCTCCGACTCCAGAGAAACGGAGTTCACCAGCGCCCTGCCGGGATAATGGCGAAGCGCCGTCTCCAGCACGTCCACATGGCTGGAATCTATGGACAGAGGCAGATGGGTCACGCCGCCGATCTCCTCCAGGGCTCGCAGCATAGTCTCTTTCTCGTCAATGCCGCTCATGCCCATGTTCACGTCCAGTATCCGCGCGCCGCAATGCTCCTGCTCCTCCGCAAACTGCGTCACCTTGTCAAAAATCCCGTCCCGCAGCTGGGCCTGCAGCAGCTTCTTGCCCGTGGGATTGATTCTCTCGCCCACAATGAGGAAATTGCCGTCCAGCCCAAAGCTTTCCGTCCGGCGTTCCGAGGTCAGGTAGCGGATTCCCTCTTTCCTGTCTTTTCTCTCGGGTACGGGGCCTGTTCCAATGCTGTCGTGAAGCCTTTTTATATGCTCCGGCGTTGTCCCGCAGCAGCCCCCCAGAATGGTGGCTCCCGCCTGAGCCAGCAGCGCCATCTCCTCCGCGAACTCTTCCGCGTCCATATCATAATTGGTTTTTCCGTCTGCGTCCAGAAAAGGCAGGCCTGCATTGGGCTTTGCAATAATGGGAATCCCTGCGCAGCCGGCCATATCGGCTATGACCTGCTTCATTGCGGCCGGCCCCGTGGAACAGTTTGCCCCGATGGCTGCAGCTCCAAGGGCTTCCAGCACAATGGCCGCAGTCCTGGCATCTGTCCCGTAAAGCGTCCTGCCATCCGCCTCAAAGGTCATGGTCACCATCACCGGCAGATCGCAGACCTCCTTCGCTGCAATCAGCGCGGCCCTGGTCTCTACCAGACTCATCATGGTCTCCACCACAAGCAGATCTGCCCCGGCGTCCCGAAGCGCTACGATCTGCTCCTTATAGACCTCAATCAGCTCCTCCAGCGCCATCTCCCCAGTGGGAGAAAGCTGCCGCCCTGTCATTGTCAGGTCCCCCGCCAGATACACCGGCCTGTCCGCCTCAGAGGCCGCCTGCCTGGAAATAGCTGTCAGTTCCTTTACCATCTCCTCAAGACGCCCCTCCAGCCCATAGTCCGCCAGCTTGATCCTGTTGGCCGTAAAGGTGGGCACATACAGGATATCGGCGCCGGCAGCCACATACTGCCTCTGGAGCTTTAGCATCACGTCCTTATGCTCCAAAATCCACTGCTCCGGACAGACGCCCGAGGGCATTCCCGCCCTCACCAGGTTGGAGCCGGTAGCCCCGTCCAGATAAATATATGATTTCGCAATTCTGTCAAATTCTTTTTTTGTCATTTCGTCCTCAGTTCCGGAATGGGATTTCCCGCTGTCTTACATCGCCATTCCATAGGTCTTTAACAGGTCTGCCGCACGCAAACATGGATATATTGTACCATAGACATAATTTAATCGTAAAGGGGCGGATTTATCCATTTTATACTGACAGTCACTAAAATTTGACAAGTCACCCGATTCACAAGCGGAAAGTCTCATAAATCGATGGCAAATTTAGCAGCTTGTGAATATATCTATAAAAACTGTTGCAGAAAGAGGTAAAATGTGGTAAATTTTAATAGTATTTTGTTTGATAGGCATGAAATTGGAGGGCGAATCAAGTGAAAAAAAAGATACTTATTATCTTTTCCATCGTTTTAGCAGCTGTCATGCTGACAGCCTGTGGCGAGGATACCGAACTGACCCGGTTCAAAAAAAGCATAGACGACTTCTGTACCAGGATTTCCGAGATAGACAATTCCATCAACCAGATCAATGCTCAATCCGATGACGCGACTGCACAGCTCCTTGCCTGTCTGGACGATCTGGACACCACTTTCCAGGGCTTTGCCAGACTGGATTTTCCTGAGGAATTTAACTATCTGGAGAATCTGGCTGACGAATCCAGTGAATACATGACTGAGGCCGTAAAGAGCTATCATGATGCCTACGGCGGGGAGCGCTACGATGAGAACACTGCCGAATATGCCAAGCAGAACTATTCCAGAGCTTACAAGCGCATCCAAATCATCATTACTTTCCTTCATGGAGAAGAACCCACGGACGCTGACCTGAGCATCGAATATGAGACCAAATGAAAAACCCCATCGGTGTCGGCCGATGGGGTTTTTCATTACTTCAAAATCTTAACGATTCCCAGAAGAGGGATTTCCTTATCCTGATCCTGAACGGCATATATAAATCCCAGCACGCCTGCAAGAACCACCACCACCCATAAAATCCAGGTGAACCATCCGATAATAGGGACGCGTCCCAAAATAGAGATAACGATCAAAGCCAGATGCACCACCAGCGCCTGGTTCAGATGGAACTTTGCCTCCTCCTTGTCACCTACGAAATAGGCTATGAACCATCCTACAATTGTCAGATAAGCCACCATTCCTGCTGCTTTTTTATCCATGTCTAATACCTCCACATCCTTGGTTTTGTTATTTTATGTCTACATGGCAATACCCCATATGAGCCTGAGCATGTTCTTTCCAATGAAGTTCAGGACAATCAGTCCTATCCCCACATAGAGATACCAGCTGTGGAATTTCCAGCCTCTCACATGCCCCACACCCAGCCGCTCCAGCCCCTGGGTCACCATGAATCCACCGCCCACCACCGCTGCATAGGGAATCAGCGGATGATACCACACCGCATCCGACAGCCTGCCGTGAAGCAGCGCCGTCAAGGCCCTGGTACCACCGCATCCGGGACAATAAATGCCGAATACCATATCAAAAAGGCAGGGCAATCGCGGTATCCGGATAACAAAATGGCATACTGCCCATGCTCCGGCCCCCAGTCCCAGAAAAATCAACCCGATATGAAACAGTTCTGTCTCCAGTTTCCTCTTTTTGTCCATTTTATGTTCACAGCATGTCAAATATATCGTCCATGTAGCCCGTCTGGAACATCTGACTGATTACCATGACATAATAGACAGTGGCAATAGCCCCCAATATCAGGCCGATCACAGAACACACCATACCGGCCGTCCCTACGCCGTTCTTGCTGGTCTTATTGCCCATGCTGGCACAGATGAGACCCGCTATCCCCAGGATTATAGAGGGAACGCCATAACAGCAGCAGGCGCAGATAGCCAGAATGCCGCAGACAAGCCCGGCGATCTGGAGGCCGTTGGCTCCGCTGTCCGGTTCAAGGTTATCCGGAATATGCTGATAGGGAATATTTGAAGTGTAGTCCTGGTAGTTGCTGTACTGCCCATTCTGTCCTGATCCGGTGCCGGTGCCGGTGCCGGAAGATGTCCGTGACGCATTCTCCTGGTAGCCGCTGTACTGCCCTCTCTGCTCATAAGCAGACCACGCGTCATCCCTGCTCTCTGTCATCTTCGCCCCGCATTCCCTACAATAGGAGGCATTTTCCTCATCTTGATACCCACATACAGGACAAATCTTCTTACTCATCCCACCATCTCCCTCGTTTTATTTTCTTAATCTATACTGTACGCCAGCTAAATTTACAGTATGCCCCGACTGCAGACCGCCAGCCGGATACCTTCCGGGTTGCGTTACTGTAGATTCTGGCGGTCTACAGTATGAAAGAATGCTTTTACTATCTTTCATTATACAATAGTGGCCGCAGGATTTCCATAGGAAAATGAAAAATTAAGAGAAGATTTAGGATATGGATTTAGAATATGATAAAAACGCCGCGATTTTGAATCGCGGCGTTTTGCCTTTTGTCTGTGCAATCCTCTTTCAGAACGATTCTTTAGAAGCGGTTTGCGTCCGCCGCTTCCTCGATGGAGACAGTAACACACGCTAATTCAGCACTTATCGCCATTTTTGTTACCTCCGTGTTGCCTATTCAGCATTTTTTCTCACTTGCGAGCGCATCCCACGGCATTTTTAGCGCAAATCATCAGCTTTCTGCGCCATCATACACATAGCCGGTTTCTTCCCAAAACTTCATCGGCGATATGTAGTAATCATACTGCGAGCTGCCCTCTTTCTTAAAAGCCACCCCGAATTTCAGAAATCCAAGTATGATGCCCTGGCGGATAAACTGCTGATCCTTTTTCATTACCCTGGCCGCTACCGCTACCGGAACATTTTCGCCGGTAAACTCTGGCACTTTCAAATATACCTTGTTTCTATCCATTTGTCAACGCCTTCCTTTCCTTTGCCAAACTTAATGCCTGCAGGATGTCGTCCGCTTTCTTCTCCCCGATACCCTTTACCCGGAGAATTGCCTGCGTGATTTCTTCATCAGACAATGCGAGAACCTCCTGCTTTCCCGCCTCATACCCTCTCTTATACAAGTCCTCACAGAACGCACTCATTTGTCCGTGATCCATCTTCTTGACATCCTTGTATGTTTTCCTGTTCAATTCGTATTTTCTCACTCCATCGCCTCCTTAATTCCTATGTCAAACAAACTTAACTGCATATTCTCGGATGCAAACCTTTTGTCCAGGTCATAAATTGTGCTACCGTCCGACCGATACGGAAAAGGAATCCTGTTCTGCCAATCTTTGAAACCGTTCCACAGCTCCGGCAGATACTTTCGGATATTTCTCAGCTCCTTCAGATTCTTTTGCTGGCAATGTTGGCAACTTACCCTATCCAATATGTCATATAGCCGGATTCCGGATTGTTTCCACTGCACTCCATGCTGGTAGCAATACTCCAGACAGTCCGCCTCCGTCATGCCCCACTTTATCAGTGGGTATGACTTCGCATAATTCTTATGGGGCTTTATGTCTATTCTCTGTACCTCGTCAGCTGCTATGCCTACATACTCAATCACAAACCGCTCCAATGACTGATAATATCCATTCAACAGCTGTCTTTTTATGGCCGTTCCCCAGCGTTGCTTTCCGCACCATCCATAACCCTTACATCCATTTTGCTTTTCATGCTCAAATACCATGAACTCAAACATACCTATCTCAACTCCTGTAGCCGCTCTGTATTCCTGATACTCTTCTGTTTCTGGTATGCTGAGAACCGTAAACTTGATCCTCTCTTTCAAGCATATACTTGCCGCAAACAGAAGAGTATCGTATGTTGCCTGGTATTCATCGCCCAAATCTACAGTTACCACTTCATCCAACCTCACACCTTCCTCTAAAATTTTTAAGAACAGTGCCAAGCTGTCCTTGCCGCCGCTTAGCGACAATGTAAAATATGAAAGATTCTTCATAACACCACGAAACAAATTCCGTTCGTGGATAGGACATCGCGCCTCCCATGCTACTTCGGTATGGCTTTCGCAAGGTAGCTCCCACTCATACTTCTTTCACGCTGCTGTCAGTCCTTTTCTTCTCGCCACTTTTCACGCTTTGGCGGTCAACCCGGTTTACCGGGATTCGTTATTACTCCTTTCTCTCTCCTTTGCTTAAATCAACCCATATCACAGCTCCCTGCGGATGCCGGTATGGGATAGGCTCCGTAAATCTTATGGCATCCTTCAGATACCAGATATGAGGCTCTTCGTATGGCAGGCTGTCAAATTCTCCAGGGATATGATGATATTTCCGGAACATGTCGAAATCTTCTCTCAGCAATAATGAGGACGCAACTATCTCAACGCTCCCCTGAATCAGCCCTGTACCGGAAAATATCACCCCTACCCTGCCACGCACCTGCGTTCCTGTGCCACGAATCTCCCACGCCTTAGAGCCATCCAGTATGAGGTTGCCCCAATGTTCCTTTACGATGAATGCTTTATCCATCCTCACTACCCCTTTCGTCAATGCGGTACCTTGCACCCTCATAATACGGATATACCCGCCCCTCCTGCTTTCCGGGTCTGGTATCTCGTATTCTGAACGGGTCCTCTCCGAGACAGTCCGGCTTTTCCGCTAAAAACACAACGCCCCTTCCGCTCAGTCCACTTGTTCTGAAATGAACTGTATCGCCAACCATCATTTCCCTGCCGCCCTTATCGTACTTCCCTGTTCCTTTCAAGTTTTTCCTCCTTCCCTGGCCCAATAAATCCTCGGATCGCCATGAGGGGCAATGTGCCTCTGAATAGATAACGACAGCATTGCTGTTATCTCCGGTCTACTTCCCATTTACAGCCGCCTCCTTAAATAAATCATGAGTACCCTCTGCCAGCTTGTAATATTCCTCTTTGCTATACGAAAAGCCAAACAAAGACAAGATTTCATCAAACTGCATAACCAGCTCTCCGGCTCCCTTGCGGTAAGTCGCATTCCATTCTGCAATGTCCTTGTCTGCGACTCCATTGGCGGCGTAAATCATCAGCTTATAGAGAAGTCCGATTGCATCACGCCGCTTTTCATATGCGGCTTTTTCCTCGTCTGTCTTGTCGTATAAGGAAGTCTCTCCAGTGATGAATTTCAACATTACCTGCTCGCTCATCCATGAGCCACACCGAACCATGACTCCAAACAGGCTCTCCATCACCGGCTCCGGCTTTTCGTTCTCCGGCTTAAACTTCTGCTCGATAGCCAGCTTTATGAAATCGGCCCGCTCTGCAGACATTTCTTTTTGCATGGCCTTAATCTGCCTCTTTCTCTTGTCCTGGGCCTTCTGTTTCAGCTCATACTCGGACAGCTCACGCTTTTCTTTCCCTTTCTTCTTGATGATTGCAAACGTCCTCCACCAGACCACATAGAACAGCTCTTCCTTCGCCGCCTGCGTCTTGCACCCCAGCTTATCCTTGACCTCCTTATCCAGCTCGAACTCCTTGACCTTTTCCCACTTTCCTCCGTACTGCTCATTCTCAGCGCCTTCCGGAGCAGGCTTGATTCCCTCGGCCTTGCAGAGTTTGATATAGGCTTTCTCATGCTCTTTACGTTTGATTTCCTCGTATGCGGTTCTCGCTCTCTGCGCCAGGTTATTAGAGCTGGTGGACTCCTTCAGGATTTTATCCCTGGTCTTTACATCCTGGATCTTCTCCAGCTCGTACAAATCCTTTAATGAAAGCTGGAATCCCTCGTCTTTCTCTTTCTCCTGCAGCACCTTCTGGTTGAGCTTTGCGATGTTCAGCCGGTGTCTTACTGTTGTTTTGGAGAAACCGGTCTTTTCTGCAATGCTTTCCTCCGTCTCTCCCAGGTCGAGCATCATCTGGAAACCGTTCGCCTGCTCCCAAATCGTCAGATCATTACGCTGCATATTCTCTTCCAGCATAATTGACATCTGCTCCCTCGGAGTCAGATTCTCGGCAATCTGGCAAGGAAACTCAGCTATGCCCGCCTGGGTACCTGCCGCATATCTCCTGTGGCCGATGATTGTCATGTACTCTCCTGGCTCGCCCTCCACCGGAATCACCGTCAAATTCTGCAGGATTCCATTCTTCTTAATGGATTCCGCCAACTCCGTCAAATCTCCCAGGTCTTTCCTGGGATTCTCCGGATGCGGTCTGATATGCTCAGCCGCAATGTAAATAATCTGTTTTTCCGCCATTCGTTTATCCTCCTATAATCCATTTTGAGGGAACTGGCGGCACAAGGCCGCCGATTCCATGATGTTATGATTTCTTGATGATGAAGCAGACGGGCACCCGAAGCGCAATGGACGCGTTCCAGTGGCCGGCACCGCCGCCGTAGTTGACATGGCACGCATTCGTCGAATCGCCAGACCTCACGGACGCCAGCCACCAGTGGCAGGTATCTTCGCCCTCTGCCGATCCCCTCATTCTGTTCCTACGGTCCTTGTAGTATTCCATCTGCTCATACAGACTTTCATCGCCATAGCAATCGTCCTCGCCAAATACCTCCGATGCTGAAGGCAGGAACAGCAGTGTTTCATACTTCTTGACCTCGCCCTTGTTGTCCTCATACTTCCTTGTAGCTTTGCTGATTACCTGCCGCAGATCGTCCGGTAACTTGCCGAACAATTCAAGCATGAGCCATTCCTGCACATTGGACTCTTCAATGCCGCCGTCTGTCGTGTCTTTTTTGTTCCACTGGACTGTTCCGCCCAGGCAGTCCCGGCTCTCGAACCGCACATACTCGTCCGTCACATCCGTAACCACCAGCGTAAAGCCCTGGCCGTCCACCGTGCTGCCCTTCTTGTAATCCCCGACCTTGAACTCGGCTCCGGACTTGATTGCGCTGGCAATCTCTTCCCAGGTTCCCTGCAGTTCTCCGCAGGTTCTCACGACTCCCGGCTTTCCAGCATTTGCCGCATTCTTTTCCTGCCGTCCCCTTGCGTACCAGGACATATCGTTTTTCATCCTCTGCACCAGCTCGGCTTTTGCCTTGATGTTGGCCTCTTCCACTTCCTTGATGTGCTGGTAGAAAGCCTCACGCTCTCTCTGAATCGTCTCCGAACTGCCCTTTACCTTCAGCTCTTCATTCCCTGCTCTTACTCTCAATTCCTCCATCGTCTTTCTCCTTTCGCTATTGCGTTTTTATTTACCTTGCATTCTCGCTTTTGCGAGATAATCGGTCAAAAAAATTTACCTGATGATGAACAGCTTTTCCGTAGCCTGCACCGGATTCTTGTCTGCTTTTATCGTCCTTGATACCGGTTTGCTCCAGATACACTTAAAATCATCCGGCGCTGCGCTACTGCTTATCAGCACGATATTCTCCACACTCATTGCTCTCACCCACTGCCAAAACTCTCCATAATCGAAACCCTTGCTTATTCCATACTCCTTTGTACCCTCATACGGAGGATCGCAATAGATAACCGCCCCTTGCGTGTTGAGCAACTTATAATCGCTACAGATAAACTCAACGCCCTTTAAGTCCTCAGCCTGTTTTATCAGATTCCTCAATGCCTCTTCGTAGTAATTCCTCACCCCATTTTCCGTATGCACTATTCCGGCATATCCACCGTCAAAGAACCGGCCATTATAGCTTGCAAGATACCCGATAGCTCCCACATACCATTTTTCATAAATGCCGCTCTGCTCATAAAAGCACTTTCTCACTTCTGAGTAATGCTCTTTCGTGACAAATCCCGGCAGTTCTCCGAGCCTGTCAAGATTTCTGAACAATTCTATCAAGTGTTCTTGCTTATCATGCGCAAACCTTTTTCTTGCATGGATTTTGTCTATGATATTGCATCCGCCACAGAATGGCTCTATGTACGCCCACGGCTGGTTATCATCTATATATCTCTGGATGATAGGCACTATATGCCGGGCAACTTTACTTTTGCTAC